>CAYTOD010000005.1:0-99004 GCA_964439315.1 uncultured Mycobacterium sp. | reverse complement strand
GAAAACTCAAGGGCAAGTGGTACGTCGGACATCCGCGCAACGGTGGGCTCGGCCCACGGGGTGGGAACGCCAGCACAAGGAAGCTCGAGCCCGAGAAGTGTCCCAGGTGCCGTATCTACACCTTGTCGGTGACCGGCATCTGTCCTGGATGCGATGACGAGTAGGTACTGCATGCCCCTTGATCGCTGCCGATAGCCGCCAGTTAGGTCAGATGAGTCTGAGGACAAGGCATTTGTGGCGGGGTCCTGCGGCCAGGCCCGCCGACGTCGAAGATCTGCCGCCGGCGCGTCTGCGGAGCAACTAAGGTGCGTAGCTGTGGGGGGTGACCGCTGACCGAAGAAACCAGTGCCATGGTGTCGATCGACGGTCCGGCGTGGTCGGCACCGGGGATCAGCAAGCGCACAAGCCGTTACCCATTGGCTGTCGAAGCACCCGTTCTCCGAATGGTGAGCGTATTGGTCCCGGGTATCTCAACGTTGACTGAGAGCGCATTGCACTTCGCGCTGTACTGGGCACTCGCAGACTTTGCTTCTACGCACCAGTACGACGCCGATACCTGCCAAACCTTGATTCGCCGCTCCGAGTCCGCCTTGGCGTGGGCATCGCTCATTGCTCCAGAGTCCGGGGATCTGACGGGGCCCGGGCACCTCCATGGCGCCGACACCGTACGGAGGCTGCTCGCCGACGGCATGGCCGATCGCATCAGCCAAGTCGGCCCGGATTCATACTCAGAACGGGCATCCGGCTTCTGGTCGCAGTACAAAGGGCCGGCGACCACGCTCGGCCTGGTGGCCATGGACAAGAACGCGCTGCGGCGGGGTCCGCGGCAGTGCCCAACGGAAGTCCTAGAGATGTTCGCTCCTCTGCTGAACATCATCGTGGAACGGCCCATCGCCACTGGCGATCTATCGGACATAACTCTGATAGCGCACGCCGGGCCGACGGCACCCTTTGTGGCCCCGCTGCGCCAAGTCGTCGCCGCCACCGGCGCTGGTGACTGGACCGGCGATGACAAGACGCGCCGCGCCACACTGCGGATCCTCTGTCGCGCAGCGCAACTTCAACCAGGACAGAATGATTGGCGACGAATCGCATACGGCGGCATCGCATACGGCGACTGGCTCACCACCGACAGCGTCTTCCAACAGGAAGGCGGTCGCGCTGCGGCCTGGCGAGGCTTGCTGTTACGTCACCGGTTCGTGGGAGCCTGGCGACTCTTGTGGGCACGCCTGGTTGATGAAGTGCGTGAGGCCGCCGAACCGCTGAGACGCGACCAACTTCATGAGTGGATCCGGAGCCTAATGCCAGAAGGTCGGTTGGCTGCGTACTTGTCCGATCTCCCGCCGACTTTGGATGCCGCCGGACACCCGCGCCCTGCTGAAGACGACCTTTCCGGCCGCGGCGAAATCGACACGGCCATTGCCACCCTGCTGTTAGGTGGCCGGCGCTTGGATCACCTCGAAGGGGAATCCCTGGCCGCCTTCCGGGGAGGTCGGCAGGCGCCAGTGCGGGCCTACCTTGACCCGCTCTGGGTGAAAACCCGGGCGGCGGACGCATCGCGGGACACCACGCGGGACTTCGCGGCCTTGATCGTCGACGACATGCTCGCCCAGTCGCATCGCATCGCACTGAGCAAGCTGATTGTCACCACCGACGGTCGAATCGAGTTCCCGACGAAGCTCGCCGAACGGGAGGGCCGTTACTTCGCTCTAGGGGCTGAAGGTGCTTACAACATCAATTTTCGCGCCGAGACCTTCGCCGACATCGCACGACAACTCGGCGTGCTATCCCACGGCGACGACGGCTTCGCTGTCACCAGTTTGGGCAGAGCCGTGATGGACCTCCCATGAGCGCGCGGGTGCGATTCGACTTCTGCTCACCGCTGACTCTGCTACAGCAATGGCACAGCCGCGCCGACGGTGCGGCGCTGCGCGAAGTCTTGATCACGGGGTACACCCTCGACTTGCTATTCGTCGAGCAGCGGGCAGTTTCGCTAGCGCGAGGGATGGGAGCGCGCGTGACCATCCTCAGCGACGCCCAGCACGCCGTGCATGACCCTGTGGACATTCGCCGTGCCGGACGCGCCTATCAGCACGGTCACGTCTCCTGCCCCGGTGCATTTCATCCGAAGCTGGCAGTGCTTGTCGGGGAGGGCGAAGTGTGGGCTGCTGTCGGCTCGGGAAATCCCACCACAGCCGGCTGGGGCTACAACGATGAGCTCTGGTGCGTGGTTCGAGGGCAACGCTCAAAGGGCCCCGCGGCGTTGGCAGATCTCGCCTACTGGCTCGCCGCTCTGGCCGGCCATCCGGCAGTACACATGCCGAGCTGGATCGCATTCACTGTGACACAGATTGCGGACATGGTGCGTCCCGAGACCGTGGAGGTCTCGGAGCTGTCGATTCTGGGAAATCTCGATCGACCGATCCTCGACCAACTGCCCAACCACGCTGTCGACGCGCTCAGTGTCAGTGCACCCTTCCTCGACCCTGATGCTGCAGCCCTCGCCGCTCTGGTTGCACGTCTTCAGCCCAAAGTGCTGACTGTGGCGCTGCAGCCAGAACTCGGCAGCTATGACGGTCGCGCGGTGGCCGCAGTGGCTGGGGATGTGGATGCGGTCGAGTACCGGTGGCTATCGGAGCAGGGTGAACGACTGAGCCACGGCAAGCTCGTTGAATGGCGCACCGGAGAGGTGCTGACCGCGATGGTGGGCAGCCCGAACCTCAGCCGCGTCGCCTTACTGCGCGCGACACGCCACGGGGGGAACTGTGAGCTCGCTGCAATTAGCCCGACCGCGGTGTCGCTGGTCCCCGAAGGTGTGACGGCGCAAGAGTCGGAATTCCGGCTGCGTTGCACGATCGCAAACTCCGATGAGCGCGGGAGTGCGGCGTTGACCTTGCTCGGAGCACGAGCCAGCGATTCCGGAATCACCGTCGAACTGATCTGCCGCGAGGCTGCCCGAGTCACTCTAGAGATGGCATCTACCGCCGCCCCCGGGCAGTGGCGTGCCTACCATTCGTTCGAGGTGACCAAAAAGGACTGCCACAGCGTCGTTGTGGCTGAATTCCTGGCACCGGAGCCTCCTGGTGCCGCGGTTCGCGCAACGGCCATCATCGGCGGCGACGCTGTCATCAGCTCAGTCGTTTTCCTGACAGACACCGCCGCTTGTCTGCCGCGAATCGGCCAGGCGACGACGCCTAGGCTCAGCCGGGACTACGCGAATGTCTTCACCGATGACGCGCTACGCAACCGATTCGAGAACGACTTACTGAAGTTGTTGCAAGCCAACGCTATTCATCGAGGTGCGCCGTCTTCGAGCGTCTCTGTACCGCGCGACGCGGCGGTGGATCACAACGACCGCTGGGGGGCGTGGCTCAATGACGTCGAAGCTGCGTTGGGGCCCGCCTTGACGACTGGACTTCTGCCGGGGTCGCTGGCGACAGTTCAAACTTCCAACGCGACCTGGGCGGTTGACTCGACCGCCAGCGTGGATGGCGAAGGACCCCTCGACGATGACGGCGAAGAAGACGGCGAGACCGACGACGATCTCTCGGATCGCCGGCCCACACCGGTGATTCCCGCCGAACAACGCCGGCGGATGCAGCTCTGGAGCGAACGGCTGCGCCGCGGCGTCACCGCGATCCCCGCACCTGCGGTCGAACTCCGAATGTTGGTGTTGCAACTTCACTTCGACCTGCTCGCCGCCGGAGTGTGGGGACCCGATGACGACGAATGGGCCGGCCAACTCGCTGACGTTCTCATCGCGACTCCACCGACTCCCGACGACGATCTGCCAAACAGGGCAGAGCCTTACGTCGCAGCCTTGATCGCCGTGGGCTTGGCGCTACTAGCGCATGGCGCGACTCTGCATGGCGGCCGCCCGCGCGACATCGTCTTGCAGCGAGCATGGCAGGCAGTCGGCGACAGTGCCGCGGACGCTGACCCGGAACTCATCGACCACTATCTGTATCAGCCGTCTCAGTCCTTCAGTCGCGTCCCCGAGTGGCGCGATATCGAGATGGTCATCGAACTCGCCCGGGCGGCCCGAGAGAATCCGAACGCCGAATTGCTGGCGGCTCTTGAGGCTGAAGAACTTGACGCGGAACTGAAGGACGGGGCATGGGTCGCTGACTGCGGCAGCTCATCGCCGCGGCGTTACGCCGCCCGGATCGCCACACTCGTCGAGCGTTACGAGAGTGCGTATGCCGTAGTGGTGCGAGGCGAGCGGGGGAGCTGTGTTCTGTTGTGCGACAGCGGAACCTACGCGCTAGCGGAAAAGCAAGCACAGGTATGGCGCGTGTTCCGTCAACCGTCGCCGTTGAGCACTCCGATGACGATGCTCGCGGAATCGCCTCCATCCGGTGCGCGTTATCACCGCGGAAGAGGTCAGCCGGTACCCGAAACGGTTGTACAACTGACCAACTCAATCGGGGTAAATCCGGAGATGGTTATCGCCGCACTAGACGGATGAGCACGTCGGGGGTGTCTCAGCGTTTCAGGCGACCGTGATCCGCCCTGGATGCGATGACGAGTAGGCCCGTTCGCTCCGCGATTGCCTGCCGGCGGCACCCACGACTGGCGTCCCTTGCCCTCGGCGCGAAAAAACTAAACAACCGCGGCCCACTTAGTCGCAGTAGTCGCACTCCCCGGTCAGCGACAGCTGCATCCCGCACGCACAGAAACCGGCTTCCCGGCCACGGCTCTTGGCACGCTCGCTGCCGTCGTAGATCGCGTTGACCGGGTGAGCCACCCACCAGGTGCCTTGCGGTGATTTGGCGGGCTCTCGCGAGACCCCGGGCCCGAGGATGCGGACGATCTCCTCCTCGGAGGGAAAGCCCACGGTGTAGCCGTAGTAGATGCCCAGATCCCTTCCGCCATCGCTCCGCGTGGCGATGACGTGCGGCTTGCTCGTGTCTACATTCGCCCGGTAGCTGTCGATGCCGACCCCGTTGACGATCTGCCGGATGAAGGCGTGGTTGCCGAGCGGGATGCGCGCCTTGTTGAGTGCGGAGATCAGGGAGTCTGACTCGTCGGTGGAGGTCACAGCTGACCCTGCTTTGTTCTCTGTGCGCCGGCGAGGTCGTCAAGTAAGCAGGCGCTGAGGGCACCCAGCCGGTGGTTCGTGACCGAGGTGAGGTGGAGTCGCTTCTTGGCTTCCCCGTTGTTGTTCATGGTCAGCAAACCTAGACCGGGCAACCGACAAGGTCCTCTAGGATCGCCGGATGCGTCTGGTGGTGTGGAACTCCAACATGGCCGTTCATCGCAAGCTCGACACGGTGTTGCAGCGCCTGCGACCGGATGTTCTGGTGCTCTCGGAGTGCGCAGCCGAGAGCACCCTGACGGCCAAGTATCCGGGGCCGGTGCCGTGGACGTCGATGGCGTGGGCCGGCAAGATCCCCGACCCGCCGAAGAATCCCGACAAGGGTCTGGCGGTAATGACGTTCGGGGACTACCGCATCCAGGCCACACGGCCTGTGGAGCCGATGATGGAGTGGGTGGTACTCGCCGACATCGCAGGGCTGCTGCCGTTTTCGTTGATTGCGGTGTGGGCGATGAATCACCGCGCCTCCAACATCAAGGCCTTCCCACAATCCAATCCGCAGCCGGCCGCTGCACTGAACGCCTACTGGATCGACAGTTCTGGGCCGACGATTCTGGCCGGGGACTTCAACCACAACGTTTCCTGGGATGCCGGCATGCCGTTTGCCAAACAGCACGCCCGCACCCTCGATGCGGCCAAGCGCGCCGGACTGGTCAGCGCCTACCACTATCACTTCCGTGAGGCCCAGGGCGCCGAGACAACCCCGACGCTGTACTGGCGCGGCGCCGGGCAGAAGAGCTACCACATCGACTACGCCTTTGTCCCCGAAGAGTGGCTGCCGCAACTGCGGGAAGTAAGCGCCGGGTCCAAGCAGGAGTGGATCGACTCGGGTCTGTCGGACCATGTTCCGCTGGTGGTGGACCTGGCCGAACCGTAACTGGCCGCCTCGTTCAGTAAAGGTCGCGGCAGACGTTGACCAGCTCGCCCAATTCCCCAAGGGTTAGCGGCTCGAGGTGAGCTGTTTTGTTGCGGGAGTCACGCAGCCGCCAAGCCGTCGAGCGCATACCGGGCTCGGTTTTCCCGAGACGGCCGGCGATGATCTTGTATAGGTCTTTGATCTCCACCTGGCCAGCGTCGGTCAGCGGCGGATCGAACATGAGTTGCAGGGCGTCGTTGAAATTCTTTCGCCCCATCTTGGCGATCGTTTTCTCTTGCAACACTTCTCGGCGCTGCTCGATCCACGGCAGCACGATGCGGGCTTGGGCCGCCCATACAAGCCTGCGCAGCCGTTGCGCGGATGGGGCGGGTGAGTAGTGGTCGTGCCAGCCATCGAGTTGTCCGGCGTCCCACAGATCGAGCAGCTCGTCAGCAGGGCTGGTCCCGCACCGTTCCCTGGTCTCTGAAGGCTGTTCGCCGGCTCGGGTGGGCTCACCGAGATGCTCGGAGAGCTCGGCTGGGTCACCAGACCAGTCCCAGGCCAACTGTTCGGCCAGAGTGAGGTTCCAGCGGGCGACTTCGACGATGGTCTCAGTGCGAATATCGGCCAGGATGCGTTCCGTGATGCGGGGGCCGTCGAGGTGGCTGATGTGAGCTGCGGTGTCCCATCGAGCAATGCGATTCCACCACCACAGCGTTGCCAAGGACACATCGGAGCTTTCCCCGCCGCGGAAGTTCGGCAGGGTGTTGCGGCCGCCGATCACCACCAGCGACATCCGCCCTTCGGTGGGCGCGCTGCGGGTTTCCTGCTCGAGCCGTTCAAGAAACTTCGGGAACAGGGCTTGCTGCGTCTCGGTGTGCTCGGCGACCACCATTACAAATGCAGTGCCGGCACCGTGGGGGTGGCTCAGCAGTTGCGGCACGGTTGCCGGGGGGTCATCGAAATCGATGGCGCGGGCGACCACCTCCAACGGAGAGTCCAGGTCGGGTTCGGCGAAGAGTCGGCGGGCGGTGGTGAAGCGGCCCGCCTCGTTACTCACCGCATCAGACAAGCTGTCGGTGACAGCGGGATCACCAGCCATCTCCGCTGGCAGCGCAATGAATACGTGGCGGCCCGCTTTGAGCTCACCGAGGGTGTCGGTGATTAAAGTGCGCGGGCCGGGCAGCGACCAAATGCGTTCGTCCACACCTACTCATGACCTTGGTAAACGGTAGCGGCAGCTGCCAGGATCACACGATCGAGGAACCAGCTATCGCCGTCCTGAACAGCCACGTCGAGGGCTTCAAGGCGGCCCAGCAACTCCGCCCCGTTCACTCCGAGTGCTTCGGTGATGTCCTCCACCGACACCGGCAACTGGTCGATCCCGTCAGCGCTGTCGGTGCCGAAAGGGACGGACTTGACCCACGCTTTGGCGATCGTCAGGTCGATACCGCTGTCGGCCAGAGTTTTTCTAGCCCGATCCGGGGCGGCCAGCCGGGTTGCCAACCGCTGCAACGATTCCTGCGGGGATCTAGCCTTGGAGAAGTCGCCCATCACCTCTTCGACCAGCAGCGGCCAGCCTGAGGTCACCCGATGTAGCCGAGCCCGGTCTGCGGGGCTGTCGAACGGCGAGCCGTACCAAGCCCGCAGCCCTGCGGTCGACCAGCGGCGCAGTTTGTGTACGGGCACCCCGTCTAGGGTGTCGAGGCTGTCCAGCCAGGCCGGCCCGAGCACTACCGTGGCAGTGACGTTCTTCCGGGCGGCGGCTTCCTGGCAGATGTGAGCCAGATTGCCGTCCGGCTTGGATTGGCTCAGATCCACGATGACGTGCGCCCGTTTTCCTCCGGCGCCAGCCCGCGCAAGTTGCGGGGACGGCAGGGACTTAACGACGATCGCTTGGACGTTGTCTTCCCGCTTGGCTTGGCGCTGCAGAACCTCAACGACCCGGTCGATCCCGAGGGCCGTGGATCCGAACACCACTTGGGCGGTATCGGAGTCTTTGAGCAACAAGGTCAATTGATAGTCGGTCAACGGTGAGCGGGGGGCTGCGATGCCCTCGGCATCCCCCATGATCTGACGGGCCATGGTGGGGTTGTATTCCAGCGGCCGTTCCAAATGCGAATGGGCGTCCTGAAGTTCCTTCTCTAACCTGTCGGGGGTGCCGAGCATCTGGATGACGTTGGGACTGCGCAGCGCCCACAGATCGGCCTCGGGTTGCTGGAGGATTCCCAGTCCCTGCATTTCCACGAGATAGCGTTCGAACTCGGTGCGCGACAACTGGTCCGGGCTGAAACCGTCCGCCCACCACACTTCGCACTCTTCGCGCAGATCATCAACGGTGAAACGGATGCCGGGGTCAGCGCCGATGCTCTTGAGGGCCACCACCAGGGCGATCACGCGGTAACGGGAGTCGAGGTTGATCGTCCACCGGAAGCGTTGGGCGATCAGTTCGCGCACCTTGGGATCGGCACACACGTCGCGCACGTCGTCGGCGCTGATGACCATCCGCCCGCCGTCTTCGGGTATCTGGCGTTTCTGCAGATAGCGCACCAACGCGTCACAGACGATCTGCACCAGGCTGGCCTGATAGTTAGTCACCAGAAGGAGCCGCCACACCAACTCGTGATTCTCAAACCGGTAGCCCAGGGCTCCCATCGGTGACACGACCAGATCCGACGCGTCGTGGGTGCGCAGCGGCCCGATCGGAATGGCATCCCCACCATGCGCGACCGGTGTGTTCGAAGCATCAAAGAATCGCTGCACCTGATGCAACCCGGCGAACACCGCCTTAAACCGCCGCCGGGACTGCTCCATGACGTCCTTGAGGGCCTGCAGGACCGGGAAGCGGCCCACGTCGCCTTCACCGGCGTTGGAGTCAGCGGTGAGGAAGTTGTCGGCCTCATCAAGCAGCAGCAGCAACTGGTTAGATTCCTCGGACTGCAGCCAATTCATGATTTCGGTGGTCACTTCACGGGCACTGCTCGGCGCGGTCTTGCCCGAGATGATGCCAGCCTTGTGTAGCCGCTCCCCGAGCAGCGGCCACAGCGCCGCCGGCTTGAGGGCTTCCCCGATACCAGCGGCTTTCAAGTCGATATATACCGCGGCCTTGCCAGCCACGACGGCGCCGGCTTCAGGCGCACGCACATCGGTGTAGAGGTGTTCGACTCGGCGCAGCAGGGCGGACTTGCCGAGCTGGCGGCCGCCGTAGACGAACATCGACCCAGTCGGGTTCTCGATGCGCGCCCGCTCGTCGTTGCGACCAACGAACACCTCTTCGGGTACCTCACCGGCGGCGTTGGGCTGATAGGGATTCAGCGTGGTGAACGGCAGGGTCACCCGTTGAGTGAAACGCCAGCCCGGCTCGGTCAGATGAGACAGCCAGCCGATCACGGCTTCATCGATGACGATGGGCGAGAAGCCTTTCCCGCCAGCTGTGCTACGCGTCAGCGCCCGCAGATGACGCCGTTCGGCCAGACTCAACACCCCGAAATAGATGACAATGTTGGATCGACTTCGATTGCCTTCGCCGATGAAATCCATCAACCGCGACGGGGTGACCGGGTCCCACACCAAGGTGACGTCGTAGGAACCGTGGGCCTGGCTGCCGAATTGCGGCACATAGGAGCGGTCAACCGGATCGGCGGCCACGCGGATAGTCGCGTACCCGGCCCCGGTTGTACGTGAAACTTCACCGCGATACCAGTCTTGGGGTCGCGGCGTCAGGCCCACCATGCGCAGCACATTGCCCAGCGATCGCTTGAAGTCATCACCGCCGCGACGGCGAGTCTTCAAGGACTGCCATGCCACCAGGCCGTCGCGCAGCAGCCGATCCGAAGGAGTCGACTTGGCCTGCAACGCCTCTCGAACAGCTGCCAGCGCATCCTTACCGGCGCCGTGGGCGTCGGCGGCGACATCAACGATGCGCGGAACGAACTGACTGAAGTCGTCACCGGTCGGGGTCTCAACCTCCGGCAACGCCCGGCCGGTTTCCAGCAAGCTCAGGAAATACACCGCTAGCGGCTCATCGCTGTCCTCGATGCGTTCCAAAACCCGCGCTTTGCTCGACTCATCACAGGTCAAGGCCCGCAGGCGCTCCTTGAGGGTTTCCCGCTCCGCGCTCAGCGCAGTCTCGGCCTCAGCGGTGATAGCCCGCAAGCCCTCGAGCGCCAGATCGAACCGGTCATTACGGGGGGTCTCGCCGATCTGGCGGATCCGTTCCCCCAAATCCCGGGCCAGGTCGTCCTTATAGAGCGCGCGCAACCGGCCCGCCCCCTCTTCCGCCGCGGCGTAGGTCTGCTCGAAGTTGACCTTGGCCGTCTTGGTCGCCTGCAGGATCTTGTCGTCGTAACCGGCGCCCTCCAGGCCGCGGGCGGCAATGAAGTCGCGGGCTGCCGCGATGTCTCCCTTGTCCAGATAGCCAGACACCACCAGATCAGGATCACGCGGAGTAAGCAGCGAGGCGATCTCCCCGGCGGTCGGGGCACGCAGCGGTCGACCGTGCTCATCTCGGGAAATCTCGTGCAACTCCAGCAGAGCTGCGTCAAGCACGTCCTGAACCGACCGCGCGTTGGGATCGACGTCCTCGGCCCGAAGCCACTGCACGAAGTTGGCCACGGCTGCGTCAGCTACCGAGTGCACCGCTGGGGAGTTGGGGGCTTGATTCAGTGCGCGTTCCAGGTCGTTACTGACTGCGATGTCTTTGAGATCGCCGGCGGTCATGATGGCGCGGCGTACCGTCAGCAGACGCGATAACAGGTCCCCGCTTTCACGCAGTAGCTCATCCAGTTGGACCTTGACTGGACCGTCGATCGGGCGCTGGCGCTGCTGGGCGGTGCTGACTGCAGTCTCCGCTGCCATCAGGAGCCGGTCGCGGTCACCCTGGTCGCGCAACTCCTCTGCGGTCAGCTCGATCTGCGACCATTCAGGGCTGGATGCGCCGGCGATACCTTGGGCGGTCACCGCGGCTGCGGCTGACAGCGCGTCGGCCAGCGGCTGACCGTCTCGGACGAGGTGGCGCAGCACCTTGGAGCCCCGCTGGAATTTCAGGTTCTTTTGGCGCAGCTTGCCGAGCTCCTCGCCAGCCTTTGCCCCCAACTCGGTCCAGCGGGCGGCCATCTCCTCCGCGCTGGGACCTGAGTCGGGCTGGCGGCGGCCATGGCCGCGTTGCACCGCCGCCGCCGCGGCATGCAACACATCCCTCAGCGAGGGATCGGTGAGTGCGGCGTCGGCCGCGTCCAGCAGCGACTGAAGCCCGAGCGGGGCATAACCCAAACGCAGGCCGGCCCGCAGAGCGGCGGCCAGCAGCAGCAGCGACTCGTTGGTGTCAAAGGCCTTGATGTCGGCGTCGGAGGGCAGCAGCGATAACTCGATGGCTGCGGGGGTGCAATGCGCGGCCGCGCACGCGAACAGAAGCAGCTGGCGCCGAGGCAATATTTCGGATGCAGCCGTGGCCAGGTGGTAGGCCAATGCTTCGCGGCCTTCGAGTAGCAGCTGACCGATGATCGGCGGATCGCCTTCGTCCCAAGGCCACTCCCCCGCAGTGGGCTGATCGGCCGACAGGGACATCGCAGTGTTCTGTTCGGGGCCCGTCGTCGGTTGTGCCGGGGCTTTGGCGGCCGCCTTCTTCGCCGCAGCCCGCGAAGGAAGGGGGGCCGGACTGGGCTCGGACGCACTCTCCTCGACAGGCGCCTCTGTGATCGGTGATGCCGAAGACGTCTCCTCGCCCTTCTCCCCCGCATCCTCTTTGTCTGCGGCCGCGTCCTGTGTTTCGTCTACCGCGTCCTCATCATCGCCTTCCTCGGACAACGATTCTTCGTCTTCGTCCTCGGCGTCGGTGGTGGCCCCGGCATCGGTGGTGGCGTCCTCGGGGACGGGTTCAAGGACAAGCTGCTCGTGCTGCGCGGTCGGCTCGGCGCCGGCAGCTTCTTCAAGCTCCCGAAGGGAGGTGAACCCGAACGGGGCAATGGTCTCGGCGATCATCTCCTCACGGCCTTCTTCCTGGAGGAGACCGACCATTCTCAACGCAAGTTGGGCGTTCTTGCGGCGCGCGGACTCACGCTCGGCGCGCTCCGCAGTCGCCGCGGCGAGCTGGTCGATCAGCACATGAAGGTCACTGGGACGGTCAGCACCAGCAGCCGGTGCCGCATTCAGGAGCTCCCGCAACGCTTCTGACCAATTGTCGGGCGCATTACCGATGTGGTCCGCGGGCAGACCTTGCTCGATGGTGTCCGCGGCCGCCCGCAGAACCTTGACCAGGTTTTCCGTTTCATTCAGGAGACGAGCCGCATGCTCCTGGATGTCACTGACGGTGAGCGCGCCAGCGCTCCCTTCGTCGTGTCGTGCATCGGACTCGGTTTGATCGGCGGCCGATTCTGCACGGTCGGCATCGCCGTCAACAGAGGGTTCCGCCCCCTCATCTGTGGTGGTCTCGTCAACTTCCTCGGGCTGGCGCGCAGCTTCTGCGATACCGCGAAGTTCAGCGAAGCGCTCTCGGACCGACTCCGAGTCGCCGATGTGGTCGTTTTCGGCGACGGCGCACAACATGGCCGTCGCGCCTGAGGCGCCCAGGCTCATCCCAGCAGCTGCCGCTCGGATGCTCACATCATCGAGGTCATCCAGTACGTGGTCTCGTTCGGCCGTCGGATTTATCAAGACGGCCCAGGCCTGGGACAAGACATGGGCGAAGTCCGCATGTTTCGTCAGGAAGGCTGTGCGCACGCTCCGCATCGCCCGAGGTGCCCCCCGTTTGAGGTCGTCGTACTTAACTTTCGCGATCTTGGCCCACTCTTGGCCCACGCTCCTGTTGCCGACGATGCGGACCAGATCCTCATCGGCGAGCGCCATGAGGGCCGCCCGGGCGTTGATTTCGGTCATTCACAGTCCCCCTGGATCAGCACGGACCAGATGCTACCGGCCTAAACCGACGGTTTCGGGGCCGCGGAAGGGCAAGCTTTCGTCCCTATGACTGCGGCAGACCCAGGGAGTGGTGCCTTGCCCGACAGACTGCCAGCAGATTGCTCGACGTACGTGTGGCCGAGATTCAGATGGGCGGCGATCTAACTCCCGTCGAAGATCTGCCTAACCCTTAGCAAATTCGGCGATCGCTTTGAAGACATCCTTGCCGACTTCAGTGAGCGTCACCGGCTTCCCCGCGTCGGGGAATCGCGAGAATGGCAGTGTGCCGGATGCTCCGGATCTCCAGGTTGGTCAGCGGTGGGCCTATCGCGCCCGTCGCATCGACGACCTGGTCGAGGTCGAGGTCGTCAAGCTCGGAATACAGAAGCCTGCCCGCGTGCAGGTCCGTTTTGTCGAGGAGCGTTTCGAGGGCCGACAAGACTGGGTCCCACCGGCCCGGCTGAAGGTGCACTGGTCGAGAGTCGAAGCGTTCCAGCAGCGCGAGGCGCTCTGGGATCGCATGGACGAACTCGGTATCGGCGATGATCCGCGCTTCCGCGCTGCCGAGGAAGTCTTCGAGGCCTTGATAGACGACGACGCGATCGCACGCATGGAGTACCGCGAGGCAGGTGCCTGCCGGGTAACCGACTCTGACCGTTTGGCTCGATTAACCGGCCTTGACCCGCAAGTGTGGCTGGCATGCCCGGATGGCTTCCACGAGGGCGCGGATCTTGTTGTGCCATGGCCGATTACCGAGCAGATCGTCCAGGCGGCCGCAAACCATAACCCGAACCCTCTGCTTGAGGTCATCGAGCGGGAGGAGACGAAAGCCCGCCGCGAGGCCATTCACGGCCACCGCTACGCCGGGCGTGGCTCTCGCCCCGACGATGTCATTTCGGCGGAGACATGCGTCTGGGTCGACAACGAATACGGCAAGCCGAAGCGAACTGTCCTGCGCCGGTGGTGTGGCGCTGATGCGGCCGATCGTTTCGACGAATTGCAGGCGCTACGAGTCGAGATTCATCGGGTCGGTCTGGTGGCCGAGGAGGCCATCGCCGAACTTCGCGCAGCCGGCCGAAAGCAGGCAGCCGAACAGTTGGCGCGCAAGCTCGGTATGCGGGTGGAGGAGCTGCGATAGCCAGCCCCGCTGTTACTGCGTGGGCCTGCGATGTGCGTTCATGCCCTTGGGCATGAACGGGGCGTAGTCGTCGGGCTGTGGGTTCTCCGGGTCAAGGCGCTGCAAGCTGTCGCGGTCGTTGAGGGGGTCCAGGCGCTGGGCCTCCTCGTCCGCGGCGCGGGCCCAGTCCAGCAGCGCCGTATTGGTGGATTCGGGTTGGCTGTCGGCCAGGACGGCGAGGGCCTGAGCGTAGGTCCTCAGCGCTTGAGCTTCGGCGTGCCGTGCCGCCTGTTCGCGCAGTCGCCGCCGGTTGAGATCGACGACGTAGGCAGCCTTGGCCTGCTTTACAGCGGCGTCCCAGGCTTGTTGGCGGCGCAGCAGGTCATCTTCTTTGCGGCGTCGTTCGGCGGCGGCCTCATCGACGCGGCTCTGAATTTCGGCGAACGCCGCGCCGAGTTTGTCCTCCAGTGTCCATCGGGTTCGATCCCCCCAGGTCCGGTAGCGGTAGTAGCGGCCCAGGCGCAACGTCAGCCGGCCCGAACCAACTTTGCGCATCTGCAGGGGAACCCGCTGCCACGGGTACTTGGCGGTCTCGAGTACCTCCTGGTCGGGCATCTCTCGGTTGACGAGTTCCTCGGTCAGGGTCAGATCGAAGGTGCATTCCGGCGTGGTGACTTCAAAGGCCCGTTGGTCGGTCCGGTCCGCGCGAAGGGTCCATCCCCGGGCCACGCATTCGGTGTGAATGGCTTGCAGGATCCGCAGCGCCCTTTCCATGGCGTTGTCGCTGACGGCCATGCGCCTGTCGGCGGCCAGATCACGCACCTCGGTGCTGACAGCCCGTCCTTCCGCCGGCACCGCAACATCCGGTGTCGGAGGGCGTTGCGGCGCATCGCTTTCCGGAATGAGGCGGATGACGAGGTTTCCGTCGTCGCGGCCGGTGTGGCGCAGCTGGAAGCCCCCGGGGATTTGGTGGGTGGTGATGATGTGGTGGATGGCCCGCCGGTAGCGGGCTCGCTCACGAGCCGCGGGCGCGGGCACCGTGACCGTGCGGGGCTCGGTGGCAAGCTCTGCCAGGAGTTCAGCGGCCACGGCCTCGACTTCGGCGACGCTGTCCGTCGCGGGATGTGAGCCGGCCGGTGTTCGTTCCGTCGGGTAGTGGCCGTGGTCGAGATAGAAATGGCCCGTCTCGGTAAGGGCCGCCGACCACGAACCGTGACGGCGGTCTACCTTCACCAGATTGCGTGCAGCCAGAGCGTAGGTGGTCGTCTTGTAGGTGAAATCTGTCCACACGCCATCGGGACAGCCGTCTCCGATCCACTGCAAGACATTGACCTGACGGGCCGTTAGAAACTTTTCCCTCCGCACGGAAACAGCCTCGTTCGGGATCCACAGCGCCGCAATGGCGCCAGTCGGATTTTCGATCGCGTATTTACTGTTTCTCTGCAGGCCCTATTACAGCGAGACGCCGTCCGGAGCGCCGAGGGCTGGCCGTGCGATCACGCGCTCAGCGGACAGGACAAGTGACGGCTAGTAGTCTTCGGCAATCTCGTATGCGCCCGCGGTCAACTTGTCGTCTAGCCACGAATCGAAGTCCGGACAAGGCTTCGTAGTTCCCACCTCACCCAGGAAAGCGCGGAATAGGTCATCGAGCTCGATGACGTCGTCCTCCGCGGTATCGCAATACGCTGGAGCCAACGAGTCTTCCTCATCCATACCGGATCCAATGTCGAGAAGGACGAGCTCCACAAGAGCTTCGCCGAGGTTCACCCACCGTTGCGGGTCTCCCGCACTCGGGGCCATGCCGGCAAGCCGTCGGTAGCCCCGCATGCCGAAGTCACCCCAGGTGTAGGTAAGGACCACGTCATTGCCATCAGGCCAGCTGACCACGCCCCAGACCGGCGAGCTCGATGCCGGAGAAAGCGCACCCGTCTCTGGACTTATGTCCTCGAACCACTCGGCAGTATCGTCGCCGTCCCAGTTGAACGAGATGTCATACGCCTGAGGGTCTCCGCCAAGAGCACTCGTCCACAGCGTGAGGTTGATACGTCCTGGCTCGACCACACTGGGCAACTGGTCGACAGGGTCTTCGTCCCAGGGATCGTCGTTCACTTCATCCACATCTTTGCCTGGCTCGGCACCGCTTTGATAAGTCACGACTTAACCCCCCGCTTGCTTGAACTGAACCTCTTTCAGTGAAGCTCGAGTCTATGTAGGCCTTCCGACAAAGATCGCTGGTCGGAACTTGAAGCCGCGACGCGGGCGTGAAGGCAAGCGCAGCGTGGTCGCTTATCCGCCACTGCGGCGATCGCTTCTGCCGGCTTCAGGAGCGAACTCTGTTCCTTCCGTCTGAGAGGAGGCGGCACATCGAGATCATCTGGGGTTAGGTATCGAGTGGGCCACCCCATTGCGGGGCCGGCAGGTTGCATTCATAGACCGTCGCCATGCCAGCCTGCTCGATTCGGGCTTGGTCCTCATGGAGGGCCTGGAGCGCCGCGTCGAGATCGTTTCTCGGGAAGAACCTCAGACGCCGGTAGCCCCCCGTAGTCGACTCGTATTGGCCAATGAGGTGCTTACCCCACCCGAACACCTCAAAGCGGTGCCTTCCCGAGCCGTCTGTGTAGTCAATCTCGGCGGCCTCGATGAACTCCGTGGGTTCCAGCGAGAGCCGTAGCGCCTCGGCAGCGGGATCGTTGTCAGGATCTGAGACGAAGTCGGCGTAGGGGCGAGGGAGGGGGCTGCACATCTCAATGAGCAGATTCGGATTCCGTTTCGGCAGATCCGCTTTCGAAAAGTGGATCCCGAATGCCGCCGTCGGCCCAGCTGGCGTTGCGCTCGCGATGCGCTTGATTCCCCCTTGGGGGATTTGGTAGCCGAACTTGAACAATCCCGAGGCCATTTCGGCGAGGTAGTCCGGGCACATTTGTTCGGAGAGCACCAAATCGGCGTCCCCCAGTGCCGCGATGAATGAGGCGACATGCGGGTCGACCTCGTGGGTGGCGAGGATTCGCTCCATCTCGAACCAGTCACTGAAGGAGTCCCCGCGATGCTGATGCGGCTGTAGGTAACGGTAGATCCCCATCCCGAAAACCGCCGCGGGGCTGCGGCCATCCAAAACGTCCTCCAGGTCTGCGATGTCAGCGACGCGGGATGTGACGTTACCGCCGGTACACCGCGCGAACTGCTCAGGCAGCCCGCTGGTCAACGGGTGGGCGTCCACGGCGATGACAGGTACCTGCAGGGCCGCAGACAAGACCGCAGCAGCGGCCCCGGGGCCCGCACCGACCTCCACCAGAAACGGTTCGGGGTGTCCGCTTCTGTCGATCGCGTCCCGCAATCGGGGCAGCATCCAGGCACACTCGGCAGCTAGCGGTCCCGACCTCCAGCCCACAGAGAAGTGTTTCGCCTTCTCAAAAGCGCCGTAAGTGAAGGCGTATTCGCTCTCAACATCGCTCGCGCCATCCGCAAATTCGTACCATTGATTGGCGATGTCGTCGCCGACCTGCTCCGTGACGCGGGCAATCCAAGCGTCTTGATCGAGTATGGAGTCCACTAGACCCAGCGAGTCCAAGGCCCGGATCAGACGCCTACCGTCTGCGTTCAACTCGGATTGCTCGACTTTCTCGGAGGTTGTCTTCTCCACTTAATTTGTCTCCCTTACTTTCTCAAGGCAATCTGCGCGGGCACTGTCAGCTGTCGGAGTCCTTCCGACAAGGATGCCGTCTGAATGGCGTCGCGTCTGGAGTTATTCAGTCCCGCAACTCAATCAGCCCCGCACCCCTCTTCGAATCGGACTAGATTCTCCGCGGTGTCGAGAGGGCCATCCCATTGAGGCGCCGGAATCTTGCATCTGTAGAGCATCGCCGCACCGACTCGCTCTAGCTCTTCCTCGTCGTCTCGAAGTCCACCGAGGACTGCTTCGAGATCGTTGCGCGCGAAGATCTTCAGGTTGCGATATCCGCCTGTGCTTGAGATGTATTGGCCAACCAGGTGCTTGCCAAGACCGAAAACTTCGTGTCGCAGTCGTGCGGATCCATCCGTGTAGTCGACTTCTGCCGCGTCTATGAATTCGGTCGGCTCGAGGCTGAGCCGCACCGCCTCAGCGCCATATGGGTCGTCCTCGGGGGTTGAAAAATCCAGGTGCGGTCGCGGAAGCGGACTGCACATCTCAATCAGCAAATTCGGGTCTCGTTCGGGCAAATCCGCTGTGCTGAAGTGGACTGCAAAGGCCACTGTCGGGCCACTCGGCGTCGCGCCCTCAATCCTTCGGATCCCGCCGCGGGGGATCCTGTATCCAGATTGCGACAGCCCCGCACACATCTCGGCCAGGTAGTCCGCGCACATGATTTCCGACACGATGAGATCGGCTCCCCCGAGCGCATCGATGAAGGCCTTCACGTCAGGGCCGACCGTGTACTGGTCCAGGATTTTCTGCATCGGCCACCAGTCACTAAATGACTTCGCCGAGTGCACATGCGGCTGAATGTGGCGGTAGATGCCGAGACCGAAGACAGCAGCGGGCTTGGCACCGTCAAGAACCGCAGCCAGATCCGCAAGGTCTCCAATCCGCGACTCGACCCGGCCGCCGGTGAGTTCTGCGAACTGCTCAGGCAGACCGAGAGACTTCGGGTGCGAGTCGACCGTCACCACCCGTACATCGAGGGCCGCGGACAAGATCGCGGCTGCTGCACCTGGGCCGGCGCCGATCTCGAGCAAGAACGGTTCGTCGTGACCGCAACGTGCGATCGCGTCGCGCAAACGCGGCATCATCCATTCGCACTCAGCGGCCAGCGGCCTCGATCGCCAGCTCACCGAGAAGTGTCTGGCCGCCTCGAATGAGTCGTAAGTGAAGTCGTACTCCTGCCCAGTCAGCACCGACCACTCGTCAACGATGCTGTCGCCCAACCGCTCTCGAACCTTCTTCTCCCAGGCGGCTTCGCTGAGTCCCGAATCGACTAGGTCCATCGCGTCCAGCGCAGTGTGGAGGCGGGTACTGTCCTCGCGCGCCAACTCGCTTGAGTCCTTGCCATGATCGCTGCTGCCTTGCACGACTGGAAATTACTCGCCGTCAGTCGGAGCGAAGCCGATGTAAATCCCCGATCCGTCGGGGGGGCCGACGTAGGAGGCGACCTTCAGCGCGTCGGGGAACTCGAGCGCGTCCGTAAGCTCGTCAATGTTTCGTTCGTCGTCATCCCCACATTCGACCTCAA
The DNA here is from genome assembly GCA_964439315.1 of uncultured Mycobacterium sp. Classification (GTDB taxonomy): domain Bacteria; phylum Actinomycetota; class Actinomycetes; order Mycobacteriales; family Mycobacteriaceae; genus Mycobacterium. The sequence continues at coordinate 79,832 of CAYTOD010000005.1, read as the reverse complement.
GATAATCGTCGTCGTGACGGATCACCTTGCACGACATATTCGCAAGCGCCTTCTCGGCGCGGTCTGAAACGAAGGCGAAGCCCTGGTCGTGGGCTACATAAAGGGTGTGTCTGCAAGGCTCCCCGACAGGTTCGAAATCCTCTAAACCGTCAACTAGTTGTCCGCAAAAACCGCAGTAGACAGGCAGGTGGTAAAAAGCCTGCCGTTCGTGTCGTTGTACAGCCATCCCCGTCCCCCATTCGCAAGCCTCGCAGTGACAGCGAGGAGTTTAGTCGGGCAATCCGACAACAAGAGCCGCTTAACGATGGCTCTGGGATGGTTGCTCACGGTCGCTTCCGAATCTTGAGTCGGCCCCCGAGCACGCGGGAAAGCTGTCAATCCTTCGAATCCTCCCGCGGGCCACCCACCATGTATCCCGTCTCGGGCGTCGGGGTGAATGGATCGACCCACGTTCGCAGCCGAGCCAGCTGAGCCGCGGCAGCGATCGCTGCGATCGAGCCGTTCTTGGTTTCGGTGAACACGCGGTTACCAACCTCGCGGGCCGCAGCCTCGATGACATCGCCATCTACGTCGATGTTTGCCGTCATCCGGGCGTCAAGAGCAGCCTTCCGGGCCGGGTGGACATCCTCAGGCTGGCTGAAGCTCAGGAAACCTCCGCTAGCAAGAACCGACACCGCGCTGGCCGGACCGCTGCCACTCACGCGCAGCGCGCCGGGGTCATCCACCCCGTCTAACCCTCGAAGGAGTTCGACCGTCTTTCGTGCGACGTGGTTGGCATCCTCACGAGCAATCGGGACCGATGAGCCTTCCTCGTCGCTCCAGGCAAGGTCGCCGATGCTGAACCACAGGCGAGAAGCACCGTCGCAGCGGAACTCCACGAGCGGCGGCGCCACGCTGTCACGACGGGAGATGGTGAGGACGTCCCGAGGATGCAGCATGCCCGCGACATACGCCGCAACAAAAGTCTGGAACGACCGCCATTGATCGTCCGAACTGTATTGGGTCATGGCATGCCTCCATTGGTAGCCCGATGAACCGCCAAAATACGACATCGGCGCCCTGGAGCGATCCGGCCATACGCCGCAGGCAACCCAGGATGAGAAAGGCGCCGACGCTTGCGGTACTGAGCGCTAAGTTCACTCGATGGGTGTTGGCGGGGTGATGCTCGTTGACTTCGTCGGTCTCGATCCTGACGACAACTTACTCATTCAAGGCGAAGCCCTTGCGACCCTCTACGCACTCGAACGCCACCAGCCTTATGCCGGGCGTCTCCTCGGCGGTGTCAAACTCGCCTACCTCGACCCGCCCTTCAACACCGGTCAGACTTTCAAGCAGTACCGCGACAAACTTGACCACTTCACCTGGAACACGAGGCTCAAGGAGACCCTTGCTACGGTCCGCCGATTCCTGGCCGAGGACGGCTCGGTCTGGTTGCACCTCAACGACGCTGAGCAACACCGCGCACGCTTACTGCTCGACGACGTATTCGGGCCAGAGAATTTCCTCGCCACCATCATCTGGGAGCGCACTCAAATGCCGCGCCTCGGGGGGAAGCCGTTCGCCGTTCGCCACGACTACATCCACGTCTACCGCAAAGGCTCGGCGTTTCGGCTTCCCGGGCGAGCCGACAGTGCGGCCGAGACGATGTGGTCCATTGAGGATGCCGGCTCCACCGACAAAGCAACGGCCGAGAGCAAGCAACTTTTCGACGAACCTTTCGCCACACCAAAACCGGAACAGCTTGTCAAGCGAGTGATCGAACTGGCTACCGAACCGGGCGATTGGGTCCTCGACTGCTTCGCCGGTTCGGGTACAACACCGGCGGTTGCCCACAAACTCGGTCGGCGATGGGTAGCCGTGGAGGCACAGCCCGACACCGTCCGGGACTTCCTAAGCACGCGCCTGCACAAAGTGGTCGAGGGGCGCGACCAGGGCGGCATCTCGGAAGAGGTTCATTGGACTGGAGGCGGTGGGTTCACTCGTCTCGTTGTCGAAGGATCTGCGGCTTCTGGACCTGACTAAGCACGACCCTCAAATCCAGGGATGCTTCTCGGCAAGCTTCAGCGCGACGCCCGGGCTGACCATGAAGATGTAGGCGAAGTACCCCTTCGCCACAGCTCGCGCATCCTTGCCGATCTCGACCGACATATTGTCCAGGCCGCGCATCTCGCACCGATGAAAAAATGCCCGGATACGACGGAGGTCCGCGCGAGTCAGCCGGACACCTTCATTGACCATGAGACCGGTAACCAGCTGACGATTGGGCGTCCGCATGGTCTTGGTCTTCTCGTGATTGACCTCGAAACCCTCGTCCTTGCAGATGCGTTTGACCGCGCTGACGATTGTGTTGGCCGGAGTCTTCTCGTTGTCCGTGGAGAACACCAGATCGTCGGCGTAGCGCGAGTAGGTGTATCCGAACTTCGCCGCGAGCCCGCCTAGCCGGGCGTCGAGTTTGGCTGTGACGAGGTTGCACAGATCCGGTGAGGTGCACCCGCCTTGCGGCAGTGAACGTTCACCGATGATGACGTACTGCGTCGTACCGTCCAGGGTCACTCGTGCCCGGGGGGCATCGGTGCAAATGAGCGCGAGCACAGTCGCGACCCCCGGGTTGTATCCGAGAGACTCGAAGAAGCCTCGGACCCTGGGGAATGTGACAGTCGCGAAAAAGTTCCTGAGGTCCAGCCGAATCACGCACGCCTTGCCGGAGTGCCGTCTTGCGTTATCGACGATCGACAGACCGGGCCGAAATGCTGCAGCGCTTGGCCCCACCGGAAGCGGTGACAGCACGTTGGTGCGAACCCACTGTTGGGCAGCGCGCAGGAACGGCTTCGGTGCCGAGATCAGCCGGTAGCCGCCGGAGCGCTTCGGGATCTCGAAACGGGCGTAGTGACTGGAGTCTTCGGCGCCACGCTCGAAGGTGAGCCATCGCAGCTCCGAGGTGCTCACCTCAAGTGCCGCAGCGATATCGGTGAACGTTGACAACACTGGAAGTCCGAGCTCGGTGAGCTTCGCGGGATCCCCGCCGGCGAACTGCAGTCGGTTGGACACCCGACGGCCAAGGTATGTGGGCTCATCTAGGACGTCAGTCATGATGCGTCGCCCGTCGTGACGAGGCTGACTTCGAGACCGTCAATATGGACGCCGGCGAGGGCGAGTTCGGCGAGCTTCCCGAGGGCCCACTCCCTGTCCCTGAGCGTCTCACCTCTTGCCAATTGCAGAAGTGCGACGATCCGCTGTTGCAATGCCGGGCCTGATTCAGCCGACATCGTGTCCAGGCGAGCCTTCACCGACTCTTTGGTGCGGCGATTTCTGCCGGGGGCGACAAGCACGCGACGGTCGAAGTCGAGTAGCGCCTGGTCGTCGACTCGGTCTGGGAGGAGAGCTTCTTCTGCGACAAGTTCCTGTATGCGGGAGTCGCCGGACTCTGCAAGTGCGGCCCACAGGGCAGGATCTGCGCTGCGCTGCCGGCGGTCGTCTAGCAGTTGCATCCCGAGGTCACGCTTCGCAGGCACATCACTGCGCAGACACTCTTCGACAGCGTCGCGGAATTCACGAGGGTCCCGCAGAGTTGCGACATGATCTCTGCCGGCGGCGAAGGCGGTAGGGCTCAGACTCTCGACGAGGTCACCCCAGACCTGCGGCATCTGACCGTTGGCTTGAAGCTGCCTGATCGCCTCGGCTTGAAGTGCCAGATCCGTGGTCGTGGCCGCGGCGACACCGAACCTCGCGTCACGGGCTATACGGCGAGGGTTCTTCGTGATGTAGCGCAACACGAAGGACAACTGTTCGGCTGTTGCGGAGCCCAATTGCTCGGGGTGCCGTGCGTCACCCGTCGCGCGAATGCCCTCAGGTGTCATGTCAGCGAGGGCAGCGCTATCGCTTCCAGGATGGGCGGCTATCGCGTGCCATAACACTGCATGGCCCAACGGTGTATCGATCAGGAACGCGAGTAGGTCACTGCGTTCCACTCCCCTATCAAGTGCTGCGGGCAAGATCTCGGCAAGCTGTGGTGCGTCATCGACGCTCGCCCGCGGAAAAAGTTCGGTCATTACTCGTTCGACAGTGAGTGGTGTCGGGAGTCGCCGGTGGATCCATTGGGGAAGCCGCTCCACGAGACCCGCCACGCCGTAGCCCGCGCTTAGGAGCCGCCAGCCAAGTTTCGCTTCCAAGGGGTTGTCGGAGGCGATCCAGTTGATTGCGTCCGACGGATCGGCTTGTTCGGCTCTTTTCCTGATGATCTGATCACCGATTGTCGATAGCACCTTGCTATCGCTGACCCCATCGGTAAGCGCTCCGGAGATACGCTCAAGGTGCTCAATGTCGAGCCCTTTAATGATCGGGTTCCATAGCTTCTTGTATTTCATGGCCGACTGAGTGACGACTGTTATGACAGCAGCGACGTCAGCGTCGGCGTCGTCGATCAATCGTTTTTTATCGATCGGTTGGGTCGCCGATAGGAACATCGCAGCAAGGCTTAACTGTCGCGAGGGGTTGCTGGGGGCATCGGAGACTAGGAGATCGCCTGCGGCTTGCACTGCGGCGCGCCTTACTGTTCCGACGGTCATAGCGTCGAGGACTGCGTCGATGCTGGGGTCGTCCCCTTTACGAAGGAACGCGGCCCAGTGCGCCACGGTCAGTGAGCCCCATGAACCTGGCCGACTCGTCAGTGCAGAGCATGCTGCGAGGTTCAGGGGTGGATAGGCGCTCAGGAGTGCAAGTTTCAGGTGATCGCCTGTGATTGCGGGAGCTTGCCCGAGGGATTCGAGCACCTGGAAGGACCAGGTGTGCGCTTCGACTGAGTTCTTGACGCTGTCGAAGATCCGCTGGACCAAGGCGGGCCGGTCGTTCCAGATCTCCGGGTGGGCATCCCGACGGCTGCTCATATCCGGATCAATGACGACGCGGTGGCTCTGCTCATCCAGAGTCCTTCGCGCACCGAGCATTACGTAGGCCGGGGCATAGGCATTTCGGGAAAGATTGCGATCCCACGAGAGGATCATGCGGGCGGCCACTCGCGCGTACACTTCCGGTGACCGCTTCGCTACGGCCGCGAGGTCTCGACGCACCCGGCGCGCCAGGTACCCCAATGTCTTTTCGCTGGCGTAATAGAAAAAATAGCGCAGGAAGCCAGTGTCCTCGATATGCACCGAGGACGGCGCAGGACGCGACGGGTCCTCGCAGGAGAGACGGGCAAGTGCATCGGCGTAGGCGTCGGGTAGATCGTCGACGGGGATCGATTTGACGAGCGCCTTGAACGGGCCCCAGTATCCGAAGTGCAGAGGCGCGTACCTCAGCAGTAGCTCGGCGTGCCGGATCTGCTCGGGGCGGATACGTCCTGTTGTCGCGATGGTCTGTTGGATGTCTTGGGCGGATCCTAGGGTGAGACCGGGTGTGATCCCGGCCTGCTCACCACGTATGAACTTGGCGCTGGCTGACTGGGCGAAGTCAGCTTCGAGGAACTTGCGGAGCTCGACTTGACCTGCCTCGGAGCCTTTTAGCCCTTCTGAGTACGCCTCGACGAGGGCGGCGAGATCAGATCCAGCGGTCAGCGAGCCTATGGCGATGTCGCCGACGATGCCCGCCAAACGGACGGCCAACGAGGATTCCGCGGCATCGAACTGGGTACCGCATTGACCGCAGTGCTTCGCCCCATCGGTTCGCGGAGCGCCACAGGAACGACAGCTTTGCCCGGGATCGCTCTCACCGCCGCCTGGCAGCGGGCCGAAGTAGCTTGCTGCTTCCCAGGGATCGAGTTTGTCCAGGGGCCAGACCGGGGGAACGGGCGGATACGCCTGGCCATCGCCGTGGCGCCACCGATTGACTTTCGGGTCGTCCTCTCGTTGGGGACCGACACGCAGATTCAGGAACGTCGAGGACCCGCGGGTGAAGGTCATCACGTGCACAAGCAGCGAGCGGCCGGTGAACAGCGCAGCCGTGAGTACACGGGTCTGTTTCCATTCGCTCACAACGCCCCCCGCCGTCCCCTGCGTTCTAGATGCAGGTTGCCCCTACCCTCCCGCTGTGATCGGTGCCGATCGACGAGGCGAAGCGAAACGAGCTGCGCTTGGGCGAGCATCGGACTGCCACAGTCGCCTCAGTGGTGCCCGCCCAAGCGCAGCGCGTCGAGCGGAGCCGAGAAGAGAGACAGCCGATGCTGGTTGTCTGGCGTTACTGCTGCCACGGCGAAACGCCGCGGCGATTCTGCTAGGGGCAACCTACATCGATCTCGAAGTTACCTCAGGGGTCGGACAAACGGTCAAGAAACACGCTGGCACCGATCACACCTGTGCGGGGTCGTCGTCGGCCGCGCCACCATCCACTTGCGGTTCGTATCCCGGACCATGCAGCGGCTCACCGAACCATGCACGTTGGGGCACGCAGTGGGTCAACACTGCACATGGCGGTCTCTATTCGTTCGGCCGCTCCGCCGGTCGAAGCGAACTCGTCGGATCGCCCTTCGCTGGATTCATGCCAGCCCGGCGCCAGGTCATTGAAAGCCGTGCAATTGTTCGCGGGGTCGGAGATCCCCTCGTTTAGATCGAAAGTGGTCAATCCGCGGAGGGTTCGGCTTCCGGTCCGGGCATCCCCATGTCTGAGTAGGTCACCAAGAGCGGGCCGGCGTCGAAGTGCCTGAGGTTGTTGTAGACCCTCTGTGTGTTGAGGGTCCCGTCCCACGCGTCCGGCAGATTACGGAAGTTCGCGGCGACGTTTTCGAAGCTGGAAACGAGCTGCCACCAGGTGGCGAAGCCCTGGTCTGGCGCCGCGGCGTCGCTGGCCGCAGCCTCTACCCGCCTCGCCTCGGTCTGATCGACCGCCGCGAACTCCCAAGGGCTTCCCATTGTTTGAGAGATCCAGGCTGATCTGCCCACTAAGTCTCTGCCACTGTGTTCGGAAACCTCGATGACTCTGTCGCGCAGCGCTTTCGGGACATCCGCCGCTATGGCATCCGGATCTTCCCAAAGCAAGAGAACGTTCGGCAACGACTCGTCACCGATGAGGAATTTAGTCGCTTCACTTTCGATCCGATCCATATCGTCCCCGGACCTGACAGGACCCACAACGCGATAGAACGGCGCCAAGGGGTGCCGGCGAAAGTGCACGAGGTATTCCGTGCCATCAGGCAAAGCACACAGCTCGGTGCTGGTGACGGTTGGACCCATCGGGTTGAACCAGGCCGCCACCACGAGGGTTCGGCGATGCTCTAGCCACAGAAGGCGCCGGTCGGCGGGCTCCTGACCCTCTTCAGGCCGTTCCGAAACCGCGGGCCGCGCTTGCTCGGCGATGGCCGCCACCACTTCGCTGGCGCGGTCAGCGTGGTCATCGCTCTCGCCGCCTTCACCCTCGGCCGGTAGCTCGGACTGGGAAAGGCTTCCTAGGGCGTCGCTGAGCGTTGAGGTGAAGCCCCACAGGTCGCTGGCCGAGTGACGGGTGTACGAGCCGAGCTGCTCTTGGTTTCTGGCTTCCGACATCGTGTTCCACTGCTGGAAGATCAGTTGGCCGGCGTCATGAGTCCATCCACCCAGGAGGTTGGTCTCGGGATCGTCGAACAGTGTCCAAGTGATCGCCATGAGCTGCTGAACGAGCGATTCCGACAGCTGCGAACACGGCACCTGCAGGGAGCTCTCCCAGGAGGAGCCGGCAAGCGGGTGCTTACCGAAGCCGGCTTGCAAGCCCACCGGGCGTCCACTCGAACGTCCGACCGGGATGCGCAGTACGTTCTCGTCGCACCGGACCGTGTCGGGGGGCGCTCCGACCATCTCAGCGATGGTCGATGCGACGTCCTCAATGGACGGGAACTGGTAGGGCGTCAGGTCGAGAATCCATTCCGGGCGCCCCCGCAAGGTTTCCAGGTAGTGGTAGGTCCCGTCGTAGGTTTCTCTGAGTCCGGGCTGCGCGTCGGGATGGCTGAAGGCGGGGACTCCACCGAGTGCTTCGGCGAGCCGCTGGGCGATGGCGTCGGACATCCAGGCGCTGAGTTTGGCCTTCTCGGACAGTCGTAGGAAAAACGTATCCCATTGCGGCGGTGCGGAAACGGCGGCAATGGCATCGACGGTCCGGTCCGTGGCGTTGTAGGCGAAACTCCAGCCGACGGCGTAACGGTTGAGTCCGATGCAGAGCAGCGAGGCTGCCTGACCATTGGGGATATTTTCGACGATACGGGTGCGGATCTGCCACTTGATGCGGCCGTCGGGCAACACTTCTACTGTTGTCGTCTGCGCCAATCGGGCCTGCCAATAGGTCACCGTGGCGCCGTCACGCTCGAGCCAGTCCTCATCGGCCCAGAGAAACCCGTCGAGATAGTTGCTCAGCAATTGGTCGGCCGTAATGTTCCGGCTCATCGTTCTTCCCCCTAAGTACGACTCTCGGTCAAGGTCAGGCACCCGGCGCTCCCCGTTGCGGATCAGGCTAAAGCAGGACGCCGACAAGAATCCGGCTATCGGCCGCGGAACGGCCTTTCCGCCAGAGCACGAGAGAGTTGGTTGACTGCGCTCGCCATATCTCGGCGAGCTCTCGCCGCAGCCCGGACCCGACTTTTATCAAATTAGTATTAGTGCGCACCTTCCCCGTGGATCTTGGTCAGGGTTTCGGCGAGGTCGGGTGGTGGGGGTTCGGTGGCGGCGAGTGTCTGGTTGCCGGCCTCGATGGTGACGCTGCGGTAGCGCCGTGCGGTGCGGACGAATTTCTCGATGCTCCAGCCGGTTTGGGTCTCGATGTAGTGGCTGACGGTCATGGCCGCGAACACGACGCTGAGGTGGGCTTCGATGGAGTCGCGGGTGCGGTGGTAGATCGGGCGGGCCTGTAGGTCGTGTTTGGACATCCGGAAGGCCTTCTCGATGCGCCACAGCTGGTGGTAGGCGTCGATGACGAACGCGGCGGGCCGGCCGGTGAGGTTGGTGGTGTAGCCCTTCCAGCCGGCCAGGGCGCGGGTCTTCGCCTCCAGTTTGATGGCGCTCACTGAAAATCCCCGTTGATGCTCGCTGAAATTCCCCACCCGTGTGGCTCCACAGAGAAGGGCGGGCCTCCTTCGATGCTTCTGGTGTCTGACGCCAGTTGCTTCGTTGGAGGAGGCCCGCTTTCTCATGCTCACCTGGGAGGACGATTTGGAACTACATGCGCTGCGCAAGCGGGGTTGGACGATCACGGCGGTCGCCAACCAACGCCAAGCTCGACCGCAAAACAGCGCCCGCGGCTACAGTGCTCCGATGGGAGGACAAGCGCGGCTGACGGCCGCGGGGATCAAGAAGCAGCTCCAAGAAGCCTCAGACCGCTGCCGCGATCACGCATTGGCCGGTGACGATATGGCGCGAGCGGGTGAGGAACTTGCAGCAGCGGTGGACCGGATCCTGATGCCCGCGCCCTGTGGCCTACCCCGCGAAGTGGTGCTCCGCGCGAAGCGCGAATCTGAAAGTGTCGATCCGCAGGCCCTTCGATGAACGCGGAGTCGCAGCTCTGCCTACGCGACGGCCGTCGGGTAGGCATCGATCGCGTAGAGATCGCCCAGTCCATGGCAGGCTTTCTAGAAGGAGACCCAGCGCGCATTTGGGACATTGTCCTCAAGGAGTCCTCACGGTTCACGTTCGGCGGCGGGGGCCGCACCTACGTGGTGACCCCGGTGTCTATACGTGCAGACCGAAACTGGCTCCCGTTCTGGCGGGTCTGCGTGAGATTGGAAAGCACACCTATTGACAGCCTCCACGACGGCTCGTGGATGACCCTGGTGTTCTTCTGCTCGGACATCGCCAGTGCGTCAGTGCCTGAACTGGTTTCCGCCGAACTCAACGGCCTCAGCGAGGAGGTCTGGAAGGACCACTCGTGGGACTGGGATTTCGGTTAATCGTCTGAGAGGGCCCTCTTCGGGGGGAATCGCCCAGCCATGCCGGGCGGCGAGATCCACCAGCTCGGCGAACTCTTTGAGCGCAGGGGGCGGCATTTATGCCCCCGCCGCTTGTGCCTTGTACTTCATCTGGGCGACCACGCATTCGTGCGGTTCAATGTCGTCGCGCAGGCCGAGGTACACCGGCTGATAGAGCGAGCCACCCTGGTAGGCGTAGAGGTAGCGGACCTCGACCACGTCGCCGGCGCCTATGCGGTCTCCTTCTCGTCATGAGTTGGCACGATTGTTGCGTTGCGATTGGGAGCGGCTGCCGCGCAACACTTTTCCAGTTCACCCCCAGGTGACGGGGAGCCGCAGGTTCGCTGGCCCCCTGCGGGTCCAGCTCGAGCCCACGCTCCAGGCCGCCCCGCGGGGCCCCGGGCTGCCCCAGCTCCTGCAGCGTCGAGGCCATCGCCCGCCGCCGCTGATGCTCCACAGCCGGCGAGTTCTGGCATCTCGGACATCATCACGCACCCGCGATTTAGCCGCGGCTGCCGCGTGTCAATGGCCAAGTTGATGTCCGCGCTGGTGGCCAGGTGAAAGTCGCCACCCTGTGCGGTTGGGGAATTTCGGCGAGCATTAGTGGGGACTTTCAGTGAGCGCCATCACCAACACCAACTGGCGAAACACCTCCTCGCCGCCGGTGGCCTGATCGAACCCCACCCGGGCGTAGGCGGCGCACAACGCATCCCACAACAGCGACGACTTCGACGACGTGATCGGTAACGGCTCGGCCGCCGAGCGTTCGCCCAGGCCGACCCCAGCCTCATCGTGCGCCGAGCCCAGGTGCTCGATCTTGCGCGACCCGTGCCGGGAGGACCACACGATCTGCACCGCGGTCGCCCCCGAGGACGTCCTCACCGTGCGTACATACGCCGCCTCGGCGCCCTACGGGCTACCGGGTAGTGCACAAATCCGCACCAAGCCAACACCGAAATAGCAGCTCAGCGGCCTACAGAGTCGCCAGACCGCCAACGGTGATAAAAGTCAGGTCAAGAATCCGGCTATCGGCCGCGGAACGGCCTTTCCGCCAGAGCACGAGAGAGTTGGTTTACTGCGCTCGCCAAATTTCACCAAGCTCTCGCCGCAGCCCGGACGCGCGCTGGGCCTGTCGGCTGACCGCCGCAGCCACCGATTCTTCGGTCGCCAAGATGCGGACGCGCTGTTGGGCCCTGGTGACGGCGGTGTAGAGCAGCTGCCGGGTCAGCAGGGGCGAAGCTTGGTCGGGCAACACCACCGATACCGCCTCGTATTGGCTGCCTTGGCTGCGGTGCACCGTCATCGCGTACGCGGTCTGGACTGAAGCGAAGGTGTTCGGCTGGAGTAGTAGCGGATCTCCCCCTCTGTCGATCGCAGCCATAACGCCGCCGGCGCTGGCAACAACGACGCCGATGTCGCCGTTGAAGACGCCAGCCTCGTAGTCATTGGCGGTGATCAACAGAGGCTGTCCTGGATAGAACTGGTAAGGATCCAAAGGATGGCCCACGGCGGCCGCCGTCCAGTCCCGGACGAGGTCAGCCCAGTGCCGCCGGCCGAATGGCCCTTCTCGATGGGCACACAAGAGCCGGTGGCCCCGCAGTGCCGCTAGTGCGGATTCCACATCCCCTCGCTCAGCTGCGGCGACCAATTCCGTTCCGCTCGAGGCGATGTCAGCGCGAACTGTCTCGAAGTCTGCGGGTGGACAGAGCGTGACCGCTTGCTCGGCCCGGTTGTCCAACAGCATCAGTGTTTCGTCGACGCGGCCTTGTCGTATCGCGTCGGCCAGTGCGGCGATCGATGCGTTGAATCGGTGTCCGCGGGCGAGTCGGACAACTCCACGGGAGAGCTGCCGGCGTTCTGTGTCGTCAAGGGCTGGCTCTCGCGTCGTAGCTGGAGCGTCGAGGTCACTGGCGACAATGGCCACAAGTTCTTCGCTTACAGAACGGGTTTGGGGTCGATGAACCAGATCGTCGAGTACTGCGCCGGCGTCCACGGATGTCAGCTGGTCAGGGTCGCCCATCAGGATCAACCGTGCGTCCGCCGGAAGGGCTTCCAGTAGTTGGGCCATCAATGTTAGCGACACCATCGAGGTCTCATCGACCACGACGACGTCATACGGCAGTTGGTTTGTGGCGTCGTACCGAGAGCGTCGGCCACCAAATCGTCGCAATCCCAGTAGCCGGTGCAGCGTTGTTGCGGTCAAGCTTTCGGGAAGCCCAAGATCGGGCCCTTGCCTGGCGACGGCTTCGGTCAAGGCTCCGGCAGCCTTACCGGTGGGGGCGGCCAGCGCCACTCGAAGCCCCGGGCCGTACAGCGTGTAGAGAAGCGCCAATATCCTCGCGGCGGTGTGCGTCTTTCCGGTGCCCGGTCCGCCAGCCACGATGGTGATCCACTCGGTGGCCGCCACCGCGGCAGCGACTCGCTGGCGGTCCGGTGCAGGCGATGGGCCGCCTTCTAAATCGACGAACAGTTCGTCGAGTGCCGCGCGCGCCAAGGTCGTATCGACGACTGGGCGCGTCGCCGCTCGCGCGTCGAGGGTATTGCGGATGAGTTGTTCTTGCCGGAAGTAGCGGTCCAGGTACAGCAGCCACCCGGCGTCACTGTCGACCAGGGTCAGCGGGCGCAGGGGTCCCGCCGGTCCTCCGATCACCAGCGGACTGGCCTGCAGCGCTGCAAGAAGATCAGCGGCTTCAGGCCACTCCAGCTGCGCTGCTAGTTCCGCATCGACTCCCTCAACGTCCACGGCGGCTTCACGAAACCGGTTCAGCTCCAGGCATACCGAACCACGGCGCAGCGCAGCAACGGCCAATGCCGCTGCCAGTAGCACCCGATGGTCGGATCCGCCCGCAAGCCGGCACAGCGCTACCGCGGTGTGTACGTCGGCCAGTCCCAGCACGCCGGCTTGTTGGAAATCGGTGAGCACGGGCTGGCGTGTCGTCATCGAAGTCATAGGGCCGCCAACAGATCCGAGAGCGCAGCGACAAGCGTCGGCGGAGGATGCCAGGCGAACACTCCGCAGCCGGGCGGTGTGAACTCTCCCACCATCGCCCGGACGAACAGGTATTGCACTCCACCGAGGTGTTGTTCGGGTTGGTAGCCGGGCTGGCGCCACCGCAGATACCTGTGCAAGGCCACGGAGTACAGGAGGGCCTGCAGGGGGTAATGGTGGCGGATCATCTCGGCGGCCATCGCGGCCTGGTCGAACTGCGTCGCGTCGACCGGGCCGGGGAATAGCTTGTTGGTCTTGTAGTCGACGACCACATATCGGGGGCCATCGAATCGAAGTACCGCGTCGATGCTGCCCGTCAAGTAGCCCAGCAGTAGGGGTCCCGAAATCGTCCGCAGCACTGCGGGATAGGCCTTGAGCGGATCATCGGGGGGCAGATGGGTCTCGAGCAGGTCGGCGATCGCGGTCAGTGTCGCCGCTCCTTCTTGGGGATGGTCGCCACCGGCCAGCGGCAACTCGAACTCCACCTCGACGAGGCGGTCAGCGGGTGCAACTGCACCGAGGGTCCCTCCTGGGATGGGGGTCGCCATCACCGCGCTCAGCGCTGTGGCCAGTTGGTCGACGTCCACGTTCGCTGATCGACGCGTGACGACCTCGCGGGTTCGGGCCCGGACCTCGGCAGCCAGATCTGTCACCGAGGTGTCGATGCGCTGCAGGACTTCGTGCACGAGGATGCCGAACGTAGTCCCGCCGGTGAAGTCATTCATCAGTGATGGTGCGGAGTTCTCCGAAGCAGCTGCGGTGTCCGATTCGTTAGGTATCGGCGGTTCGTCGACCAGACCGGTGTCCTCGGCTTCGCTGAGAACCCGTGCTGCCGGATCATCATGGTTGGTGAGGCGGGTATAGGAGGTTCGCTGCCAGGACCAGTCAAGCGCCCGGGTGAATGTCGCGTACTCCAGCGCGTCCCCGTCGTGGCCCCGTGGAGCTAAGGCAGCCGACCCTGTCAGGGGTGGCACGGCCTCGACGGTCACGAAGTCGGCGACCGGTTCAGCCCACTGGGCGAACCGGGTGCCCAGTGTTGTGTCCTGTGGGAGTGCAGGTTTGGGATCGGGCTGCGCCTGCCCGTCGGTTCTGCCGAACAATAGCCGGTGCAATGGCGAGCAGCGGGTGTTCTTGTCCGTGGGCGCCCACCAGGCCACTACACGGCTCTGGGCGCGGGTAGCCGCGACGTAGAACACCCTCAGTTCCTCGCCGGCCTCCTCGAGTCGATGCGCGGCGAGCCGCTCGGTGTAACCGGGTCCGTCTTTTCCGCCGACATCGCGCTGCCGTCGGCCTCCTGCGTGAAGCAGAAACGTGTCGGGCTTATCCCGTTCAAATAAGTCCCAGCAGTACGGCAGGTAAACGATCGGGAATTGAAGGCCCTTGGAGGTGTGGATGGTGATCACTCGAACAGCAGCGGCCTCGCGGTCCAGCAGCCGGCTGCGATCCGACGTCGCCGCGTTCCGTTCTTCGGCGCAGCGATTCGCCAGCCATGTGGTTAACGACGCCAGACCAAGTTGGTCAGCGGTGACGGCGCGATTCATCAGCTGGGCGAGGTGGCGGAGATCGGTCAGGATACGCTCGCCGCCCTCAACGGCCAGCTGTCTGGCATCCAGATCCCGCCAGGCGGAGACCACCTCGAACAGTGCTGCTGCCCCGAACTTTTCGAACACTTCGACCCAGCCGCGCAGCTGGGTGCTGAGGGCAGCGACCAGGGTGTCGCCGCTGGCGTCAAGCTCGGTGGCGGTGAAGCCCAGTAGGGGGCTCAGCGCAGCTATCTTGACCAATCCCGTGCGATGGGGCTGTTCGAGGGCGGCGAGCAGCCGGTGCCAGGCGGTCGCCGCTTCAGTGGTGAATACACTGGCGCCGCCGCTCAGCACGCTCGGCACCGATACGTTCGTTAAGGCGTCGCAAATCAGCGAACCCTGGTCCCGGTTTCGGACCAGTACTGCGATGTCGCTCGGTTCCAGGTCGCGCCATGTCTCGTCGTCGAGGATCTGCTGGCCGGTTGTCAGTGTCGAGACGATGTCGTGCGCGAGGTCCTCGGCGATCCGAGGACGGAGCACTCCTACCCCTGGATTTTTAGACGGGTCCCCGAAGGTCCCGCGGGCCAGGTAGCGCAGCCTCAGCGGCGCTGTCCCGGTAATGCGGGGGTCCTTGTGGTGTGCTGTGACGGGGTGCACGACGATCTGGTCGGGTCCCAGAGCCGCACCGCCGTAGAGACTTTCCAGGGCACGCATCAGGCCCTCGTCACTGCGCCGGTTGACGTCGAGGGCGGAAACATTTCCGGCGACCTCGACCGCTTCCAGGTAGGTCATGACGTCGGCGCCGCGGAAGGCATAGATCGCTTGTTTGGGATCACCGACGAGAATCAGGGTCACCGCGCCGTGGAAGGCGGCGGACAGGATGTCCCACTGCAGCGGATCTGTGTCCTGGAATTCGTCGACCAAGGCGATCCTGTAGCGAGACCTGATCCGATCCTGCGCGATCGGCCCGTAGACCGGATCGGTGAGCGCGTCGCGCAGCAGCACTAGAAGATCGTTGTAGTCGCGCACCGCCAGTAGCCGTTTGCGGCGGTTCAGTTCGGTGCGGGCTGCTTCTGCGAAGGAGACTCGCTCAGCGGCCGGCGTACCCGGATCTGCGTCGGCGGGAACGATCAGGGCCTGGGGATCCCCGGTCGCGTCGGTGACGATAGTTCGAGCGAGCTTGACCGCCATCGGCGGCGATGCGGCCCTGGCGTAGTCGGCGACGTAGCGGTCGTCGCTCACCTGGCCGACTAGATCGGCGACGTTCTCGCGGAAGGCCGCATCGGGCTGGTAGTCACCGGCGATTCCGACGCCGTCAAGCATCCGTTGGCAGAACGCGTGCGTGGTGACGATCGTCGCGGTATCGAACTGCGACAGCGCCCGCATCAGTCGCAGGCGCCGGAAGGCCACCTCATCATCGGACCCGGTCGCCAAGTGCGCGATCACCGTATCTTCCGAACTGCGGGCGGAGAGGGGGTCGGATAGTGCCGCAGCGCATTCGGTGAATCGTTCCCGGGCTCGCTCGCGCAGCTCCTGGGTGGCGGCCCGGCCGAAGGTGACCATCATGATTTCGGCCAGGGGTATGTCGTGTTCGGCCACGAACCTGACTGCCAGGCTCACGATGGTGTACGTCTTGCCGGTTCCGGCGCTAGCCTCGATTACCCGGGTGCCGCTGGGTAGCGGGCCAGTCAACGCGAACGTCGGAGGGGCGGCCGCGGCAGTCATCGCAACATCCGAAATTGCTCGTGGTCGAACAACGGGCCAAAGACGCGCAGCGCCAACTGCGCGAATCGGTTTGA
Organism: uncultured Mycobacterium sp.; assembly: GCA_964439315.1. Taxonomy (GTDB): domain Bacteria; phylum Actinomycetota; class Actinomycetes; order Mycobacteriales; family Mycobacteriaceae; genus Mycobacterium. Next base: position 63,668 of record CAYTOD010000005.1, on the reverse strand, counting down.
CGGCTCCTCTGCAGACCACTGTTCCGCGGCAGGGGCGGGTTGGTCCCACCACACCGAGAACGGTGCATCGGATCCATAGACCAAGCTGATGGACTTCTCGTCGTTCTCGCCGGAGTTGCGGAAAGCTCCAGCGCTCGTAGAGGTCCACGCCTTAGCCGCAACACCATGAGCGTCCTCGGCGCTCATCGACTTTCGGCGGGCCGCGTAGGCGTAAGAGGTTTCTGGGCCAAGGGGCAGCGGCTCACGAAGTCCCGCGGCCCGGATGTCGAGTAACCCGGCGAGTACCCCGGCCGGATCCATTGGCGCCTTTAAAGCAACTTCTTTCCCGCCCTGATTGTGACGCCCGATCACCATGGCGTCGCAGTCAAGACCGTACGCACGGAGCGCAAGAAGTCGCACCCACCCGGCGATCCGATGCTTGGGCGCAAGAGTGGAGTACGACGCGTTGATCAGCATCGTCCCGTAGACATCGCCGATCGTCCCCGTCAAGCGGTAGACGCCAAGGTCAAGTCCCACATGAACCGATCTTCGCTTCGCATCACCTGCTGCGGCGAGGACCGCTCCACTCAACGCCGTCACGACGGTGCTGATTTCGTCCAGCACGGCGATCCCCAGTCGGCCCGGGGGCAGCGTCCCCCGGCGCAGTTCGGCCTGGCGGGCCGTATCCATCGTCGCCCCAGCAAGCACCTCGCGCAGCAATCGCTCACCGATGTGCCAAGCCGGAAGCCCCGTCACCGTCAGCGGCAGTGCATCGGTGACCTCGTCCGGATCCCGTGGAAAGCTCACCCCGAGGCGCTGCCGCAAGAATCCCTGGGTCGGGTCGGTGAAGAAGTCGACCAGATCATCGACGGTCACCTCTTCCTCGGAAACAGGCGCCAGCGGCTCCGCTACAAATGCCTGCACGGGCCGTGTACCAAGCCGGGCTGCCACAGCTGCCCTTCGAGCCTGACGGTCGAAGCTGAAGGGCTGCGGCAGAGCGAAATTCGCGGCATCGAACGGCTGCAACGGCTGCCGGCTCACCACCGTGGCGCCGGGCACGACAGTAGCGGTCACGGCGTCGATGACATCGGCCAGCGGGGCCGGCGGTGGCCGGCGCGCGCCGGAGACCGGGTCCGCGCCGGTGTAGCAGAAAAGCAGGTGATCGGTGGCCGACATCAATGCGTCCAGCAGCAGTTGGCGGTCCTCGCTGCGCGGATCCCGTTCACCCAGGCAAGGATCCAGCGCCAGGACGTCATCCCCCTCGACGTGTGCCATCCGAGGGAATGCTTCGTCGTCCAGGCCGATCACGGCAACCACCCGGTGCGGCACAAACCGCATCGGCACCAGTGTCGCGACGGTGATCTCACCGGTGCGAAAATTCGAGCGCGTTGGGCGGGGGCGGAACTCGGCGGCCAGCACCGCCCGCATGTCTGGCAGGGTCAACTCCGTATCCCCCGCGGATTCGGACACCTCACCGAGAAACCGTCCCGCTTGGTTCCGTTGCCACACATCGGATTCCCCCACCTCGGTGAGAAGATCCAATGCCTCGGCCAACAGAGCTGACCAAACCTGCGTGGTGTGCGGTCTGCGCAGCCCCGCTAGGACGGCATCGAGGCGATCCAGGAATTCGGCGTATCGACCCGCCAGGTCAACATCGCTGCTCTCGACGTCATCGAGCGGCAGTGCGGTGCCCAACCAAGCCAAATCGGATTCATCGGCGCCCACCCCGAGTAACAGCCGGTCGCGGGCTGTCCCGAAGGTGTTCTGCCGAATACCGGCCAGGCCGAACAGCTCTCGCTGGTCATCCCCGATTCCCCAACGCGCACCCCCGTCGGCGACCCAGCGCCGAAGCGTCTCCACGTCTGATTCAGAGAACACGAACCGGCGCGCCACCGGGTCCACCGCTATCAGGTCGAGCACCTCGCTGGCGGTTACTCTCCCGTCGGCCAGAGCGAGCAACGTCTGGAGTATTTGAAGCAGGGGATTCGTGCGGGCCGGGCCGCGGTCGGCCAGCCGCACCCGCAGTCGGTGTCCGGGGTGCGGGGCGTTCGTAGGCCCGAACGCAGCAGCGATAAGCGGCGCGAACGCATCGACGTCCGGGCATAGAACGATCACATCGCGGGCCTGCAATGTGGGGTCTTCATTGAACAGGTGCAGCAGCGCCTCGCGGAGCACTTCGACCTGGCGGACATGGCCGTGGCAGGCGTGGATGGCGATACTCCCATCCAGCAGAAGGGGTTCTGTCGACTTGGCAGGGTCGCGGTCGAGGCGGATGTCGTCCTGCATTCTCCTCAGCACGGTGCCGCCGAGGGATTCCGGCGGGTGGTGGAGGTTCGCGGCGGCCGCGCTGAGCAGCTGCTGCAACTCCCGCACGTCGCGAGACAGGTTGGTCAGCAACGGATTATTCAGCTGTAACGCGGTGCGGTCCTCAGCGCGCCGAATTGCCGGCTGCAGACCTTGCAAGGCCTGCCACATCGTCGGACTCGGATGGGTCAGCCACAGATGCAGTTCCCGCGCCGCAGCCAGGGCGTCGAATACGGCCAGCTGGCTTCGGCTCAGCCGGGTTGGGCCGAACACCGACAGCCGCGCTGGCAATTCGACCAACTCTGGCTGCTCGCGCAGCACAGCACACGCTTCAGAGAGCCGCTCGGCAGGGCTCGACGTCCCGATCCGCTCGCGCAGCCGTCGCCAGAAAGCGGCCTGCCACGCCATGTCCTCGGGCAGTGCCACGCCGAAGCCGTCGGTGTCCTCGGAGGCGAACCAGTCAACGATCATCGACGGTCGGGCCTCGCCGTAGGACGTGAACATCTGTGCCAGCTTGAGGGCGGTCGAGAAGCGTCGCCCCTGACGATGCGATGCATCAGGGTCTTCGCGCCCCAGATGGTGGGCCAGCATCGCGGACCATGATTCGGCGGCGCTCTCGTCCATCACCGCCAAGACGGCCCAGACGAGCCTGCTTCCCGTCCAGGGGTCGGAGCTGGGGGCCCAGCCAGCCAACGAAGACATCACGTCCCCAACCAGTTGAGACGGGCTCGGAAACACGATGTTGGCGGCCACCCCATCCCAACCGCGCGCCGTACCCAGATGCAGCGATAACTGCTGCATTACCCACCGCTCCACCCCCTTGGATGGAACCGCGATCACCTCTGCGGCAAACGGGTCCGATGGCGGGTCTCGTAGGAGGTCGACCAGGGGCCCGAGAAGGGCATCCGCGCGCTCAGCGCGATGAATAGTCAGCACACGGCGTCCTGAACCAGACAACTTGCCCCCACACGTCGGAATCTTGCCCGAAACGTCCGACACTCGATCCACATCTAGACAAGTCCGCCGGTCTATCCAACTACTTGCCAGACAGGCACTTCAGTCTCTAGGAGATTTGTCTTAGGACCGTTCGGTGGTCGAATGAAGCGCCGATCCCAGGAATCGCGCGGAAGCAAGTTCGCGCTCTTCTCTAAGTCTCTCTAGTTCATCGCACAAACTCATCAACTCGTCCACCTTTGCAACAATCCTGCGTTGCTCAGATAGTGGTGGCAATGGGATCAACAGGTTCGTCAAAGATGTCTTGTTCAGTGTGTTGCCTTTGATCGCTGCCTTATGAGTGCCGCGCATCGCTAACAAAGGAAGGGTCCGGAATAAATACTCTTTGGTCTCTTCAAAGGGTCCATCGATTGAAATGATTGCCTCGTTGTGGAATGCGGGGACGGCAAGGCGAGCCATCTTCCCGATTGTAAGCTTGAAGCTCATAAGAATCGTTCCGGCTGGATGCGGCAGATGTTTGAATATCTCATTCGCCGCCTTCTCCGTAACGGTCCGTGCGGTCTCCCAAACCTCACCTCCCTCGGGCATGTCCCCAATCGTGACCCAGGGAATACCATCGCCATCGGCCCAAAAACTTGAATCCTTGGTGGGTGGGGTCTTCCCAGGAGCGAAGTCAACAATTTGCTTGAGTCGAACCCATTTCCAGCTGGGGGGTAGGGTCCATGCCATTGCCTCAGCTTCGATTGGGAGAAGGTCGGCCGACGAACGCACCAGGCCTCCATCAGAAATCTCCTTCAGCAAGTCCGCAGTGGGCACGTCCGTTGGCTCCTGACCGACCAGCCTTGCCTTCACAGCGAGGTCGACGACAAGCTCACGAAGCGCAAACAGGCCCCCAGGAGCATCGGCAATTACATCGAAGTTATCCAGTAGGGGCTCAGGGCGTCCGATCGGTTCGGAGAGAGGCTCGGCGAGCGCTGCTCGGAGTTCTTCTCGAGCGAATTCGAAATCACTAACCTTTTCGAAGTATTTAGCCAGGAGCGCAGCCGGCTCCTCGTAATCGGCTTGCGCCACTTTGGGATTCGGGATGTCGAGGTTGTAACCGCCGGCGACAATCTCACCAACCGAGACTTTCCAAGCATGGTCAGTCTCTTCCCGACTGTTCCACCATGCTTTTTCCGGTTCAAACTCCTCGATCTGGATGGGCTTGGTCTTCGAGTAGCTCTTATAGCCCTGGGGATATGGATGTTCGTAGAACCAAATCTCCTCTGTAGGAACACCCTTGGTGAAGAAGAGCACGTTTGTCTTGATGGTTGTGTAGGGCGCAAAAACGCCTTTAGGAAGCCGGACGATCGTGTGCAGGTTACATTCCTCAATCAGTCTGCGCTTTATCTTTGTTTTGATACCTTCACCAAACAAAGTGCCATCCGGAAGAACGATCGCAGCACGACCCCCATCCTTGAGCAGTTCCATAACAAGCACGAGGAACAAGTCCGCTGTCTCGCGGGTTCGAAACTCAGTCGGGAAGTTCGTTTCGATGCCATCTTCTTCCATACCGCCGAAAGGCGGATTGGTCACGATGACATCTACTTGGTCCTTCGGTCCGTAATCCCTCAGGGGTCGTGCCAAGGTATTGCCATGACGGATGCTCGGTACCTCCACGCCGTGGACCATCATGTTTGTGATGCAAAGCAAGTGGGGAAGGGCTTTCTTTTCGACGCCGCGGATACAGGTCTTTATCTTCGTCAGGTCAGACGGTGTCGTGGCTTCAGAGCGCATCAGCTCTATAGCCCCCGTCAGGAATCCCCCTGTCCCACAAGCAGGGTCGAGCACAATTTCGCCGAGGCGGGGCGCCACCATATCGACGGCAAACTGCGTCACGGCACGAGGCGTGTAGAACTCCCCGGCGTTCCCAGCGCTCTGCAAGTCCCGGAGAATCTGCTCGTAAAGATCGCCGAACAGATGTCGCGTTTTAGACGCGTTGAAGTCAATTTCATGGCTGATCTTGTTGATCACTTGCCGCATAAGGGTGCCCGACTTCATGTAGTTGTAGGCGTCGTCAAAGACGCTCCGCAACAACTCGGCCCGCTGCCGCGCCTTGCCCGTGAACTCAGCGACGTTGAGATCTTTGAACGCTGGAAACAGCACATTGTCGACGAAGGCGAGTAGCTCGTCGCCGGTCGGCGCGTCGGTGCCGGCTGTGTCTTCGTTAGCCCACGCATCCCATCGCAGATTCGACGGAACTGGAGATACATAGGAGTCGTCTTCCAGCTCTGTCTCAATTTCGAGATCGCTGAAAATCTTTAGAAAGAGCATCCAGCCGAGTTGCCCAATGCGTTGCGCGTCGCCATCCACGCCGGCGTCTTTGCGCATGACGTCTTGGACGGCTTTGATAGTCGTCGACAGGCTCACGGAAGTCTCCTGTCACGCCGATTCGTAGAGGGCCGCATCGATCTCACGGAGTGCGTCACGGTACTGATCCTTTCCCCCAAAGCTCTGGACAAGTTCTACCGGCGTGCCTATAGCTGGAAAAGGATCTAGTTTCAGTGCCTCGATTTCACCGAGTGTAGTAGGTCCTTGGTCTTCGTACTTTTCAAGAAGCGCGGCAAGGACCTCGCGGGCTTGATCGCCATACTTACTGAAAACATCACGCTTACGTACGTTTTCGGCCCGCTCTCTTCGGGTGAGAACTGGTTGATCGAACGCAACGTGGCAGATCAAGTCAAAAGGATCCAAATCCTTGGCGACAGCATCCTCGAGTGCACCGAGGAGCACTCCTCTTTCCAATAACTCGTCGATGATTGCTTGCTTGCGCTCCGCCGAGTTCCAGCGCCGCAGAAAATCATCGAGCGTTGCGAACTCGCTACGGACCGTTCGCCGCGTGTAATCCTTCAGCGATTCAGTAATCAGCTTCCCATCACGGTCGTAATACTGGACTCGCTCTGCAATGACCGTAAATTTCACACCGCTAACCACATATACGTGGGTACTAGGATCGTCTGTCTGCGACTCGTCGAAGACATGTTCTGGATCGGTAAGTATCGTTTCAATTTCGTCGACGATTGAACCTTCATTGCCAGATGTGTCGGGTGGCGCGACAACCTCGCCGCCCTCCGGAACGGTATAGACCTGGATCGGCGGTCCATCCCAATCTGGGTCGGCAAATAGCTCGGTTGCCTTGCGAAAATCTATTATGGTGAAGAAATACTTACCGTAGTCAGGCCTCAGACGTGTTCCGCGTCCGATTATCTGCTTGAACTCGGTCAACGATTGAATTCTCTGGTCGATTACAATCACATGGCATGTCTGCGCGTCAACACCAGTAGTCATTAGCTTTGATGTCGTAGCGATCACCGGGTACGGGCGCTTGGGATCAATAAAATTGTCTAGCTCGGCCTTTCCCTCATCATTATCCCCTGTGATTCGCATTACGTAGCGGTGATCGGCTTGCACTAGTGGTGCATTCTCTGGAACGTTCACTAATGCCTGCCGCATACGCTCGGCGTGGTCAATGCTCTGACAAAAAACAATCGTCTTATTCATGGGATCGGTTCCATGCAGGAATGCACTAATGCGCTCAGCAACCACTTTGTCGCGCTCCGGGAAAATGATGTCGCGATCGAAATTCATGACGTTATATATGCGGTCTTCGATCACTTCACCGGCATCGTCCACCTGATCTTTCTCAGGCCTCCACCCGAGGAGATCTTTATCCATGTCGATCCGGACCACTTTGTAGGGCGCAAGAAACCCGTCTTCAATTCCTTCTTTCAGCGAGTAAGTGTAGACCGGTTCGCCAAAATATTGGATGTTAGACACATACTTTGTCTCCTTGGGGGTTGCAGTCATCCCAAGTTGGATCGCTGATTCGAAGTAATCGAGGATCTCCCGCCAAGCTGAATCATCGGCCGCCGATCCTCGGTGGCATTCATCGATAACAATTAGGTCGAAAAAGTCCTTAGGGAATTTATCGTAGATGGGCTCTTTATCCTCGGAACCCATTATGGCTTGGTACAGGCCTAGATAGATCTCGTAGGACGTATCGACCCTGCCTTGGTCATCGACTAAGCTCCGATTGAGCTTCGTCATCACGCCTCCGAATGGCCGAAAGTCGTTCTGGAGAGTTTGGTCAACCAAGATGTTGCGATCGGCCAGGAAGAGCACACGTTTTACTTTTTTTGTCTTCCAGAGTCGCCAGATGATGTTGAACGCGGTAAAAGTCTTGCCTGTGCCTGTCGCCATTACCAACAGCAGTCGTTTCTGGCCTCGAGCAACAGCCTCGATGGTTCGGTTAATAGCCAACTGCTGGTAGTAGCGTGGTTCTTTGCCGCCAGCCTCAGTGTAATTTGGACTTGTAACTAGTCGGTCCGAAGAATCGCCTAAGCCGCACCATTTTCTGTAATTGGCCCAGAGTTCATCCGGGGACGGAAAGTCGTCCATCGTCAATGATTGTTCGATTTGAGCAAAGGTGTTCGTGCGGTCATGGAAAAGGAAACCATCCCCATTGGAGCTGAACACAAAAGGAATATCTAGTTTCTCGGCGTAGGCAAGTGCCTGTTGCATGCCCGAACCGACCGACTGATTGTTATCTTTCGCCTCAATCAGTGCAATTGGTACATTTGGCGCGTAAAAAAGTAGGTAATCCAGTCGTTTTCGTTTTCCTCGGGCAACAAGCTTGCCTCGCACTATTATTTTTCCATCAGTGAATCCAAATTCGCGCCGGTAGCGGCCTGAATTCCATCCCGCTTTAGAGATAGCCGGGGTGATGAAGCGGTCGCAGATGTCAGCTTCGCTCAGCGCTTTCTTGTTCACCTTGTGCAACTCCCCCTACCTGCCACTCGCCAACACGATACTTATACCGTTGCCCGGTCGGGCGTGATTGGACCCAAAGACTAGCTGTGACCGCGTGATTAGCGCAGACTGTCGGCATCGTCGAACACCCCAGCGGTGGCCAACTAATGTCCTAAATACTCACAGCAGCCGACCCGTTGAAGAGTGCACCGGGTTCCACTTCGAGGGCCTCCGCAATATCTACGAGTCGCTCGAACAAGAGTCCGCGCTTCCCGTGCTCGACGTCGATGAGCACGTTCCTGGTGACTCCCGACCGCAAGGCCAACGCCTCCTGCGTCATGCCCTTGGCCAGGCGAAGTGTGCGGATGTTGCTCCCGACAACCGCTCTCGCTTGCTGCCATTTCGCGACACGCTCAGGGCTGTTCTGGCTGGGGCGTGTCGGCACGCCATCAGTAATCCCTCTGACCTGCGGCAGTGTCTGCCCTACTAGTAGTACATTCACAGCGTGGCGGTCCAGCAGGCTGACGATTTGCTGCGGTCGGAGTCCGATTCGAGGTGCCGTCGGCTCGACAGAATGTCCACCGCGTCTGCGGGCTGACGGTGGCACTGCGGACGCTCCCGATTCGCATTCGGCCACTCGCGGGCGAATCGCTGGACTCCTGGTTGGAGACCATTGCGGAGCGCATGGACACCACTTGGGGCGATCTGGTGGAGGGCGTCGGCCTGGCTTTGCGCCACGAACAACGCCGGCGTGACTACGTGGCCGCCGCTCTCCGCGGCTTGAGCGTCCCTCAGTTGGCGGCCGTGTCCCACTGCACGGGAGTCGATGCCGACGTCGTGCAGTCCATGACCTTCTCCGCTCTGTTGGACCAACCCCCGCGTAGTGCCGGAGCAAGGTCGGTACCTCCGAGTTCATTGCTGTGGCTCCGAGGGTTCCGCTCCAGGTATTGCGCCCCGTGCCTGGGGGAGAGCGGTGGACGTTGGTCGTTGGGGTGGAGGCTGCGCTGGGCGTTTGCGTGCGAACGGCATCAGTGCCTGCTTCAGGATTTGTGTCCGGACTGCCGGCGGGCGCAGCGCACTGAACCCGCTCCCAGCGGGCTCGTACCAAGACCGGGTCGGTGCACGCGGAGGATGCCCCACGCGAACGGTCGCAGTGCCGCGAGGTGCGGCGGACAGCTGTCCAGCGCGGACAGCCTTGTCTTGGACCATGAGCATCCTGCTCTTCGGGCGCAGGCCGCGATACGTCAGGCGCTGGAAACCGGTACCGGTGACTTTGGTGTTTATGGACAGTCGCCGGTCACCTTCGCGGAACTGATTGCGGACTTCGCGGCGATTGGTGGCCGGGTGCTGGCGTACGCATCGCCGACGGAATTGGGTGCCCTGCTTCCTGCAGACATCGTCGGCAATCACATACAGGATTTGGAGATCCCCGGCGACGAAAAATCTGCCCGAGTCACGGCCGAGTCACCCGTGTCGGCGACGGCACTTGCCGCGGCGGCCACGTGGTTGGCCCTCGCGCCCCCGACTACCCGGGGTGCGGCTGATCGCCTGCGGTGGCTGATCGAGTCAAACCGCAAGCACGGCATTGCGGTTCGAGCGAGCAGCCTCGGGTGGGGGCGCGGCGTGAGTGCGGTTGTCCGCGGCGTTCAGCTAGCGGCATTGGAACCATTCCTGGTACCCAGCGATCAGTTGCGCTATCGCATCGCCGACGACGTTCCAACAGCGCCTTTCGATAATCCAATAGTGAATCGATTGCCAGCATTGGCCTGGATGCGTTGGAGTTTGCCACTCGGTTGCGCTGGCGTCGGGTATTCAGAGTTGCGTGCGGCCTTGTCCGCGGCGATCGCTCTTGTCGGCACACGTGCTCACCTCTCTGACATCACCGCCGACCTCGGCGCGACAACAACCGTCAGAGGCGTGCTGCGGGTTCTCCAACGCTTGCATTCATCATCTCGTTGGCCCGAAACACGAAGCACACTAAATGCTTACGCGAACTATCTCTGCAAAAATCCGCCGCCTATCGACTACCAGCGCCGGCGGTCGCTCTCCTGCAGCAGTCTGCTTCCGGACAAGAAGTGGGCGGACCTTTGCCTCCGTCTCGGTATCGATGCGGGCCGCGGTCCGCGGTTGAGATTAGTGCGATCTTGGCTATTCGAGCGCCTCACCACACTCCCCGCCGACAGATCACCTTGGTCGACTGACTCTGCTGCATTCCGCAGTTCGCTCTCAGCAATGGCACTCTGGATGACAGCTGAGTTGGTGGAATCCCTCGATCAACATGCGCTGGAGTTCCTGCAGGATAGGGGTATTCACGGAGAGCCAGTGGTGTGGCGACCGCCGACCGACGTAGCTGCACAGGGCGGGCTCCCCGGATTGGAGGTCGAATCGCTACATCGCTGGATTGGCGCCCAGAAGCCGCGGAGTTTCGCGAAACTCTCCGAGCAATTTGGATTCGATGCGGATGTCGCTCGTGCCGTCCTGGACGAAAGGCCCGTCGCGTCGCATTGGTTCGGTCCAGCGACGGAATCCATATCTACGGCAGCGGGGGCACGGGTGCCAACTCGTCGACAGTTCGAGATCCTCTATACCGAGCGTCGGTGGGGACTAGCACGGATTGCCTCACACACCGGCCTGAGCCGACGCTCCGTTACAGAACTCGCCTACGTTCATGGGATCGCAATTCGACCGCCTGGTAGGCCAACCCGCCTTAAAGAGAACTGATCGATTTTCGTCGTGCGTCCTTCAACGTCGCAATTCAACTTCGTGACACTGCGGGCGCGTGGTGCCCTCCAAGTGAAGCGGAGAATCAGTTGCCATTCCCAGAATTCTCGTATGCGCGGACTGCTCGGAGTACCTTCTCGCCGTCAGGTGTGAGCCGCATCGGTTGGCTGCCCTTCGCCCGAATCAGAATCTTCATTGCGAGATCGGCTTCGAGTTGGGCAATCTGCTTGGTCAGGACATCCTGGCGAAGGTGAAGTTTGCCTGCAGCGTCCGTAAGCGAGGGATAGTCCGCAACTGCGACGAAGCGCTGCAGCCTGCTCCACCCACCGATGGCGGCAAGGGCCGGCCGGAGGATTCGCGGTGCAGCAGATACTGCTGCGCGAGCGGCTAGAACGGCCTTGCGCTGGTCGATGCCATGTCCGCGTCTTGGGATGTCATGTTTCTTGGCCCAGTCCATCAACGTCGACGGATTCATGCCGATGCCTTCGGCAATGTCGGCGATCGTGCGGAGCTTGTTGACGTACTCGTCGTACAGCCAGTCGCGTTCGACGACTTGCCTGGCCGCGGGTATCGGCGGGCGGAGTTTGAGTCCATACTCCGACGCGATCTTCCTAAGGGTGTGCTTGCAGACTCCTGCCGAGGCTGCGATTTCCCGCAGTGACATGCCCTCTTCGTGGTAAAGGTCCTTGAATCGGTCGGGTGAAAGATTCGCCTTGGCAAGGCAATACGCGCCGAGCTGCGAGGGCCGCTCTTCGACGCCGTCAAGCCAGGCTGATGCTGGAGCCGGGTTCATCGCGAGCAGGTACCGCGCTGTTTCGATATCAATCCCAAGGAGCGCGGCCCCGTCGCTGAGTCGGACGGTGTTGTCTTTGGCCATCTCGTGCAGCGTTGCGGGATCGAAAGCGTCTGTATCTGCACCAGGTAGGTCGAGTCCGCTCATCAGGTGCGTCGGTGGATGCCAGGTTGTTGGCTCATCTCGGATTCCCTGCCGCGCCAGGAATTCCAGCGAGTGGTCCTCTAAGGCCCGCAGAACATCAACAGTCAGATGGCGGGGGAAGTCAGCGACTCTTGAGCGGAATGCGCCGTCGTTCAGAGCGAATGGTGCATGTTCCGCTGGCAGCCCACTGAGCCTCTCAAAGAGAAAGCAGCGAACCACCCTTGCCCTGCTTGTCCGAGCACCGAAGACGCCAGCATTGCGGCAAATTCGGGCCCACGTTTCGTCGGGCAATAGTGTTGTGTAGTCGAGTTGCCGACGGCGGCCGTAGTCGATCGGCACGTTGTTGTTGGCTATGTAACTTGCCACGTTTGTCAGAGCTGTTCGTATTCCTGGCCACCTCCGGCTCTTTCGCAGAAGTCGAAGCGCGCGTAGCACTGTGGCTTCTGCGAGCGGACTTGCAACCGCGCGCACTGCGTAGTCCACGGAGACGCGTGAATCCACAAGAAGGACGGCCGGCGACAGCGCTTGGCGCATCAGCCAAGGTTGGTGATCCGTTAACACCAAACGAATCGACCAAGCTTGCCAGAATGTCGTTGGGACTCGAACCGCAAGTGCGTCGATTGCATCCTGTGTTAAGCGTGGATGCCCTGGGGTTACTGATCCGAGCCGGTTTCGCAGTTGTTCGGGCGCATTGAGTGTGTGGCCTTGGGCGGTGAGTTGGATTGCCCCAAGCGCATCGGACGGCGCTCGCTTCAATCCGGAACCCCACAGTCGCAGTTTGAGTCCAGATGTCCTCTCCGATGGGATAAGCCACCGCAAGCTATCCGCCGCTGCTGCGATGTCCGGTCTGTTTAACGTGTGCATCGCCGCTAGTACGCCGACCGCAGCCACGACGACGCCCGCATCTCGCTTGTGGTATCGCAGGTCCCCACCATTCGCGTAAAGAGCAAGAAGGTCCTGCGGGATTATGGATGCCAGCTCCTGAGGCGTGGAGCGATTGAGGGCCCTACGCGCGACGGCGTAGACATCCATGAGAATGCCGATAGGCGGCTCCGGCTGCGACCTGTACACACCGAAAGTGAAGCCGTCAGATTCAATGATTCCATCGACTATTCGCTGTGCATCAAGTGCGGGATGGCCAGCTGCAAGCAACGGAACTTCCACACCCGTGAGGTCTGTTAGGCACAACGAGGCCGAGTCCAGCGACCTCTTCGAGGCGCGGTGCGCACAGCGACTCAGTCTCGGGATCGTCGAATCTAGGTGCCGCCGATTACGCGGTACTGATCCACAGCGGGGGCAACTGTCGGCAAGAAGACAGAAGTGTTTGGTGCAGGCAAATGTCCAGCCGAGCCGCCAAGCTAAAGGCCATCGACCGCCGCTCTCTCGCAGACACGCTGGACAGAATCGTGAGCCACTCATTCGCCACCATGCAGGTTCGCGACTTGGTCTTCCCGCCTCGAACTCAACGGGTATCGCAGTACCCCAGTAATACGAGACTGTCGCCGTGAGCAATCTGTGCCTGGCGACGCCGGTCGCGTCACTCACCGCGGCCAACTGCATCTCCGTCAAGGAGTTCATCCACTGATCCCTGTTCCGCTCGGTGGGGGATCGGATGCCGACCGCTTCCAAAAGGTCGCCGAACGCAACGTTGTTGCGAGCGGCGAGTGCCTCAAGCCACGAGTCGATCGCCTCTCCGCGCAAAAGGTCGGTTCGAATCGGAAGAGAACGCGTTCCGCCCATTAGAACGGTGGGAAGTCGTCGTGCTTCGTTGTTGCGCCGTTGCCGGCTCGGAGTTGAGCCGCTTCAATCGGTCGTGATGTCTCCGCGGCCTCGTCTATTCGTGTTTGCTCGAGCAGATCCTTTGTGAGAGCTTCGACTCCGGTGCGGATCGCTCGTGAAGATGCTCGGTTGATTAGCGTTATCAATGAACCCATGTGTCCCGAGCTTCGCTCGTACAAGTAGTCGCTCAGATATTCCGGCAAGACCCCGGAATTGTGCTTAGCCAGCACTAGTCGGTGGTCAACCGCACGCAGGACAGCTCGCCACTGTTTCTGTCCCGCTGGGTCTTTCAGTTCGAATCGCTCGATCGCGAATCGGGTTGTTCTCCTGGCGGTCTGCGCCAGGATTGAGTCCCGACCGGCGCTACCGTGGTTGAAGAGACCCGATTGGGAGAGCCCTACCCCGACCAGCACCAGGGTCACGGGAAATTCGTTGGCGATGAACTTGAGGTGATTGCTCACCTTGATTCCGTCCGACGCTCTCCACTGCAAGAAGTGGATATCGTCGACGACGAGGAGTCGCACCTCGCAGGCCAGGAATGTATCGAGTGCTCGCCGTGCGAATTCGGCAGCGTTTCCACGTCGGGTGCCTGGATGCGCAAAGTAGTGCAGAAGCGACAGGTTGAGGTCACGCATTGTCGGATGGCCACTCAGAGTCACTCGGCATACCGGCCACCTTTCATGTCCCTCATCAGTCATCGGGCCTTTATCGGCTAGCTCACGGAGATGGAATTCCTTTGCAAACTGTTCTACCGCTGTGCTTTTTCCCAATCCCGCTGCGCCTTCGATAGCGACAGCGCCTTTGGTTCGATCACCGTCTTGAATATTGCTGTCCAAGATGTCGCTGAGGTTCTCGTGAATCGCACACAGTTGCGGTGTTCGCAGTACCCCCATGTTGGCGTGCCAGTCGCGTCTGCGTTTGTCGTAGTCGTGTTTGGCTGCAGGGGTTAGGGATTCGAGTTGTTTGATGTTTAGCCGGTTGGGCTGGATTCGGGGCTCGGCGTGGACGACTTTTGCCCAGTCCTCCTTGCGGCCCAGGCTGATGTTCTGGAGATTCGTCATGCCCATTCCAGGTCCTCGTACTCGGCGTAGTCCGCCTGCAATTCCTCCGGGTCGTCGTCATCGCCATCGGAGTGAGCTGACCCGAGAGCAGGGCCCCGGCGGACCTGGGCGGCGCCTGCTGAGAGAGCGCTAACGCTCGGGAGTCTGTTGACCGCGGATTCGTCGTCATCGGCCTCGACCTGGTTGCTTAACGCTGCATGTTGTCTTGCAAGACGGAGTGACATCCGCCTCTCCGCCGGACTTTTGCCCAGACCGAGCTGCCATCTCTTGGCGAGTTCAATTAAGGCCAGGCGGTCGTCAACGAAGCCGTGCTGATCCAGGACGGCCTTGCGCGCAAACCGCAACGAGTCGTCACTGAACGGCATCGGCACTTCGCCGGCGTGTTCCCACCCCAGCTCATGCCAGATACGGGTGATCGGATGCCGGATGTAGACACGGGAAATGTCATCCGGATCGAAATGGATGGGCCAGCGACCTTGAAACCGTCCGGTGTACGGGCTGGGAATCGCCGAGAGTTCCTCGAGAACCGCGCCCCCATAGATTAAGTTCCTCCGCTGGACGCCGTAGTGCTGGATAGTGCGGGCTTCGACATTGAGGAACTCATACGCCAGATGCGGATCGCGGGGGACCTCGAGGTAGCCGGCGCGGGCCATCCCGTGTTCAAACATCTGCGCCGGCGTGAGCTTTCCTGCCGGCAGTCCCGGGTCAAACAAGGAGCGATGTTTGCGGTGGTGGTAAATGGCGGCCACCCACTCGCGCAGGATCGCTTCGAGTTCGTCGAGGTAGAAGAATGAGTGAGACTCGACGTCGAGGCCGCGGGAATTGATATCCGGCCCCTTGTAGCCGGGGAGGAACTGAAGCAGCCCATGGCGCACTGTGTTGAAGAATCTCTCCAGTGGTCCTTTATCTCGCCCTTCCTTGATTCGGACTGGCTGGATTGAAATACCCATGCGTTGGCAAACGCTATTGAGATGATCGGAGACGTAGATCTTCCCGTGGTCAACCACGATGGTGTCTGGGCTCAGGGCGGGACCACTTGCAGGCCGTCCCGTCCGGTCGATCTGGTCGGGGTCGATAAGGATTTGTCGCGGTATCCCATGCGCGGGCCACACCGCGTAGTCAGGCCATCTATCGCAGGCCGGCGGCGGGCGGAAGGCCGCGTACATCAGTGCCGCGGCATCAACAGCTTTGGTGGACATCGGCGTGAGCCGGATCGAAACGACGCATCTGGTGTACCAGTCCATGGCGGCACTGAGCTCGAGTCGGACCCAGCGCAACGTCACAGGGTCCATGGCGAACACGTCGAGGGGCGTCGTGTCCAGAATGAGGTACTCCCCCGGCCGATTCGGTCGCAGCTTCCCATAGGGATGCTTGCCTCTCCCAGCAATGTCGCGATTGCGCTTGGTAGTCCCTCGGAAGGTCTGGTGCAGCCGATCCAGCTCGGCCAACTTGCGATACGCCGTAGCGCGAGACGGCTCCTCGATCTCTCCGTCGCCGTAGGAAGCCACGATTCTGAGGTGGGTTTGCAAAATCACTGCTGCCATCGAGGGCTTTGATTCATTGGTGTGCTCGGACATGACGCATCTAGCTGTCTCAGTCCATCGTTCATCGACCCGTTCGGGCACGGCGGTTCTGTTCGGCGCGAGGCCCGCCTCCCCCATCTCTCGATAGGCCTTCACCCAACGATCGACGGTGCGCCGACTGATGCCGAGCTCAACCGCCTTCGACTCGAATCTCGAACACATCGGAAGAGCCGGGTCGTACGCTGCCCTCGGCTCGTACGGCTGCCGGATCTGCTCGCTGCCTGAGCGATAGCCCGTCAAGACCTCCCGGACATGCTCCGCGCGCTGCGTTACAACCCTTCGTTCGTCTTCGCTGAGGCACAGAAGCTTCACCGCGGCAGGTTGTTCATCATCAGTCGGCTCGGGAGCACCCGGATCCGCAATTAGTTTGACTCGCGGGTCGCTGACCAATGCGACAATGGACATGCGACGAAGACCGATTGCACTCTTGAGCACAACTTCGGTCCCAGCCGTTGACGGAATCCACTCGATGACTTCATGAATTTCGCCGTCGAACATCACGCGGGTTCCGACGCCGACCCGTACCCCTGCCCAGCTCATGCGGCCACCGCCTTGTGAAGCACTGTCTTGGAGGACATCACCACCGATAAGTCGGCCTCAAGTTCATGCCTCCACAGCATGTGCAAGAGCGCCGCTCGGACAAGCGGTTCGGGGCATGCGATCAGGCGGATTGCTTCTCCAAATGGAAGCCCGTCAACATGAAGGCGACGAAGTTCCTCCAAAACACGGACCGATATCGTCTCGGGTCGTCGAAAGCCCGCCAGGAATCGGACGTTGACGAGCTGGGCGGCTGGCTGCTCGGATGCGATTTCGAACTTCCAACCCTTCGATTCGATCTCTTCTCGGACCCAACGAAACGTGGCCTTGATGGCCGGATCTTCCAGCATGCCAGCGGGTTTGACCGCAACGACGGTAGGCGGAACTCCCTGTCTCAGGAGCCAGTAGTCGGGTACGTGCCTTACGGCACGGCCGTCGACTCTGGTCTTGATCTGGAAAGGCTGGGCGCGGATCTGTGTAACGGAATTATCGAAGTCCGCCATCAGGAGCCTGCTCAACTCAAGCCGCGACTCGTAGATTACGTGCGCCGATTCGGTCGCCGACCAGTAACTTCCGGAGTAATGGCATTGTCCGTGGAACCAACGAAACGTTCTCCAGGGCAACGTATTCCGCAGCATTTTCGCACTGAGCTCTCCCGCGTTCATTTCAACAATCTGATCAGCGCTATCGCGATAACTAATGGTGCATGTCTGGCGTTGGATGGACATCGGAGTGCTCTCCAATCGACGGGGACGACCTACCACAGTGTTGGCGCCAGCCATGCGATCGACCTAGCCGAAGCGCTCGATTGGGACCGTTGTGATACGCCATCTTGATCTCGCCGCGACGGTGCCGCCCTGATGAACGCCGGCAGCCGAGCGATCTGTTGCAACAGATCGACCCAAGCGCAAGCGTTCGGTAACTCGGCCCCGGCAGGGATCTCCCGCTACGTCACTTCAACCGGCCGAGAGCTGTAGGTTCCCTTTTCCGTTGGCGAACCGACACCACGGTGAGCTCGGCTTCGACACTGTTCCGCTCTACTTGGCGAGGCGGTTTTTCCGCTTTTCGTGGCGAATCCGAGAACCGTACGGTTGTACAGCTATTCGCCCCCGTGCGTAATGGTCTCGGGCGGTTCACTTCCAGGCAGCCCAACCAGATCCCCTGGCCGCTGCGACGGAGGTGACGCACCCCACCTACACGGTGACAGGCGTGAACCGCGCGGCGCCCGGAACGAGCGTGCGACGGCTGGTCGAGAAGTCTGTCGTGGTCAAGTCCACCACGTACGGCACAGGATCGCCGATCGTTCGGTAGCCGTACCGGCGGTCGGTGAGATTGCACACCGTCACCCAACTTGTGACCTCGTCAACCACCTGACCAGGCTTGAACTCCTCGGTGATAATGCCCGCCGGGATGTCGAAGCTGTTGATCACGTGCAGGCATGCCGATTCGGCAGACGCGGCATCGGCGGGCTCGTCGATGAGCAGCATCAGCGCGGCTGCACGTACGAACCGCGAGGGCGGGGTGTAGTCGCCGGGCAATCCCCGCAGTCCGCCGCCCTGCCCGAGCGGGTGAAGGGTGCTGTCGCCCACCGTGGTGGTGGGATTGGCCGACGAGATGCCCACGTAGTTGCGCAGGTTGGTGATGTGCCAGTCGAGGAACGGCCCGTTCGTGCCCACCCCAGTGGGGTTGTCGACGATGCTCACTCCCTCGGGGCGGAATTCGATGGCCGCCGAGCCCGTGGCGTCGTGCAGCAGGAAGTGCAGCGGCGGATTGAACCCCAAGCCCGGGTCAACGCCCACCACGTTCATGCCTGCCGCGGCGGCCTTGGCCTCCGCAACGTTCTTGCAGGTACCCAGCAGGTAGGCGATGACATCCATCTCGCCGATATCGTTGCCCGCGCCTGTCGGCTCCGCGTAGTCGCAGAACCCGGCCATGTACAGCGCGTGAGCACTCAGTCCCTCGGTGTTCATGCCATCTGCAAGAAGCCCGTCACCCCAGGCACCCATGCCGAGGATGCCGCACTGCGGCGTCCAGGCGATACCGTTCTTCACCCCGGCAGAAGTACGCGGCAGCCCCGCCGCCACAACCTGGACCTCCCACGGAATGAGGTCGGGGAACTCCATGGTGCGCCCCACCACAACGGTGCCGTCCGCGGCCGGCTTGATTTTGAAGTTGGTGCACATGCGGTCACTTTATGGTGCCGCCGCCCCTGTCCTCCAACCTTCTCCGCCACGAAAAGCGGAATTCCGCCATCGAAAAGCGGAACCTACAAACAACAAACAGAAGAAGAAGAAGCCAGCGGCGGCGGTCGCGGCACCGACGGCCGCGGTGTAGCGCTCCCCGGCAGCTACCGCGCCGGAACTCAGGCCACTGGTCCCGCCCGGGGCGTCCACCGGCCGCGACACCGCCGCTTCCGCGATGCCCGCACCGCCCGGTGCCGGAGTCAGTAACTCCGCTGCCGCGGCGAGCACACGGTCAACGTGCGCGACGTATCCGGCGGCGGCCTCCATAACACCACAATAAATCGTCGCCGGTGATCGCATCTAGACCGGCTTGGCCGGCCCGTGCCCGGCGGATGCGACGGGCGCGATTCGCAGCGGGAGTTCGCTGTGGCTTGGCGCGGCGGTTTTTCCACTCAAGGCTGACGACGCTGGGGAGGACGACGCCGACCCCGCTGCGGCGCAGATCGCCGCCGCCGCCGACGCCGAACCGTTCCTGCCCAGCGGCGGGCGGGAGCCGCGGCGGTTGCGGGAGGGCTGCGATTGAGCGGTCAGCAGTGTCAACCGCCGCGATTGTCCCTCGCCGCTTGGCGAATGGCAGCATTGAGCCCGCCGTAGGTGATCGGGCCCGCACAGAGCTCTTTCAGCCGCCCGAGCCGAATCGTCTGCTGCTCCGGAACGTGTCGGGCGAGTTCGCTCGTGGACAGCACGTAGAACGTCCAGTGCCCGACGTCGAGCGGGTCGATGCTGGGCTTGTCCTTCCCCTCGAGCAGACAGAAGACGTACACCTTGGCGCTGCGCGTCGCGCTGTTCGAACGGGTCTTGCTGCTCTCGTCCCAGATGTGCGCGGCTCGGATGCTGAAGGTGATGTCTGATGGCCGGGCCTGATCCCACGCCTGCACGTAGGCCGCCGACTTCACTTCCACCCCTGCACCCTCGAACACGAGGTCGTGATTGGCCCATTCGCGGCGCTTCGTGCCGTCAACGCCGAGAGCGGTGGCAACGATGTACTCCGCCAGCACTCCGCGGATCGTGTTCGTGAAGAGGTCGTCGTACGCCCACTCCCAGAACTGCTGCTTGTTCAGATGAGTCATCGCCGAACCTCCGTCGCTTGAGCGGTCACCGTCGCCACGCATAAACCCGTGTCGTGTTCGCGAGCGGCGCACCCTCGGGGCCCTTGACAAAAGTGTTGATCCACAACGGTTTCCGCATCTTGCGCCCGGGTCCGACGGCCTGATTCCTCCAATGACCCCGGACGAAGAAGCGTTTGTCGTAGCCGCGGCGCGAAGCAGAATCCCGTTCCTCCCCAGGGCAATCGGCTCCTGCGATACGCCGCAGCTCGATGATGCTGACCGTGCGCCCGTCGCGCTCGCCGAAGCCCCCGGCCTCGGAAGCTCCCGCGCCGGTGCGGATCTGACGGCTCTCGGAAATACTGGGCTGCTGCATCAGGAGCCACGCCGATCCCAGCACGCTCAGCGGCGACGCCGACCCGCCGTCGAGGCGGTGACTGACCGGCTCCTCGAGGTCCCACATCCCGACCGGGTGCGACATCAGCGGTAGCCGCGCGAGGCCGGGGTTGAGCTGGTCGGCGATCCGCTCGGTGCGGAACGCGCAACTGACCCCCACGGAGGAGCCGCGCACGCCCCAGCTCATGAGGTCCACCGGCATCCGCACCCGCTCGGCGCTGCCGGGCACCGGCCAGTCGAACGTCCCGACCGGCTTCGCCCAGGCAATGAGCCCGAACTCCTCGGGGATCGCCGCGGCGGGCGACCACTCCGGCAGCGACGCGGCGGCGTCGGTCGCCAGATCGGTCATCGGTCTAGCCACCCAGAACAGGGTGCTGTTGCGGATGCCGGCTAGGTCCTCCTCAGCCTGCGGCACCAGAGCGGCGGCCGCCTGCTGCTCGCGAAGCCGGTCGATCCCCTCCCCCAGGACGCGACACCACTGCTGGCGCATCGGCGGCAGCGAGGTCGGCGCCCACGGCAGGCCGGATCGGCGACTCACTTGTCGCTCCCCCAAAGCATGTGAGGAATCGTAGGTGGGAGGTCTGGCGGCCGAGGGCGATCCGAACCACGGGGCGCGACACGCACTCGACGCCCGTTGCCGGGTCGCGGAGATCGGGAGCAGATCGGGGATGGAGGGCGGGACGCGGCGCGCTTGCCAGTAGTCCTCAATCGGCCGTCGTTTGCACTCAATCAGTCACGTGTGCCCTCCTTGCTTGTCGCGAAGATGGCAGGTGATGGGTCCACAGTGCGAAAATGGCAGTTTTTCCCTTTTGGGCCGTAAAAGGCGCTGGGCCGCAGCTGGATTAGCGCTCATCGCGGCGGGTTACCTCGGGTCCAAGCCAGTCCATGTAGGGCGACATTCCAAGCGGCCGGCCGCTCTTCGTCGGCTTATTGTTGGGCGCCTCAGCGTCGGTCGGGATCCGGGAGAGTAGCTCCTGCCGCAATCGGCGAAGGTCAACTTCGAGCCGTTCGAAAAGCTCACTGGCCGGTTCGGGTTTTTTCTCATTTCAATGGCAAATCCGACAACCGCACGGTTGTGTAGTTGTCGACCCGTGGTTGAGGTGACGGTTCATGGGGTTTGGGATGAGATCGCCGGGTTGACTATCTGCCGCAGGATCCGCCCCGCTGGAAATGATCGCCTGGCCCACAACACTATTTGCTATGGACGCGGAAGAAGGGACGGCGGAAGTCGCCCAGCCAGAAGGCCAGTTCCTGGATAGCGGACCAGTGGCAGACGTGGATGGCGTAAGCGGCCGGGCGGTCGGCTTCTTGTTGGCCGGTCCACTGGTGGACGCGTTCGGGCTCACCACGGCGTTCCTCGCACTGGCCGGACCGATCCTGGTCATCGCGCTGGTGTGCCCGTGTATTCCTGGGCTCGGGAGTTCGACGGGGCGCATCACTGAGGGTCAGAATTAAAGCGTGCACTCCTACCGCATCTCCTCGGATCTGGCCGCCGACCCTGACGTCGTGTGGCGGCACGCCACCGATCTGAACGGCGTCAACTCCGAGTTGATGCCACTGGCGCGGATGACGGTTCCAACAGGGCCTGTAGGCGCACGACTGGATGACCTGCAGGCGGGCCGCAGTGCCGGGCGCAGTTTACTGCTGTTATTCGGCTTGATCCCCGTGGACTTCGATGACCTCACCATTGCCGAGCACGGGCCCGGTCGTCGATTTCTCGAACGCTCCACCATGCTGACCCAGTCCCGGTGGGAACATGAGCGCACCGTGGCGACGGTCGTCGGTGGGTGTCGCGTGGTCGACCAGTTGGACTGGCAGGGCAGGAACCTTGCACTCGGTGCGCTCTACCGGTTGGCCGTTCCGATTCTGTTCAGTCACCGGCATCGACGATTGCGCCGGCGCTACGGAGTCCTGGCGCGGTGACAGCGACGGGTGCACCGCGGCGCTGGTGAACCGCCCCGGCCGGTGGTTGCGGGTCTAGACAGCGGTTAAGTTCGGCACCGGGAGCCTGTCGGGTGTCGTGCTGACCAGTCCGCCGCGAGCCTCGTGCTGGCGTCGCCATTCATCGATGAAGTCCAGTACTGCGTGGTCGGTGTAGCCGGTGGACATGAGGAGGACGACGTGGGAGCCCGGGGGCACCGCGTCCAGGGCCGTGTGCAGCCGGGGCAGGCACAAAAACGTGCATGTCCCGTGGATCGTTACCCGCCAGTGGTCGTCGGTGACGGCCTCGACGGAGATATCAGCGCGTGCGACTCGGTAGAGCGTCATCACTACCGAGAGCGCCAGGCCGAGAAGCACGCCTTCGAGGAGGTTGAGGAAGACCACGCCGACCAGGGTGATCAGGTAGACCGCGAGATCGCCAGTGCGCCGAGCGGTCTCGATATGGGTGACCTTCACCAGTTGAATGCCGATGACGATGAGCAGCCCGGCCAGCGCGGCGGTGGGGATCTGCTCCACCAGCCCGGCGAACGGCAGTGCGAACAGTAGAACCCAGATGCCGTGGAGAACGCTCGAGGCGCGGGTCCGCGCTCCCGCTGCGACGTTGGCGGAGCTGCGCACGATGACCCCGGTGATCGGCAGGCCTCCGATGGCACCGGAGAGCATGTTGGCTGCTCCCTGTCCGATCAGTTCCCGGTCGAGGTTGCTGCGGACCCGGGTCTGCATCCTGTCGACCGCGACTGCTGTCAGCAGGCTCTCCACGCTGGCGATCAATGCCACGGTCAGCACACCGACGGCGAACCCGCCCCACAGGCCGTCGGGCAGGCTGGGCGGTTGCAGCGCATCCAGTAGCGAGCCGTCCAATTCGACGCGCGGTATGCCGAGATTGAATATCGACGAGACGATGGTGGCGACCAGGATGGCGACCAGGGGCCCGGGGATTTTGCGCGCACGCACCGGAAGGCGCTGCCACGCAATCAGAATCGCGATCACCAGCAGTCCGATCGCCGTCCCCGGCAGGTTCGCTCCGATATGCGAGGGCAGCCTAATGAGGTTGTGCCAGGCCGAACTGTATGACTCCCCACCGAGCAGGACGTGCATCTGTTGCAGCGCGATGGTGATCCCGATGCCGGCGAGCATCGCGTGGACCACCATCGGCGAAATAGCCAGAGCGGCGCGGCCCACTCTGGTCAATCCGAACAGAATCTGAAGGAATCCGGCGCATACCGTGATCGCGCAGGTGACCGCCCAGCCGAACTCGGCGACCAGACTGGCGACGATGACGGTCAATCCGGCTGCCGGCCCGCTGACCTGCAGCGGCGAGCCTCCCAGTGCACCCGCGACCACGCCACCGACGACCGCGGCGATCAGACCCGCCAGCGGCGGGGCGTCCGAGGCCATCGCGATGCCCAGTGACAGCGGCAGAGCCACCAGGAAGACGACCAGAGAGGCGGGCAGGTCGTAGCGCAGGAACACCGATGATGTTGCGGGAGAATCGGTGACGGGGCTCTGCCTTACCGCACCTCTGACAGCCAGACTCATCCCGCCAAGCTAACCGCCGATGACCCAGGTGCTCCAGCGATGCTGCCGGATACATAGAGCATCCATATCTGGATGCTAGGAGTTACCGTCCCGCAGTCCCTGTGCGCGTTTGCAGTTGAGCGGCCCACGTTGCACACGCCGAACGATGGACGCCTCGCGGATCTGGTTGTGGCAGAGCACGGCGGCGCGATCAGATCCAGCGCCGCACTGTCGCGCAGTAGGTCGTATATGCAGATCCGAACCGGCCCGACAGGACCCGTTCTTCCGGGATGATCTGAAGGCGGGTGATGGTCGGCACGAACAGCACCGCGATGCCCACCGAGATGGGGTTGCTCAAGAAACACCCCAAGGCCAGCAGTCCCAGCAACATCGCCAAGTACATCGGGTTCCTGCTCACGCGATAGACGCCGGTGGTGACGAAGGCGGACGTTCGGGTCAAGTCGAGGGGGTTCACCGATGTTCGCTGCTTACGGAACCCCTGCACGGCAACAGTCATCACGAACATTCCCGCAGCCGCAAAAGCGAATGCCAGTGCCGCCCGCGGCGGCAGGGGGATATCCAGTTTCGGCGTGACCGTGGAGGTGATCCACATGAGCAGCGCGAAGGCTGCTGTGAGCAGGACAGGCGGAACCCGCCGTGGGCGTCGCATCGTCATCTGCGAGACCTCAATGCTTCTCGTCGAACACCACAAGGGTGTGCGCCAGCGCGCCGTCGACGAAGTAGGCGCGGCAGGTGAAGTGGTCTTGGATGACAGATTCGACTTCGGTCTGGGCATTGACCACCCCGGAGACGTTGAGCACGGTGATGCGTGAGGTGTCGACACCCTTGAGCGGCTCTTCCAGCGTCACCGGGAACAGATCGCGGCCTTCGAGGTCGAGGCTGCTGTCTTCGGTGCGTACCTGCGAGAGGTGCGCTTTATCGGGGGCGGCCAGCCGTTTGGTGACATCCGATTCGCACCGCTGTTGGGCGGAACTCTCGGCGGAGGGCCCAGACGGCTGCGAGCCCGGCAGTCGCAGGGCACCGACGCTGAGTGCGACCGCGACCGCGACCGCGCCGAGGGTCACCAAAGCGCCCGTCAACAGAAGCCGTCTGCGTCCTGCGGGCTGGTCAGCGTCCTGCTTGCTCATTGTCCTCCCTACCTTCGCTGCCCACTTTCCCCGACGTTTCCTATCCGGCGTCCGGCGGGCGTGGCCCCAGCGGCTCACGGTGGCCGGACTCCGGTGCGGGAAAACGCAACAACCGCAACGCATTTGCCACCACCACGAGTGTTGAGCCTTCGTGGACGAGTACGGCCAGCCCGATGCTGAGTCCGAAGAGGGTAGCGGGGATGAGAAGCGCGACGACACCGAGACTGGCCAGGAGGTTCTGGCGGATGATGCGGCGGGTGCTTCTGCTGAGTCCGACGGCAAACGGCAACGCATCGAGGTTATCGGCCATCAGGGCGATATCGGCGGTTTCCAGGGCGACGTCGGATCCGGCGGCGCCCATGGCGATCCCGACGGTTGCGTTGGCCATTGCGGGGGCATCGTTGACCCCGTCGCCGACCATAGCGACCTGATGCTCCTCACGCAGTCGCTTGATTGCCTCGACTTTGTCCTCAGGCAGCAGATCCCCCCAGGCCTCGTCCATGCCGGTCTGCGCGGCGATCGCGTCGGCCACTTGTTGGTTGTCCCCGGAGATCATGATCATCCGGGTGATGCCCAGCTTGCGCAGGCTGTCGGCGACGGTGCGCGCGGATTCGCGGGGGGTGTCCATCAGGCCGATCGCGCCAAGGAATGTGCCGCCGCGGCGCACCACCATGATGGTGCGGCCCTGCGTCTGGGCTTGCAGGATGCCGGCCATCAGTTCGCTGGGCATCGTGGGTCCCCCCAGTTGGCTGAACAGGCCGGGCTTGCCGATGTAGACCTCCTCCCCATTGACCGTGCCCCGGACCCCGCGTCCGATGAGCGCTTCCCCCCCGCGCCCCCCCCGGGGGGGGGGTGTCCCGGGGGGGGGGCGCCCCCCCGCCGCCCGCCCCGCGGCCAGGGGATGGTCGGAGAGTTCCTCGACTGCCACACAAACCTGCAGCAGGTCGGTCTCGTCCACGCCCGGTGCGGGGAGCACCTCGACGACGCGGGGCTCACCGGTGGTCAGGGTGCCCGTCTTGTCGAAGGCGATTGCGGTCAGTCCGCCCAGGCTCTCCAGTGGGCCGCCGCCCTTGATCAGCACGCCGGCGTTGCCGGCACGGGCCACGGCGGCCAGGACTGCACTCGGGGTGGCGATGGCCAGCGCGCAGGGGCTGGCCGCGACGAGGACTGCCATGGCCCGGTAGAACGACGTTGCGAACGGCTCGTGGGTTACCAACGGCGCCAACAGGAGTACGGCGACCAAGCCCAGCACAAGGGGTACGAAGATGCGCTCGAACTTCTTGGTGAGCCGCTGGGTCGGCGAGACCTGCGTTTCGGCCTCGCTGATCATCGTGACCACGCGTGCAAGGGTGCTGTCGGCCGACGGCCGCGACACGACGATGTCGAGGGCACCCTGGCCGTTGATGGTTCCGGCGAAGACCCGGTTCTGGTCGGGCAGCCCGTCGGGGTTGGCTGCGGCCCGTTGGCGGTCCGGTACCGCAGACTTATCGACCGGAACGCTCTCGCCGGTCACCGGTGCCTGGTCGACGCTGCTGCGGCCCTCGATGACGAATCCATCCGCGGGAATCCGGGAATTGGGCTTGACTGCGACGACGTCACCGACATCGAGTTCTTCCACCGGAACTTCGGTCACCTCGGCGCCGCGGCGGACCATGGCGGTTTTGGGTGCGATGTCGGCCAGCGATTCGATCGCCCGCCTGGCCCGACCCATCGCGTAGCCCTCCAACGCGTGGCCGATTCCGAACAGGAACAGCAGCAGCGCGCCTTCGGCGAAGTCGCCCAACGCCGCCGCCCCCAGGGCCGCCACCAGCATGAGGAGGTCGATTTCGAAGCGGCCTGCCCGGATCGACTCGAATGCCTCCCGGGCGGTGAAATACCCCCCCGTCGCGAAGGACAGCAGATAGAAGACCAGCGAAAGCCACTGCGGCGCAGCCGATACGAAGGACAGACCGAATCCGACGGCGAGGAATACTCCGCAGGCGATGGCGAAAATCAGTTCGCTCCTGTCGCCGAACAGCCCTCCGTGGTGGTGCTCTTCCCCTTCAGCGACCGAGGGGCGGTGTTCCCCGGTCGGTGCCGGCGGTCCCGGTGGGACGGTGAGTGCCCGGTCATGCTGTACGCGCACACCCAGTCCGGCGAGTTGGGCGCGCAGGTCCTGCTCGCCGATCTGTTCGCGGTCGAACTCGATGCGCAGAGGCCCATCCGACCAGGCGCGGGCCTCCAGCACACCGGGGACTCTCTCCAATTCGGCGGTGATGCGCTCGGCCCGCCGTGGCCGCTTGAGTCCGCTGGCCTGCCACACCACGTGGCCGTACCGGTCGGTGATCTCGGCGCCCGCACGAAAGGCCAACTCGCGCAGGGTGCTGACGGTCAGCGCGTCGCGGTCATAATGCAGACACAGCTGCGCGGGACCGTCGGCTCCGGTGACGATGTGCGCCTCGTCGACTCCTGGCGTTCGCGCTAATGCTTCAGACAGCCGGTCCATGCAGCCGTCGCCGTCGTCGTGCCCGTCGGGCAACAGCGTCGACAGTTCCAGTTCAAGCTTTGTCGCCAACGCGGTCTCCTCCGGTTCACAGCGCCCCCCAGGGTGGGCAGCAAATGCCAGCCCCCACGGGCTCTGGTCCAGCGACACTGGGGATGCCGGATGGGTAGAGTAACCCGAAATCTACGTACCTCGATAGTAGAGAGGTCCGGGATGGAACTCGACGCACGGGAGGGTCGCGGCACCGTTGTCACCAGCCACACCCAATGAGCGCCCCCGCCGCGGGGC
The DNA here is from genome assembly GCA_964439315.1 of uncultured Mycobacterium sp. GTDB lineage: Bacteria > Actinomycetota > Actinomycetes > Mycobacteriales > Mycobacteriaceae > Mycobacterium. The sequence goes on along the minus strand of CAYTOD010000005.1, from coordinate 35,963 downwards.
CCGCGTCCAACCGCCTGAGCGGTTGGGCCAGCTCGGTGGGCATGCCGCTGACCGTGTCACGACGCACCCTCTGACGCAGATGGGCGACCCCAGCGATGCGGGACCGGGGGCCGGTCGGCGCCTGCGACTGCTCTCTGCGGTGGCCGGGCTGTGCGCGATCGTCGGGGCGGCGGCGGTGACATGGACCAGTGTGGGGCGGCCCGCCCCTGACGGCGCTGCCCCGCAGTCCGTGACCGCTGATCGCGACCACGACAGGGTCCTCGAGGTGCGCCCCGGCGACAGTGTGCCGGTTGTCGAAGAACGGTTGGCCGCGTTGGGCGTGGTGGACGCGGCGCAGTCGTTCGCCTCAGCGGCACGGTCACACACGCCGCCGATGGACACCGTGGAACCGGGTTTCTATGTTGTCTCACCGGGGCGCCAGCCCGCCGCTGTCGTGGAACAGTTGATGGATCCGGCCAGCAGGGTCGGAGTAGTCACCGTGCAGGCAGGCCGACAGCTCGACGACGTCACCGACCCGGCTACCGGATCGGTCACACCGGGATTGCTCTCCGAGATCGCCCAGGCGACGTGCGTGCCGACCGGGGGCGGTCGACGGTGCGTATCGGCTGAGGATCTGCGGCAAAGCGCCGCGCAGTCTGATACCGCGGCGCTGGGCATTCCCGACTGGGCCCGCGATCCGGTAGCGGCCATGGCCGGCGATCACCACCGCCTCGAGGGATTGATCGGGGTGGGCAGATGGAACGTCGATCCGACGGCCACGCCCGCGCAGATTCTGTCCACGTTGATCTCAGGCAGCGCGGCCCGATACGACCAGAATTCCCTGCTGCGCTTCGCTGCCCGGGAACACGGACTGCGCGAATACCAGGTGCTGATCGTGGCCTCGCTGCTTGAGCGTGACGGTCGACCCGGCCAGTATCGGCAGACCGCTGTCGAGATCTATGAACGCGTGCGCAACGGTGGTGACGAAGGGCAGCTTCCGCCGGTGCCGGTCACCGTGCCCGGTTCCGAGGCGCTCTACGCGGCCGAGCATCCGAACGGCTGATCAAGCGTGGCGGCTGGGTGCTCTCTGTGATCCCGCGCACTAGGCCAGGCTGAAGCCCCAGTCCAGAACGGATCGAGCCTGACCTTCTAAATCGCCGTGGCTGTACATCAGGACCGCGACCAGTCGCCTTCCGTTGCGCTGAGCCATCGCGACGTAGGTCTTGCGGGCTAGGTTGGTGAAGCCGGTTTTGCCGGCGATGAATCCGGGGTAGCTGGAGAGCAGCGCGTCCTGGTTGGCGATCTGCCGCGTCCCGCCCCTGCCGTCCGGGAACAGTGCCGCACGCTGGTGCATGATCTGAACCAGCAGAGGGTATTTCAGCGCAAAGCGGTAGATCACCGCCAGGTCGTGCGGGGAACTGACCGATTCCCAGCCCGGCCCGTCGAGCCCGGACGGCGAGTTGGAACGGGTAGAGCGGGCGCCGACAGCGGCAGCTTTGGCGTTCATTTTGGCCACCGCGATCCGATAGCCCCCCAACATGTCGGCGAGCATATTGGCCGCATCGTTGCCTGACACCAGCAGCAGTCCGTCGAGTAACTGACGGACGGTGTAGACCTGACCGGCGACCAGACCGGCGCACGAGCATTCCACCTGGGTGTGTGACTGGTTGGCCCGCGCGGCGGCATCGGGCCGTAACTGGTCGAGGACCACCATCGCCAGCAGCGGCTTAATGGTTGAGGCCGGCGCGTAGGCGCCATAGGCGTCTTGGCCGGCGAGGATCGCTCCGCTGACCATGTCAGCCACCAGCCAGGCCTGTGCCGGGCCGCCGGGCGGTACAGCCAGAGGCTGGTTGGCGTTGGGCTGAGCCGCGCTGTGGGGAACGACGTGAGCCGGCGAGGCGGTCAGGATGCAAACAGCGGCGGTCACAAGTGCGGTCACGCGCCGCCATCGGTACATGATGGTCGACCCTAGTGGCGCTGGGCCGCGGCGAGGACTCAGTGCCGTCTCGAATCAGGCACAGCGTGGTGGTTGGAGCACCCGGGCTGCGTCCGAAGAGTGGCACCGCTGAAAACCGTTCCGGAATATAGCTCAACTACTCGCGGGAACGCTAAGACGACATTCAAATCCGTTGCGCGAAATCGTCTTTCGCTGGAGGGCGGGCCGGTGTTCTTCTTCTCGCCGGGCCGGGGATGGTTTGCCATTGCGGGGTGTCACGACGGGGCGCACACCCAGGTCGTGCAGGGCGTCTTCGACGCGTTTCTCGCAGTAGCCGCGGTCGGCGGTGACGATGCGTCGGGAAGGTTGCCGACCTCGACGGAGTGGTCGAGCACGATGCCGTCGTCGGTGACTGGCCGTTGTGGCCGAACTCGACCGGTTTGCCCAAGCGGACCTCGGCGTTCGGGCGGGCACCGCTTTCGTGCAGGCTGACTCGCCGGTCGGCGCCGGCGGGTGTCTGCTCGGCTACCCGCTGGTGGGTCTGGGTGACGATCTGGTGGGTGAGGGCGACCAGTTTCTGCAATTCGTTGACCGCTGGCACGAGTCGGCCCCGGGGCCGGCAGGCGGCGGCGTCCCGCTGACCACGGGCGGCCAGTTGGGCGGCTTTGACCTTCCCTCGGCGGATCGCCTGCTTGACGTTGATGAGCAGCCGCTGGGCATCACAAGCGGCGGCGCGGGCCAATCCGGCCAGCTCGCCGCCCGTGGCCAGCACCGCCGCGGTGGCTTCGCCACAGCCCATTACCGAGCCTGAGCCGCAGTTTGGCAGCGACCGCATGAGCACGGTTGGCGGCCGCGCGGGAACGGTCACGCACCCGGGTGCGCACGGCCGGCGTCCTGAATCCGCTTGGCAGCCGACCCGATTCGGCGCACCGCTTTGGCCAACAGCCCCGAATCGGTCGGGTAGGCCAGATTTGCCGGCACCACCGTGGTGTCGGTGCGAACCCTATTGGTGCGATGCACTTTGGCCTCGGCGGCCTTGGCCAACAGGGCCTCGTTGAGCCTGTCGACAGCTGCCGAACCGCTGCGGGTAATCAGCCTCATCAGCGTGGTCGGATGCGGCAGATGCCCGTCGAGCGGGATGCGGCACGCGTGCGACTTGGCCGCCGCGGGAATCCGGGTCAATACCGTGGCGGCGGGCTACATCGACAGGCCAGAGCGAGAGCAGGGCCCGGGAAATGGTTCCCGGTGTAGCGTCCGCAACAATCGGTGGAGCGCCCTCGACCGCCGGCTGACCCGGAACGGAGCCCATGACGTCCACAGCTGCTGACACCGGCCGGGCAGCAGTCCCGTCGCTGCTGCTCGGCTTCGCCGTGGCGGCCGGCGCGGTTGCGGTGTATGTGCTCACGGCACTGTCCCCCGCGACGGCCACGACCGTCGCCGAGGCCGTCGGCTACTTCACCGCCACCCTCGCGGGCGCGGTGTGCCTGGGTGGCCTGGTGCTGGTTGTCATCACCGCCCGCCCCGACGACCGGGGGGTCCTGGACCTGGCAGCATTCCGGGCACATCTGGTGGTGGAACGGGTGGCTCCGGTATGGGTGATCGCCGCGCTGGTCATGGTGGTGGTGCAGACCGCCGCGGACGCGGGCGTCTCCGCGACCCGGTTGCTCGTCAGCGGCCGGCTCGCCGCCGCGCTGGAGGCGTCGGAGACGGGGCGGGGGTGGGTGGCCGTCGTCGTGGTCTCGGCGGTGCTCGCCGTCACGGTGCGGCTGACGGTGCGGTGGGAATGGCATGTGCCGCTGATGATTCCGGCTCTGGTGGGGGTGGTCGCCGTCCCGGTCACCGGAAACGCCGGTCAGGGTCCCGACCACGACTATGCGACCAGTTCGGTGATCGTCTTCGCCGTCGCCGTGGCCGTGTGGGCCGGCGTGACGGTCGTGAACGCCGCGGCGCCGAGCGATCCCGCCGTGCGCCGCCGCGTCACGGTCACGGCCCTGGCCGCGGGGTCGGTCGCGGTGATCTACGGCCTGCTGCTCCTGGGGTTACGGGCGGGAGATCTCACGAGCGGGTACGGCGTGCTCGGTCTGTTCGTCGGCGCGGTACTGGCCGCTGGACTCGTGGCCGGGGTGGTCGCACTTCGCGGGGGGCGCAGCATCCCGGTGCCGGCGCGGCTGGCCGCGGCGATGGCCGTGCCGGCGGGGCTGTCCCTGATGGCGATTCAGACCGCGCCCGGCCTGCTGGCGACCCGGCCGAGCATCTGGGACGTCCTGCTGGGCTATGAACTGCCCGGCGCCCCGACCGCGCTGCGACTGGCGACGTTCTGGCGTTTGGACACCTTCCTCGGGGTTCTGGGCCTTGCCCTTGCCTGCGGGTACCTGGTCGGCGTGGTCCGGTTGCGTCGGCGGGGTGACCGGTGGCCGGTCGGCCGCACGGTCTCCTGGCTCGCCGGTTGCGCGGCATTGGTGGTCGCAACCGGTTCGGGGGTGCGGTCCTACGGATCGGCGATGTTCAGCGTGCATATGGCCGAGCACATGATGCTGAACATGTTCGTGCCGGTTCTGCTGGTCCTCGGGGCGCCGGTCACCCTGGCGTTGCGGGTGCTGCCCAGCGCCGCGCCGGGGACGCCGCCCGGTCCGCGGGAATGGATTGTGCGCGCGGTGCATGCGCCGTTCACCGCGTTCCTGTCCAGTCCCGTCACGGCGTTCGTGTTGTTCGTCGGCTCGCTGTACGCCGTGTACTTCACCCCGTTGTTCGACACCCTGGTTCGCTACCACTGGGGACACGAGTTCATGGCGGTGCACTTCCTGATCACCGGCTACCTGTTCTACTGGGGCATCATCGGCGTCGATCCCGGACCGCGCCGACTGCCGTTCATCGGCAGGCTCGCACTGTTGTTCGCCATCATGCCGTTCCACGCATTCTTCGGTGTCGCGATGATGACCATGACATCGGTCGTCGGCGGGAACTTCTATCGCGGACTGGCCCTGCCGTGGGTGGCCAACCTCAACGACGACCAGCATCTCGGCGGCGCCATCGCCTGGGGCGCAAGCGAAGTGCCGCTGATCATGGTGGTGGTCGCCTTGGTGACGCAGTGGGCACGCCAGGACCGGCGCACCTCGACCCGCTCAGACCGGCACGCCGACGCCGGCTACGACGACGATCTGGCGTCCTACAACAACATGTTGCGCGAACTGGAACGTCAGCGCACTCGGGACGTCAGGAGACCGTGACGTGGACGTGGTTGAAATGATCCGGCACACGCCACATCGTGTAGTCGATACCGAAGCGTCCTGCCTGCCGCTGGAGGTCGGCGTTGATTGCGTCCCCCAAGTCCATGTTTGTGCCAGTCATGATGTCCAGGGCGCGGCCACTGGGGTGGTCCGGAAGCGGGTCTGCGCGGACCCCACCGATGGACTGCACACCGGGGAAGGTGGACATGATGTAGGCAGCCAGCACACTCGCGTTGGGCACCAGCCCATTCATCCCGATCGCGGGGACCGGTGCGACCAGATCTGACGCCGCGATGACGGAGCCTGGCAAGATGACGGAGCCTGGCGATACGGCTTGTCCAGCGGTGTCCAGCATGAGGCCCTTCGCTTGCACCGCGGCGATTCGGCTTCGAAGCTCTGACTGCGTGCTCTGCAGATCCGCTCGCACCTCGGCAGCCGCTTCAACGGCAGCCGCGGCTGCGGCCGCAGACTTGGCGGCTGTGGCTTCGCGGAGCTTTGCCTCCCGCTCAGCCTGTCGGAATCCGCGCATCCGCGACGACATCTCCGTGGCCATCACCCGTTGAACGGACAGCTTGTCGATCAGGCCCTTGGGCGTGGTAGCCGTAAGGAGCGCGTGGAGACCATCTGCGCGCCCGCCGGTGTAAACCGCGGCCGCGAGAACGTCGACGGCCTGCTGGTAGCTGGCCAAACGCCCGCTGGCGGCATCGAATTCTGCCAGATCGACGGCGTGCGCCTGATCGGCGCGCGTGAGTGCTTGAAGTCTGTTGTCCAGAGTCGCCTGCGCTGTTTGAACAGTCGCGGCCAGCTGCTCAGCCTGCTGAGACAGTTCCTTGAGCTCCACCAGCGGGTCATCTTGCGGGTCGGCAGCGGCGGGACCGCACCACGGCGGGACGAGCAGCGCAAGCGCGGCGATCGCGATGACGAAACGAACACCGCCAGCCCGCCTTGCCGCACGCGGGGCAACGAAATCCAAGACCCGACCCTCCCTTTCGCCACTAGTCGACCGACCCGTCACATGAGGTCTCGAAAAGATAACGAACGCACGGCCGCGCTGTCTAACCTCCAGCGGAGCCGCGTACCCCAGCCGCGCTCGGGGCTGGTCAGCGGACGTCGGGATCGGATGGGAACCCTCGGCTGTTTCGCTTCTGCCCGTCTCGGCGAACAGTCCGCTGACACCCGCACGGGCGGGCGGAGCAGGTTCCACGTCTGGCCGTCACCACAGGGACCTGTTGCCGTCCCGGCGATGCCCGCCGCGAACGCCAGCTCTTGAAGCCTCGCCTTGCCCCAGGATGCCGTACTCGTCGATCTCATAGACGTGGGCTGCGCCAATGTCGAAGAACATGCCGACCACTCGCACGCGACCAGCTTGCACCGCTTCAGCCAGCATGGGATGGCGGGTCAGACGTTCTACTTGAACCGCGACATTGACGATGGCGAGCTGGTCGGCCGAGCTGAAACCCTGCAGTTCGGCGCTCATCCGGGCGGGGTGATGGTTTTGGTAAGCCAGGACACTGTCCGAGGCGTGGCGGAGCCACTGGGCCACCGCAGCGTGGGGGCTCTTAGAACCCGGCAACAAGGCCTTCATCGCGCCGCAGCACGAATGACCGCACACTACAACGGAATTCACGCGCAGTTGATTGAGCGCGAAACTCAGTGAGGCGTCGACCGACCCATCGTTGACGTCGGCGGGAACAAGGTTGCCAACGTTGCGGACGGTGAACAGATCGCCCGGGCCGCTGGAGGTGATGACATTGGGCAGAATGCGGGAATCGGTGCAGGTGAGGAAAAACGCATCGGGGTCCTGGACGTTTACCAGCTCGGCGACGTGGGGTCGCAGGGCATGGGACCCGCGCTGGTTGTACTCCGTGATGCCATCAATGATCGACGCACCGGTACCGACGGTCTCGCTTCGAGGCCACGACCGCCATGGAACCAAGCCCATGGCGCGGGAGCTGAAGTGGCGCTGCGGCGGCTTCAGTAGCGCATGATGCAGCTCAGCCTGGCTGGACTCGATGATCATGACCGTGCCGCCGCCAGCCTCGTGGGCGCGTTTCCACTCAGAGATGGCCTCGGAGCAGGCGCGGTCGATGTAGTCGGCGTTGATGGAGAGCGTGGTGTGCGCCCCTGCGTCAACGGTGCTCAGCGTCGCGGTGAGTCGTGGGAGCGACAGAAAGCTCAGCGACCCGTCGAGAGCGACGTGCCACTGCCGTGAACCCTGTGTGCCGAAGGGCCGGGCTTCCATGTGTGTGCGCATCACCCGGGCAACCAGGATGCTGATCGCCACCAGGAGTCCAATGCCGACACCTTCGAGCAGATTGAGGAAGACCACGCACACGATCGTGATGGTGTAGACCGCGAGATCGCCGGTGCGCCAGGCGAGTTTTACGTGCGCGAGCTTGACCAGCTGCAGGCCGATGACGACGAGCAGGCCAGCCAGCGCTGCCTTGGGGACCAGCTCGATGAGGTTGCTGAACAGCGAGGCGAACAGCAGGATCCACACACCGTGCAGGATTGCTGAGGATCGCGTTCGTGCGCCGGCGGCCACGTTGGTGGAGCTGCGGACGATGACCCCGGTGACGGGTAGACCACCCAGGAAGCCTGACACCACGTTCGCGCTACCTTGACCAAGCAATTCGCGATCGAGGTTGGTTCGTGGTCCTGAGTGGAGTTTGTCGACGGCCACAGCGGACAGCAACGATTCGACGCTGGCGATCAGCGCGACAGTCAGCACGCTGAAGATCACGCCCGGCCAATCACCATTGGCGGGTCCGGTTAGCGTTGGCAGGCTCAATGCTTGGAAGAAGTCACCCGTCAGGGAGATTCGCTCCGCCGGTGAGTCGGTGACAACGGCCAACACCGTCGCCACGGTGATGGCGGCCAAAGCTCCCGGGACGACGCGCGCCTTCGCTGGCAGCTTGGGCCACAACACGAGGAGCGCGATCACCACGGCGCCGATGATGACGTCGGACAGGTGGTGGTTGAGGACCGATCGCGGCAGCTCCGTGAGGTTCTGCCAGGCAGAGCTTTGCGATGTACCGCCCAGCAGAATGTGGAACTGCTGCAAGGCGATGGTCACCCCGATGCCGGCAAGCATGGCGTGAACCACTACCGGTGCGATGGCAAGGGCAGCGCGCGCCCGCCTGCTCAAACCGAACAGGATCTGCAGCGCGCCCGCGCCGAGGGTTATCAGACAGGTCATCTCCCAGCCGAATTTGTTGACGATCTCGGCCACCACGACGGTGAGGCCCGCGGCGGGGCCACTGACCTGCAGCGGGGACCCGCCAATCGCCCCCGCGACGATACCGCCGACGACGGCGGCGATCAGGCCTGCCATCAGCGGTGCGCCCGAGGCAATAGCGATACCCAGAGAGAGCGGCAACGCGACGAGGAACACCACGAGCGAGGCGGGAAGGTCGTGTCGCACGTTCCCCCGGAGGATTGCGAGCGATTCGTGGAGCGACGGGCGCGGTTCAGCACAGCTCTCGGAGGCCCGACCGGGAAGTCGGGTGCGTTCCTTCTGTGAGCCTTCGTTCATGATGGAGTCACTTTCTGTGAACCATCGCCGAGACGACGGCGACGGAATTCGAATGAGATGGCGCCGAACCGGAGCAGGTGTGTGCTACCGCCTGCCCCCCCGGGCCGGGGGGCTGGAGACCGGACGATCCGCCGCGGAGGGCAATGTCGCACCCGGCCTGATGGCGTTCTGCCGGGCGGCACGGCAGTTGCCCAGCTCGCCTGGGCGGCAGCCTGCGGCGCCGTTCGCCGCCCCCAGACGATTACGGCTCTCGACGGTCCAGCAGTTCCCGGTGACCGGGTCCAACTGTCCCGCGCAGGCGGCGCTCGCCTGAGGCGCGGTGTAGACGGCTGCCGACAGCGCCAGTCCGCCGGCGAGGATCGCAGCTGAGATGCCCGTCAGGTTGATGGCCCCGACATGAGCGAATCCTGATCGCATAAGTTCCTCCTGAGTGGTTACGTACGTAGTTGTTACGTATCAACTGCAACGTACGTCCCGCCGGCCCCAGGGGGAACATCGTTTGGGTCACGGGATGGCGACGGTACCGTCACGACGGGGGAACTGCCCATCGCCCTTAAATGGTTCTGGCACTGAGGATTTCGAGTCGAACAGTGGCCGAAGTACTCGCTATGATCATCTACGGTGCCGCTACGTATATCATCGGGGCCATGCCGCGCGGCCCAGGGTTGCGCAGCGTGTAACCGCCAGACCAACAGCCCGGGACCGCTTCTTACCGACGTCATTGGAGGATTTACCGATGGCCCCTGTCACGCGAATCCTTCTGACGGCCTTCGCGGTCATCACCCTGCTCGTAGGGACGGGCGTGTATCTGTCCGTTCGGGGCGACGACACTGCCACCACTCAATCCGACAGCGGCCCACCGGGTCAGTTGGTCCGCGACAACAGCCATCGTCTCGGCGAGGCGTCACGTGAGGCCGTCACCCTGGTGGAATTCCTGGACTTTGAGTGCGAGGCGTGCCGCGCCGCCTTCCCCATGGTCGAGCGGCTGCGCAGCGAATACGGCGAGCGGCTCAACGTCGTTGTCCGCTACTTCCCCATCCCGTCGCACTTCAACGCCGAAAGGGCGGCGCGTGCGGTGGAGTCGGCAGCCCAGCAGGGCAGGTTCGAGGCCATGTACAAGAAGATGTACGAGACCCAGGCCGAATGGGGCGAGCGCCAGACACCCGCGGACTCACTGTTCCGGGAATTTGCCACCGAGCTCGGTCTGGACTTGGCCCGCTACGACGCGGCCTACAGCGACCCCGCAACGCTCGAGCGGGTGAAACTCGACGTGGCCGATGGCAAGGCCCTCGGCGTCAGGGGCACGCCGACGTTCTTCCTCAACGGGGACAAGCTGAAGTTCAACGACTACGGGGAGCTGTCGGCGGCGGTCGAACGCGCCCTCAACCAGAAGTCGTGACCGGCGACCACACCGCGGGGGCCGACCGGCAGCGGCACTAGCACCTCAGGAAGTTCAGCATCTACTATGCCGCTACGTAGATACGATGGCCTGCCAGCCCCGTAAGCGGTCGGCGAACAAGGGAAAGGTGTCTCACCCGATGGGAGGTGGCATCCTGCGGCGCCGGCTTAGGACCGCGATCGTCGAGGTTCTCGTCGCTATCGTGGCGGTGACAGCGCTCCCGATCACGACCTCGGCTGCAGCCGAACCGCGACTTCCAGAACCTGCACCGAGCGACATCCTGACGATTCCCGCTCCCGCTTCATCGGATCCGGCCGATCCCGGGGCCCCCTTGGGGCCGCCAATGACCACACCAGGAACAGCAGCGGCCGGCCAGAATCCGGACCCGTACCTGGGACCGCCGGTCTTCGCTCCCCCCACGTTCAACCCCGTGAACGGCGCAGTTGTTGGCGTTGGCAAGCCCATCATCATCAATTTTCAGATTCCGATCACCGACCGCGGTCTCGCTGAACAGGCTGTCCGCATTTCATCAACCCCCGCCGTTGCGGGAAAGTTTTACTGGATGAGTACCACCCAACTCAGATGGCGTCCGATGGAATTCTGGCCGGCCAACACCGCGGTCACCATCGACGCGGGCGGAACGAAGTCGAGCTTTCGCACCGGTGATGCGTTGGTGGCGACCATCGACAACGCGACCCTGCAAATGAAAGTCACCCGCAACGGCGCCCTGGAGAGGACGATGCCGGTATCCCTGGGCAAACCGGGCTATGAGACACCTAACGGGACCTACTACGTTCTCGAGAAGTTCGCCGACATGGTGATGGACTCCTCGACCTACGGCGTTCCCATAACATCCGCCGAAGGCTACAAAATCAAAGTCCGGCACGCTGTGCGGATCAACAACGCCGGCATCTTCGTCCACGGGGCACCCTGGTCGGTGGCAGACCAAGGCCGTCGCAACGTCAGCCACGGCTGTCCCAACCTGAGTCCCAGCAATGCGCAATGGTTTTTCAACACCTTCGGAAGCGGCGACCCAGTCGTTGTGCGGAACTCCACCGGTGTTTACAACGAAAACGACGGAGCGCAGGACTGGCAGCTATGACAACGCCGCCGCATCTACGGCCACCCGGCGGCAGAAGTGCAACCCTGTTTCGCAAGCGTCGGCTCCAATGCCATGCTGGCTGGGTCCAGGCGCGTCGACAGACCCGAGGCGACGCGTGACGTCGTAAGCTACCTACTGACTAGGTCAGGAGGTCCGACAATGGCTCGGGTGCGCGGCTTCGGGGAACTCGAAGCGACGGTCATGGACCGTCTGTGGAATCGCGGGACCGACTCCGCCACCACGGTCAGGGAGATTTTCGACGAGCTGGGCGCCGAGCGACATATCGCCTACACGACGGTGATGTCGACGATGGACAACCTGCACAGCAAAGGCTGGCTATCGCGGGAACGCGACGGCAAGGCCTACCGCTACCGGCCTACCCTCACGCGCGAGGAACACAGCGCGCGACTGATGCTGGAGGCGCTGAGCGGAGGGGGACGTTCAGAGGCGGTCCTCAACCACTTTGTGGCGCAGATCGACGCGGAGGAGTCCGCAAGTTTGCGTAACGCCCTGCGGCGCCTGTCGGGCAAGACCGGTCGACGGTGACGATCGCTGCAGCCTTGCTGCTCTACGTTGCCGCCGTCCTGATGATCGGGCCCACGGTATTGGTGCGGATCACTGCAGTCGGCTGGGCGCCGCGCTTGGCGATCACCGCCTGGCTGACGGCCATCGTGACGGTGATCGGCTGCTCAATTGCCGTCGTCGGGCTGCTGCTCGTCGAGGCCGCCGGGCACTGGGACAACCCCGACGAACTACTGGTGTCGTGCCTGGAGCGCCTTCGCGCGATCGCACTGGGGCACGGCGGCGGAGTGGCCCAAGTCGTCGCGATCGCAGCGATGGCTCTCACAGTCGCGAGCCTGATCGCAGTTAGCATGCGGTTCGGCCGGGCGCTGAGCCGGATGCGCAGCCACACCTTCGCCCACGCTGATGGCGTGCGTCTGGTCGGCAGACCAATCGGAAGCGATGTCATCGTCATAGACGCGCCCACACCTGCGGCCTACTGTGTCGCAGGTCGGCCGCCGGCGATCGTTGTCACCACCGCAGCGTTGACCGCGCTCGACCAACGCCAACTCAACGCCGTCATTGCTCACGAACGTGCTCACCTCAAGGGGCGTCACGCATACCTCGTCGCCGCCGTGCGCGGGCTCACTACCGCTCTTCCCGCCATCAGACTGTTTGCCGGTGCGGCGATGCACGTCAGTTCTCTACTGGAGATGTGCGCCGACGATGCCGCCGCCCGCGCCTATGGGCGCCGACCTCTCCTCGATGGGCTTTTGACTCTGTCCGGCGCGGGCACGCCGGCTCACGGTTTGGCTGCGGCTGGAATTGCCGTGCTGGCCCGCGCCCAGCGCCTGTCAGACCCGCCCGGCGGCCTCGCCCGAATCCGGTCCTGTTTCGCGCTCTGCGGTGCCGTTGTAGCGATGTCTGCGACACCGGGGACCATCGCGGTGCTATCTCTGTCGGGTGCTTTGATCTGCTTCGCGTAGGCAAGGAAAGCTCGCCGCTATATGGCAGATCCCCCCATCCGTCGCGAGAGCGACCGGTCTCCTGCACAGGGCGCGCGCTCGTGTGGCTGTGCCCACAGCAGTCGGGGCATCCAGCGGCGCCATTGCCGTGGCTCGCACGCGCTAGTCGTCCTCTGCGTCGGCGTGTAGTCGATGGCCGATCCCTAAGGTTCGGGAATCCGAGATTCGCGCCGGTGCGCCGTAATGGGGTGGTCTTAGTTGCCAGGTCCGAGCAGGATGCGGCTGAGTTCTGTTGTCGTCGTAATGCCGTCGTCGTAGCCACCTTCGTCGCCGAGGGCGTTCATGACCGCCAGCGTGTAACGCTGTTGGGGTCCGGCGAAGCCGACAGTGTTGACCACCCAGCCGCCTTCCTCCTGTGACCAACCGTTCTTGTTACCGGGACTCATCGCCGGTCCGGCTCCCCAAACTCCCCATTGTTGGCGGCCGTCGACGCGCTGCATCTCAGCGACCACCGCGGCTGCGTCGGGCCGGTCGAGGCCGGTGAGAACGAAGTTCATGAGAGCGTCGAAGTCGTCGGCGGTGCCTTTTTGAAATCCCCAGTCCGGGAAGACGTCCCCGAAGCCTGGTTGTGGCCGCACATTGTCCATGCCGTAGCGCGGGAAGTTGGTGTTGAATGCGTGGGTCGGTCCGCCGTACCGCGACCACAGGGTATCCGCGGCCTCGTTGTCGGAGTGGCGGAGCATGGCCGCCATGAGGCGACGGTCGGCATCGGTGAGTCGCAGGGCGCCCACGCGCTCGCGGGCAAGCAAATCGGCGACCATCGCCAGTTTGATCGTCGACGCAGTCCAGATGGCAAAGCCGGCGTTGGCGTTGCGGAACTTCATTCCGGTCGCTCGGTCACGCAGCACATAGCCGACGGTTCCGGGGCGGCCGGCAAGGTATGTGTCTGCGGCGGCGATTCGCTGGCTCAAGCCGCAGTCAGCAGTGGACGGTTCACAGCCCGCGCGGGCCAGGGGTTGGGTTGAGCCAGTAGCGACCAGCAGAAGCAAGGTAAAGGCCAAGACGGACGGAGCTCTCCTCGGACTCCTTGGCACAGTCTCGCTCCATCCGGGTTGTCGGGACACCTGGCTTGTCGGCCAACACCGCGCAGTTGTGACGACACTATGGACGACCAAGCGGCGGATGGTTCGGACGCACCGCAGCACCATAAGTTGTTAAGCAAGCGTTATTCGCGGCCTCCCGACGCGGTCGAGACGTCCAGCCGCCGAGATCACCGACCCCCCAACCAACCCTAGGTAACTACTGCTCTACTACATGGGTTAGTAGTAGAAGCATTTTCCGTCGTCACCGCCCCGGGGCGTGCGGTGGTTTGGTGTTGGTTGTGTGAAGATTCGCTCAAGACGCGGTATGACGCGGCCCGCGCGGCACGATACGAGGATGGATCGTTTACCCGGCCTCGCCCGAGCGGCGCTGACCTCGGCTATCGCGCGCTGGTGGTCGATGACGAGGCCGCCCCGGCCGACGTGGTCGCCAGTTATCTGCAGCGCGATCATTTCAAGGTGACGGTCTGCCACGGCGAGGCTGAGGCGTTGGCGGTGGCCCGCGAGGTCGACCCCGACGTGGTGGTGCTGGACCTGGGGTTGCCGCGTATCGACGGGCTGGAGGTGTGCCGGCAACTGCGGACATTCTCCGATGCCTTCGTGGTGATGCTGACCGCCCATGACACCGAGATCGACACCATCGTCGGGCTGTCGGTGGGGGCCGATGACTACCTCGCCAAACCGTTCAGCCCGGGCCGCTGTCGATCGAGGTGGCGAGCCGTCAGGTATTCCTCGACGAGGACCCGATCCCGTTGACCCGCAACGAATTCGACATCCTGGCCGTGTTGTCCTCGCGCCCCGGTGCGGTGTGGAGGAGCCGCCGGCTCATCGACCCGGTGTGGGGCGCCTGGGTGGGCAACGACTACCCGGTCGACGTCCACGTCGGGCACCTTCGCCGCAAACTCGGCGACGACCCCGCCACCGGGCGGTTCGTGTTCACCGTCCGCGGGGTGGGCTACCGGATGGGAACCAGGCGATGACGACGCGACCGGGAATGGGGATGCGCGGGCGGCTGCTGGCCGCCCAGACGCTGGTGCTGCTCGCCGGCGGGGTGACCACCGGGGTGGTCGCTTCGGTGGTCGGGCCGCCGCTGTTCCGCGAGCACCTGCGCCAGGCCGGGGTGGCGCACAACTCCAACGAGCAGTTCCATGCCGAGCAGGCCTACCAGCACGTCACCGCGCTGTCGATCGCGGTGGCGATCACCGTGGCCGCCGCGACCGCGTTCGTCGTCACCGCCTATCTGAGCCGGCGCCTGCACCGTTCCGTCGTCGAACTGTCGCAAGCGGCATCGGCGATCGCTGAGGGCCGCTACGACATCCGCGTCGCTTCGCCGCGACTGGGAGACGAATTCGACGACTTGGCCGGCGCGTTCAACCAGATGGCGCAGCGCCTCCAATCGGTGGAATCCACCCGACGCCGCATGTTCGGGGACCTGGCCCATGAGATCCGCACCCCGGTGGCCGCGCTCGAGGCCTACCTCGAAGCCGTCGAGGACGGGATCAAAACCCTTGACCCCCAGACAATTGCGATGCTGCGCGAGCAGACCGGTCGGCTGGTGCGCTTCTCCGTCGATGCCGCCTCCCTGGCCCACGCCGAGGAATCCCATACCGCGATCACTCCAGGATGGGTCGACACGGCCGAACTCCTCACCGCACTGTGGGCGGTGTTCGCCGACCGCTACGCCACCAAGAAGGTTGCCCTGCACACCCACGTCGGTGATATCGCACGGATCTGGGCCGACCGGCAACGGCTCACTCAGATAATGGGCAACCTGCTCGACAACGCCCTGCGGCACAGCCCCGCCGGCGGGGACGTCACTCTCACCGCTACCCGGCGCAGCCAGGAGATGGTTATCACCGTGACCGACGGTGGCGACGGGATCCCCGCAGAGCACCTGCCGCACGTCTTCGAACGATTTTATCGCGCCGACTCCGCCCGCGACCGCGGCCACGGCGGATCGGGTATCGGACTGGCGATCGCCAAAGCGTTGACCGAAGCCCACGGCGGCCACATCAGCGCGACCAGCCTCGGCCCCGGCCGGGGTGCCACCTTCACCGTGACGGTGCCGATTGCCCTCAGTGCGAGGGCGTGCCGACGTCGTAACCCGCGGCCGCCACCGCCTCGCGCACTGCACCGTCGGTCAGATCAGACGTGCTCGTCACGGTGACTGGTGAATCACTCCGGCACCACCTCAACCGCCCAGCCAGGGCAGGGCGGCGTCACCGCAAGCACGGCTGGGGAATACATTCGCCCCACATTTCTGACGTCGTCGAACGTGGAGAGCGGGCGGGCGTAAGACTGTGCGAGCTTCCTTTGGATCCGTACCCAGCCGGGCTGGATTCTGGCGAAGTCGTGCACTCCTTCTCGATGACCCGGCGCGACTGTGGACAATGGAGGTCGGCGGCGTCGTGGCGGAGCGCGTCTGCGGGGTTTCGTTCGTGATCAAGCGCTGCAGGGTGATACCGGTCGACCAGCAACGGACAGGGCAACTCGCCGTGACGCTGTTGGGCGCCGCTTACACGGTGAACAGGTTCTACATGCTTTTCGGAGGATGAGGTGGGTTACGTATGGGCCGTCTTACCGCGATAGCAGGAGCCAGGCATCTGCGGCGGCGTGCGCTACTGGTCGTGCACCTGGCGGTCCTGCTCGCCGTGGTGGTCGCGATGCCCAGTGCGTTGAGTTGCCCGCCGTTGCTGTGTGCCCATCGCGCCGAGTCGGCTCCTCTGGCCTCCCGCGCCGTGGTGCCGCCGGCTCCGGTCGAACTGTCAATGAGCCTTGCACCGAGTGCGCAGAACGTCGATCCGCTCGCACCGGTTACCGTCACCGCGACCGCAGGAAGTCTGCTGAGCGTGAGGATGGTCAACGACGCCGGCAAGCCCATCGAGGGAGTGACCACCCCGGACAACACCGTGTGGAAACCCACGGTGCCGCTCGGATACGGGCGCACCTACACCGTCACCGCCACCGGCCTGGGCGCCGACGACGTCACCCGGGCCCTGGTGTCGAGTTTCACCACGCTGGTGCCCGGCAATCAGGCCGCGGTGCGGTTGACCACCACCGGCAACCAGGATCTGGGCGAGGGTGGGACCTACGGCATCGGGACCGTCGTCGTCGCACGCTTCGATGAACCGATCCCTGACCGCGCCGCCGCCCAGCGCACCCTGCGGGTCACCACCAGCCCGCCCGTCGACGGCGCGTGGACCTGGGTCAATGACGCGACCGCGCACTGGCGGCCGCAGCACTACTACGCCCCGGGAACGACCGTCACGGTCGCGGCCAACATCTACGGCGTCCCCCTCGGTGGGGGGCTTTACGGGCAAGCCGACGCCGGCGTGACGTTCCGCATCGGCGACGCACACGTCTCGATCGCCAATGACATCACCAAACAGGTCAGCGTGTTCAGCAACGGAAGATTGGTGCGCACCATGCCGACGTCGATGGGCATGGGCGGCAGCGAGACCATCGGGGGTCGCACCATCAGCTTCTGGACCCAACCCGGGATCTACACCGTGATGGACAAGGCCAACCCCGTCGTCATGGATTCCTCCA
Organism: uncultured Mycobacterium sp.; assembly: GCA_964439315.1. Taxonomy (GTDB): domain Bacteria; phylum Actinomycetota; class Actinomycetes; order Mycobacteriales; family Mycobacteriaceae; genus Mycobacterium. The sequence continues at coordinate 18,670 of CAYTOD010000005.1, read as the reverse complement.
CCTACGGGCTGCCGATCAACTCCCGGCTGGGCTACAAACAAACCATCAACTGGGCCACCCGGATCAGCACCGACGGCATCTACCTTCACCAACTCGAGGACACCGTCTGGGCCCAGGGCAACACCAACCTCTCCCACGGATGTCTGAACCTCAGCGCCGACAACGCACGCTGGTTCTACGACTTCTCCCAGCCCGGCGACGTCGTCGAGGTCCGTAACACCGGCGGGGCGCCGCTGGAATTATGGCAGAACGGCGACTGGGGAGTGCCCTGGCCGCAGTGGCTGGCCGGCGGTGCAACCGACGCGACCACCCAACAGGCTCCGGCACTGGTCGTCGGCGACCCACCGCCACTTTCGCTCGGAAAGCAGGGAGCCGGTGGGCCAGCACCACGGTGACCGGCCGGCGAGTCGGCGCCCATGGCTGTTTGACCGCCGCCGTGATCGCGGTCGGCGCGGCCCTGGGCACCATAGCGGTGGCCACCGGCGCGCTACGGCTGGGAAAGCCCGCCGACTCTGCCCCCTCTGCCGACCAGTTAGCTCAACAGCGTTGCCAGTCCGACGTGCTCAAGCGGTTGGTCTCCCCGACACAGCCACGATCTCTGATGTCCACACCGAAACCAGCACTCTCGACATCAACGGTCGGGACTTTTTCCTCGCTGACCGCCAGCGAGCCGCTCAAGGGCGTCGACGTCTCGCGCGTATCAGCGTGCTGAACGTGTCCGGTGTGGCCAACGCTCCCAGCGAAGTCGGCACCACGATCCAGGACGACTTCGACTGCCGCGCCTACTTCGTCGACGGCGCACTGGCCCACACCGTGGTCGTCTTCGACCGCGGCCACGGAGGTACGGCGCGACTCGCAGCAATGAGTCTCCGCCCAACAGCTCACAATCAAACTGCAAGCCGTGATCGACGCCCTCGGCGACCAGAACCCACCCGGCGAGGGATCAGAACAAGCGGACCTTCGCGGCAGGGGTAGGCACAGCCGCGATCCGATCGGGCAATTCCGCCGCGGCGAGCTACGCCGCGAGGCACCGGGTCCACCCGTCGACGTTCGGGTGTCGGCGGCGGCACCAGAGCCGGCGGCCGCCCAACGCACCAAAGCCGTCGCTGAAACCGGCTGGGCCCCGAACACCTGCTTCGGTATTGGCCCGGATCAGAGTTCGGGGACTTCGCCCGACGAGGCTTGATCAGCGGTTTCCCGCATGGGCGGCTTCACCACCATCGCGCAGTGCCGACAGCACTTTGTCGGGGTGGCGGGTGCTCACCAGCCAGTACGGCGTCGGGTCGTCGGGGTCGTCCAGGACGACCAACACCATCGGACCCACCCAGTTGCGGTGCAACACGTAGGCGGCCGGGTCGAGCTGACGGCCCAGGGCGGCGAACTTCGCCGAGCGCGGGACGGCTGCCGATCGCGTCATCACCGAGGCCGGCAGGTGGGCCGGCCCAGCCCACAGTTCGACCTCGGCGCCCGCGCCGATGACCTGCACCTCCATCCGCCCGAGCGACAGCAATACGCCGATGGCCGCCGGGGCCAGCATCGCGTAGGGCAGCCAGTCGGGAAGATTGCGGACGCCCATGTTCACCTCGGCGGCCAGCAGGGCCGACAAACCCAGGCCGATCGGCCACCACCACCACGGCACCCACAGCCGCTCCCGATACCGCACAGTTTGGGTGGCGACCTGCGAACCAGACACGCGACCCAAGGATAGTCTTTGCCCTCGTGCACAGCACTCTCGCGGTGAATCCGCGACAGCGTCGAGGCGGTGTCGAGGCGAGAGAGTTTCGAGAAGATCGCCCGGGCATCCCGTCACAGGAGGTCTCGTCGGTGCTGAGCCGCACCCTCCCCTGCAGTACATCCGTGACGGCATCAGCGAGAAGTTGCCGTGCCGTTGCGATCAGTGACTGCTTCTTCATCGGGTTCCTAGGTCACCGGGTGTGATCGGCGTGCGAGTCCACGCTGGCAGTCACCCAAGGCTTGGGAGCCCACCTCGGTATCCCCACGCGGCGATGGCCACCCACGTTCTCAACAAATCCACCCGCCTGGTCGGCGGCCTTGGGTGTCGCGATGGTTGCAGCGGCGGGTCGGCCGGTCGCGGAGGCCTGACCTGGATTCTCGGCGCGTTCACCGCGGTCCTGTCGGTCTATGTAGTCACCGATGCCATCGCCGGCCGAGTCACTGCCGACCGCGTCCTCACCCACTCCGCTCGCCGCCGGGGGCTTATTCGCCTGGATCGTGTGGCGGCGGGGCCGCCCTGATTGGAATCATCCCGACCAGACTGTGATCGCGGACTCCGATGAGATCGTGCTGCCCGAGAAGGCTTCTCGGGGACGTCGACATGGACACCTGCGCCCCAGCGACGGCTGCGCAGCCTGAAAATGCCCGTCAGAGCATGACTGCGAACATGATGGCCATGCCGGCCGCCATGGCGAGTGGGCACAGTATGTCCACAGTCTTATGGGGGATGAGGAAATTGATCCTTCCTGATCTCGTTCTTGTCCATCCACCGCCGCGCCGATAGAACTACGGTCTATCTACGTATATAGTTGCTGCCGGCACGCATCCCCGCAAGCCCGCTACCCGGCATGGGGGCACGGCCCACTGCCCTGCCTCAGATCAGAGGTTCACTGATTTCTACGAAGGACTTGCTCGAATGGCACCTTTCACGCGCATTCTGCTGACGGCTTTCGCAGTCGTCGCCCTCGTTATCGGCGCGGGTGTCTACCTCTCGGCCCGAGATAGAGACGCCTCCGCCGGATCGCAAGTGCAGGTTGATGACGTGGGGCAACTGGTTCGCGACAACAGCCGCCGCCTCAACACAGTGCCGAACAGTGACGTCACCGTCGTCGAGTTCCTCGACTTCGAGTGTGAGGGGTGTCGGGCGGCCTTCCCGATGGTCGAGAAACTTCGATCCGAATACGGGGACCGCGTCAATTTCGTCGTCCGCTACTTCCCCATCCCGTCTCACTTCAACGCAGAGCGGGCTGCCCGCGCGGTCGAGGCGGCAGCCCAGCAGAGCAAGTTCGAGCCGATGTACAAGAAGATGTACGAGACACAGAGTCAATGGGGTGAGCAGCAGAAACCAGCCGATTCCATATTCCGCAGTTTTGCAAGTGAACTCGGTCTCGTCATGCCCGCCTTCGATGCGGCCTACAACGACCCCGCGACACTCGATCGCATCAACTTGGACGTCGCCGACGGTAAAGCGCTCGGCGTCCAGGGCACTCCGACCTTTTTCCTCGATGGACATCGCTTGGAATTCAAGAGCTACCAGGATGTGTCGGCGGCGATTCAACAAGCGTTGAGGGAATAGCGGCCGGCCATCGGCGACGGTGGTACGTCGGGTCGCCGTTGCATCTTCGCTTGGCACAACACTGATTCAGCTGTACGGCCCGTCGCAGAAAGCGCGCCCACTGTTCTGTAGCCGAGGTTGCTGGGGACGTTGCCATGTCGGCTGAAACCGCGTGGGGTGGCGTTGCCCCGACTACTGCGGAACTCGGTGTGGGAGAACCAGATTCCGCCGAATACCATCGACGCCTGCAACGGCAGGGCGTCTATTGAAAGCCTCTCGCTCTGATCGGTCACTTGGCGGGCAGATTGTTTGTCGAGTGTCTCCCGCAACATGGAGTCGAGTAAATTGGCAGCGAGTGCTTGAGCCCCTTCTGGATGCCCGTCCACCAACATGTCGATCACTTTCAGTGCAAGACCCCGGTACTCAATGACGTCGTCCTCGGAGGTAGTTTCGACGCCTCACGACACGCCGCGACAATCCGCTTCCATCGGCGTCCGAGAATGCGGCGCCGCTCTTGCTTTGACGCGGCAGCTATTAAGGCGTTGAGAACGTCCCGCGGCGGCACCCATGCGTGGGCGAGCACCTGATGCTCAACATCGATGTCAAGGTGTACTCCCTGGCTCAGCCCCGCACACGACCTTCGGCGCGGGGTCGTACCGAACCGTGTGCGTCTCGGTACGGATTGCCCCGGTAGCGATCTCGCGCAGTGTGCGGGTGTCGGTGATGGTGAACCCGGACGTTCCGCCGCTGGTGCTGCACTGCTGGCCAGCAGGAATGGTCACCGTGCTGGGGGTCGTCGCGTTGGTCCGTGAGCTCTGAGATGACGTCACCTCGAAGCGCTTGACCCCCGACAGTCGCACCGTGACCGAACTGGGCGTCCACTCGGTCTCGATCAACACCGCCGCCAGACCGTCGTTGCGGAACTTCAGGTCGATGTCGTCGCCGGACACAGTCGCCTCCCGACCCGCCGGGTAACGACTGATGTAGAAACTGTGCTCCTGGTGTTCGACGTCAACCATGCCGGCGAAGTACGCGGCATTGAACAACGTGGTGGCGACCTGCGAGACGCCACCGCCGACGCCGCGCGCCGGGCGGCCGTTCTCGATCACGCCCGCCTCGACGTAGCCGGCCGCGGTGCTGCGCGGGTTCGTCGCCGCGTTCAGGCTGAACGTCTCGCCCGGCCCGACCACCGCGCCGTCGATCTGCCCCGCTGCGCGCTTGATGTTCACCCCGGAGTCGGTGGCGAATCCGCTGGTTTGGAACTCGCCGATGACACCTGGGACGCCGAGTGCCTCTAGATCCGCAGTCGTGAATCGTGCCGGCTGGTCGGCGTACACGGCGGCGATCTCGCGATCACCGGTGCCGGTCAACGCGGATGGGAGATCCGCCAGCGTGGTCTCGTAGTCGATGCCCCGACCGTCCTGCGACGGCACCACCACCGCCGTCCCGGACGCGAAGTCGAGCGCCGCGTCGCGGCCCGGGATCTCCGAGGCGGCGAGCTGCGGTCGGAGCGCATCGGCGATGGCGGCGAGGTTGATCTCCGGTACGAGCGCACCGGCCTCGGCGCGGAAGGCCAGTGCCGCGGCGACGACCTCCGTGGTGATCGTGGCCCGTGCGCCGCCGTCGCCGACCACGGTGACCGGCGCCGACACCGCGGGTCGCGCGACCTGGTCGACTGCGGCGGCCACGTCATCGGCCGTCGTACTCGCAGGGAGTTCGACGACCGGCAGCGCCACAGCCTGACCCGTCGCCCAGTCACGCTTCAGCGTTGCGGCTGCGGCGTTCACGTCGAGCTTCTGGCCCGCACGCGGGTCGACCGGAACCGGCCTGCCGTCTACGAAGCCGACCGAGCCCTCGACCGGACTCCTGTCGACGGTCGGTGCGAGTTCTTTCAGCGCAGCGGTCAGCGCCTCGTCGTCAACCGTGGAGACCACGCCGACCTCCCGCTCGGTGAACAACGACGTGATGCGCGTGATCGGGTTGAGCGGCTGGGCACCGGTCTCCTGCGCCGTGCGCGCCCAGTCGACCATCAGCCCCACGTTCGTCGGGTCGATCTCACCGGGCGCTGACCCGACGGTGATGGCCACAGGTCGCGGGGCGCGCGGGGCGAGCTCAGCGCGCAGTCGCTGCTCGGCGTCGTCCACGTTCATGCCGCCGATCTGCACACCCGCCGCGGTCACCCCCCGAGGAACCGCTCCTGACGTCACAACAAGGTCGGCGAAGTAGATCAGCCCCAGCACCGCGGTGACCCCGGCGAGCCCCAGGAGTTGCCGCGAGCGACCATGCGCCCCGGGGCGGTCGGCGTCAGGCTTACCGGGCGTGCGCGAGTCAGCCCCGGCCCGCGACGGATCCGTCGCAGCTGGGGGGCCTGGTTGCTTCGCCACGCTATGCGCGCCGCCACCGCCTACTGAGACGTCAGTGGACTGCCGCTCGGGCAACACGCCGGTTCCTCCAGACCATCTCGGATTGCGGACCAACCGACTTCATGCTCTGGCGACGCCATCGTTTGACGGCGGCCGAGCACGCGCCACGTCAGTGTTTGGCCGACCGGTTCTGCAGACCGCTGAAATGACGACGTCCCAACCAGGAATGCGGATCGATGACGGGCCAGCCCAGTGTGCGGAGGGCGGCTCATTCGGGGGGCATGACTTTCCGTCGGTGCCGCCGTGACTGCCAGAACGCGATCACCGCGCCGAGAAGTAATCCGATGACCGCCGCGGTGATGACAGTTCCTTTGGTGTCCGATCCGAGGGGGCCGGAGGACGTGGGCGGGGCCGTGGCCGTTGGTGAGGCGCTTGTCGTTTGTGAGGCGCCGGGCGACGGTGACTCCGGCTCGGCGGGCGCGGGCGTCCCGGCGACGGTGAAACTGACGGAGCCCGACACCGGGTGGCCGTCTTCGGACACGACGCGGTACCCGATCGTGTAATCCCCACCCTCGGGCAGGTTGGGACTTACAGAGGCGCGGATCTCCGGACCTGCCACCACCGGGGTGCCTGCGACCCAGTTGCGACCATCACTGCTGTTCACGACGACGTTGGCGAACGTCGGGTTGATGTCTTCGGTAAAGGTCAAGGTAACGACGGTCGGGGCCGCTCCCTCAGTGGCACCATCAACGGGATCGGAGCCCGCGAGCGCGGTGTGCGCCGCGGCGTTCCCAACTCCCGAAGCCAAACACGCGGACGCGACCACGGCCACCACCAATGCACGCGCTACGGTATTCACGTTTCCTCATTTCGATGTCCAGTAGCACTCATCAGCAGGCTATCGAGACCGTGCATCCGCAGTCCACTTGCCAACGTACTTACCCGGCACGATTGATGTCGTTTGTGGTCATCCACACCCCTCAGGGTCGCAATCTCGATTCGAGCATCATCGACCCGCTAGCAGGATGCGGCTGAGTTGCGTTGTCGTGGCGACACCGTCGTCGTAGCCGCCCTCATCGCCGAGCGCATTCATGACCGCCAAGGTGTATCGCTGTTGCAGCCCGGCGAAGCCAACGGAGTTGACCACCCATCCACCTTGCTCTTGTGACCAGCCGCTCTTGTTGCCCGGTGTCATCGCAGCACCGGCGCCCCAGACTCCCCACTGCTGCTGGCCGTCGACGCGTTGCATCTCCGCAGCCACCGCAGCAGCGTCGGCCGGCGCGAGGCCGGTCAGGACGTAGTTCATGAGTCCGTCGAAGTCGTCCGCGGTGGCCTTCTGGAATCCCCAGTACGGGAACAGGTCACCGAATCCGTTCTGGGGAGGCACATTTGGCATGCCGTAGCGCCGGAAGTTCGCGTTGAAGACCTGAGCCGTTCCGCCTAATGCGACCACAATGCGTCCGCCGCCGCGTTGTCGGAACTGCGCAGCATCGCGACCATCTGGCGCCGGTCGGCATCGGTGAGCCGAAGCGCGCCCGTCCGCTCGCGAGTGAGCAGGTCGGCGACCATCGCCAGTTTGATCGTCGATGCCGTCCAGATGGGCGTGCCGGCATTGGCGTTGCGGTACTTGGCACCTGTCGCGCGATCGCGCAACACGAGTCCGATCCGGGCCGGGTCGCAAGGTACTGTTCGGCCTCCGCGATTCGCTCGCGCATAGCGCACTCACCGTTTGACGGTTCACACGCCGCCGTCGCGGTCGGCTGGCTTACGCCGGAGGCGAGGAGTGGCAGGATCCAGCTCAGCGCGGTGATAACCAGGGTTCGTGGGAACATTCGATGCAAACCTCGTCTGTGTTGGCTGCCGAGTCCCCAAGATGGGTCAACTCGGCTGCCGGCGATTGCGGACACGCAGGTTCGATTCTCGTCATCGGCTCCACGAATCGTGCGCAACCTCGTCAGGACGGCACTGACCGCGGGACTTCAATGCTGTTTTCTTGCACGATTATCGGGTCACCAACGTTGACCGTGTTGAAGTACCACGCGGCGTCCTCGAGGCTCAGGCCGACGCAGCCATGGCTGACATTCTCTAACCCCAGCGAATTGACGGCCCACGGAGCGGAGTGCACGAAGAGGCCACGGCTGGTGAAGCGGACGGCGTAGTCCACCGTGAGCAGGTATCCGTCGGGAGCGTCGATGGGGATGCCGACGCTGCTCGAATCCATCACCACATCGCGTTCCTTGGCCAGCACCGTGTAGGTCCCGACGGGCGTCGGGTACTCCGGCCGACCCATTGAGGCGGGGAACACACCCGGTTCTCCCCTGCGGGGCCGGTGGTGAGGCGCCGGCAGCGCAACGGGTGGTCCCGAATCGACTCCGTCGATGGTCACGGTGAACGTGCGCTCCGAGATGTTGGCCACACCGACGACAGCAGCACCCGTGGTCAAGGTCGTGGACCGGCCTCCCACCGACAGCGCGACCGTGGTCCGCGCCGGCCAGAATCGGTCGGGAACCCACTGCACGGCGTCGCTGCCCTGCCACTGGTACGTGCCGGTCATCGCGGGCACCGTCGTGACGTCGAGGGCACGCTCGGCCGCAGGCCGGTTGTCGACGGGCGTTGTGAACGTCACCACCACGGGGTGCGCCACACCCACCACCTCGCCCGGCGTGGGTAGAACCGACGCGATGGCATAGGCATTAGCGCGGGTCGCCGCCAGGCTGACGTCGGCCGGGCCCGCAACCAAACTCGTCGCCGTCACGATCACTGCGAGAACACGTTGAGCTACCGCCCGCATGGCTCCCTCTCCCGTTGAAATGACAAGGTCGGCAAAATGATTGTATTTGGTGATTCGGCGAGCGAAAGAGTAAGCGCGCATTAGCAATTCGATCACTCCCTTGTCACGTTTTCGACACGGCGCCCACCCGGCAACGGTGGATTCCTCGCGGCCGACGCCGAACTACCGCACCTAACTTACGGTGCAGGAAAACGCCGATGCGCCAGCTCATTTGAGCTGGGGCGACAGCGAAAGGCATGGGCCTCAGTGCCGTTGAAGGCCCTAGGTCTTGATTATCGCGCCGGTGTTACGTCGAGTTCGGCGTACATGCCGGAGCCGTAGTGCCCGGCGATGTTGCAGAGCAGTTCGTAGCGTCCTGGTTGGAGGGTGAGGGTGGTCCAGCCCATGGTTCCGGGTGCGATGCCATCGCCCTCGCCGGCGCCGCAGGTGTGGGCGGCTTCGCCGAGGCTGCCGGTCTCGTTGACTTCCCAGTTGGCCCCGACGGGCCGTTGGCCGGGGTTCTGGCCCGGGCCCAACGGCATGACGACGACTTCGTGGGGCAGCCAGCCGTTGTTGGCGACCCGCAGCGAGACCTGGCCGGCGGGCACCGAGGTCGGGTTGATGGTCAGGCGCATCATGCCCATCCCCATACCGGGGCTGTTCGGCCACGCTCCTTGGGGGCCCATCATGGGTCCGCTATTCATGCCCGGTCCCATCATTCCGGGTCCCATCATGGGTCCGCCGTTCATGCCGGGTCCGTTCATGCCGGGGCCCATCATGGCGCCCATGTCGGAGGCGGTGACGTCAACGACCGCTCCGGGCAGCGCCGGGGGTGTGCAGGGTGCGGGCTGGGCGGGCAGCGGTCCGCCGTAGCCGGGGGGCCCGGCCATCGGGGCGAAGCCGGGTCCGGCTCCGGCACCGGCCATCACGGCGGTGGTGCCGATCCCGAGAGCCAGTGCGGCCGCGCCGATCAACAGGCCAGTCCGCAGACGGTTGTGGTTCATGGTCGTACTCACTGGTGTTCCCGCAACACAACGATGCGTCGCCGGTATTCCTCGTCGTCGATCTCTCCGCGGGCGAACCGTTCGGCGAGAAGGTCTTCGGGTCTGCGTCCGGGCTGTGGGCCAGGAGCCGCCGGTCCGTGGTGGTGCCCGGGGCCGCCCAGGTAGCGCACCGCCGCCACGATCGCGGTGATAACCAGGGCGAAGAACACGGTCAGGACGATCGCGCTCAGAACCCAACTACCCCAACCCCACCCGCCGTAGCCGTAGCCGTGGTGCCACATACCTCCGTTACCGCACATCACCAACCCCCTCCGTGGGTTAACCCGGGATGGCGCCCCCAATATCTCCAGCATGCGCCGGTTCGACCCAAATGTCACTAAATGCCGATAACATCGCCCAATGGCGATCCATACGATGTCCGGTGCGGTGACGAGGGTGGAGTTGGCGCCGGCGGCCGCTCTGTTCCGCTCGCTGGGTGATCCCACCCGGCTGGCGATCCTGCGCCGCCTCGCGATCGGGGAGGCCCGGGTCGGCGAACTCGTCGAGGAAATCGGGCTGGCCCAGTCCACGGTGTCCAAGCACCTGGCCTGCCTCAAAGAGTGCGGCCTGATCGACTCCGAGCCGGTGGGCCGGGCATCGCTGTTCCGGCTGTCTCAGCCCGCGTTGATCGACCTGCTGGCCAGCGCCGAGACGGTGCTGCAGTCCACCGGACAGGCCGTGGCCCTGTGCCCCTCCTTACGGAATCGCCAGCTGCACAGAGGATCCCGATGACTGTTGAGCATCCCAGCGCTATCGCGCCCGACGCCACCCGGCGGCTCGTCCTGACGCGCCGGATCCGGATGCTGGTGGCCGCGACCATCAGCTACAACGTGATTGAGGCGGCGGTCGCGCTCACCGCCGGGGCCCATGCGTCTTCGACCGCGCTGATCGGGTTCGGCCTGGACTCGGTGGTCGAGGTGTCCTCGGCGGCGGCGGTGGCCTGGCAGTTCTCCAAGCCCGACCACGAGGCCCGGGAGAAAGCAGCACTGCGGGTCATCGCGCTGTCGTTCTTCGCCCTGGCCGCCTACGTGAGCGTGGAATCGGTGCGGGCCCTGTCCGGTTACGCCGAGCCGCGGCCCTCGATCGTGGGAATCGTACTGGCCGCGGTCAGCCTGGTGGTGATGCCACTGCTGTCCTGGGCCCAACGCCGCACCGGACGCGAACTCGGATCACGCTCAGCGGTAGCCGATTCCAAACAAACCCTGCTGTGCACCTACCTGTCGGCAGTCCTGCTCGTCGGACTTGGCCTCAACAGCCTCTTCGGCTGGTCCTGGGCCGACCCGATCGCCGGCCTCATCATCGCCGTGATCGCGGCGAAGGAAGGCATCAACGCTTGGAGGGGTGACACCTGCTGCCCAAGCCCGACGCGACCCATGACCGTTGGCGCCCAGGACCACTGCGACTGCTGTGACGGCTAAGCGTTTGGCTCCGGAACCTAAGTGGCGCTGAAGTGGGCCTGGGCGCTGCAAGCGGTGTGTGGCTTGTCCGGGGCGAGAACGACTCTCCCGTCAGTCGTGTCGATGCCGTATGTTGCCTCGGCGTTGGCGCGGTGACGACGAGCCGAGGGTTTGACGACGGTAGAGGGCACAGGTGGCCGAGGAGACCGAAGAGGGATCCGCCCCGGCGGTGGTGAGTTTGGCGACGATCGCCGCGCAGGGGGGCCGGCTTGGATGTCTGGGCTTCGGTGGTCCGCCAACGCATATCGCGATGTTGCGCCAGTTGTGCGTGTCGCGGCGGGGCTGGCTGGGCGCCGAGGACTTCGAGGACGCGATTGCCGTGACGAACCTGCTACCCGGCCCGGCGTCGACCCAGTTGGCGATCTATACCGCCTGGCGACTTCGTGGGGTGCGGGGCGCATTGGTGGGCGGCGTGGCATTCATCGTGCCGGGGTTGATGGTGATCGTGGCGTTGGCGGCGTTCTTCCTCTCCGGTGGTACGCCGGGCTGGGCGCGCGGCGCGGCTGCCGGAGCCGGTGCATCGGTGGCGGCGGTCGCGGTGCAGGCGGCGCTGGGCCTGATCCCAGCGAGTTGGCGTCGAGTCGGTCCAGTCCATGTGGCGCGGGCGCGGTGGGTGGGGTACTTCGTCGTCGGCGCGACCGCTGCAGCACTGACCGGACCGTGGCTGGTGGTGGTGTTGATCGCCGCCGGCGCCATTGAGATCGCCGCCCGCACAAGGTTGTTCCGAACCCCGGCGCACGCGTGGCCGGTGCTTCTGCTCGCAGCGGGCCCGGTCATGGGCGGGCTGCCCGCGTTGGCCTGGACGGCGTTCAAGGTCGGCGCATTGTCCTATGGCGGCGGGTTCGTCATCGTCCGCCAATTCCTCAACGCGGTCGCGTTGGGGCAGATCACCCCCGGGCCGTTGTTGCAAACGGTGGCGGTGGTCGGTTACGCGGCGGCCGGGATCGGTGGCGCCCTCCTGGCGGCCCTGCTCGCGTTCACCCCGTCGTTCGTCATGATCATCGGCGGTGGCCCGCATTTCGACGCACTGCGCGCCAACAGGCGGGTGCAGGCGTTTCTGGGTGGTGCCGGTCCTGCGGTCATCGGGGCGATCACCGGGTCGGCGATTCCGCTGGCGTTGGCTCTGCAGTCGCGATGGCAGTACGGCGTGCTGGCGGCGGCCGCGGTGGCCCTGCTGGTCGCGCGCCGCGGTGTCGTCAACACGTTGGCCGGCGCTGCCGCGTTAGGTGTCGGCGCCTACCTGCTGGGGCTACCGGTCGGTTAGTGATGACTTCCCAGCGCACCGGTGGACTCAGTTGAACATATGACCCGCAGAGAGCAAGCATCGCCTGACACGGACGAACATGACCTGATGGGGTGGTTTCTGTCCCCTGAGGCTCGCCCTGCCTGGTGGGTGGTGTTGGGGAGGAAAGTGGCACCGCCAAGATGGCGACGCCGTCCACGGCGTTGAGACCCAATCGAAAGGGGCGGCTCCAGCCACTTCTCCTCGTAGCCGCGTCACCGTCGAAAGGGCCGAGTCAGGCCCCTCGGGGGGCGTACATGATGACGCCGACGCCGGCCAAACAGATGAGGGCTCCGGTGATGTCCCACCGATCGGGACGGTAACCGTCCAACGCCATTCCCCAGAGCAGGGAGCCCGCGACGAAGATGCCGCCGTAGGCGGCCAGGATGCGACCGAACTGCGCGTCGGGTTGCAGGGTTGCCACGAAGCCGTAGACCCCGAGTGCGACGACCCCGGCGCCCATCCAGATCCAGCCGCGATGTTCACGTACCCCCTGCCAGATCAGCCATGCCCCACCGATTTCGGCGATCGCCGCCAAGACGAACAGCAGGATGGAACGCGCCACGGTCATGACGAAGACCTTAAAGTCCAGCCCAACAGTTCGGGCCGGGGAGATCCCCGCGTCTTGCCTCACCTGCACGCCGCTCCTAGTATTTGCGTATGAATGCAGATAGTGGAGGGTGTGGTCGCCGGCTGCCCGCCGATCAGGTGGACTTGGTGGTCGAGGTGTTCCGGATGCTGGCCGATGCCACCCGCGTTCAGGTGTTGTGGGCGCTGGTGGACCGGGAGATGTCTGTCAGTGACCTGGCCTCCCACATCGACAAGCCCGCGCCATCGGTCTCGCAGCATCTGGCGAAGCTGCGGATGGCGCGACTTGTCCGCACTCGCCGGGAGGGCACCACGATCTTCTACAGCCTGGAAAACGACCACGTCGGGCAACTGGTCACCGATGCGGTGTTCAACGCCGAGCACGCCGGACCGGGCGTTCCGGGCCATCACCGTGATGCCGCCGATCTGGCCACCCTGCACCCCGCTACCCCTGCTCAACTGAATTCGGCCCGATCGAAGGAACACCGCCCATGACCCACGACGTCGAACCCACCGGCGACGGACACGGACACTCCACCGGACACGATCAAGGGCACGGCCACGGCGCGGGACATCACCACGGTCCAGACCACGACCACGACCACCCGACGGGTATTCGCGGCGCGATAAAGGAGATCTTCGCTCCGCACAGCCACGACGCCTCCGACAGCATCGACGGCGCCCTGGAATCCAGTGCCGCCGGCATTCGAGCGGTCAAGATCAGCCTGCTGGCTCTGGGCGCGACGTCGATCGCGCAGCTGGTGATCGTGGTCATCTCCGGGTCGGTCGCACTGTTGGCCGACACCATCCACAACTTCTCCGACGCGCTGACCGCAATCCCGCTGTGGATCGCGTTCGCGTTGGGCACCAAGGCTGCGACGCGGCGATACACCTACGGATTCGGGCGTGCCGAAGACCTGGCCGGGCTGTTCGTGATCGCGATGATCACCCTGTCGGCGATCATCGCGGGGGTCGAATCCGTGCGCCGGCTGATCCACCCGGTCCCCATCGAGCACGTCGGCTGGGTCGCCGCGGCTGGCCTGATCGGGTTCCTCGGCAACGAACTCGTCGCGGTCTACCGCATCCGCGTCGGACGCCAAATCGGCTCGGCCGCATTGATCGCCGACGGCCTGCACGCCCGCACCGACGGATTCACATCACTGGCCGTGCTCTTCGGTGCGGCCGGGGTGGCACTTGGGTTTCCGCTGGCCGACCCGATCGTGGGTCTGCTCATCACTGTGGCCATCCTGGCTGTGTTGCGCACTGCGGCGCGTGACGTGTTCCGCCGGCTGATGGACGGAGTGGACCCCGCACTGGTCGACACCGCCGAAGCGGCACTGGCCGCGGAACCGGGGGTCACCGCGGTGCGCAGTGTGAAGATGCGCTGGCTCGGGCATCGGCTGCACGCCGACGCCGAACTGGACATCGACCCCACTCTCAGCCTGGCCGAAGCCCACCGCATCGCCCACGAGGCCGAACACACCCTCACCCACGCCGTCCCGAAACTATCCAGCGCCTTGGTCCACGCCTACCCCGCGACCACCGCCACGAGCCGTGACGCCGCCGCCCAGTAGTTCATTGAGTATTCATGCGCAGCTGGGCATGAAAAGCGGATGGTGTTGCCGCTCAGCAACGTTCGGAATATTTGAGGAGTGATCGTGACCACGGACCCGCAACACCCAGGCGCCGGGTCGTCACCAAAGACCGCGCACGGCGCCGTCGCGACGAGCGATCCCGGCCGCGACAAAGGCCATGCCCACGCCCACGGCGAGGGCGATGGGCACGGTCATGGCGTGGCGGCGGATGCCGACCGTCGATGGTTGGCGATCGCGCAGTGGTTCATCGTCGGGTTCATGGCCATGAGTTGGGCTGCGGTGAGTGCGCGGGGGACGTCCTCCCCTGCGCACCCGGGCGGCGACGCCGCCGGCCATGGTGCGTTCGTGCAGCAGAGCCCGTTCGAATTCGGCCAGCGCCGACCACGTTCAGCACCAATCGTCCTGTCGCGCTGGTGGTGTCGATGCGCTCAGCAAAAGATCGCAGCCCTACGCCACGCCCGGCCAGGTCCGCGATGAGGTTCAACAAGTCCGGCAGGGCTCCCACACGAAGGCGTAATGGCTAAATCGCTGACCTCGCCGTATGAGGCTAGCAGGACGGGGAGCGCTTGTAGGTTCCGCTTTTCGATGGCGAACGCGCTTGTTCTTGAGCTGCACATTGGCGGCGTTTCCGGCCACGATGGCGAGAGGGTTTTCCGCTTTCCGTGGCGAATCCGAGAACCATACGGTTGTCCCGCTCTGGGGCTTGGCGCTCCTCACCGCGCAGTGACCCGACGAGCGCAGCGAACCAGCCTGAAAGGACCGGCTTTTAGACAGGGTGACCGCCTGGTGATGAAGCGGGCACTAGACAGCTCCACTTCACCACCGGAGGCCTTCACCTGTCACATACGCTCACGGCGCACGGCCCCGGATCACGGAGATGGTCGGTTCGCCCGCGTCGATAAGCCGGCCAGTCGCTCCTTCGCGGCGGCGACGTCCTAGCGTTGTCCGGCTGGCGGGGACATCTGGGTTGTTGAGCTCGGAGTCGGGCCTCTCATACCGCCCGGTCCCATGCCCCCGGGCATCGTCCCGGGTCCCATGCCTCCGGGCATCCCGCCTTGTCCCATGCCTCCGGGCTGCATCTGCATCATCGGGCAGCCGCCGGGTTGCATCTGGCCGCTCTGCGCGCCTCGGTGCCACCCGTAGCCGTCTGTGGTTCTGCCGGCGAAGAATCCGGAGAAGAAGACCGCCGCGACGATGAACAGGATGCCTGCGACGATGCCCACCCAGGCAAGAACCTGGTATAGCCGTGTGTTCCGGTGAGCGACATCAGGCGCCGCGGCCGGCGTGAAAGTCGTGTCAGCCGTGGCCTCTGTCGAATCGGTCATTGCGGTGATTCCTCCTTGTGAACTTAGGTCACGTCGTGCGACCCAGTGGGTTGGGTCAGTTGGAGTGGCCCAACTGTTTGCTTCGCCCACACCGCCCCTGTTTGGCGGACTTCCTCCCACTGTGCGTCGTTCTACCGAGGGGTTCGGTGTTGGTTGTGTGAAGATTCGCTCAAGAAACCGAAGGCTGATCAGGTGCAGAAGCGTCATGCGCCGGAGGTGACGGGCGAAACCATTGGCTCCTGGGCTCTCAGCGGTCATTGACGGGTGGCCGTTGCGGTGCCTGACTCCATGCTTGACCCGCCAGATCGAAGTGCCGACCAGGTAGGTCCGGATGGGGGGATCGAGGTCGATCCACAGAAAGCAGATGCGGGATTCGCCTCGCCCGTGCAGTTCCCGGTAGCTGGTGAGGATCTGCCGGCCTAGGAGGAATCCCGAGAAGACCTCCCGGGCTTCGGCGTCGGTCCAGTCGAGGATCTGGGCGCGGCCGCGCAGTTGCATGGTCGCGGGCGGGACCGGCCACAGCAGCCTGCGTGGGACCGGAATCACCAGGGAGACCTCGGGATTGGCGGCGATATTGCGGGCCTTTTGCAGGTGCCGTCGGGTCATCACATACATGGCCTGCCCTGAGGGCGTGAGGCCGTAGGTCACCCCAGCGGATGCGGGATGGCCCGCTGTGTCGCTGGTCGAGAGCACCGCGAAGTGCTGGCGTCGCAGTGTGCGCAGCACGGTCGGATAGGCGAGGGTCCGCTCACTCACAGCCAAGCTGCCTTGGATGCTCGGCGCTTACTGGCGTGGGGTGGCCCGCAAGACGTCGAGGCGTTGGCGGTATTCGGTTTCGTCGATCTCCCCGCGGGCGAAGCGGCCGGCGAGGAGTTGCTCGGGTGTCTGGTAGTCGCTGTAGGGCTGGGGTTGAGGAATGGCACGGGTTTGGGTGGTGCCGGTACTGAACCGGATCAACGCGATGATGCCGACGATGATCAGTGCCCAGAACAACACCATTCCGATAACCATGCCTGTGTATCCCCATCCGCTCATGTCGTGATCGGACCAGAACATCATGGGAACTTCTCCTTTCGTGGGTTTCTGTCGGTGCGGTCGGCTGAGTGCCTCAGCCGGTGTAGTTGAGGGTGGTCATCATCCCGGCACCCATGTGATACCCGTTGTGGCAGTGCAGCATCCAGATACCCGGGTTGTCGGCGACGAGCCTGACGGCGACGGTCTGCATGGGTTTGACGATCACGGTGTCCTTGCGCGGTCCAGGGCTGCCGTCGGCTTTGATCACCTGGAAGGTATGGCCGTGCAGGTGCATGGGATGCCACATCATCGTCTGATTGGCGAAGGTCAGGGTGGCGTGCTGGCCCTGCTGGATGGTCAGCGGCACGGTCTGGTCGTAGGGCCGGCCGTTGATCGCCCAGTCGTAGCGCGCCATCGTGCCCGACAGCCGGGCCTGCAATGCGAGGTCGCTGTTGGTCGGCAACACGACCTGCGGTGTGGCAGTGAAGGTGTCGACGGTGCCGACGAGCCGGGTCAGCTCGAGCGGCCGGAAGGCGGCGTCGGGTGCGCTTCCCGTCGCGGTCGACAGCAGGGCGCGGGCCACGGCGTTCTTCCCCTCGGCCGAGGCGACCAACGGGAACACCCCGTCGCCCGCGGTGACGAGGACGTCGTAGCGCTCCCCCATACCGATCAGCACCGCATCGACGTCCACCGGCTCGACGGGGAACCCGTCGGTGTGGGTGACGGTCATACGATGCCCGGCAAGGGCGACCCGGAAGGCGGTATCGGCACCGGCGTTGATCATCCGGATGCGGATGCGCTGGCCGGGTGCGGCGGTGAATGTTGTAGCCGCCGCTGGTATTCGGCCGTTGATCAGATAGTAGGGGTAGGTGACGTCGCCGCCGTCCCCGCCGAGCAGGTCACTCACCGCGCCCACCCCGGTACCCGGGTTCCCGGGCATCGAACCCATGCCGCCCATTCCCGGCATGCGCCCCATATCGCCCATGGGTCCCCTCGCGGGCATCCCTGCCATGGGGCCATGCCCGGATCGGGCGCCCATGCCCATCGACCTGAGGCCGCTGAAGATCTCCTCGGGACTGCTGCCCACCCCGGAGGTCCAGTCGTCGAGCATGACGATCCACTCGGCGTCGTAGCGTCCCGGTTCTGTCGGGTCGTCGATGATCAGCGGCACGTAGAGGCCGTAGTCGGTGTCCAGGCCGGTGTGCGGGTGCGCCCAGTAGGTGCCCGGGTACGGGGAGGTGAACCGGTAGGTGAACGACGTTGCGGGGTCGATGTTGGGGGTGGCCGGGGCGGCTCCGTCCATGTCGTTGCGCAGCGCGATGCCGTGCCAGTGCACCGACGTGGGGTGGTCGAGGCCGTTGTCGATAGTGACGGCGATCTCGTCGCCGACGTTGGCCCGGATCAACGGGCCGGGCAGGAGGTTGTTGTAGGCCAGGGTCCGGGCGCGGGTGCCTCCGAGGTCGACTTCAGCGGCGCCTGGGGACAACCGGGCGGTCACGGTCTTGCCGGTGTGGGGGCGGGCGGCCTCGGCCGCGGCGATCGCCTCGGTGGTGCCGCTGGTCGGGGCGGTGGCGGTGGTGGAGCGGCTACACCCCACCAGGGCTGCACCGCCGACGGCGGCGGCCACCAGAAACCCCCGCCGTGTCAGCGGCACCGCCGCCGGGGGCGCTTGGGTCATCACCGGTCCTGTCGTTGTGGGGCTGTGCTGTCCACTGTGGTCCGGCGGGTGCGGGGGTTTGGTGTTGGTTGTATGAAGATTCGCTCAAGACGCGGTGTGCCGCGGCTCGGGCGGCACGATGTGAGGATGAACTCTTTACCCGGTGCCGCCGGGGGTGGCGCTGACCTCGGTTATCGCGCGTTGGTGGTCGATGACGAGGCCGCCCTGGCCGACGTGGTCGCCAGTTATCTGCAGCGCGATCATTTCGAGGTGACGGTCTGCCACGG
>CAYTOD010000004.1:93782-108420 GCA_964439315.1 uncultured Mycobacterium sp. | reverse complement strand
ATCATCGGCACGCCCAATGCCGTCACGGGCGTCGTGACCGGTGCAGTGAGCGGTACCGACGCCGACAAAGATCCCCTGACCTACACGGCGAGCAAGCCCGCCAACGGGTCTGTGCAGATCAATCAGGACGGCACTTTCAGCTATACCCCGACCGCGACGGCGCGCATAGCGGCCCGATCCTCGACGTCGACCCAGACCGACTCCTTCGTCATCACCGTCTCCGATGGGTACGGCGGATCGAAAGCCGTTGGTATCGCGGCGATCATCGCACCCGAAAACCCGGTGTTTCAGGTGGTCGAGGCGCAGGGTTCGGTTGCGCTGCTGCGTGATTCGACGACCGGAACGGCGTATGTGCAGTCCGCAGGTTCGCCGGCGGTGGCGGTGACGCGCGCCGACTCCTACTGGACCGGCCCGGTACCGGTGACCCGAGGCGGGGCCACACTGCTAGCCGCGGCGCGTGACTCGGCCGGCCAATTGCGGGTGCTCGATTCCAGCAGCTACGGCCAGTTCGGCTGGATCCTCAACGAGAGCGGCCTCTTCACCGGCGAGGAGAAGTACACCAACTCCACACTACCCAGCGCGGAAAAGCTCTTCGGAGTCGACGTCAACGGCGACGGCACCATCGGGCCGGAACTGGCCGGCGGGGGTAGCACAGGATCCGGGGGCGGTACGGCGACGACGGGATCGTTCCCGATGTCCTTGGTCAACAGCACCGGCGGGGCCTACCGCGACGACCAGATCTTCGTGACGTTCCTCGGCCAGACGACCCCGGGCACCTGGTCCTGGATCGACGCCACCGGCGGGGCGCATCGACTCGACCACACCGCCGCCGACGCCCCGGGCCATCTGGTGAAGAACGGGGTCAACTACGCCGACATGTCTTTCACTCTCGCCGAGGCGGCCAGCCTGCCGATTCCACCGACCGTTCAGGCGGCCCGGGTATACGTGTCGGTCGGCGAGCCGCTGTACATCCGCGTCAGCCCTGACGACGCCGGCTGGGCCGGACCCAGCCCGACGAATCCCACGGATCCGAACTTCGCCACGGCGTATGACTGGTACGAGATGAGTTACGCCAACGGGCGAACCGCATTCGGCGGCAACACCACCCAGGTCGACCAGTTCGGACTGCCGCTCGCGGTGACGCTGGAACAAGCCTCCACCGGCTTCTCCCAGACCCGCGGCCTGACGCTCACCGGCGATCAGGTGTTCACCCGATTCGCGCAGAGCGTCCCGCCCGAGTTCCAGTCGCTGCTCATCAGAGACACCGCCGGCAAGCCGCTGCGGATCGTCGCGCCGCGCACGATGCAACCGGCCGCACTCGCGACATGGCTCGACGCTCCGGTGAACCAGTTCTGGACGAAGTACGCGGCCGAACCGTTCACATACACCGGAGCGGGATACACGGTGACCGGCCGCGTCGACGCGAACTCCCAATTCGCCTACACCGTGACGGCTGCAGGGGTTTCCACGCCGTACACCATGCGCAAACCCACGACGGCGCAGATCTTCGCCTGCGACGGCCCGTTCGTGGGAACGGCTCAGCAGGGCGCGTTCCTGGCCGACTTGTCCGCCGCGTTCAACCGCGGCGTGGCGAGTACGCCGTCACAGTGGAACAACGTCGCCGCGTATTACCCTGCGGGACAACACTGGAACGCCTACGCCAAATTCTTCCACGACATCGGCGTCGGGAACTACGCCTACGGATTTCCCTACGACGACGTGACCAGCCAGAGTTCGGTTCAGATCCTCGGCAACACCGCGCCGCCGAGTCGGCTCACGATCTCCGTCCTCGCCGGGGCGACAACAGGCATCCCTGCGCCGACCACCCCGATACTGCAGGTGGTCGAGGGGCAGGGTTCGGTGTCACTGCTGCGGGATGCGACGACCGGAGTGGCGTACGTGCAGTCCGCCGGCTCTTCCCCGGTGGCCGTGACGCGTGCCGACTCCTACTGGACCGGCCCGGTACCGGTGACCCGAGGCGGGGCCACACTGCTTGCCGCAGCGCGTGATTCGTCGGGCCGGTTGCGGGTGCTCGATTCCAGCGGCTACGGACGGTTCGGCTGGACCCTCAACGAGAGCGGCCAGTTCACCGGCGAGGAGAAGTACGACACCACCACACTGCCGGGCGCCGAGGCCCTCTTCGGTCTCGACCTCAACAGCGACGGCACCATCGGATCCGCTCCGGTCGCCCCACCCGCGCAGCCAGGTGTCGTCGATCCGAAGTCCTGGACTCTTACCTGGGCCGACGAGTTCAACACCCCCAACGCCAAGCCTGATCCGACCAAGTGGGGCTACGACGTCGGCGGCGGCGGTTACGGAAACTCCGAACTGCAGTACTACACCGACCGGTCCCAGAACGTCTCCACCGACGCGGGCGGCCCTCTGGTCATCACCGCGATCAAGGAGAACCTCCCCGGCTCCGGGTGCTGGTACGGCGCATGCCAGTACACCTCGGGCCGGATTCTCACCAAGAACCTGTTCACCCAGCAGTACGGCCGGTTCGAGGCATCTGTCAAACTCCCTGCCGGGCAGGGGATGTGGCCGGCATTCTGGATGCAGGGCGATGCCACCGGATCGGCGGGAACGAGTTGGCCGGCCCGCGGTGAACTCGACATCATGGAGAACATCGGACGAGAGCCGTCGACCGTACACGGTTCTCTGCACGGCCCCGGCTACTCCGGCGGCAACGCGATCACCGGCTCCTACACCCTGCCCGGGGGTCAGCGACTCTCGGACGCGTTCCACACCTTCGCCGTCGAATGGGATCCGAACCAGATCCGCTGGTATGTCGACGACACGCTGTACGAGACACGCACTCGCGCAGACCTTCCCGCCGGGACCGCCTGGGTGTTCGACCACCCGTTCTACCTCATCCTCAATTCCGCCGTGGGCGGGCAGTGGCCCGGAAGTCCAGACGCAACAACGACGTTCCCGCAGCAGATGTTGATCGACTACGTGCGGGTGTACGCACCGGCGGCGTCAACGATCGTGTGACGGAGTCACCCGTGCACCCCGTGCTCATGTGCCCACGCCGCAGCGGCCGTTCGCGAGGAGACGCCCAACTTGACGAAAATGTTGGCCAGATGCCGGCCCACGGTCTTATCGCTGATGAACAGCTGCTTGGCGACTTCCCGGTTGGACGCCCCGGCCGCGACCCTGGACAACACCTCGGCCTCCCGATCGGTCAACCCGCCGGGCGCCGAACGCCCTGTCGGCCCGATGGGTTTGGCGCCGAGTTGCTGATAGATCGACTCGGCCTGCGCAGCGTCCGAGTCGGCACCGGCGTCGTCTCCGGCCGCCCGGTGCGCCCGGGACATCCACTCGTACACCTGCGCCATCTCGTACCGGCGCTGCGAATTCCGGTAGCGGCGCAGCGCATCGCGCAGGACGGGCAACGCTTCGGCATCCCGGCCCTGCCTGACCAGGACCGCCCCGCGCGCATGCAGCGCCCAGGCTCGAAAGCCCGGCGAGTCGAACTTCTCGGCACCGGCCTCGAGTTCGCCGCTGCACCGGTCCGCCTCGTCGACGCGGTCGCGGGCCAGCGCGATCTCGACAGCCGCCGGCAGCAGCCGGATGATTTCGACTTCGTCGTCCGCGGCGTCCATCGCCATCCGCAAGTCGTGCCAGGCGGCGTCGCACTCGCCGAGTTGGCAGCGCAGCAGCGCCTCACCGGGCTGGGGATCGAAGCCGATCTCCCGGGCCCGCGTGAAGGCGGCGCGGGCGCCATCGACGTCGCCGAGCCGACGGCGCAGATCACCGAGCTCGTAGTAGCCTTCGCCGGCCGTCGGTGCGTGGAAGTCCTCGATCCCGGCCAGCGCTTCCACGAGCCGTTGCTCCAGCGCGACGTAACCGTCTGTCGCGCTGAGCAATTGCCACCGGTGGATCTCGCACGTGGTTCCGTACCAGGACGCCGACACCTCTGGGCCCTCGCGCCATCCGTCCATCGCCGTGGTCCACGTCTTCATCCGGCTCAGATCCCCGAGCCGATGGCACTCGTAGATGATGCCGCAGTAGATGTCACCGGCCCAGTCCACCGGAACCTGATCGGCCAGAACCGGCATCATCGCCTCGTCCAGTTCCGCGAAGCCCTCGCTCGTCCGGCCCAACGGAAGCTTGGACAGCCCACTGGCAGTCAGGCAGAGCGCGTTCAACCCGGGCGATTCGATTCGACTGACGAATTCCCGGAGCTCCTCAGCGCGTTGCGCTCCCGCCTCGAAGTCGCCTTCGCGGATGGACACTTGAGAATCCACATACAGCAGATACGCCAACGCCCGATCCTCGGTTGAGTTCTCGAGCAGCCGGCGGGCACGATTGAGCCAGACCCGGGTGATCGTCAGGTCGCCGCCGTTCAGCCACTGCAGCGCCACCTCGGCGGCCTTCATCGCAGCCTTGGGCTTTTCGTTCGCAGCGATCAGTCGGTTGAAAGCGTCCTCGGACAGCCGGATGGATTCCCTGCCGTATCCCAACCGCCATGCCGCCATGCCGAAGGAGGAAAGGTCGTCGGTGTCCAACTCCGCCTTCCGGGCCGCGCGGCTGAAACCGTCGTAGGCGGCGCGCCAATCACCCTGTGAGTACGCGGATCGCGCGGCAGCAACTTCATCGTCGTCAGGCATCACAGTGACTCAACAGTATCGTCGGGATGGCCTCGCCGGGGTAGGTCAGGCGCTGATCAGCGGGCCGGCTCAGTCCGCCGGGCACTCCGAGAACTTCGGTGGCAGAGCGCCGTCGAGCAGGTAGGCGTCCACCGCGTGAGCAACACAGGCGTTGTAGGCCGGGTAGACCGAATGCACATCGGTGTCGGCGATCACCAGGCGTGCCGATTGGAGTTGATCTGCGAGTGCCTGAGACCAGTGCACCGGCGTCGCGCCGTCGTTGAGAGCGCCGATGATCAGCACGGGTGCCGCTCCCTCGCCCCGCACCCGCTGCGGGCCGACCGGGTCGTGTGCGGGAAAGGCGTTGCAGCGCATTCCTCCCCAGGCGTTCGCCGATCCGAAGATCGGAGTGTCGGCATCCCACTGCGTCGCAAGGCGGGCGGTGCCTGCCACGTCCGGCGTCGGCGTGGAGTCGTAGCAGTTGATCGCGTAGAGGGCGTTCATCCGGTTCGACGGCGCCTTCTCCGGATCGACCCGAAGACCCCCGACCTCGACAAGTGCGGTGCCGTCGCCGGCCATTCCAGCCCGCAGTGCGGCGAGCAGTTCGGGGAAGGAGTCGGGGGGCACGTACATCGCACTGCTCAGCGCCGCCATCGCGTCCGCACGGGTGGCGGTGTCGGGGTCGGCAGCCGTCGTCGGCAACGCCAGCAGGTACCGCTCGAGGGCGGCGGTGGCGGCGGCGTGGTCGGCGGGGAGCGGGCAGTCGCCCGAGGCCGTGCAGTAGTCGACGAACCGCATCAGCTGGGCTTCCAGGGCCTGGGATTGGTCGCGGTTGTAGGCGCTGATCGACAGCGACGGGTCGATGGCGCTGTCGAGCACCATGCGGCCGACGTGCTGCGGGTACATGTCGATGTAGAAGGCGGCCAGTTTCGTGCCGTGAGACCAGCCGACGTAGTTCATCGCCGGTTCGCCGAGTGCGATCCTGATCGACTCCATGTCCCGGGCGGAGTCGCGGGTTCCGATGTGCGAGATCAGGTTTGGATTGCGCTCGGCGCAGCCGTCGGCGAAACCTTGCGCCTGGTCGGCCCAGGCCGCCACCTCCGGGGCATCCGGTGCGGTCGACCACTGGGCCGCGGCGAGCGCGCGGGCGTAGTCGCCCATCTGCTCTGGGCTTCGGCACCACACCGGACTGCTGCGGGCCACCGCGCGACGATCCCAGCCCACCACGTCGTAGCGCGCCTCGACGGCCGGGCTGAGTTGATAGGGGAGAGTGAGGATCTCGTCGACTCCGGAGATGCCGGGGCCGCCGGGATCGACCAGGATGGAGCCTTCCCTCGGGCCGGGCCCGCGAGCCGGGATGCGAGCCAGCGCGAGGGTGATCGTGGGCCCGGACGGGTCCGAGTAGTCCAGCGGGACCTGAAGATCAGCGCATTCGCGCGGTTCCCCGGGAAGCTCGCCGCATGGGGTCCACACCAGCTGACCCGCCGCGGCCGCCGGCGCCGGGAGGCCGGCGGTCAGCGCGATAAGGCTGCCGGCAAGTGCGAGCAGGGGCCGGGTGGCGAACACCGGTCAGCGCATCGGCTGCCAGGTGTTCCATTCGGGTCCGAAGTCCAGCGGGGTCTCTTCGATGCCAGCCTTGCGGATGATGGCCCGGAAGTGGTCCTGCCACCCCCACCAGCTGTTCACCTGGAAGCTTTGGTCTTTCCAGCCCAGCACGTAGGAATCCGCGATCGTCTCGTTGCGGTTCTCCGGGGCGAACACCGAGATGGCCAGCAGTCCTAGTGCCGCCGACCCGCGAAGCCGCAGACGCCCCTCCGAGATGTGGAACATCGGAACGCCGTCGGCGTGCGGTGTGACCACGAGGCCACCGGGGAGGTCCTCTTCGTGCTCGTGCTGGAAGCGGTGTACCCCGAACAGCAGGTCGGCCAGGTCGGGGCGGCCGTCGGCCGAGTCGCTGTGCACCGGGATCGGGTATCGGGAGCCGGCGAAGTCGATGTCGGGCGCAGCCATCGCGGTGAAGATGTCGATGTCGTCGCGCACGGTGCGCTTGAACCGGGCAGCGACACCCAGATCGGGGTAGCGCTTGCGGGCAGTGTCGTCCAGTGCCTCACTGGCATGCCACAACGCCGCGTACCACTCGAACCCACTCCAGTGGTCGAGCGAATTACGAACTTGTTCTCCGACAGTCATGCGGCGAGGGTATCTGTTCGACTCCGGGGCGTTGTGCCGGACCCCCGTCGCGGCCTCGAACAAGCGTGCGACGGAGGGGGCTACTGCGACGGAGATGCAGGCTCAGAAGTTGTGGCAGTCGTTGACGGCTCTGCCGATCGGCCCGTTGGACGAGTCCATGATGTCATTGCTGACACCCGCCCATTGCCCGTAGCCGAGGGTCTGCTCCAACGTGCCGACCTCCTGCTGACGCTGGCCCGGAGGGGCGGCCAGGAGCACGGCGAGCCCGACCCGCAACTCCTGCTCCAGCTTCGGATTCCCATTGATCCGGCCCCAGATGATGGGGTCGTTGTGCTGAATCGACGACATCAGCTGCTGGTCGGAACACGTCGTGGTGTTCAGGTCGTCGGCGTGGGCCGGTCCTGCCACCGCGATGGCGAGGCAGGCGATTCCCGCCGCGATGCCCACCTGGGAAAGTCCACGAACACTCTTGGTGATTGCACTCATGCCAGGCATCGTACCGATGCGCGGGCGCGCCCGGCTCAGGCGATCGTGAGTCCGCCGTCGACGACGACGGTCTGGCCGGTCACGTAACCCGATGCGGGAGAGGCCAACCAGACCGCGGTGGCGGCCAATTCGGCCGCGTCGCCCAACCTGCCGAGGATGATGCGCGGCATCAGGCTGTCGAGGTACCCCGGCTTGAGCTCGTCGGTCATCTCGCTGGCGAAGAATCCCGGCGCGATCGCGTTGACCCGAATTCCCTTGCGTCCGCTCCACTGTTGGGCCAGATCGCGGGTCAGGCCGATGACGCCCGCCTTCGAGGCGCTGTAGGCGGCCTGGGGCAGTCCGCCGGTGGTCAGGCCGAGCACGCTGGAGATGTTGACGATTGCGCTCCCAGGAGTCATCACCTTCGCGCAGGCCTGCGCCATCCAATACGAGCCGTTGAGGTTGACGTCGATGACCGACCGGAACTCCTCGGGGGTCTCCCGGGAGGCGGGCACCGCGGTTCCCACACCGGCGTTGTTGATCAGCACGTCGACCCGGCCGAACTCGGCCATCGCGGCGTCCACCAACTGCTGGCACTGCTCGGGGTCGACGACGTCGGTCTTCCGCAGATGAGCCCGCCGCCCGGCCTGCTCGACTAATGCGGCGGTGCTGGCCATCTTCTCAACCCGACGGGCCCCGAGCACCAGATCGGCACCGGCCTCGGCAAACCCCTGCGCGAAGGCCACTCCCAACCCCGAAGAGGCGCCGGTAACGACGACGACCTTGCCGTCCAGACGGAAGAGGTCCAGCACGGTCCTCTGAGCGGTCACCCCTTCTTGCGTCACCGGGGACTCCGCAGCACCTGACGGGCGATCGCGTACTTGTGCACCTCGGTCGGCCCGTCGTACAGCCGGAAGGCCCGCATGTCGGAGAAGATCATCCCGACCGGCGTCTCATCGGAGATGCCCTGACCGCCCAGGATCTGCACGCAGCGGTCGGCCACCCTGAACAGTTCCTCGGAGACGAACGCCTTCACCATCGAGCTCTCGTGGCGGCCCTTGGCGCCGGTGTCCAGCGTCCAGCATGCCCACCAGATCGCCAGCCGGCACTGCTGCAGCGCAATCTCGTTGTCCGCCAACATGAAACCAACGCCCTCGTGCTCGCCCAGCGGTTTCCCGAAGGCTGTGCGGGTCCGGGCGTGTTCCACCGCGATCGAATGAGCCCGGTCCGCGGCGCCAAGCCACCGCATGGCGTGGGTCAACCGGGCCGGCGTCAACCGCAACTGGGCGTACCGCAGCGCCTGGCCGACCTCGCCCAGCACCGCCGAGGCGGGCAGTCGTAGATCGTTGAACCGCACCACTCCGTGGCCCTGCACGTAGTTGCGGTCCATGGTGTTCATCACCCGCTCCAGTTCGATGCCCGGGGTCTGCCCGTCGCACAGGAACAGCGTGGGGCCGTCCGCGCCATGGGAGTTGGGCGCCACCCGGGCCATGATGATCCAGGTTCGCGCCCCGTCGGCCCCGGTGATGAGCCACTTGCGGCCGTTGATGACGTACTCGGCTCCGTCGAAGACCGCCTCGGTGCTCAATTGGGCTGGGTCCGAACCCGCCCCGCCGGGTTCGGTCATCGCGAATACCGAACGCTGCCGGCCGTCGATCACCGGGACCAGGAACTTCTCGATCTGGTCCTCGTCGGCGATCTTGCCCAGCAGGTACATGTTGCCCTCGTCGGGGGCGGCGCAGTTCAGCGCGACCGGCCCCAGCGTCGACCACCCGGCAGCCTCGAACAGCACCGCCTGCTCGCGGTGCGACGGTTCGCGCCCGCCGAATCGTCGCGGCGCCTGGAACGTCAGCAACCCGGCCTTGCGGGCCAACTCCACCAACTCGGTCCGCAGGTCCTCGTTCGGACCGTGCCGGGTCAGTCGCGGGTCGGTCTCGTACGGGACGATCTTCTCGGCGACGAAGCCGCGGATCTCGTCGCGCAGCGATGCCAGGTCCGGGGGGATCTCGAAGTCGATCATGATTCTCCGTTCATCATTCGCCGGCGATGATGGCCGTCGCACGTTCGAACAGCCGCACCGTCGCGGTGTGCAGGATGTCGCCAATCTCCTTGGGCGCCTTGCCCGCAGCCGCGCGGGCATGCGAGCCCTCCAGGATGATGCCCAGCTTGAAGCAGGCCATCACGGTGTACCAGTCGATCGCCGAGAGGTCCCGGGTGGTGTTGCGGGCATAGCGCTCGACCAGTTCGGCCGGCGTGGCCAGGCCGCCCGCTGCCATCAATTCGTTGGGCAGCACGGGTTCGTGCCCGGGCCGATACCAGGTGGCCAGCATCCAGCCCAGGTCCAGCAGGGGATCGCCGATGGTGCACATCTCCCAGTCCACGATGGCGACCAGGTCGGGGCCGGTGCGGGAGAACATCACGTTGGCTGCGTGGTAGTCGCCGTGCATGATGCCCGGGGAGAACGACGACGGGATGTTCGACTCCAGCCAGGATGCGACGGCGTCGACGTCGCCGATGTCCGGTCCGGGATAGTTGTCGAACCTGGCGTAGGACTCCAGCTCCGAAAGCCACCGCGGCACTTGGCGTTCCAGGAAGCCGTCGGGCTTGCCGAAATCGGCCAGGCCTACCGCGACGTGGTCGACGGCCCCCAAGCGGGCGGCGGCGTCGGCCATCGACAGGCCCATGCCGTGGCGGATCGCGGCGTCTGAGGCGTGTAATTCCGGCAGCCCCGCGCCGGCGTTGAACCCGTCGACCGGCTCCATGAGGTAGAACACCGCGTCACCGAGCACCGAGGTGTCGTCGCCCACCGCGATAAGCCCGGCGTGCGGGACGTCGGTGCCGGACAGGGCCTTCAGGACGCGGGTCTCACGCAGAATCACCGTGTTGGACACCGGCCGCAGATGTCGCGGACCGCGCCGGAACACGTAATCCCGGCCGGACCGGGTGAAGCGCAGCATGACGTTCTGCGTCCCGCCGGTGATCTCGGTGACGTTCTCCAGCGGACCCTCACCGAGATCCCGTTCCGACATCCAGGCTGCCACCCGGGTCAGATCGGGGGCCAGATCGTCCACGCTGCCGAAGCTACCTCACCGCCTCCGCGCGGTCCGTTTCGACCACGGGAACATGCCGTCGATGGTGTTGAACACGCTCCAGCCGACCAGCGTGCCCAGTGCGATCGACAGGATCGCCGAGCCGGTGGCGGCCAGGCTGGTGGGGCCGGTGGTCTCGTCGCCGGCCGCGGCCAACCCCACGGCCTGGAAGCTCAGCGCGCCGGGCACCAGCGACCAGAAACCGGCGAGCATCATCACGATGGCGGGCGGCGATGTCCTCAGCCGGGAGGCCAGCATCGAGAAGGGGACCCCGACGATGGCGCCGACGAACCCGGAGTGGCTGGGCGCCATCACCGATGTCGCCGCCGCCTGTGCGAGCAGCACCACCCCGATCGCGGCGATGAGCCAAGGCAGCGACCCCCGGGGTGCGGACAGGTAGATGTACAGCCCGACCGAGACGACGATGATCGCCACGTACAACGACCACGGTCCCATTACTGCCGACGGCGTCTCCGGAATGGGATCGCCGGCGATGTGCAGACCGATGGCCACCCCGAAGATCAGCAATACCAGCTGCGACATTCCGTAAACCATCCGGCTGGCGCCCGAAATGATTTGCGAACTGGCCAGTTCCATCGCCCCGATGGTCAGCGACATGCCCGGCAGCGTGGCCACCAGTGCGGGGCTGATCACGCGCAGCAGCCCGTCCTGGGCGACGGCGTCGACGAACCAGACGGCGAGAATGGTCACCGTCATCGACGCGATCACCGGAAGCACCGGCGTCAGCGACGGGAACGGCCGGGCGGCCTGGATGATGCCGCCGACCACCAGACCCAGGAACAGATAGCCGGACAGCGCGGTCCAGGACGGGTTGATCACCATGCCGAAACCCACTGTGGTGATGGCATATCCGACGATCGTGGCGAGATTCCCGAACCGGGGCCGCAGGCCGCGGGCGTCCTCGATGGCTTCGATGGCCTCCGAGGGCGTGATCGCCCCGGCGGCGGCGAGACTGGCGATGTCGTCGATGCGTCCGGCTGCGTCGAGCTGCAGGCTGAAGTGGGTCGAACCCTCGATCTGGGAGCCGACGTCGCCGATCTGAATCATCAGCGCTGTCGGAAGGACCACCACCTGAACGGGTTTCGTGGTGTAGCGCCGAGCGATCTGCAGCAGCCGGGCTTCCACCAGCAGCGTGGGCTGGGCCACTTCCACGAGCGCGATGCCGATGGCCTTCAGCATGGCGCCCACTTCTTCGTCGTCCCGCGAGTCGGGTTGCAACACCGGCGAGGGCGGCGTCTTGCGCAGCGCCTCGACGATCCGGTGCCAGAGGGTGCTGTTCCTCGGTGCGGTGTTGTCGCTCACGTCTGCGGCGCCGGAGCTTGCTGCGCATTGGCCCGGGCGGTCTGCCACGGCCAGCGGCCGGTGACCTCCAGCTGCAGGGAGTAGCTCAGGAAGGTGCGGATCAGCACGATCAAGCCGAGGACGGCGACGCTGCGGGCATCCGGTTTGACCGCGACGGTCCGGATGATGTCCGCGGCCACCAGGAATTCCAGTCCGAGCAGGATGGACTGGCTCAACTGCACCCGGAACATCCGGTACACCCCCGGGGCCCTGCGGGTCAGCAGCACCGCGGCTCTCGCGGCGGAGATCAGCGCGCCGAGGGCGATCACCGCCACGCCGACGACGTCGATGCTCTCGCCGACCGCCTGGATGATTCCGGAGAGGTTCATCGGGCGATTGTAGGTTTCACAGCGCGCCCATAGCGACGACACAGTGACGGCTCATGGCAGGTCCCATACTGGATAAATGACTTCCGCCGCGACCGGGCGGGTGGCGATGCACCGCCCCGACGGCAGCCCCCCGAGCGTTCTGGTGGTCGACGACGAACCCGTGCTGGCCGAGTTGATGATGATGGCGCTGCGCTACGAGGGGTGGTCGGTCACCGGGGCCGCCGACGGAGCCGCGGCCCTGGCCGCCGCGCGGGACTCCCGCCCTGACGCCGTTGTCCTCGACGTGATGCTGCCCGACATGAGCGGACTGGATGTCTTGACCGCCCTGCGCGAGAAGCACCCGCACCTGCCGGTGCTGCTGCTGACCGCCAAGGACGCCGTCGAAGATCGCATCGCGGGCCTGAGTGCCGGCGGGGACGACTACGTCACCAAGCCGTTCTCCGTCGAGGAGGTGGTGCTGCGGTTGCGCGGTCTGCTGCGCCGGGCCGGGGCTGCCGAGGAGAACAACGACGCCCGGATCGTTCTCGGTGACCTGGTGCTCGACGAGGACAGCCACGAGGTCACCCGTGGGGGCGAACCGATCACGTTGACCTCCACCGAGTTTGAAGTCCTGCGGCTGCTGATGCACAACCCCAGAAGGGTGTTGTCCAAGGCGCAGATCCTGGACCGGGTCTGGGGGTACGACTTCGGCGGCCGCTCCAACATCGTCGAGTTGTACATCTCCTATCTGCGCAAGAAGATCGACAGCGGGCGCCCACCGATGATCCATACGCTGCGCGGCGCCGGATATGTGCTCAAGCCGGGTGGCTAGCCGGGAGTCGGGGCGCTGGTCGCTGAGAGCCCGACTGCTGGCCGGGCAGGCAGCACTGCTGGCCGTGGTCTTCGCGCTCGTCGCGGCTGTCACCCTGGTGGCGTTGCAGCGCTTTCTGGTGGGGCAGTTGGACGACCAGTTGCGTCAGGTCACCCACCGCTCGTCGACCATGGAGCACCGGCCGCCCCCGCCGTCGGGGCAGGCGCCGCCGGGCCGGCCCGGGCCGGGGCCGGAGTTTCTCGGCGGCCCTGGCCAGCCGATCGGAATGGTGGCCGCGGTGGTGACCGACGGCAGCACCACGCGGGCCGGACTGCTCAGCCGGGGCGGTGAGCGGGAGGCGATCTCACCCGAGGCGATGCGCCAACTCGCCGGGGTCGGTCAGCCGCGTAAGCCGGTCACCGTCGACCTCGACGGACTGGGGCGCTACCGGGTGGCCGCCTCGCCGGGCAGGCATCCGGGAACCACCCTGGTGATCGGGCTGAGTATGGCCGAGGCGACCCGGACCTTGGCCCGGGTGGCGCTCATCTTCGCTGTGGTGACCGCCCTGGCCCTCGCCCTGGCGATTTCGCTGGGAGCCTTGCTGATTCGTCGGGCACTGGCACCGCTGAACCGGGTGGCCGCGGCGGCCGGGGAAGTGGCCGGGCTGCCCCTGGACCGCGGTGAGGTGGCGCTCCCGGTGCGGGTGCCCGACGCCGACGCCAACCCTCGCACCGAGGTGGGCCGGCTGGGGCTGGCGGTCAACCGGATGCTCGACCACATCGCGGCTGCGCTCTCCACCCGCCAGGACAGCGAGAGCCGGGTGCGTCAGTTCGTCGCCGACGCCAGTCACGAATTGCGCACACCGCTGGCCGCCATCCGCGGCTATACCGAACTGGCGCAACGCAATCGGAGTCAGGTTCCATCCGACGTCGCGCACGCGATGAGCCGGGTGGAGTCCGAAGCCGACCGGATGACTCACCTGGTGGAGGACCTGCTGCTGCTGGCCCGGCTGGATTCCGGGCGGCCACTGGATCGCAGCCCGGTCGACCTGTCGCGGCTCTGCGCCGACGTGGTCAGCGACGCCCACGCGGCGGGCCCCGATCACCGGTGGAATCTCGAAGGGCCACCCGAACCGGTGTTCGTCGTCGGCGACGACGCCCGGTTACATCAGGCGGTGGCCAACCTCCTGGCCAACGCCCGGGTGCACACCCCGCCGGGCACTTCCGTCACGGTGTCACTGGACACCGACGGCGACAGCGCCGTGGTGCGGGTTGTGGACGACGGACCGGGCATCCCGCAGGCGTTACAGTCCGAGGTATTCGAACGCTTCGCCCGCGGCGACACCTCCCGATCCCGTGGGCAGGGTTCCACCGGGCTGGGATTGGCGATCGTGGCGGCGGTGGTGGCGGCGCACCGCGGCACCATCACCCTTGGGAGCGGTCCCGGTCGGACCGAGTTCACCATGCGGCTGCCCCGATAGCCCCGGGCGGGGGAGAATTCGGACTATGCAATCAGAGGGTCTTCCGTTCGACGACACCGCCGACTTCGACGACGCCGACCGCGGATTCATCGGCGCCCTGGAACCCTGCGTGATCACCGCCGCCGACGGACGTGTGGTCTGGGACAACGACGCCTACGCGTTCCTGGCGGGCGAGGCGCCGCCCACCGTTCATCCCAGCCTGTGGCGTCAGTCCCGGCTGTGCGCCAAGCAAGGGCTGTACGAGGTGGTCCCGGGCATCTACCAGGTCCGTGGATTGGACCTGTCCAACGTGACCTTCGTCGAGGGCGACACCGGCATCATCGTGATCGACCCACTGGTGT
>CAYTOD010000004.1:90882-93772 GCA_964439315.1 uncultured Mycobacterium sp. | reverse complement strand
CGCCGCCCTTGCGCTGTACCGGAAACACCGGGGGGACAGAGCGGTTCGAGCGGTGATCTACACCCACAGCCATGTCGACCACTTCGGCGGCGTGCTCGGGGTGACGACCGTAGCCGACGTCGAGGCCGGGAAGGTGGCGGTGCTCGCCCCGGAGGGGTTCGTCCACCACGCGGTTCAGGAGAACGTCTACGCCGGCACCGCCATGACCCGGCGCGCCGCCTACATGTACGGCAGCGCACTGGACCGCGGCCCGGACGCACAGGTCGGGTGCGGGCTGGGCCAGGCTCCGTCCGCCGGTGAGGTGGCCATCATCGTGCCCACCATCGACATTGCGACCACCGGCGAAACCCACACCATCGACGGGGTGGAGATCGAGTTTCAGATGGCACCGGGGACCGAGGCGCCGGCCGAGATGCACTTCTACTTCCCGAAATTCCGCGCGCTGTGCATGGCCGAGAACGCGACCCACAATCTGCACAACCTGCTGACCCTGCGGGGCGCCCTGGTGCGGGATCCGCATGCCTGGGCCGGTTATCTCACCGAGGCGATCGACACGTTTTCCGACCGCACCGACGTGGTCTTCGCCTCCCACCACTGGCCTACCTGGGGCCGGAAGCGGATCGTGGAATTCCTTTCGCTGCAACGGGATCTGTACGCCTACCTCCACGACCAGACTTTGCGCCGGCTCAACCAGGGTTACACCGGCATCGAGATCGCCGAGGATTTCCCGATGCCCCCGGCGCTGGAGAGGGCCTGGCATACCCACGGTTACTACGGGTCGGTCAACCACAACGTCAAAGCCGTCTACCAGCGCTACATGGGCTGGTTCGACGGCAACCCGGCGAGGTTGTGGCAGCACCCCCCGGAGGCGGCCGGGCCGCGCTACGTCGCGGCGATGGGCGGCATCGATCGGGTGGTGCAGACCGCGCAGGAGGCGTTCGACGCCGGTGACTTACGCTGGGCGGCAACGCTGTTGGATCACGCGATGTTCACCGATGAGAACCACGCCGGAGCCCGGGCGCTCTACGCCGACACGCTGGAGAAGCTGGGATTCGGCGCCGAATGCGCCACGTGGCGCAACTTCTTCCTGTCCGGGGCCACCGAACTACGAACGGGAAACTTCGGCACGCCGGTGACCACGTCCGCCCCGACCATGCTCAGCCAGCTCACCCCCGAGCAGATGTTCGACATCCTGGCGATTTCGGTGAACGGCCCGCGGGCCTGGGACCTGGACCTGGCCATCGACGTCACGTTCGCCGACCTCGGAAGCAACTACCGACTGACGCTGCGCAACGGAGTCCTGGTGTACCGCAAGCGGCCCGCCGATCCCGCCACCGCGACCGCGACGGTGGCATTGGCCGCGAAGATGCGCCTGATGGCCGCCGCCATGGGCGATTTCGCTTCACCGGGTCTGGAGATCACCGGCGATCCCGGGGCGCTGCAGGCATTGATGGGTGTTCTCGACCGGCCCGACCCCGGTTTCAACATCATCACGCCCTGAGGTCAGGGAAACCCGCCGTCGGCGTGCAGGATCGCGCCCGTCGTGAAACTCGAGGCGTCAGACATCAGAAACAATGCCGCGCCGACGATCTCACTGGGCTGCCCGGCCCGCTGCAGCGCGTAGCCCGCGAACGGGTTGACGCCGGAATCCAGGTTCCAGGCTTTGCTGATGTCGGTGAGGAACGGCCCCGGCATGAGGGTGTTCACCCGCACCGTGGGGCCGTAGGCCTTCGCCAGCCCCTCGGTGAGCGCGTTGAGTCCGGCCTTGGCGGCCGCGTAGGGCAGATACGACGGGTCTGGGCGCAGCGAGCCGTGGGTGCTGACGTTGACGATCACCCCGCCGCCGGCTGCGGCCATCCGTTCCCCGATCAGCACCGAGAGCCGGAACGGTCCTTTCAGGTTGAGGTTGACCACCGTGTCGAACAGCTTCTCGCTGACGTCGGCCAATGTGTCATAGGTCGGTGACATGCCGGCGTTGTTGACCAGGACGTCGCACCGGCCGAAGCGTTCGTAGACGGCGTCGACCAGTCCGTCGAGCTCGGCCCATCGCCCGATGTGCACCGCGTACGGCATTGCGCTGCAGCCGGTTTCGGCCTCGATTTCCGCGGCGGTGGCCACGCAGTTGTCGTACTTGCGGCTGGCGATGACCACGTCGGCCCCGCATCGCGCGGCGGCGAGGGCCATCTCGCGGCCTAATCCGCGGCTGCCTCCGGTGACGAGCACCACCCGGCCGGTGAGGTCGAACAGGTCTCGGGGATCCGTCATGGAACTATGGTGGCACGCATGCAGATGCTGCTCATCCGCCACGCGCTGCCGCATCGGACCGACGCCGGAGAGGGGTCCGATCCGGAGTTGACCGATCTCGGGCACGAGCAGGCCCGTCGGCTCCCGGATGCTTTGGCGCGCTTCGGGATCAGCCGACTGGTGAGCAGCCCGCAACGGCGTTCGGTCCAGACCGCCGAACCTGTGGCGGCCGCGCTGGGACTGGGCATCGAGATCGACGACCGCCTGGCTGAGTACGACCGGGGCCTGTCGCAGTACGTTCCGATCGAAGAGGTCCGCACCGTGTGGCCCGAGGACTGGAAACGGATGGCCGCGGGTGAATTGCCCGCCGGTGTGGACACCGGGGCCTTTCGCGGCCGGGTTCGTGCCGCACTGGACGAAATCCGCCGGACCGCCGGCCATCGCGACACCGTTGCCGTTTTCAGCCATGGCGGGGTCATCAATGTCACGCTGCACGACATATTGGGAACGGCGCGGCTACTGTCGTTTCCGATCGACTACGCATCGCTCACGCAGCTGCGCCACTCCCGCTCGGGAACGACCACTGTGGCCGGGGTGAACGCCGTCGAGCACGTCTGGGACCTGCTGCCGCGAAACCGCGGCTGAG
>CAYTOD010000004.1:21960-90782 GCA_964439315.1 uncultured Mycobacterium sp. | reverse complement strand
GCTTACTGCCGCGAAACCGCGGCTGAGGCTTACTGCCGCGAAACCGCGGCTGAGGCTTACTGCCGCGAAACCGCGGCTGAGGACTACCGGCCGATCGCCGCGGCGAGGTTCTTCTTCGCGGCCCTTCGCAGCTGGAACATCCGGGCGGCACTGACCAGACCGGTGAGCAGACCCCCGGCGATCGCCGCGAGCAGGATCGCCACGCCCAACGGCAGGTTCCAGTGCCAGTGCAGGAACGTGAACGGGGTGGATGCGGTGTTCTGGGCGATGAAGACCAGCAGAACGATCAGAACCAGGAACCCCAGAATCAGTGACGTCCACAGCGCACCGGCGCGGGTGAAGCCCACCTCCGCGGTTTCGGGGACGCCGGCGGACGGGGTGCCGGTCGAGCCGGAGGGCGTGGCCTTGGGATCGCTACTCATGCGGTCCATTTTGTCCTGTTCAGCCTGCGAATGGTGGGAAAAGCGGTCAACGGGACGTTAATGTCGATGGAGTGCAGATGAGCCCCCCGCGCTGGCTGACTGTGGCCTTCCTGGCGGCGCTGATGTTCGTCACCTCGGGCTGTGGGAGCTCCAACCCACTGGGCGGCGGGCCGGTATCGGGCGACCTCAAGTCGGTGATCATCGGGTCGGCGGACTTCCCGGAATCCAAGATCGTCGCCGAGATCTATGCGCAGGCCCTGCAGGCCAACGGCTTCACCGTCGTACGACAGTTCGGGATCGGCAGTCGGGAGACCTACATCCCCGCCGTACGCGATCACTCGATCGATCTCATCCCCGAGTACACCGGCAATCTGCTGCAGTACTTCGACCCGAAGAGCACCGTCACCAAGCCCGACGAGGTCGAGTTGGCGCTGCACCGCGCACTTCCCGGCGATCTGGCGGTCCTGGCACCGGCACCGGCCAACGACACCGACACCGTCACCGTCACCGCGGCCACCGCCAAGCGGTGGAACCTTTCCAGCATCGGCGATCTCGCCGTGCACTCGGCGGAGATCAAGTTCGGGGCACCGTCGGAGTTCCTCACCCGCCCGCAGGGGCTACCTGGGCTGAAGGCCAAGTACGGCCTGGCCGTCAAGCCGGACAACTTCGTCGCCATCAGCGATGGCGGGGGCCCGGCCACAGTGAAGGCTCTGGTTCTCGGGACCGTCGGTGCCGCCAACATCTTCAGCACGTCACCGGCCATCCCGCAGAACAACTTCGTGGTTCTCGCCGATCCGAAGAACAACTTCCGGGCCGGCAACGTCGTTCCGCTGGTCAGCTCGCAGAAGATGTCCGAACCGCTCAAGAAGGTGCTTGACGAGGTGTCGGCGAAGCTGACCACCAAGGACCTCGTCGAACTCAACACCGCGGTGTCCGGCAACTCCGGCATCGACCCCGAGGAGGCGGCCCGGAAGTGGGTACACGACAAGGGTTTTGACCGTTGATCACCTTCGCCGGCGTCACCAAGCGTTATCCGGACGGCACCGTCGCCGTGGACGACCTCACCCTCGAGGTCCCAGCCGGCAGCCTGACGGTGTTCGTCGGGCCGTCGGGCTGCGGCAAGACCACTTCGATGCGGATGATCAACCGGATGACCGACCCGACGTCGGGTGTCGTCACCGTGGACGGCCGCGACGTCGCCGGCGTCGACCCGGTGACGCTTCGCCTGGGCATCGGATACGTCATCCAGAGTGGCGGCCTGATGCCGCACCAACGGGTGATCGACAACGTCGCCTGCGTCCCCATCCTCAAAGGGCAGTCCCGGCGCGAGGCGCGCAAAGCGGCGTACGGGGTGCTCGAACGGGTCGGGCTGGATCCGAAGCTGGGGGAGCGGTATCCGGCGCAGCTTTCCGGCGGTCAGCAGCAGCGTGTCGGCGTGGCCCGCGCATTGGCCGCCGATCCGCCGATTCTGCTGATGGACGAACCCTTCTCGGCGGTCGACCCGGTGGTCCGCGACGAACTGCAGGCCGAAATCCTGCGCCTGCAAGCCGAATTGCGCAAGACCATCGTCTTCGTCACCCACGACATCGACGAGGCGATCACGCTGGGTGACGCGGTCGCGGTGTTCGGCCGTGGCGGCGCTCTGCAGCAGTACGCAGCTCCGGCGCGGCTGTTGTCCAACCCGGCCAACGACTTCGTCGCCCAGTTCATCGGCGCCGACCGCGGTTACCGGGCGCTCCAGTTCTTTTCCGCGGCCGGCCTTGCGCTGCAACCGGTTCCGACGGTCACCGAGGACGGTATCGACGCGCTGCACCTCGTCGACGACGAGTGGTACCTGGTGGTCCGGGACGACGGCACTCCGTTCGGCTGGATCGACGACCCCGGAACCGAACGGCACCGAAACGGCAGCAGCCTCTACGACAGCGTCACCGCCGGAGGCTCGCTGTTCCATCCGGACGGCACCCTGCGGTCCGCGCTCGACGCCGCGCTGTCCTCCCCGTCGGGAATCGGCATTGCGGTCGACGACGCCGGGGCGGTTCTCGGCGGTGTCATCGCCGATGCGGTGATCGACGCGCTCGAAGACCAGCGCAGGGCATCCGAATCAGAGCAGGACTGACCCGCGTGCACTACCTGTTCACCCACCTGCACGCCGCCTGGACACTGTCGCTGATCCACCTGCGGCTCTCGCTGATTCCCGTGCTGCTGGGCCTGGTGATCGCGGTCCCGCTCGGTGCGTTGGTGTGGCGCCATCCCGCATTGCGGCGGCTGACCACGGTCACCGCGAGCATCATCTTCACGATCCCGTCGCTGGCCCTGTTCGTGATCCTGCCCCTGGTCATCCCGACGCGCATCCTGGACGAGGCCAATGTCATCGTCGCGCTGACGCTGTACACCACCGCGCTACTGGCAAGGGCGGTCCCCGAGGCGCTCGACGCCGTGCCCGGCCCGGTCCGTGACGCCGCCACCGCCGTCGGGTACAGCAGGATCGGCCAGTTACTGAAAGTCGAACTGCCGCTCTCGATCCCGGTTCTGATCGCCGGTCTCCGGGTGGTGGCCGTGAGCAACATCTCGATGGTCGCAGTCGGCTCGGTGATCGGCATCGGTGGTCTCGGCACCTGGTTCACCGAGGGTTACCAGGCCGACAAGAGCGATCAGATCGTCGCCGGGATCGTCGCGATCTTCGTCCTCGCCATCGTCATCGACGTTGTCATCCTGGTCCTCGGCCGGCTTGTCACACCGTGGACGCGGGCCCACTCGGGGGCGGGCGGATGAACTTCCTCCAGCAGGCGTTCGCCTACCTGTTCACCGCCGGAAACTGGTCCGGGAAAGCCGGTATCGGCGCCCGGATCCTCGAGCACCTGCAGTACACCGGGGTGGCGGTGGCCGTGTCGGCGCTGATCGCCGTCCCCATCGGACTGGTCATCGGCCACACCGGTCGCGGTTCGGTCGCGGTGGTCACCGCCGTCAACGCACTGCGGGCGCTGCCGACCCTCGGCGTACTGCTGCTCGGCGTGCTGGTCTGGGGACTCGGCCTCCTGCCGCCGACGATCGCGCTGACCCTGCTCGGAGTGCCACCCCTGTTGGCCGGCACCTATGCCGGCATCGCGAACGTCGACCCGAAGGTGGTCGACGCGGCGCGGTCGATGGGCATGACCGAACGCCGGATCCTCACACACGTCGAGGTGCCCAACGCACTGCCGCTCATTCTGGGCGGCCTGCGCACGGCGACGCTTCAGGTGGTCGCCACCGCCACCGTCGCGGCCTACGCCAGCCTCGGCGGCCTCGGCCGCTATCTGATCGACGGAATCAAGGTGCGCCAGTTCCACATCGCTTTGGTGGGTGCGTTGTTGGTCACAGTCCTGGCACTGCTGCTCGACGGCCTGCTGGCACTGGCGGTCTGGGCATCGGCCCCCGGAGTCGGACGGTTCCACCGGCCGCTACCGCAACCGGTGCTGGACGACGAGGTGCGCCTGGCGTCCCGGACTCCCGACTACCGGGACCCGTCCCTTACGGTGGAGGGGTGGTGACCTCAGACAGCGTGTGGCCGGCGATCCTCACCTGGCGTTCGCACGACCACACCCGCATCGAGTCGACCCGGGTGAACGTCAGCGGCTCCCGGGTCAAGGCGAACGGCCGCATCGCCGCGGCCCGATCCGAGACCACGCCGGCGTTCAGCGCTTCCTACGATTTCGTCACCGACGACACCGGTGCCACCAAGCGGTTGTCGATCGACATCACTCTGGCCGAGGGCAATAGGCAACTGTCGATCGCGCGCGACGAGGAGAACATGTGGCTGGTCTCCGGCCAGGAGGGCGAGTCCCGCGACGGCTATGAGGGCGCCCTCGACGTCGACGTCATGCTCAGCCCCTTCTTCAACGCGCTGCCGATCCGTCGTCTGGGCTTGCGCGAGAACGACGAGAGACTTGAGGTTCCGGTGCTGTACGTGAACCTGCCGGAGTTGACGGTGGCGGCCGCCACCGTCCGTTACACCGGTGCCGGGCCGGACTCCGGCGGCTCGATCAAGGTGAAGTCACCGGCGGGCAAGGCGACCCTCGTCGTCGACGACGACGGCTTCATCCTCGACTACCCGGGC
The DNA here is from genome assembly GCA_964439315.1 of uncultured Mycobacterium sp. GTDB lineage: Bacteria > Actinomycetota > Actinomycetes > Mycobacteriales > Mycobacteriaceae > Mycobacterium. The sequence goes on along the minus strand of CAYTOD010000004.1, from coordinate 86,267 downwards.
CTGGCAGAGCGGATCTGATCACCGCGCCAGCCCGCCCGGCGGCTGCCAACTCGGCGCGCCAGTCCTCGGCGCCGAGGGTGACGGTGACGATCTCCGGCCGCGAGAAGCTCTCGTAGCGAACCCGCGCCGCGTGCCCGGCTTCGACGAGTTCGGCCACGGAACCCTTGTCCGCCAACGACTCCCGAGCCGCGCTCAGCAAACTCAGCGTGTGATCGAGTGCGGGCAGGAGCTGCTCGGCGTTGGCTTCGCACATCGCCCGGACCAGGTCCGGAGCTGTGCCCGCCACCCGGGTGCCGTCCCGGAACGACCCCGCGGCCAGCGCGAAAGCCAACGGCACCTCCCCGGCGTTGGTGGCCAGCGCCTCGGCCACCAGATGCGGCAGGTGCGAGATCGCGGCGGCGGCGGCGTCATGCTCACCTGACTTCGCCGGCACCACCACCGCACCGCAATCCAGTGCCAGGCGCATCACCTGCTCCCACACCCGCGCATCGACGTGCTCGTCGACGCTGACCACCCAGGGCGCGCCGGTGAACAGATCGATGCTGCCCGCCGTCCACCCCGACTGCGCCGTGCCGGCCATCGGATGCCCGCCGACGTAGCGGTCCAGCAGGCCGGCGTCGCGCACCTGCGTCAGGACTGCGCCCTTCACACTGATCACGTCGGTGAGCGGACAGTCCGGAGCGGTCTCGACGATGTGGTCGAGCATCGAGGCGACCGCCGGCATCGGGACTGCCAGCACGATCAGCGCGTCCCGTTGGGCGGCCCATCGCAGTGCGGCGGTGAGGTCGGTGGTCGTGTCGAATCCCTCGGCAGCGGCGGCCGACGCCCCGTCGGGCGAACGGTTGTACCCCAGTGCGTCGCGGCCGGCCGCCACCGCGGCCCGCAGCACCGAGCCTCCGATCAGTCCGAGGCCGAGCACGCACACCGGTGTCTTCGCCACGCTTTGCAGGGTCACGCTTTCCAGGTTGGCACATCGACGTTGGTTGTCTGGTCAACCCGCCCGCCCAGCGACTAGCGTTGACGCCGTGGACGCGCAGCGAGCGGATCGAGGTTCGGGGACCCCGGCAACCGGGGACACCCCGTACGGCTTCGCCGTGGCCGTCGTCCACGAGAACGCGACCTGGCGCTGCTCTCCGATGAGCGCGAAGGCCCTGGTCAGTTTGGCTGCCGCCGAGACCGAACTTCGGGAATTGCGCAGTGCCGGTGCGGTTTTCGGGCTGCTCGACGTCGACGACGAGTTCTTCCTCATCGTGCGGCCCGCGCCGTCGGGCACCCGGCTGCTGCTCTCCGACGCCACCGCAGCGCTCGATTACGACATCGCCGCCGAGGCCTTGGAGAAACTCGACGCCGACATCGCGCCGGAGGACCTCGAGGACAGCGATCCGTTCGAAGAGGGTGATCTCGCGGTGCTGGCCGACGTCGGACTGCCCGATGCGGTGCTCAGCGTGATCCTCGACGAGACCGATCTGTACCCCGACGAGCAGTTGGGCCGGATCGCGCGGGAGATGGGCTTCGCCGACGAGTTGTCGGCAGTGCTCGACCGCCTCGATCGGTGACCGGCGCGCCCGAGGTCCTTATCCGCGCGGCCATCGAGGCCGCCGCTGCCGCAGGCCCTGAGGACGTGCCGATCGGCGCGGTGGTGTTCGACGCCGACGGGACCGAACTGGCCCGGGCCGCCAATGCCCGCGAGGCACTGGGCGATCCAACGGCGCATGCGGAGATCCTGGCGCTGCGGGAAGCCGCGCGGGTGCACGGCGACGGCTGGCGGCTGGAAGGGGCAACCCTGGCCGTCACCGTCGAACCCTGCACCATGTGCGCCGGGGCGCTGGTGATGGCGAGGGTGGGCCTGCTGGTGTTCGGGGCCTGGGAGCCCAAGACGGGTGCGGTGGGTTCGTTGTGGGACGTGGTGCGCGACCGTCGCCTGACGCACCGCCCCCAGGTGGTCGCCGGGGTGCTGGCCGACGAGTGCGCGGAACTGCTCGAAGGCTTCTTCTCGCGGCACCGCGATTTCTCCCGGCACCGCGATTTGGGCTAGTCCGGACCGGACCGTAGGATTCCCCCCGGTGGCGTGTCCGAGCGGCCTAAGGAGCACGCCTCGAAAGCGTGTGAGGGGTAACCCCCCTCCGAGGGTTCAAATCCCTCCGCCACCGCCATAACGACCCGGCCGAGTTTCTTCGCGCTAACTTTCGTGCTGCGCGGTTTCGTCACTTGTGCACCACTGATGCAGAAAAAGTTGCGAAACGGGCAAATGGATCGCGAACTGTGATAAACCTCCCAAGCAACGAGTGCTGTCGGGAGGTGTGATGAGGCTTGGCTTACTGCTTGAGCCGCAGTTCGTTCACGCCCACCGGAATCCTTCCGCACTGGTTACAGCCCGGTGTTTCCCGAAGTTTTCCCGGTAGGAGGTCCTATTCATGAGCGCGGATAAAATCCCTGGTCAGGCCGTAGGTCGAGTGGGGGCGCTGGCCCTCGCACTCGGCGTCGGCTCAGCGGTCTTCGGTTTCTCGGCCGTCGCGGCCGCAGATACCGGTTCAGGGGACGCGACCGGTGCGACCGAACAGGCACCGGTAGGCCAGGCGACCACCCGCGCGGGAGACTCCGGACGAGCAACGGCCAAGGCGCGGACAGGCACCCGAGTTCCTCGCAGTGGCGCCGCTGACCGTCGCGCATCGACCCCTGGACGTCGGGCCGGCCGCCTGCAGGCGAGCGCTCAACCGGCCGTCGCTCCCACCGAGGCGGCGCCCGTCGCGCCGACTCAGGCCGGACCTCAACCCGATGTGGCGGTCGCCGAGGCTGTCGCGCCTTCGGTGGCGGCATCGCCGGCTGTTGAATCGGTCGTCGCGGAATCCGCCGCAGCGGTCAGCACCGTGGCCTCAAGCCTGCCTGTCGCAGCCCCGGCAGCGACTCAGGAAGCGCCCGTCATGACGGCGTCTCAGGCCGGCGCGGTGTCGGCTGCACCCGGCGGCGCACTGGACGCCCTCGGCGGGGCCGGCGGCACGGGTGGGCCCGCTCTCGAACCGCTCGCGTTTGCGGCGCTGGCCGTCGCCCGGCGCGACGACCTGGGCGGCGCGACGACCGCGGCTCCGGCGGCTGCGGTCACCAGCAGTGCGCCCGCCGATACCGCGCCCGCCGATCCCTCCGTCAGCGCTCCCAACGGCACATCGATATCGAGTGTCGATCCTGGGTCGGGCGAGGTGGGTGACCTCATCACGATTACCGGTAGCTTCAGCGCAATTACGAATCTGGGCAATGTCAAGTTCGGTTGTGCATCGGCGACTGACACGTCATGCAAGGATGGCGTGAAAGGGGATAACGCCAAGAAAGTTAGTAATACCACAATTACTGTTAATGTCCCGGAAGGAGCCGTAACCGGGAATATCGAAGTAAATTCATACACCGGCGCAGTTTTTGCGGTGAGTCCGCAGAGTTTCACCGTTACAACTCCTCCGCCCGATCCCACGACAGTTCCCTTGCCGGCGCTGCCCCAATGCAACCCGAGCGGCAACTGCGGATTACTCAACCTTTCTCCGCTGATCAGGCCCTTGGTGATCAACCAGATCGCTGAAGCCGTTGCGAAGGCACTCCCGGCAGCGGGGCCCGGCGGGAACTGCACGAAGAAGGGATGTCCGGTTCTGGCCCCCGGTCAGTCGGCATCGGTGGCCAATACCATCGGCATGTACGCGTACAACCTGATTTACGAATTGAGTGGACCGCTCAACGACCAAACAGTTGGGCAACAACTCGTCAATTTGGTTACCCAGCCCAATGTACTCACCTTCATTTCCGGCACGGTCGCATCGACGATCACCACGAAAATGCCGACAATCCCGTCGGGAGTGGCGGCCACGGTCGGCAACGCGGTGGCAACCTTCGTTGCGAATTCGTTCGGGAATCTTTCAGTGGCCACGGAACTGGCGCCATTCCTCGAAACGCTCGGTGTTCCCACCACCGGTGACGGCGCTAACACCATGATCAAGTTCCTGACGGGTGGGGGAACTATTCAGCAGTACCTCCTCTCGAACGGGGTCTACAACTCCTCGGGTCAGCAAACCGAGCTGATCAACTTCTTCGGCAATGCCAATGTCCAGACTGAACTCGGGACAGCCTTTGCCAGCGCGATCGAGGTGCTGATCGGTCAGTCCGGCACGGCGCCGGCGTGGTTCGCACCGGCCAGTCCCACTGCCGTCGCGGACTACGCGGGCCAGACGGTCGCCGACGCGATCCTGGGTGCCGACAACCCCGACTCTGCAGCTTTGGCCACGACGATCGGCAACGCGGTGAACACCTTGTTCGCCAACGTCGGCGACACGATCGCCACCGATGCAGGCAACGCATTCGCGGTCCTGCTCCAGCAACCCGCGATGGACGGGCAACCGGCCGTCGCCGACACGTTGGCCGACACCATGGTCAACGGGCTGTACACCGCCCTGGGCGGCACGGATCCGGTCCCGTTCCCTCCGAGCGACACACTTGCCCACGAACTCGCACCCGCGGCCGGGGTCGCGGTCTCCAGTTTCGTCGACGCCGTGCTCACGGATCCCACCGTCCTCTCGGGGCTGGGAACGTTCGTCACCCAGGTGACCACCGGTGTGCTCACCAATCCCGGTGTCGACGCCATGATCAGCGAGCTGGCCTCGTCGATGGTCGAAGCCAAGATCCCCGGCCCTCTGGGTGTTGCGGTGGGCGCCCAGGTCGGTGCCGCGGTGGCGCAGTTGGTGAGCTCTCCGGCGGTCAGTAGCGCGCTGGCGCAGTTCGTGAACACCGCGCTCGGAGGCTTCCTGTCCGCCCCCGGTGTGGCCGGTGCACTGGCCAGCGCGGCCGGGCAACTGGCCACTGCGCAACTGGACGGCACGTCGTCGACCGTCAAGCCGGAGGTGATCGCCGAACTGAGGGCCGATCCTGCGATCGACGCGGCGGTGGGTCCGGCGGTGAGCGCTGCGGTGTTGGGACTCCTGACCGACACCGCGTTGTGGTCGGCAGTGAACACCACGCTGTCGTCGCTGGTCACCGGATTGCTCAGCAGCGCAGCCGTTCAGCAGGCGGTCTACACGCAGATCACGACCCTGGTGTCCGACCAGATCGCCGGGCCCCTGGGGCAGCTGTTGGGCGCCCAGATCGGGAATGCGGTCGTGGGTCTGATGACCAATCCGACCGTCGACGCCGCGCTGGTGGGGCTGGTGGACACCGTGGTCGGCGACTTCTTCGGAGCGCCGGGGGTGGATCAGGCGCTGGCGAACGCCGCCGGGCAGCTGGCCACCGCGGCAGTCGAGGGGACGCTGGCGACCGTCAAGCCGCAGGTGATCGCCGAACTGAAGGCCGACCCCGCGATCAACGCGGCAGTCAACGCGGCCATCGGCGGAGCGGTGGACGAGTTCTTCGGCAACACCCCGCTGTGGAACACCGTTGACGCTGCAATCGTCTCGCTGGTCCAGGGGTTGCTCGGCAACGCGCAGTTCCAGCAGGCCCTCGAAACGAAAGTTGCCGACCTCGTGGAGGCGCAGCTCGGTGATGGCCCGCTGGGGCAGTTGGTGGGTGCTCAGGTCGGGGCGGCGGTGGTGGCCCTGGTGACCAACCCGGTGGTCGAAGACGCGCTGCTGGGCTTGGTGGACACCGTGGCCGTCGACTTCTTCACCTACCCCGGCGTCCGTCCCGCGCTGGTGGGTGCGGTCGATGAGCTGGCGCTGGCCGTGGTGAGCGGTGACGACGTGAAGGCCGCGCTGAAGCAGGTTCAGGAGCAGTTGCTCGCCGACCCCGCTATCGATGCGGGAGTCGAGTTCGCTGTCGGTGGTGCGGTGACGGAGTTGTTGACCGACAACGCCCTGTGGCAGGTGGTCGACAGCTCGGTGCTGTCGCTGGTCGGCGAGTTGATCGCCGATCCGGAGGTCCAGCAGGCGCTCGATCAGACCGTGGCCGACACGGTGTCGGCGAAGCTCGGCGGTGGCCCGTTGGGGCAGTTGGTGGGTGCTCAGGTCGGGGCGGCGGTGGTGGCGCTGGTGACCAACCCGGTGGTCGATGCGGCGTTGTCGGGGCTCGTGGACACCGTGACCGTGGACTTCTTCACCACACCGGGCGTGGTGGCCGCGTTCTCCAATGCAGCCAGCCAGTTGGCGTTGGTGGCGCTGACCGGTGGGGACATGGCAGCCGCGCGCAAGCAGGTCGAGGACGAGTTGCGGGCTGACCCCGCCGTTGACAACGGCGTGCAGAACGCTGTGGGCGATGCGGTGACGGACTTGTTGAGCAACAACGCGCTGTGGCAGGTGGTCGACAGCTCGGTGTTGTCGCTGATCGGCGGATTGATTACCAACCCGCAGGTGGACCAGGCACTCGATCAGACGGTGACCGAATTGGTGTCGGTGGCGCTGGGTGGTGGCGATCTGGGGCAGACGGTGGGCGCTCAGGTCGGTGCGGCCGTGGTGGCGCTGGTGACCAATCCGGCGGTCGATGCAGCGCTGGCTGGACTGTTGGACACCGTCACTGTGGACTTCTTCACCACGCCGGGTGTGGTCGCCGCGTTCTCCGACGCGGCCAGCGCGCTCGCCTTGGTGGCGGTGACTGGTGGCGACACGGCCGCCGCGCGCAAGCAGATCGAAGAGGAGTTGCGGGCCAACCCCGCGGTCGACACCGGGGTGCAGAACGCCGTCGGTGCTGCCGTGACGGAATTCCTCAGCGATCAGTCGCTGTGGACGGCAGTCGGCGGCATTCTGACCAACTTGGTCGCTGAGTTGGTCGCCGATCCGCCGGTGCAGCAGGCGTTGAGCGACAAGGTGGCTGCGGAGGTTTCCGCCAAGCTCGGCGGTGGCGAACTTGGTCAAACCGTGGGTGCCGACGTTGCGGCAGCGGTGGTGTCGCTGGTGACCAACCCGGTGGTCGATGGCGCGCTGGCTAATTTGGTGAGCACCGCGGTCGGGACCTTCTTCAACTCCTACGGTGTGATCCCGACGATCGCCGGCGTGGCCAGCGAGGTGGCTTTGGTGGCCGTGACCGGTGGCGATGTTGACGAGGCGCTGGCTGCGGCCAAGGCGGAACTGAAGACAAGCCCCGCGATCGACAACGCGGTGGACACGACCGTCACCGGTCTGGTGAGCCAGTTGCTGGGCAATACCGCCCTGTGGTCCGTGGTGGACACCACGGTCGTGTCGACGCTGGCCGAGATCATCAACGATCCGGAGGTTGACCAAGCGCTGGATCAGACAGTGTCTGGTCTGGTGTCGCTGGCGCTCGGCGGCGGCGATCTCGGGCAGACCGTAGGTGACCAGGTCGGCGCGGCAGTAGTGGAGCTGGTGACCGACCCCTTGGTCGATAGTGCGCTCGTCGAGTTGGTCAATACCGTGACCAGCGACTTCTTCGGTACCCCGGGTGTGGTGCAGGCACTTTCGGATGCGGCCGGTCAGCTGGCCGCGGCGAAGGTCGAAGGCACCTACGACACGGTCAAGCCACAGGTGGAAGCCGAGTTGCGGGCCAACCCCGCCATCGACACCGGGGTGCAGGTGGCAGTCGGTAGCGCGGTGACGCAGTTCCTCAGCGACCAGGCGCTGTGGAACGACGTCGGCGGCATTCTGACGTCGTTGGTCGGCGAGATCATCGGTGATCAGTCGGTCCAGGACGCGCTCAGTGACCGGGTGGCGGCGGAGGTGTCCGCGAAGCTCGGCGGTGGCCCGCTGGGGCAGACCGTGGGCGCTCAGGTCGGTGCGGCGGTGGTGTCGCTGGTGACCAATCCGGTGGTGGAGAGCGCGCTGTCGGGGCTGGTGGATACCGCGGTCGGTGACTTCTTCGGGTCCTACGGAGTGATCCCGACGATCGCCGGCGCTGCTTCTGAACTGGCGTTGACGGTGGTGACCGGTGGCGATGTCCAAGAGGCGCTGGCGACGGTCGAGGCGGAACTGCGGACGAGCCCGGCGATCGACAACGCCGTGGACCAGACCGTCACGACGACGGTGAGCGATCTCCTCGGTGACACCGCATTGTGGTCGGTGGTCGACCAGACCGTCGTGTCGTTGCTGGGCGAGATCATCGGCGATCCGCAGGTTCAGACCGCGATCGATCAGACGGTGTCCGCGGTGGTGTCGGTGGCGCTCGGCGGCGGGGATCTGGGAGATACGGTGGGCCCCCAGGTCGGCGCCGCGGTGGTGCAGCTGGTGACCGACCCTGTTGTCGATGCCGCGCTGGTGGAGTTGGTGAACACCGTGACCAGCGACTTCTTCGGCACCCCTGGCGTGGTGCAGGCTCTCTCCGACGCGGCTGGACAGCTCGCCGCGGCCAAGGTCGAAGGCACCTACGACACCGTCAAGCCGGAAGTGGTCGAGGCGCTGCGGACCAATCCCGCGGTGGACACCGGGGTGCAGGAGGCCGTCGGTGGTGCGGTGACGCAGTTCCTCAGCGACAAGGCGCTGTGGACTGAGGTCGGCGGAATCCTGACCAACCTGGCCGCCGAGTTGGTCGCTGATCCTCCGGTGCAGCAGGCCCTCGGCGACAAGGTGGCCGCGACGGTGTCCAAGAAACTCGGTGGCGGTGAGCTCGGGCAGACCGTGGGCGCCCAGGTCGGGGCGGCTGTGGTGTCGCTCTTCACCAACCCGGTCGTCGATTCCGCGGTCGTGGGGCTCGTTGACACGGTGGTCGGTGACTTCTTCGGGTCCTACGGAGTGATCCCGGCGATCGCCGGCGCAGCCACGGAACTGGCGCTGACAGCGGTGACCGGCGGCGATCTGGCCGAAGCGTTGAAGACGGTCGAGGCAGAACTGAAGACCAGCCCGGCGATCGACAACGCGGTGGATCAAACCGTGAGCAGCGCGGTGAGCGATCTGCTGAGCGACAAGGCGCTGTGGTCGGTGGTCGACCAGACCGTCGTGTCGTTGGCCGGAGAGATCATCGGCGATCAGGTGGTCCAGCAGGCGCTGGACACCACGGTGGCGGGTTTGGTGTCGGCGGCGCTCGGTGGCGGCGATCTGGGCCAGACGGTGGGCGCTCAGGTCGGCGCCGCGGTGGTGTCCCTGGTGACCAACCCTGCTCTCGGGGGTGCGCTCGTCGACTTGGTAGACACCGTGGCCAGCGACTTCTTCGGCACCCAGGGCGTAGTGGCGGCCCTGTCGGATGCCGCCGGGCAGCTGGCCGAGGCGAAGGTGGAAGGCACCTACGACACGGTCAAGCCGGTCGTCATCGAGGCGTTGCGGACCAACCCCGCAGTGGACACCGGGGTGCAGGTGGCCGTCGGTGATGCGGTGTCGCAGTTCCTCAGCGACAAGGCGCTGTGGACGGCGGTGGGCGGCACTCTCACGACGTTGGCCGGGGAATTGATCGGCGATCCTCCGGTCCAGCTGGCCGTCGGCCAGCGGGTGGCAACCGCGGTATCCGACTACCTCGGTGGTGGTGACCTGGGCAAGGCGGTTGGCGATCAGGTCGGAGCGGCGGTGGTCAGCCTGATGACCACCCCGGCCCTGGACAGCGCGTTCGTTCAGTTCGTGGACACGGTGGTCGGAACCTTCTTCGGGGCGCAGGGCGTCATTCCGGCAATCTCCGAAGCGGCCGGCCAGCTGGCTTCCGCCGCGGTGATCGGAGATCTGGAGACGGTGGCGCCGGCCGTAATCACGGCACTACGGACCGATCCGGATATCGATAATGCGGTGGAGGCAGCCGTCGGCGGTGCGGTCACCCAACTCGCCGGTGATTCCGCGGTCTGGTCGTCGATCGGTTCCACTGTGACCACCCTGGTCGCCGGTCTGATCGACGACCCGGTGGTGGATCAGAGTGCGGGCGAAGCGGTCGGTGTCCTGGTGACCAAGGCGCTGGGCGATTCCCCGATCGCCCAGCCGGTCGGTCAGGCGATCGGTGAGGCGGTGCAGGAGTTGCTCTCCACCGCCGGTGTCGGTGCCGGTATCGGCGAAGTGGTCGGGTCCGTGTTGCCGGACTTCCTCGGCCAGCCCGGAGTCCCCGGTGCGCTGGGCGACATCGTCGGCCAGCTGGCGGCCTCGGTGGTGGGCGGCGAAAGCACGACGGAAGCCCTGCAGACCGCGGTTGCTGCGTTGAAGACGAACGCCGCGATCTTGGCGGCGACGAAGACCACGATCGCCGAAGCCCTCCACCTGGTCGACACCACGCTCCTGAGTGATCCGATCATCGAGCAGGCGGTCGGAACGACGGTCACGAACCTGATCATCAACCTGGCTTCAAGCCCCGAAATCGAGACCTACATCGGAGATCAAATCGGTCCTCCGCTCGGGCCGCTGGTGGCCGGCCTGCTGGCCAACACGGCGGTGATCGACGAGGCCGCCTCGGTGATCGGGCTGGCGGTGACACAGTTCCTCAGCTACCCCGGCCTGAGCACCGCCCTGACGGATGCCATGGACCAGTTCGCCAACGAGGTGATCGACGGGACCGACAGGACGACGGCACTGCAGGACGCGTTGAAGGGGTTGCAGAACACCCCGGACTTCGTGCGTGCGGTGAACGCCTCCATCCCACCGGCGCTGAACACGATCCTCGCCTACCCCGCCGTGCGCGACACGATCGGTACGGCTGCGGCGCAGGAGACCATCGCCACGCTGCAGAAACGGGGTATCACCAACAAGTTCATCGACGCGGTGGCCGGCCAGTTGGTGAAGGGCACGACGGAATCGTTCCTCAAGAAGCAGGCCGCTCTGAACCTGATCGACACGCTCGCGGTGGACATCATCACCGGGACTGTGCCGCTCAGTGGTGCGACGTCGTTCATCGTCCACGAGCTTCTGACCAAGCCGCGGCTGCAGGTCGCGCTCGGGGAGTCCCTGGGTCAGGGCATCGGGTCGATCTTCGGCGACAGCGTCTTCGCCCATCTGGTCGGTCTGTCCGCCGAACTGCCCGCGACCCTGGCGGTCGGTCTGCTGGCCGGGGTCCTGCGGGTGTACGAGTGGCTGTTCGGCGGCTCGAGCTCGAAGCACAGTGGCAATCGCACGGCCTTCCAGCCGGCACCGGCCGCAGCCGATCTGTACGCGGTGAACGCGGTCGTGCCCAACTGGCAGGGGGCCGGGGTTACCCGTGATTCCCTGATCAACAACGGCCAGTTCACGCTCGCCAGCCTGGCGGTGAACGATCTGGGTCCTTCGGTCGATGTCACGATGAACATCGATCCCGGTTCGGCGCTGTCCGGCGGTACTTCACTCGCACCGCTGCTCGTCGCCTTCAAGTTCAGGCTCGATCAGATGCTGCAGATGCCGGCCGACACGGGAAGCCTCCAGACGGCCTGACGCAACCCGCCCCGACCGCGACTGAACCCCGGCCCGCCGATGGCGGACCGGGGTTCAATCTTGGGGCTTTCAGTGCACCCACTGCACGGTTGCACCCACTGCACGGTTGCACCCACTGCAAGGTTGCACCCACTGCAAGGTTGCACCCACTACAAGGTTGCACCCACTACAAAACTGAACCCCGGCCCGCATGCGCGGACCGGGGTTCAGTGTGTCGGCTATCGCCGGTGGGTTATCCCCAGGGCAGGTAGGCCCGCACGGTGTCGGCCAGCTGGACGACCCGGCTCGGCTTGTCCGGGGCCGGCGCACCGAGCTTGGGCCACGGTGCGAAGACGCGCTCGACGCCCTCCATGGCCGGCTCGAGCTCCGGGTAGTGCCGCATGATGACGTCCTTCATGCCGTTGTTGTTCACCCAGTCGAAGCCGACCTGGGTGTAGACCTCGGGACGGAAGTCCTCGGTGAAGAACCGGTCGGACTTCAGCCGGCGCGAGGCCATCAGGATGAAGACCCGGAACGCGGTGTCGGAGAAGCCGAAGCCCTTCGGAGGCTGCTCGGCCTGCATACCGATCTGGGTATCGACCATGTCGACGTCGCCGTTGTAGATCTCGTTGATCTCCTTGGCCCACGCCTTGTTCGGGGTGATCTCGTCGATGCTCTTCCGTCGCGGCATGCGCAGCATCTCGCGGAAGTCGTTGTAGCGCGGCACGCCACGCTCGCGGTCGCGGACGAGGTCCAGAGTGGCAAGGTCGGTGATCTGGCCGTCGAGGCGCTCCAGCTTGCGCAACGCGTTGGGGTAGTTGTGCAGGCAGATCGCACCGGCACTGGACTGGCCCATCGAATACCACAGGTCACCCATCTGCATGCTGTGCATGAAGTCGCGGGTGTACTTGCCCTGGATCTCGGTGAACGTGGTGTTGCGCAGGTGCTCGCCGGACTCCAGGGAGAACCAGTTCCAGTCGTCCGGGATCAGCGGGTGCAGCCGGTAGACGGTGACGAACTCCTCGGTCAGCGAGAACGGCGCCGAGTGATGGTCCAGCGGAGAGCCGACGATGCCCGACAGGGCCTCGCTGTCGCCGACACGGCCGATCTTGTCCTTGAAGTTCTCGCCGAGCGCGCCGTACCAGTTGGCGTTCATGCCGATCTGCAGCGCCGGGTGGCGCAGCACGGTCGTGGTCCAGTCCACCGTGTGGATCTTGGCGATCAGCGCCGAGACGGTCAGGGCGGCAACCTCGTAGAGACGCTGGTCATCGAACTCCGGGTAGGCCTTCTTCAGCGCGTCGCAGACCGCGTTGTGCTCATTGGCGAACAGGGTGTGCAGGATGCCCACGCCGGCCCAGTAGTTGTCCTCGAACCCGGTCAGGTCGATGCCCTCGTTGGTCGCGCTCTTGGGCAGCCGGCCGTCGTCCTGGACCTTGACCTTGCCGTCCTTGAACGTGCGGACCTCGGACTGCTTGGGCCCGGTGCCGTAGACCTGCGAGCCGTCCCACCAGTGCGACTCGGTGTTGGCGAAGACCGGCGCCGGCTCGCCGTCGACGATCTCGCGGCCGTTCATCGGGATGGTCCGGCGGATCTGCATCGGGTTGCGCGGGAAGTCGTCGCCGTCGCGCAGTGGGACGTCGATGACCTTGCTGGGATCGCCGTTGCCGTGGAAGAACCAGTTGTGGTTCTCGAACTGGATCCACGCCGCGGCGATGGTGTTGATGATGCCGGCCGGCTTGAACGAGTCGCGGGCCATCAGCTTGCGGCTGATCAGACGCGGGTCCGGATCGAGCAGCTTCTTGGTGTGGGTGATCGTCATGCTCGGCGGGGCGTTGCGGCCGAAGCCGGTGCCGGCCGCACCCATCCACGGATCGGACAGATCGTTGAACGTGCCGTCCGGGGTGCGGGCGCGCTTGGCCTCTTCGCTGGGCTCACCGAGATCGGTCTTGGGGCGAATGCCCTCACCCTCGTAGAGGTTCATCTCGCGCAATTCCTTGCGGAGGTTCGCCAAATCTTTGAACTGCAGCAACAACGATGGGTGCTCGTACCACTGCTTGTCGCTCATCTTTTGCGTTCTCAACTTTCTGCAGGTAGTCGGGGACACTTCGCTGCGTAGAGCCTGCCACCACTACCGGCAATTAAGCGCCGGAATGTGCGAAAAACTATCTACTTACTCAGACGGGTCGGCGCGGCTAGGACTGGCTAGACTCGTCCCGTCGCAGGGAAGGTGGCGGGCGTCCGTGCAGAGGATCGGTCGTGTCGCGGCACTCGCGACGGTGTTGTTCGCCGCCTACGCGGTGGTCATGGTCGGCGGCTGGGCCAGTGCCAGGACGGTCGCCGTGGTCGACGCCGCGGCATCGGTGGTGGTCCCCTTGTTCGCCACGGTGTTCGCCGCGAGATCGGCGTCCACCGCTCAACGCGGGCTGCGTTCGGCCTGGACGGCCCTGGCTCTGGGCCTGGCCTCTGCGACCGTCGCCGAGGTCCTCTGGGCGCTCTACAAGTTCACCGGCGGAAAGGCGCCGTTCCCCTCCGTGGCCGATGCCGCCTACCTTCTCTTCCCAGTCGGCGTGTTGGCGGCCCTTCTGCTGTTCCCCGGTGGTAGCCGGCAGTCGCAGAGCAGGCTGCTTCTCGACGGGGTGATCATGGCCGCCTCGCTCTTGCTCGTCTCCTGGCTGACGGTGATGCAGCCGATGTACGAGCAGGCCGGAAAGACTCCCCTCGAAACGATGGTCTCGCTCGCCTACCCGGTGTCCAACGTCGCGGCGCTGACCGTCGCCGCGATGGCTCTGGCCCGCGCCGTGCAACCCCCGATGACCATGATCGCGGTGGGGTTGGCGTGTATGACCTCGGCGGAGATCGCCTACGCCTACATCTCGGGGACCGGATTCGTGGCCACCCACCATCTGGTCAACGTGGGCTGGATGGCCGGCATGGTCCTGATCATGATCGCGGCGTCGCAGGGTGCGCGCGCCCTGTCCGACGCTCCGCGCCGGACCACAGTGCCCGGGTGGGCGTCGACACTGCTGCCCTACGCGCCGCTCATGCTGGCGGGCGCCGTCCTGGCCATCGAGCAGCCCGCTCACGTCCGTTCCCCGCTGGTGGTGTCCACCGGCGTCGTGCTGGGTTTGGCGGTCCTGGTGCGCCAGCTGCTCGCGGTCGCCGAGAACCAGCGCCTGCTGGCGACGGTGTCCGACCGTGCGATGCACGATCCGCTCACCGGTCTGGCCAATCGGGTTCTGTTCGCCGACCGGCTGGAGCACGCCCTGCAGTTGCGGCAGCGCGACGGCCGTTCGACCGGGCTTCTGGCGCTGGATCTCAACGACTTCAAGCTCGTCAACGACACCATGGGGCATCTGGCCGGCGATGAGCTGCTCACCAGTTGCGCCGATCGGCTCCGGGGCAGCGTGCGCACCGGCGACACCGTCGCACGCCTCGGGGGCGACGAATTCGCAGTCCTGCTCGAAGGCCGGACCGAGCAGTGGATCCCGGTGGCCGAACGGGTTGTCGCGGCGTTCGAGCGTCCCTTCGTGGTCGACGGGCACGAACTGTTGATCCGGCCCAGCGCCGGCCTGGCGGTGGCCGGGCCGGCCGACCCGGCCGACATGTCGGCCGAGGAGTTGCTCAAACGTGCCGACCTCGCCATGTACTCGGCCAAACGGTCACACGGTAGGGGCGTGTTCACGTTCAGCCCGGAGATGGCCGCCGGGGATTCCCGCGAGACCGACGCGCCGGCGAGGTCGCAGGCGCTGCAGGGGGCGGCGATCGTTCAGGTCCTCGGGGAACTCCGGCAGGCCATCGAGCGGTCCGAGTTGGCGTTGGTCTATCAGCCGAAGTTCGCCGCCGTGACCCGCGACGTAGTCGGAGTGGAGGCACTGCTGCGCTGGCCCCATCCCGAACGGGGTCTGCTGGGGCCCGAGGGGTTCCTGCCGCTGGTCCGCGAACACGGTCTGATGGGGGCGATCACCGACCTGGTCATCGCGACCGCCCTCGACGACGCGGCGCGATGGTGGGCCAGGGGCGTCGACGTCCCGGTGGCGGTGAACCTGTTCGCCCCGTTGCTCGACGACCTCGGTCTGCCGCGCCGCGTGGGCGCCGCCCTGGCCGAACGGGGCCTGCCCGCGTCGGCTCTCACCGTTGAAATCACCGAAGACCTCTTTCTCACCGACATTCCGCGCACCAGGACGGTCCTCGCCCAATTGAGGGAACGCGGCGTCCGGATCGCCATCGACGACTTCGGCAGCGGCTACTCCGCGTTGTCCTATCTCTCCGATCTTCCGATCGACGAGGTCAAACTTGACCATGACTTCGTCGCTCCCGCAATGAACGACCTGCGGGCTGCGACCGTCGTCGGATCCGTCATCGATCTCGCCCACCGGCTCGGCCTGGTCGCGGTGGCCGAAGGCGTCGAAAGCGCCGAAATGGCGGCTCGGATAACGGAGTTCGGCTGCGACATGTTGCAGGGCTACTACCTCAGTGCACCGCTCAAGGTCGACGAGCTGATCGGGTTGCTCGGCTCGGGCAGGTAGTCCAGCGGATGGGTATCGTGAAGTCGTGACTGTCTCGGTATGCGTCCGGCGGGTGGCCTTCGGAGTCCTCGGCATGGCCCTCGCGGTGACCCCGGCCATCCTTCCCTCGACTCCCGTGGCGGTAGCCGCCTGCAACGACGTCGTCGACACCACCGACAGCTTCTCGATGAACTGCGTACCGAATGTGATCCCGGACGTCAGCGATCAGTTGACCGAAGCCGAGGTCGCCGAACCCGGCTGGAACGCCGTTCCCGGCGGCGGAAGCCCGGGATCCGGACCGCATCACTGAGCGGGGTTTTTCGTGCCGGTGAGGTGACCGATTCAACAAAAACTCGCCTCGACGGCCGGGAACGGCTTGAATGGCAGTTTCAGGCAAAGCGTCGAAGGCGAGGTCGTCATGGAGTTGATATCGCCGGTTGACTCGATGTTTCTTCTCGCCGAGTCCCGTGAGCACCCGATGCATGTCGGCGGTCTGCAGTTGTTCGAGCCGCCGGCGGACGCCGGACCGGACTACGTCCGCGACATGTATCAGGACCTCATCAGCCGCGACGACGTCTCGCTGACCTTCCGGAAGCATCCTTCCGAGTTGCTCGGCGGCATCGCCAACCTCGCCTGGGCCTTCGATCACGACATCGACCTCGAATACCACCTGCGCCGCTCGGCCCTGCCCTCTCCGGGGCGCGTGCGGGAACTGCTGGAACTGACCTCGCGGATGCACGGCACGCTGCTGGACCGCCACCGGCCGCTGTGGGAGTCGCATCTGATCGAGGGCCTCAACGACGGCCGCTTCGCCGTCTACACCAAGATCCACCATGCACTCCTCGACGGCGTCAGCGCCATGCGCCTGATGAAACGCGCGCTGGACACCGATCCGGACAACCGCGATGTTCGGGTCGTGTGGGGCACCAACAAGCGCTCCTCGAACCGCGTCGCACAGGGTGTCGCACAAGGGGTTTCCCTGCTGGGCGGACTGGCGAAGGCAGCGGGCTCGGTGGTCGAACTAGGACCGTCGACGTACACGCTGGCCCGGCGCGGCCTGCTGGAACAGCAGCTCACTCTGCCGTTCGGGGCGCCGCGGACCATGTTCAACGTGCCGATCGGCGGTGCCCGCCGGGTTGCGGCGCAATCCTGGCCGATGGCCCGTGTGATGGCCATTAAGCAGGCGGCCGGCGTGACGGTCAACGACGTGGTGCTGGCCATGTGCGGCGGAGCGCTGCGGGCGTATCTGCTTGAGCAGAACGCACTTCCGGACCGGCCGCTGATCGCGATGGTGCCGGTGAGCCTGCGCGACGACGACTCCAGCGGCGGCAATCAGGTGGGCGCGCTGCTGGCCGATCTGGCCACCCATCTCCCGGACCCCGCCAAGCGGCTCGAGGTGGTCAGCGCCTCCATGCGGAGCAACAAGCAACTGTTCGCCGAACTGCCGAAGCTGCAGCAGTTGGCGTTGTCGGCGTTCAACGTCTCCCCGCTGCTGCTGGGCATGGTGGCACCGGCGCTGGGATCGGCCGCTCCGCCGTTCAACCTGGTGATCTCGAACGTCCCGGGTACGCGGGAACCGTTGTACTGGAACGGTTCCCGGCTCAACGGCAGCTACCCGCTGTCGATCGCCCTGGACGGGCAGGCGCTGAACATCACGTTGACCAACAACGCCGAGAACCTGGACTTCGGCCTGGTCGGCTGTCGTCGCAGCGTGCCCAGTCTGCAGCGGCTGCTGGGCCACCTGGAGGACTCGCTGACCGAGCTGGAGCAGGCGATCGGAACGGCGCCCCGGAAATCAGTCGGTACTGCGGCGAAGAAAGCTCCTACCAAAAAGGCCCCTGCGAAAAAGGCCCCGGCGAAAAAAGCGGCGGCCCCCAAGGGAGCCGCCGCTTCAACAACGAAGTCCGCTACGGACAAGTGACAACGAAGTCCGCTACGGACACGTAACGCTGATCTCGAACGGCTTGGTCGTCGGCTGCATGGGGTTGGCCATGTCGACGCCAGTCGCCGTTCCGCTGATGGTGTAGGTCTTTCCGTCTTTGGTCGCCGACGCACTTCCGCCTGGGGCGCCCTCCTGGTAGCCCAGTGCCACGCCGTTGACGTTGCCCAGGCCCACAGAGGAAACCTTGGACGCGTCCTCGGCCATGATCACCGCCACACCGGTGGTGCCGCTGCCGATGGCGATGTTGAAGTTTCCGGCGGCGGACGAGCACACCACCTGGCCCTGGATGTCCTTCGGCTGGCCGTCGATGCTGATCTTGGCGGTCCCCGTACCGGCGGACGCGCTGATCGAACCCGACGAGGCCGAAGCCGTCGCCGTCACCGACGGGGTGGCGGCGCTGGAGGCCTTCGCCTCTTCTTTCTTCCCCGAACACCCGGACAAGCCGGCCACCAGGACCGCGGCACCGCACACGGCGACCGTCACACCACGCTTCACATTCGTCTCCTTCATCGGCAATTCCGCCTATGTGCGTCTGCACTATGCCTACGTGTGATTCCCGTTCCGACGCCGCTTCAACCGTCCTTGGTTAGATGACTCCCGTGTACTTCACCGTCGAGGCCGAACTGTCCGATCGGCGCGGGCGCAGCGGCGTCATCCACACCCCGCACGGCGACATCCGCACGCCCGCCTTCATCGCAGTGGGAACGAAGGCGTCGGTGAAGGCCGTTCTGCCCGAGACCATGGCCGAGCTCGGCGCGCAGGCCGTGCTCGCCAACGCCTATCACCTGTACCTCCAGCCCGGCGCGGACGTCGTCGCCGAAGCCGGGGGACTGGGGGCCTTCATGAACTGGCCCGGCCCGACGTTCACCGACAGCGGCGGGTTCCAGATCATGTCGCTGGGTGCCGGGTTCCGCAAGGTGCTCATGGAGGACCCGGGCCGGACGCAGTCCGACGCTCTGATCGCCAAGGGCAAACAGCGCCTGGCCAAGGTCGACGACGACGGCGTCACCTTCATCTCCCACCTCGACGGCTCCCGGCATCGGTTCACCCCCGAGGTGTCCATCAGAATTCAGCATCAGCTGGGCGCGGACATCATCTTCGCGTTCGATGAACTGACCACACTGGTGAATACCCGTTCCTACCAGGAGGAGTCGCTGGCGCGAACCCATGAGTGGGCCAAGCGCTGCCTGACCGAGCACCGCCGGCTGTCGGCGCAGGAGGCCTCGTCCAAGCCGCCGCAGGCGCTGTTCGGTGTCGTCCAGGGTGCGCACTACGAGGACTTGCGGCGCCAGGCCTGCCGTGGGTTGGAGAGCATCGTCGACGACGAGGGCGCCGGGTTCGACGGCTACGGTATCGGCGGGGCGCTGGAGAAGCAGAACCTCGCGACCATCGTCGGGTGGTGCACCGAGGAACTGCCCGATGACAAACCGCGCCACCTGCTCGGCATCAGCGAACCCGACGACCTGTTCGCAGCCGTCGCCGCCGGGGCCGACACCTTCGACTGCGTGTCGCCGTCGCGAGTTGCGCGCAACGCGGCGCTGTACTCCCCGAATGGCCGGTTCAACATCACCGGTGCCCGCTACAAGCGGGACTTCACGCCGATCGACGACGAGTGCGACTGCTACACCTGCGCGCACTACACCCGCGCCTACCTGCACCACCTGTTCAAGGCCAAGGAGATCCTGTCCGCCACCCTGTGCACGATTCACAACGAGCGCTTCATCATTCGTCTCGTCGACCGGATCCGCGAGTCCATCGGCGCGGGAGAGTTCGACGACCTTCGCGACGACTTCCTGGGCCGGTACTACGGCTCCCAGTGAGGAGCTCTGAGCGAGGATGGGCGGTGCCATGAAACGTCGGAACGCACGGGTAATCGCGATTTCGGCGGGGCTGGCGGTGACCGTCGCCGCTGCGGTCGCCTACAGCGTGCTGGTGGTGGACCGCCGGCCGTCTAGTCCGGTCGCCTCGGGGAGTAGTCCCTCCAGCCTTCTCGCGCTCACCTGGGGTCCGAGTCTGTGTACCGCCGAGCCGGCCAACTCCGGCTGCAAGTCCGGCCACGTCGCTCGGTTGGGATCGAGCTTCGTCCTGCACGGGCTGTGGCCGCAGCCGTCCAGCGAGCAGTACTGCGACATCCCGAAACGAACCGCGGACCGCCGATCGATCGCCCTGCCCCCCGATGTCGAGAAAACCCTGAAGTCGATGATGTCCGACTCCCGGTTCATGGCGTCGCACGAGTGGTTCGCGCACGGAACCTGCTCCGGCCTCAACCCGTCGGAGTATTTCGGGGTCGCCACCACGCTGGCCGCGCAGGCAATCAAGGTCCTCAATCCGGTGTTCGGCAGGGCCGGCGGAAAGCCCTTGCCGACGCGTGTCGTCCGGGAGACGTTCGACGCCCAATTCGGGCGCGGATCGGGCAACCGGGTCACCTTGACGTGCCGCGACGTCGACGGCCGGGGCACTCTCGTCTACGAGGTTCGCCTTTCGCTTCCCGCCGTCGCCGATCTGCGGGGTGAGGAGTCCCTCGGCGACGCGCTCGGCCGCGGCCCGGCGGTCCCTGCCGGCTGCGGAAAGGGCCTGGTGCCTTGAACGGGCAGACTGGACCGATGACTGCGCAGTCCCTTCTTCTGCAACTACTGGACCCGGCCACTCGGGCCGATCCCTATCCGGTGTTCGATCGCGTGCGGGAGGCCGGCCCGCTGGTGCTACCGGACTCCAATCTCTGCGTGTTCTCGTCGTTCTCGGACTGTGACGCGGTGCTGCGTCACCCGTCGTCGTGCAGCGACCGGTTGAAGTCGACGTCGGCCCAGCGCGCCATCGCCGCCGGTGAGGATCTCCGGCCCTTCGGCACTCCGGGATTCCTGTTTCTCGATCCGCCCGACCACACCCGGTTGCGCCGACTGGTCAGTAAGGCTTTCTCACCCAAGGTGGTCAAGGGGCTGGAGTCCGACATCGCGGGACTCGTCGACGGACTGCTGGACCGCATCGACGGCCGATTCGACGCGGTTGCCGACCTGGCTCATCCGCTTCCGGTGGCGGTGATCTGCCGCCTGCTCGGGGTTCCGATCGAGGACGAGCCCCAATTCAGCTGGGCGTCAAGCCTTCTGGCGCAGGGACTCGATCCGTTTGTCGCGTTCACCGGCTCACCGCAGGGCGCCGAGGAACGCCTGCGTGCCGGACATTGGCTGCGGGGCTATCTCCGCGAGTTGCTGCAGCAGCGACGCGCGCGCCCCGGAGACGACCTGATGTCGGCGCTGATCGCCGTGGAGGAGTCCGGCGACCAGCTCACCGAGGATGAGATCGTCGCCACTTGCAACCTGCTGCTGATCGCCGGTCACGAGACGACGGTCAACCTGATCGCCAACGCGGTGCTGGCCATGTTGCGCCGTCGGCAGTACTGGACGGCGCTCGGCCAGGATCCCGCGTTGGCCGGCGGCATCGTGGAGGAGACGCTCCGGTCCGACCCTCCGGTGCAACTTGTCGGCCGGGTCGCCGGAGCGGACATGACGATCGGTACGACGCCAATTCCGCAGGGCGACACGATGATGCTGCTGCTGGCCGCGGCGCACCGCGACCCTGCGGCGAACGACCGACCCGAGGTGTTCGACCCGAACCGCAACCAGATCCGCCATCTCGCCTTCGGGCTCGGTGCCCACTTCTGCCTGGGTGCCCCGCTGGCACGACTCGAGGCGGCCGTGGCGCTGACCGCGGTGACGCGACGGTTCCCGGAGGCCCGGCTGGCCGCGGAACCGGTCTACAAGCCCCACGTCACCCTGCGGGGTATGGCCGGCCTTGAGGTCGCGGTGTGATGTTCAGTCCGCGTGGTAGATCCACGGCTCCCGCGGAAGCCGGGTCGGGTCGAACCGAGCCAGTAGGCCGGCCATGTCGTCGGCCGGCCATCCCAGGGATTCGCCGATGAGCGCGAACGCCTTCGGCACCCCGAGCTCGGCCAGCGTCACCGCCCCGTCGCGCTTGGCCAGTCGCTTGCCGTCGGCGTTGAGCGCCAACGGCACGTGGGCGTAGACCGGTTGGGGGTAGCCCAGCAGCGCGGCCAGATAGGCCTGCCGCGGCGACGACGCCAGCAGGTCGTCGCCGCGAACCACCTGATCCACCCCGGAGGTTGCGTCGTCGACCACCACCGCCAGGTTGTAGGCCGCGACCCCGTCGCCGCGCTTGAGCACGAAATCGTCCACCACTCCGGTGAATTCGCCGTGCAGCAGGTCGGTCACCGTGAAGTGGTCGACAGCCGAGCGCAGCCGCAGCGCGGGTGGGCGGCCGGCGGCCAGCCTGGCGTCGCGATCCGCGGGGCTGAGCCCGAGGCAGGTGCCCGGGTAGGCCCCCTCCGGGGCATGCGGGGCGCGCGGCGCGTTGAGGATTTCCTTTCTGCTGCAGAAGCATTCGTACACCAGGTCGCGGTCGACCAGGTCGGCGATCACCGCGTCGTAGCGGTCGGCATGCGACGACTGCCACTGCGGCTCGGCGTCCCACGTCAGCCCGATCGCAGTCAGGTCGGCCAGTTGCCGGCGGGCGATGTCGTCGTGGGTCCGGTCGTCGAGGTCCTCGACCCGGATCAGGAAGCGCCGCCCGGTAGAACGGGCGAACAGCCAAGCCAGCACCGCGGTGCGGAGATTGCCGATGTGCAGGTCCGCCGACGGGCTGGGGGCGAACCGGCCCGCAGTAGTGAGTGTGGCGTTCATCGAACACAATGTACGAGCCCGGCGTCGGGCGATAGCCTGAGCGTGAAGTTTCACCACCGCGGGAGGCCGGGGCAACCGGTCTGAGAAGGCGGCATAACGCGTCGCCGACCGCATGACCGTCCGGGTAATGCCGGGTAGGGAGAGCCTCGTGATGACGGTGCTGTTCACGCTGTGGGGATACGACGTCACCGTCCTCGAGTTCACCTCGGTGATCCTGGCCTTCATCGCGATCGGCCTCGGCATCGTCGGAACCCGGTGGACCTGGCCCCCGTACTTTCTGTCCAGCCTGCTCTACGCGTGGCTCTTCGCGGAGTACCACCTGTTCGCCTCCGCCTCCATGCAGGCGATCTTCATGGTCGCGGCAATCTGGGGCTGGTTCTCGTGGGGCAGCGAGGGCGCTCGGGTACCCGGCAGGCTGACTACGCGGACTCGGGTGGTCGGCGTCGTGGGAATCGTTGTGCTGTGGGCGCTCCTGGCGCCACTGCTGCGCCGCATCGGTGGTGCGGCCACCTGGGGCGACGCCTTCATGCTGGTCGGGTCGGTGGCCGGACAACTGCTGATGGTGTTGCAGAAGGTCGATGCCTGGCCGGTGTGGATCGCGGTGAACACCGTTGGTGCGGTGCTCTACTTCAGTCAGGGTCTGTACTTCACCTCCGTCTTCTATGCGGTCCTCGTCGTGATGGCCGTGACCGGCTGGCGGGCCTGGTCCGCGCGCGCCGCCGCCCATGAGTGACGCGTGGGCAGGGCGCCTGATCTCGGTGGTGGGCGGGGAGTCCACCGGCAAGTCGGCGCTGGCCGTCACACTCGGAGAACGGTTGCCCGGCCTGGTGGTGCCGGAGTTCTTGCGCACTTGGGTCGATGAGCACGAAGGCCGGGTTCCGCTGCCCGACGAACAGGCGGAAGTGATTGCAGCTCAACGCAAGTCGGAGGTGTCCGCGCTGCAGCGCGCGGCTGACACCGGGTGGACCTGGGTGGTGTCGGACAGCGGCCCGCTGATGACGGCCGTCTACAGCATCCAGTACTACGACGATGCCGCACTACTTCCCGCCGCCCTGGACTGGGCGGCCCACAGCGATCGGGTGGTGTGGTGCCAAGCCGACTTCCCCTGGCAACCCGACCCGCAGAGGGACGGGGAGCACGCACGGGCCAGGTCCCAGGAGATCCTCGCCGCGATCTTCGCCGAGCACCCCGAACTTCCGGTGCTGTCGGTCCACGGCCCGTTGGCCGCGCGAGCCGACGCGGTGATCAGCGCGGTGGGGTGAGCCAGTCGAGGATGTTCTGGACGGCGGCGTCGGCGGGTGCCTCGAGTTGGTCGTAGGTACACGACCCCGGGTCGCGGTCGGGGCGCCATCGGCTGAATTGCGCTGTGTGCCTGAATCGTTCGCCTTCCATGTGGTCGTAGCGCACCTCGACCACCCGCTCCGGCCGAAGCGGTACGAAGGTGAGGTCCTTGCCGGAGTTCCAGCGGGAGACCTCCCCGTCGTTGGCGCGCTCCCACGGATGGCCGGCCAACGACGTCACCAGTGGCTGCAATTCGTCGACGAGTTGCCGGCGC
Source organism: uncultured Mycobacterium sp. (assembly GCA_964439315.1). GTDB lineage: Bacteria > Actinomycetota > Actinomycetes > Mycobacteriales > Mycobacteriaceae > Mycobacterium. Next base: position 62,376 of record CAYTOD010000004.1, on the reverse strand, counting down.
CGGGCCATCGGGAAGGCGGCGACAGCGCCGACCTGCGCGAGCGTGCCGTCCTCGCGGTAGAGGCCCAGCAACAGGGATCCGATCGCGTCGGGCGCGGACTTGTGCACACGGTATCCGGCGACCACACAGTCGGCCGTGCGCTGATGCTTGATCTTGAACATCATCCGCTTGTCGGGGTGGTACCCGATCGACAGCGGTTTGGCGATCACGCCGTCGAAGCCCGCCGCCTCCAGTTCGGGTACCCAGCGCTGCGCGGTCGCGAGGGCGGTGGGCGCCGGAGTGACGCGGAAGGCCGGCCCGGCATCGGCCAGGGCTTCGGCCAGAGCAGTGCGGCGTCGTTCAAAGGGCTCGGAGCGCAGGTCCCGATCGCCGAGGGCCAGCAGGTCGAAGGCGACGAACGTGGCCGGTGTGGACTCCGCGAGCAGGCGCACCCGCGACTCCGCGGGGTGGACCCGTTGCTGCAGGGCCTCGAAGTCCAGTCCTGCCCCGGCGGCGACGACGATCTCGCCGTCGATGACGCACCTTTGCGGCAGTTCGCTTTTGGCGGCTGCCACCAACTCCGGGAAGTACCGCGTCAGCGGCCGCTCGTTGCGGCTGCCGAACTCGACCTCGTCACCGTCGCGGAAGCAGATCGACCGGAAGCCGTCCCACTTCGGCTCGTAGCTCGCGTCGTCGGGGATGACGTCCACCGACTTGGCCAGCATCGGTGACACCGGAGGCATCACGGGAAGGTCCACGGCACCCATTGTGCCTGTTACCGTCGAGTTATGACCGCCGAGGAGATCGATGTCGACGGCGTCGCGGTGCGAATCACCAATCGCGACAAGGTCTTCTTCCCGCAACTCGGTGCGGCCGGTACCAAGGGTGCGTTGATCGACTACTACCGGTCGGTGGCGTCGGGACCGCTGCTGGCTGCTCTGAAGAACCGGCCCACCCATCTGCAGCGGTTTCCCGACGGTATCGACGGCGAGCAGATCTACCAGAAGCGTGTTCCGGAGAAGCATCCCGACTACCTCGAGACCTGCCGGGTGACCTTCCCCTCGGGCCGCACGGCCGACGCGCTGATGGTCACCCGACCCGCGGCCATAATGTGGGCGGCCCAGATGGGGTCAATCACATTGCACCCCTGGGCGGTTCGCTGCCCTGACACCGATCACCCCGACGAACTGCGCATCGACCTCGACCCGCAGCCCGGTACCGGCTTTGCCGAGGCTCGCACGGTCGCGGTGGACATCCTCAAGCCACTGCTGGACGAACTCGGATTGGTCGGCTACCCCAAGACCTCCGGCGGACGCGGAGTGCACGTGTTCCTGCGGATTCGCACCGACTGGGACTTCGTCGCCGTCCGGCGCGCCGGTATCGCACTGGCCCGGGAGGTCGAACGCCGCGCGCCGGATCTCGTGACCAGTTCCTGGTGGAAAGAGGAACGCGGACAGCGCATCTTCATCGATTACAACCAGAACGCCCGCGATCGCACCTTCGCCGCGGCATATTCGGTGCGACCCACCCCGATCGCCACCGTGTCGACACCACTGACGTGGGATGAGCTGGCCGCCGCGGTGACCCCCGACGACTTCACCATGGCGACCGTGCCGGCACTGCTGGCGCGGCGCGGTGATCCGATGGCCGATATGGATGCGGTGCGCCAGTCGCTGCAGTCCATGCTGGACATGGCCGAGGCCGACGAAGGCCGAGGGCTCGGCGACCTGCCTTACCCACCGAACTATCCCAAGATGCCGGGCGAGCCCAAACGGGTGCAGCCGAGCCGGGACAGGGACTTGAAGAAGGGCGGCAAGCCCGAGTAACCGTGTCCTGGGCCATGCCGAAAATTCGTGCACGGAGCAGGCGAGGGCCGCCGGTAGAATCTCTGAAGAGTCGCTGTCGGGTTGGGGAGGCCGTTGTGGGGGAGCACCTGCGAGCTGATCCGATCGAACTGCGCGTCGGTGGGGCGCATATGGACAGCCATGCCGCGGAATTGATCTCCCGGCACACCGAGGCCCACGGTCGGATGGCAGCGGCTGGGTCGGGTTTCATCGGAGCGAGCACCGCGGCGCTGTCTGCGCTCACCGCCCACTGGGAGTCCGAATCTGCCGGTCACTTCACCGAAATCCTGGATCACGCGGAGAAGTTCCGCACTGCCGCCGATTGCTACGAGAGCACCGACTCCACCGCCTCTGCCCGACTTGATGCCGCCGCGCGTGATCTCGGTGACCGGATGGGGCTGTAGGGAAGTTCGGCGTTGACGATCACTCTCGCCGACCTTCAGGAGTGGAACCCCGAGGCGATCGACGAACTGTCCCGCGCGGCAGCAGCACGAGCGCGGACCAGTCGGGAGAAGGCGCAGGAGCTTCCGGAACTGTCTGTGTTGCAGACCTGGGAGGGCCAGAGCGGGGAGGCCGCCCGTGAAGCGCTGCGCACGCTGTCCACGCGGTTGGAGATCTCCGCTCAGACCGCCGTCGGAGTCGCGCTAGGTGCTCAGAAGGTCCATGGCGAGGCTGTCCAGATCAAATCCCGACTGGCGGCGCTGTTCGACGACGCCAACGCGGCCCCGGCGGTCTTCATCGACACCGCCACCAACACGGTCGTCCCGCCGGACACGACCGGATGGAATCCCGGCGAAATCGCCTGTCTCCAAGCCAAAATCGACGAACTGCAGAGCCGGATAGCCCTGATCCTGGGGGAGGGGGAGGCAGCGGACGGCGAGCTGGCCGGGCTGCTCACCCGTGCGGTCGGAATCGAAGGTCCTTCGGACCTTCCCCGGAAGGCTCCCTACGACAACGGCTCTGAGATTCCGGTCGGTGGGGAGCCGAAAGAGGTCGAGCAATGGTGGGAATCCCTGCCGCAGGAGAAGAAAGACCAACTACTGCGCGATTGGCCGGACCGGATCGGGGCACTGGACGGCGTCCCCGTTGCCGACCGTCACAGAGCCAACACGACCGTCATGCACCGCGACATCGACCGCCTCGACGAGGTGGCCAAGTCGCGAGGCGTGACACCCGACGAGGTCCTGGCTCACCCTGAGCGCTACGGAATGGCCGGGCCGATGATGGACCGCTACCGCAATGCTCTCAAAGCCGAGGAGGCGTTGGCCGAAACGTCCAAATGGACACGGGCGCAAACGTTTCTGCAGGTGTATCAGCCGGAGGCGTTCGGCGGTGACGGAAGGGCGGCGATCGCGATCGGCGACCCCGACCACGCTGTCAACACCGCCGTCGTCGTCCCCGGCACCGGCAACAGCGTTCGCAGCGGCTGGCTCGCGCAGAAGGACGCCATCAATCTCTACAACGAGATGCACAACGTCGACCTCACCAAGCCGGTCTCTGTGCTGGCCTGGATGGGCTACGACGCGCCCGACAGCCCCATCGACCCGCGGATCGGTACGACAGCCCTGGCCCACGAGGGCGGCCAACTGCTGGCGGCCGACGTCAACGCCCTCAACGCCACCCATGACGGCGCGGGCCACATCACCGTGCTCGGACATTCCTACGGATCGACCACGGTGGCCGACGCCGCCGCCGGATTCGGCATGCACACCGACGACGTCGTGCTCATCGGAAGCCCCGGCACCGACATGGCCCGCAGCGCCTCGGACTTCCACCTCAACCCTGGCGGCCATCTCTATGTGGGCGCCGCCTCCAGCGACCCGGTCACACAGCTTGGTGCGCTACCCCAAACGCCGGTGCCCGGCACCGGCTGGAGCGTTGCCCTGGGCGCCGACCCGGCTCTGGACGGCTACGGCTCGACGCGATTCAAGGCCGAGGTGCCCGGGCTGACCTTCCCCCTCGGCGACCACAGCCAGTACTACACGCCGAGAAGCGAATCCCTGTTCAGCATGGCCGATATCGCGTCGGGTCACGGCGAGTCACTGGCCCAACACGGGATGACAGCCCCGCACCGCATTCCCGCCCTGCAGGGCATCCCGGTGCTCGGCGACCCCGAAACGTATCGGCCAGGGACGTCCGGGCACCTCCACGGACCCGAGTAGGTACGACAATCAGGATGTGAGGACCCCGGATGCGTGACAACGGCGTGATGGCGAAGAACGGCGTGATGACGAAGAACGGCGTGATGACGAAGAACGGCGTGATGGCGAAGAACGGCGTGATGAAGACGACCCTGGCCGCTGCGGTGGCCGTGACCCTCGTTTCAGGATGCGGAGCAGTGAGCCGGATGACCAACCACGGTGTGACGAACCCGATGACCCCCGAGCAGTCCAAGGCGCAGGTCGTGGACGCCGCGAAAGAGATCGTCGGCATCCTCAACCTGCCGGTCCAGTCGGCCTACTTCCGGCGGTCGTCCTGTAACGACCAAGGCGACCCGCCGTTCCAGGGAAGCATGATGATCGCTTACCCGCTGGCCCTGAGCGACGAGGCATCAAAAGCTCAGATCGCCCAATGGGTCCAGATCCTGCGCACCAAGGGCTGGACCGAACCCGGTTCCGATTTCCATACGCACGGCACGGCGCTGATGAAAAACGGCGTGAGCGCCACGTTCTGGGGCCAGGGTGCCGGGGACGCCACCCAGGGCATCGAACTTCTCGGCGAATGCCGGGATGCGACCACCACGAAACAGAACGCCGGCCTCAGCGAAGACGTCGACCTCCACTGACCTGACTTGACCTACGCCGGCCAAAAGATCTGACCGTCCCCTCTTTTCGGTTGCAAGAACGTCACCGGACAGTCAGAGTTGTCGTGTGCCGGAGGTAAGAAAGTCTCTCTGGCGGCGCGACGCCGCCTGCCTACGCGCGCTGGTGAGAAATGCCCACACCTAAGACCGAGGCAGATCGGACACTCGCCGAATTCTGGCGTTCCTATGTCGGATCCGGCGGGGGTGGCTTCCGGTACGTGTTGGGTCATCCGCTGGAGGCGTTGCGGGCGTTCTGGGCAATCCAGAAGCTCCCCTTTGTCTACCCCGCGAGTCAGTCCGACACCCCCGGTGGCCGGGAGGTCCGGGAGGTGCTCTGTCAGAGCGGGCCGCTGGGACTTCCCGCTCGGTGGTGGGGGTTTGCCGCCGTTCCGGTCGTGGAGAACCCCGAGGACGCCCTGAAGAACCCCGAAGCCAAGCGGCTTCGCTATAACCTGCGCCTCGCCGAGGCGGAGGACATCACCGTGCGAATAGCGGATCCGAGCGAGCGAATCACCCTGCGGGAGAAGGCCGATCTCCGCGAGCGGACTCACCCCGACCCGATGTACCGCGTGACCACCCCGCGCAACGACGATCTGCTGGACCATGAGCTCTGGATCGTCGCCGAGGATTCGGCCGGGGACCCGCTGCTGCTCGCCGTCGTCGCTGTCGACGGGGAGTTCGCCGTGTTGCGCTATTTCCGGGCGCTGGGCGACAGCGAAAAGCACTCACTGAGCCGCTACTCCGCCCACCAGTGGATCGTCGAATCAATGGCGGAACAGGGGGTGCGGTGGCTCATCGACACCAACCCGCCCGCAGCCCAGACCAACGGCGTCCGACTCTTTCAACGCATCGTCGGCTTCCGGCATGTGCGCATCCGCCGGCCTCGTGAGCAAAAGTAGCGCAACGTCGGGCGCGCCCCGGCCGTGCGCCCCTCGTGGGCAGCCCGTGGGAAACGGTCCTGGTAGGGGACTTTGCCTTTCCGGGCACAGCAAAAGTGTGATAAAAATTCAGCAAACATTCTGATAGGCGGACTGGGGAATCTGGGTCATGTCACACGCATCTCGCAAACAGGCCAAGTCCGGCCGCCTGCAGCCCTACGCCTGGCTCGGTGCAGGCGCTGTGACGCTCGGCATGGGCGTCGCGATGGTCGGCGGCACCGCAGTCGCCATCGCCGACACCGGCACTGACACCGGCGCAGCCGGTTCCGCATCGGCCTCGACCGACTCTCCGGCGCTTACGTCCTCCGCCGATTCCTCGAAGAAGCCGGCCGCTCGCGGGTCACGCCGTTCCGCCACCAACCGAGCTCCCTCGGCAGCCGCCAGGGGACGGGCTCTGCCGGCCGCGGTCGCCGCTTTGGCGCCGGCCGCACCTCGGGTGTCCGGCGGTTCGCAGCAGGGCGTCCCCGCGGCCGCCACGGCCGCGTCCTCGACTGCCAAGGCGGCGGCCACCGTGCCGAACCCGGCGGCTGATCCGTCCTACAACATGACGTCGTGGCTGCCGCCGGAGCCGATCGTCCCCGGTGCCCATGTCACGTTGGCGCGCGCCGAGATCGCCGCCGCGAAGGCCGATCTCCAGCAGCAGACCTTCGGCTCCGGTAAGTCGTTCGCCGGCGTGGCGGCGTTCGGTCCGCAGTTGCTGTTGTCTTCGGCGGCGCTGGCGTTGCAGACCTGGCAGGACCACATGCCCGCCGCGCAGCAGCAGTTCGCGGACACCGCCGGCAATCCGTTCATGCATGCGATCGCCAACGCGAATCTGACGGTGACGATGACCCTGCCGCAGCTGGCCCAGGCCAGCCTCTCCGGCGCGGCCCTGCTGATGCCGCTGGTGAACATGCTCGGCGCGGCGACCACCGTCACCGACGCGCAGATCCGGCAGGCCCGCACCGACGGCCAGGTCTACGCGATGGTCCGGGTGAAGATGAAGGCGACCACCGAGCCCGTCGTCTACATCTCCGTCAACGGCGGCAAGAAGGTCCCGGTCCTGCTCGACTCCGGCTCGTCGGGCTTGGTGCTCACTCAGGACGCGCTCGGCCCGGGCGACCTCGGCCCGGCGACCGGCACCGGCACCAGCGGGTACAGCGGTGGCTTGACCTATAACTACACCACCTACGACACCTCGGTGAACTTCGGCGGTGAGGCCGTCACGGGTCGCACCGGCGTCAATATCGTCGACGCTGCCGATGCTCAGGCCTTCAAGGACTACCTGGCACCTGCCGGTGTCGTCGGCGTTCTCGGCGTCGGCGCCAACACCGCCGGGCCCGGCCCCGGTATCCCGAACACGGCGCTGCCCGGTGAGCTCAGCGACGGTTTCCTGATCGACGAGACTCGGGGCTTCGGTTTGTTCGGCGTGATGATCCTGGGGCCGAACCCCTACCCGGTGCGGGTGTCCGTGCCCGGTGCGCCGGATGCATATGTCAAGGTGGCCATCAACGATGGCCCCCTGCAGAACGCCAACGCCATCATCGACACCGGCGGCGTGTACGGCACCCTGCCGCAGGACCTGATCGGTGGCGGGTCCTCGGTGCCGTCCGGCACCAAGATCTCGGTCTACAACGCCGACGGTTCGACGCTGCTGTACTCCTACACCGTCAGGGGCAGCAACGTGCCGACAGTGGTGCCGGCCGGCGATCTGATGAACACCGGTTACACCCCGTTCCAGCAGGGTCCGGTGTACTTCAACTACGCCGCCAGTGCCGCTCCGGGCGGGATCGGGTCGACGGACTTCGTCTGGACCTGACGGTCGGTGCCGGCCTGACGGGCGGTGTGAGGGTGACCGCGACTTAGCGGGTGCGAAGCCGGTTGCGGCTCTTACCGGTGGGCCGCTTGTTGCGCAGGGCGCCGGCGGTCTCTGACTCGACCTCGATCTGGTCGTCGGTCTCGTCGTCGACAGCCGCAGTGTCGGTCTCGACGATCTCGTCGACCTCTGTCTCGGTTTCCCCGGCGTCGGTGTCCGCATCGGCGTCCGCGTCAGTCTCGGCGTCCTCGACGTCGGTCTCTGTCCGTTTCTTCCGTCCGAGCGACGGCAGCCTCCGCGGCTTCTTCTCCGCGGTCGGCTTGGGCTCTGCGGGGGGCTTTTCGGCGACGTAGGACAGATAGAACGCCAGGACGCCGAGGATCGCGATCGCCCCGGCCGCGCCGTACACGGCGAACAGCCAGGGACCGGCCGACGTCAGGCTCAGCCAGATCTCGGCCACCGCGGTCAACAGGATCAGTGCCCCGGCGACCACATGCAGCAGTGCCGACCACGCCCGCAGGCGCAACGCCAGTTCCGGAGAGTGGGACGACGGCTCGATCGACTGCTTCAAGGCGAGCACCACCGGCAACGCCGCGAGCGCGATCGGCAGCCCGGCCACCAGGCGGCCCACCGTGCCCAGAGTGCTCGGCATGGCGCCGGTCAGCACCCACCAGCGGGGCAGGATGAACAGGAAGTACAGCACCGCGCCGATCAGGACCAACGTGACGTGCAATGTTCTTCCCGCGCGCCGCGTCATGCCCCTACCTAACGAAAGCTGTCGAGAGTCTCAGTGGTTCGAAAGTCTCAGTGGTTCGAATGTCTTAGTAGTCCGGGGTGGGGGGGCCAACAGTGTTGGGGTGCGCCGGCGGGGCCCCCCCCGCCCCGGGGGGGGCCCCCCCCCGGGGGGGCCCCCCCCCCCCCCCCCGGACAGGTGCGGAGGATAGGGGATTTGAACCCCTGAGGGCTATTAACCCAACCCGCGTTCCAGGCGAGCGCCATAGGCCACTAGGCGAATCCTCCGTGGGCTATGTTAGCCGACCGCGTCGGCCCGAGGTTTCGGCTGCCTGCCCGGAGCGGTGCCGCGGGTACTACACTCGCCATGGACCCCGCGCGGCGTCCATCCTGTGAACTCCCCCAGGGCTGGAAGGCAGCAAGGGTCAACGGGCTCTGGCGGGTGCGCGGGGTCCCCTTCCGAAAGGCACCCCCTCCCGAAAGGAAACCGGTGTCGTTCCATTCTTTGGGCCGTGACGAACTGCAGTCCTTGCATGAGCAGCACCGGCTCGACTACGCCGAACTGCAGGCCAAGAAGCTCGCCCTCGACCTCACCCGGGGTAAGCCGTCCAGCGAGCAACTCGACCTATCCAACGGGATGCTCACCATGCCGGGCGAGGGCAACTACCGCGACGACGAGGGCACCGACACCCGCAACTACGGCGGACAGAACGGACTGCCCGGACTGCGGGCCATCTTCGGAGAACTGCTGGGCATCAGCGTGCCCAACCTGATCGCCGGCAACAACGCCAGCCTCGAGCTGATGCACGACACGGTGGTGTTCTCCATGCTGCACGGCGGCGTGGATTCGCCGCGGCCGTGGATCAAGGAGCCGGGCGTCAAATTCCTCTGCCCGTCGCCGGGCTACGACCGGCACTTCGGGATCACCGAGAGCCTCGGCATCGAGATGATCCCGGTGCCGATGCGCGAGGACGGCCCCGACGTCGACCTCGTCGAGGAGCTCGTGGCCGCCGACCCCCTCATCAAGGGGATGTGGTGCGTGCCGGTGTTCTCCAACCCGACCGGAACCGTCTACTCCTGGGACGTCACCCGCCGGCTCGTCCAAATGCATACGGCCGCAACTGATTTCCGCATCTTCTGGGACAACGCCTACGCCGTGCACACCCTGACTGGGCAGTTCCCCCGGTCGATCGACGTGCTGGGCCTGGCCGCCGCCGCCGGCAACCCCAACCGGCCTTACGTCTTCACCTCGACCTCGAAGATCACCTTCGCCGGCGCCGGTGTCAGCTTCTTCGGCGGCTCGCTGGGCAACATCGCCTGGTACCTGCAGTACGCGGGCAAGAAGTCGATCGGCCCGGACAAGGTCAACCAGTTGCGGCACATGCGCTTCTTTCGCGACGCCGATGGAGTGCGGGCCCACATGATGCGCCACCAGCAGGTGCTGGCACCTCGTTTCGCGCTGGCGCTGGAGATTCTCGAGCGCCGCCTGGGCGAGTCCAAGATCGCCTCGTGGACCGATCCCGCCGGCGGGTACTTCATCAGCCTCGACGTACTGCCCGGGACGGCCAGGCGGACCGTTGCGCTGGCCAAGGATGCCGGCATCGCGGTCACCGAGGCCGGTGCCGCCTTCCCGTACCGCAAGGACCCGGACGACACGAACATCCGGATCGCGCCCAGCTTCCCGTCCCTGGCCGATCTGGGTGACGCCATCGACGGTCTCGCCTCCTGTGCGCTGCTGGCGGCCACCGAGAGGCTGCTCGCGTGATTGCCGTCGGACCCTGTCGGTAGCCTTCTGACGTGGCGCTCTACCGCAAGTACCGACCGGCGACCTTCGCCGAGGTGGTGGGGCAGGAGCACGTCACCGAACCCCTGTCGACGGCGTTGGCCGCAGGGCGCATCAACCACGCCTATCTGTTCTCCGGGCCCCGCGGGGGGGGCAAGACGTCCTCGGCCCGCATCCTGGCCCGCTCGCTGAACTGCGAGCAGGGCCCCACTCCGACGCCGTGGGGGGTGTGCGCCTCGTGCGTCGCGCTGGGGGGGGGGGGGGGGGCCGGGTTGGGGGGGGTTCGTCCGACTTCTTCTATTGGCCCCCCCCCAGCCCGGGGGGCGTCGACGACACCCGCGAACTGCGCGATCGCGCATCCTTCGCGCCGGCCGAGAGCCGCTACCGCATCTTCATCGTCGACGAAGCCCACATGGTCACCAATGCGGGGTTCAACGCGCTGCTGAAGATCGTCGAGGAACCCCCCGAGCATGTGATCTTCGTGTTCGCGACCACCGAACCGGAGAAAGTGCTTCCCACCATCCGTTCGCGAACCCACCACTACCCGTTCCGGTTGCTCGCGCCAAAGACAATGCGCGGGCTGATCGAGAAGATTCTCGACGCGGAGGCCGTCGACGTCGACGACGCCGTGTTCCCGTTGGTCATCCGCGCCGGCGGCGGTTCCCCCCGGGACACCTTGAGTGTGCTCGACCAGCTGCTCGCCGGCGCCGAGGACAACCGGGTGCACTATCAGCGGGCGCTGGCCCTGCTGGGCGCCACCGACGTCGCCCTGATCGACGAGGCGGTCGACGCCCTGGCCGCCGGAGACGCCGCATCGTTGTTCGGAGCCGTCGAATCGGTGATCGACGCCGGCCACGACCCGCGCCGCTTTGCCGTCGATCTACTGGAGCGGTTCCGGGATCTCATTGTGCTGCAAGCAGTTCCGGACGCCGCGAGCCGGGGCGTCGTGGACGCGCCCGGTGACGTGCTCGATCGGATGCGCGACCAGGCGGCGCGGCTCGGGCCCGCGACGCTGGCGCGCTACGCCGAGGTGGTGCACGCCGGGTTGGGGGAGATGCGCGGTGCCACGGCGCCTCGGCTTCTACTCGAGGTGGTCTGCGCCCGGTTGCTGCTCCCGTCGGCCAGCGATACCGAGTCCGCGGTGCTGCAGCGGGTCGAGCGCATCGAGAAGCGGCTCGACATGTCGATCCCGGCCGATGAAGTCGCCGCGAGCGCCCCGGCCCCCGCTGCAAAGCAGTACGTCCGCAGGACCCAGGCCCCTGCCCCCGCGCCCGTCCCTCCGCCCACACCGACTGTTGGGCGCGAAAGCGCGAGTGCGGAGCGCCGGAACGTCGATCTCGGCGAAACCCAGGCGGCCGTCCCGAGATGGGAATCCAAGCCCGAACCTCAGCGCGCGCCGGAGTCCCGTCCTGCTCCCGTTCCGACGCCGGAGCCCGCGCCCCCTCCCGTTCCCGCGCCCGCTCCTGTTCCTTCGCCGAAGCCTGCGCCTGTTCCCGTCCCCACGCCGGAGCCTGAGCCCGCTCCCGTGCCCACGCCGGAGCCTGCGCCTGTTCCCGTCCCATCGGCAGTCCCCGGCGAACCCGACGCCGCCGCCGTCCGGCAGGTCTGGCCGATGGTGCGGGAGAAGGTGCGGGAGCGCAGTCGTACGACGGAGGTCATGCTCGCCGGGGCGATCGTTCGTGCCGTCGAGGACGGCACCCTGGTCCTGTCCCACGAGTCCGCCCCACTGGCGAAGCGGCTCAGTGAGCAGCGCAACGCCGACGTCATCCGGGATGCCCTGAAAGACGCGCTGGGCGTCGGTTGGAAAGTGCGGTGCGAGGTCGGCACCGGGCAGCCGGTGCGGGCATCGGAACCCTTGCCGCCGGAGCCGCAGCCTGACCCCGGCGCAGCCCAGCGCGCCGAAGAGGACGAACTCATCGCCGAAGCCGGCCGCGACGAAGAAGCCGCACCCCGGCGCGATCCGGAGGAAGCGGCGCTGGAGTTGCTGCAGACCGAACTCGGAGCCCGCCGGATCGACGGCTGAGACCGCGCGCCCGGCGCGTACGCTATCGGCGACCCGAACCCCAGAGGAGCTTTTGATGGCACACGTGAGTGCGTCCAGCACCATCCTGATCAACGCCGACCAGGCGAAGGTGCTCAACGCCGTCGCCGACTACCAGGGCGTGCGACCGAAGATCCTGCCTGCTCAGTACAGCGAGTACCGGGTGCTGCAGGGCGGTCAGGGCCGCGGCACGGTCGCCAGTTGGAAACTGCAGGCCACCAAGTCGCGCGTCCGGCAGGTGCAGGCCGACGTCGACGTCGCCGGCCACACCGTCATCGAGAAGGACGCGAACTCCTCGATGGTGACCAACTGGACCGTCGCTCCAGCCGGTACCGGCTCCAGCGTCACCGTCAAGACCACCTGGAACGGGGCAGGCGGGATCAAGGGGTTCTTCGAGAAGACGTTCGCCCCGCTCGGGCTGCGCAAGATTCAGGGCGAGGTGCTGGCCAACCTCAAAAAAGAGGTCGAGGCCTCTTAACTGGTCCGCGGCGGCTGGGTCTGCAGGAACGCCACCACACCCTTGACCACGGCGTCGGCATACTTCGCGCGGCCGTCGTCGCTCTGCATCAGCATCGAGTCGGCGGGGTTCTTCATGTTGCCCAGTTCGACGAGCACGGCCGGGTACTGGGCCAGGTTCAGCCCGGCGAGGTCGGCGCGGCCGTACGTGCCGTTGGACCCGATGTAGTTGGCCGGCGGGATTCCCGAGGCGTCGAGCGCGTCGCGCATGATCTTGGCCAACTGCACCGATGGCCCGGCCTGGACGGTGTTCAGCGGCGGCGCCGAGTAGTTCACATGGAAGCCACGTCCGGTCGGGGGTCCGCCGTCGGCGTGGATGGACACGATGGCATTGGGCTGCAACGAATTCGCCATCGCGGCGCGCTCGTCGACACACGCCGCGACCTGGTCGTCGTTGCCGCGGGACATCGCGGTCCGCACACCCAGGGCGTCGAGCCTCTGCCGGATTAGCAGGACGGTGTTCCAGGCGAAGGTGTGCTCGGCGAACCCGGTATCGGTGGCCGTGCCGGTGGTCTGACAGTCCTTCGTGCCGCCGCGGCCGTTCGAGACCTGCTTGGTCAGCGAGGCGTCGTTGGCGCCGTTGTGACCGGGGTCGAGGAAGACGATCATCCCGGCGATGCTGCCGGGCTGGGCGTTGGCGTTTGCTGCCAACAGCGACGCCGCCAGCAGCACGCCGGTGGAAGCCGCGGCGACGACACGCAATGGGGCAATCTTCAGCACGCCGGTCAGGGTATTCCCTCGACGACTAGGCTTGAAAGTCACCGAGTGCCTGATTCGCCAGGCTGCAACGAAGTCGAGACCACAACGCAAGGAGACCGTCATGCAACCCGGGATTCCCCATGGCATGCAGCCCGTCAACCCCGCCGACATGGAGGCGTTCCAGCGGCAGGCGGAGGAGTTGCGCCAGCAGGTGATGCCGGACCTGCAGGCTGCGCTGGCCCAGGCGCAGATGATGCAGCAGAAGTTGCTCGAGGCTCAGCAGCAGATCGCCGAGGCGGTGGTGGAGGGCCAGGCCGGTGGTGGTCTCGTCCGGGTGGCGCTCAACGGCAACGGCACGGTTGTCGCGGTGAACATCGACCCTTCGGTGGTCGATCCCACTGATGTCGACACCCTCCAGGACCTCATTCTCGGAGCGCTCACCGACGCCAGCGACAACATGCGCGAGACGGTCAAAAACATCCTCGGCCCGTTGGCCGACATGGCGGGTCAGCAGTAGTTCCGCTGTGTTTGAAGGCCCCGTTCAGGATCTCATCGACGAACTCGGCAAGCTGCCGGGTATCGGGCCCAAGAGCGCGCAGCGGATCGCTTTTCATCTGCTCTCGGTCGAGCCGCCGGACATCGACCGACTGACCGCGGCCTTGGGGCGAGTGCGCGATGGCGTGCAGTTCTGCGAGATGTGCGGCAACGTCTCCGAATCCGAGCGCTGTCGCATCTGCAGCGACTCCCGCCGCGACGGGACTCTGGTGTGCGTGGTCGAGGAACCCAAGGACGTCCAGGCCGTCGAGCGCACCCGCGAGTTCCGCGGTCGTTACCACGTTCTCGGTGGAGCATTGGACCCGTTGTCCGGAGTCGGTCCGGACCAGTTGCGAATCCGTCAGCTGCTCAACAGGATTGGCGAGCGGATCGACGGAGTCGACGTCACCGAGGTGATCATCGCGACCGACCCCAACACCGAGGGCGAGGCGACCGCCACCTATCTGGTGCGCATCCTCCGCGACATCCCGGGCCTGACCGTCACCCGAATCGCCTCGGGGCTGCCGATGGGTGGCGATCTTGAGTTCGCCGACGAGTTGACGCTGGGCCGGGCGCTGTCCGGCCGCCGCGCGATGGTCTAAACCCCGCGCTACGCCCCTCGCCCACCCCCACCCCCACCCCGCCGAGACTGCACCCCGCGCCCCCACCCCCACCCCGCCGAGACTGACACCACGCATGTATTTCGGGGTTATCCACAGCCCTGACTTCAGTCTCGGCGGGCGGAGCGGCCCGATGCGGGCATGCTTCCGCCATGCGCGGCGTCGTGATCGGCAGCGAGGCACTCAAATCCGGTGCTCTTACCCGGTATCAGCTCAAGCGGCACCACCTCCGTGTGCTTCCCGACGTGTACGCGCCCCGGCTGCAGCCACTGTCGTTGCGCGACCGAACCGTCGCAGCATGGTTGTGGTCACGGCGGCGGGCCGTCATCGGCGGCGCTGCGGCAGCGGCCCTGCACGGCTCGAGTTGGGTTGACGACGACATCCCGATCGAACTGATCTGGGACAACCCCCGCGCGCCGGATTGCCTGGTGGTTCGAAACGAGACGCTGCTGGCAGGGGAAGCCACGGTCGTATCAGGGCTTCCGGTGACCACTCCGGCCCGAACCGCCTTCGACCTGGGCCGGTTCTGCAAGCGCAGGACAGCGCTCGCTCGACTCGACGCGCTCAAGCGGTCTTCGGGGTTCATCGGGGAGGATGTGCTGCGGCTGGCTGAGCGACATCGAGGCGTCCGTGGCCTGCGCCGGCTCAGGCGGGTGTTGCCGCTCGTCGACGGGGGATCGGCGTCACCGAGGGAAAGCTGGCTGCGTCTGCTGATCCTCGATGCCGGCTTACCCGCGCCGAAGACGCAGATCCCGCTGTACGACGGCCGCGGTCTGGTGGCCCTGCTCGACATGGGCTGGGAGGAGTTCCTGGTGGCCGCCGAATACGACGGGGACCAGCATCGCTCGGACCGTCGGCAGTACGTCTGGGACCAGCGACGTTCGCGCCTGGTGGCCGGAATGGGCTGGGCGGTTGTGCGGGTGATCAACGAAGATCGCGACGACGACGTCATCGCCCGGGTCCGCGCCGCGCTGTGGTCGCGGGGATGGCGCCCGTGAGACTGAACCCACGCACACTTCCACCCGCATTTTTCATGCGTGGTTTCAGTCTCGCGGGGTGGGCGAAGGCTACACGCGACGGGGGGCGGCCAGTCGCTCGCGGCGCAGCTGGTCGACCTCGGGAAGATCCAGCGGTGCCAGTGGGCCGACGACGCGAGACAGCAGTAGGTCGGCCAACTCCGGATTGCGGGCCAGGCACGGCCCGTGTAGATAGGTGGCCACCACGCTGCCCTGCACCGCTCCGTCGATGCCGTCGCCGAGGCGGTTCCCGGCGCCCTTGACGACAGCGGCCAGCGGACGGGCATCGGGACCGAGAACCGTTCCGCCCCGGTGGTTTTCGAAGCCGGTCAATGGTTGGGTCAACCCCTCGATCAGTGGTTCGGACACCACTTCCCCGATGGTGCGCTCGGGCTGTGGCGAGGTGGTCAGATCCAGCAGGCCGACCCCGTCGACGCGTTCGCCGGCGGAGGTCTCGTACCAGTGCCCCAGCACCTGGATGGCCGCGCAGATCGCCAGCACCGGTGCCCCGCGTTCGACCGCCCGCTGCAGACCCGGGTAACGCAGCAGGTGTTTGGTGGCCAGTCGCTGGGCGTAATCCTCGGCGCCGCCGAGGGTGTACAGGTCCATCGAGTCGGGCACCGGGTCGGCCAGCGTGATGTCGACGATCTCGGCGTCGATGCCGCGCAACCGAAGGCGTTGACGCAGCACCACCGCGTTACCGCCGTCGCCGTAGGTGCCCATCACATCGGGTAGCACCAGGCCGATCCTGATCACGGCAACCGCCTTTGCAGCTGCAGGAATGCCGTGTAGTTGCAGACGACTTCGACATGCCCGGCCGGGCACGAGGCAATGGCTTCCACCGTGTCGTGCACCAGGGAGTGCGTCACGCCCGCGTACCCCAATCGCACGGCCAGGTCGGTGCCACGCTCTCCGGCGGCCACCACCGAGGTTCCTTCGAAATGTTCGAAGCGCACGTCCCACAGCCAGGACAGGTCCTCGCCGTCGGGAACCTGCCCGTTGACTGAAATCACCACTCCAGCAGCGGATTTGTCCACCATCGACAAAGCCTCCTGCCAGCCGGCCGGATTCTTGGCCAGCAGCAGCCGCGCGGTGTGGTTCCCGATCCGCACGGTTCGATAGCGGCCGGCGACTTCGTCGACGCCGCACACCGCGGCCACCGCGGCGGCTGGGTCGGCACCCATCGCCACCGCCGCCGCAACGGCTTGCGCGGCGTTGCCCCGGTTCACCGCACCTGGAAGCGACAATCGCATCGGAAGAGTCAATCCGCCTGGCCCGTAGAGGTTTTCGCTGTCGAACCACCACTGCGGCTCGGGCCGCCGAAAGTCGGCGCCCGTGGAATGCCAGTGGGACCCCTCGCGCACGATGACCTCCCCGCTGCGCGGACAGCTCACCGAGTCTCCCGCCCAACTTCCGCCGGCGGCCACCCACACCACCCGGGGGCAGTCATAGGCGGCGGAGGTCATCAGCACGTCGTCGCAATTGGCGACAACCACTGCGCCGGGGTGACGGGCCAGCCCCGTCCGCAGTGTCCGCTCGATGTGATTGATCTCACCGACCCGGTCGAGTTGGTCACGGGAGAGGTTGAGCAGCACGATGACTGCCGGCGAGACGGCGTCGGCGACGTGCGGGACGTGCATCTCGTCGACCTCGAGGGCGGCCAGTGCCGCATGGCGGTCGATCGCCAGAGCGGCGATCAGGCCGGCGTCCATGTTCGCGCCCTCGCCGTTGGTGGCGACCGGACCCATGGTCTTGAGCGCCGCTGCCACCATCCGGGTGGTGGTCGACTTGCCGTTGGTGCCGGTCACGACGACGGAGCGTCGACCGGCGCCGAGCTGACGCAACACCGAGGGGTCCAGCGTCATCGCCACCAGGCCGCCGATCATCGCGCCGGCGCCGCGGCCGCTCACCCGGGAGGCCCACCGGGCGGCTGACCCGGCGGCGAGCGCAGCCCGGCTGCGCATCGTCATCTTCTTCGGCTTCGTCGGCGGCATCGCGGGTGAGTGTATTCCGCCAATCAGGTGACTCGACACGATCGGGTGTGTGCGCGTGCTGTCGGGGATGCGTGCCATTCTGGGCTTGTGAGCACCACCTGGGGCCGGCCGGCCCGCGAATCCGGCGATGGCTGGGTCGTCGTCGACGTCGAGACCTCGGGCTTCCGTCCGGGTCACGCCCGGGTCCTCAGCGTTGCCGCCCTGGCCCTGGACGAAGCGGGCAACGTCGAGGAATCGGTCGTCAGCCTGCTCAACCCCGGCGTCGATCCCGGGCCCACGCATGTCCACGGCATCACCGCCGAGATGCTCGAGGATCAGCCCACTTTCGCCGACATCGCCAAGGATCTGGCCGAACTGATGCACGGCCGCACACTGGTGGCCCACAATGCGCCCTTCGACTACTCGTTTCTGGTCACCGAGGCCGAACTCGCGCGCACCGCACTTCCCGTCGACACCGTGATGTGCACCGTCGAACTGGCTCGCCGGCTGGACCTCGGCCTGGAGAACCTGCGGCTGGAAACCCTTGCGCGACATTGGGACATCCCGCAGACCCGGGCCCATGACGCGTTCGACGACGCCCTCGTACTGTCCCGGGTGCTGGCCCCCGCTCTGGAGCGGGCCCGCGACCGCGACGTGTGGCTGCCGGTCCGTCCGGTCTCCCGACGGTTGTGGCCCAACGGCGTGGTGACCCATGAGGAACTGCGGCCGCTGAAGATGCTGGCCTCCCGGATGCCGTGTCCCTACCTGAACCCCGGCCGGTACCAACGCGGCGGCCCGCTGGTCCAGGGCATGCGGGTGGCCCTGTCCGCCGAGGTCAACCGTACGCACGAGGAACTCGTCGAACGGATCCTGCACGCCGGACTGGCCTACGCCGACGCCGTCGGCCCCGAGACGTCGCTGGTGATCTGCAACGAACCGCTGGCCGAGCACGGCAAGGGGTACCAGGCCCGCGAACTGGGTGTGCCCACGGTCTCCGACGAGCAGTTCATGAACAGCGTGGGCGTGGTGGCCGACGGCACCGGTATCGACGCCTTCGAGCAGTCGGTCGACCAGGGCCAGCAGTTCGCGCTTTTCTAGAGGCCGACCGCGGGTCCTGACCGACGCGGGCTCAGCGCTTCCGCGAGGCCCGGTTCACCGCTGAGACCACCGCGCGCAACGACGCCGTGGTGATCGACGTGGCGATACCCACGCCCCAGACCGTTCGGCCGTCCACCGACGCCTCGACGTAGGCTGCCGCAGCGGCCTCCTGGCCGGCCGACATCGCGTGCTCGGAGTAGTCCAGGACGTGCACGTTGATCCCGACGGTGCCCAACGCGTCGACGAAGGCGGCCAACGGGCCGTTGCCTTCGCCGCGGATGTCGGTTTCCACGCCGTCGATCTTCACGGTCGCCTCGATGACGTCGATGCCGCCGTCGACCTCGGATCCGATCACCCGTTGCTTGATGCGCTCCAGGGGCCGCACCGGCGCCAGGTACTCGTCGGCGAAGGCGTCCCACATCTCCTTCGACGACACTTCGCCGCCCTCGCCATCGGTGATCTTCTGAATCACCTGGCTGAACTCGATCTGCAGGCGCCGCGGCAGCATCAGGCCGTGGTCGGCCTTCATGATGTAGGCCACCCCGCCCTTGCCGGACTGAGAGTTCACCCGGATGACGGCCTCGTAGGTGCGCCCGACGTCCTTGGGATCGATCGGCAGATAGGGCACCTGCCACAGGATGTCGTCGACGTCGGAGTCGGCTTCGTCGGCAGCGATCTTCATCGCGTCCAGGCCCTTGTTGATGGCGTCCTGGTGGCTGCCGGAGAACGCGGTGTAGACCAGATCGCCGCCGTAGGGATGACGCTCGGGCACTGCCAGCTGGTTGCAGTGCTCGACGGTGCGACGGATCTCGTCGATGTTGGAGAAGTCGATCTGCGGATCCACGCCGCGGGAGAACAGGTTCAGGCCGAGGGTCACCAGGCACACGTTGCCGGTCCGCTCGCCATTGCCGAACAGACAGCCTTCGATCCGGTCGGCGCCGGCCTGGTAGCCCAATTCCGCTGCGGCGACGGCGGTTCCGCGGTCGTTGTGCGGGTGCAGACTCAGGATGATCGAGTCGCGGCGCGCCAGGTTACGGCTCATCCACTCGATCGAGTCGGCGTATGTGTTGGGGGTGGTCATCTCCACGGTGGCCGGCAGGTTGACGATCAACGGCCACTCGGGGGTCGGTTGCAGGACGTCGGCGACGGCGTCGCACACCTCTTTGGCGTAGGACAGTTCGGTTCCGGTGTAGGACTCCGGCGAGTACTCGTAGCGCCACCGGGTGCCGGGGTGTTTCGCGGCCTCCTCCAAGCACTTTCGCGCGCCGTCGGTGGCGATCTTCTTGATCTCCTCGCGGTCGGCGCGGAACACCACCCGGCGCTGCAGGATCGAGGTGGAGTTGTAGAAGTGCACGATCACGTTCGGCGCGCCGTCGCAGGCCTGGAACGTGCGCTCGATCAACTCCGGACGGCACTGCACCAGGACCTGGATCGTCACGTCCTCGGGGATGGCTCCGTCGGTGATGATCTCGCGGACGAAGTCGTAGTCGGTCTGGCTCGCGGACGGAAAACCGACCTCGATCTCCTTGTAGCCCATCTTGACCAGCAGGTCGAACATCCGGCGCTTGCGGGCCGGGCTCATCGGGTCGATCAGGGCCTGGTTGCCGTCGCGCAGGTCCACCGCGCACCACATCGGCGCGTGCTCGGTGACCTTGTCCGGCCAGGTGCGGTCCGGCAGGCTGATCTTCTCGACCTCGTCGGCGAAGGGCCGGTAGCGGTCGACCGGCATCGCGGTGCCGCGTTGGGTGTTCCAGACGGGTTGGCCGGGCCGGGGCGGGCCGACCGGGGTCTTGATGGTGCGGGCAGAGACGTAGGCGTCGACCGAATCGAATTCGGGATGGTGGCTGTTCACGATTTTTGCTCCGGGAAGTGGGGAGGGGACTTCAGACCGGCGCATCGCGAAAACCCGCGACGGGAGGCCAGTCTGGATCAGACCCCGTCGCGGCGTCCGAGAAGGAGCACCCGCTGCACGAAAAGCACTCTACTCCGCTTGCCTCACCAGGCACAATCGCGCACATGACGGCCCCTGAGCGCAAACGGCCCGCCGCCGACGTGGTGGCGACCGTGATCCTTGGCCTGGCGGCGGGCATCGCGGCCGTCGGCTCGGTGGTGTTCTCGGCGTTCTTCGTGATGGGCACGGACTCCTGCGGGCCGAACAACTGCAACGAGGCCAAGCTCTGGCTCGCCTACGCGTTCACCTGGGGTGGCGTTGCCGTGGCCGCCCTGGTGGGCGTGATCGGCACGGTGCGCGCGGGCCGGCGGGGTCAGCAGCTGTGGGTGTGGCCGGCCGCGGCGCTGGCGCTCGTGGTGGCCGCCTTCGCCCTCGGCGTCCACTTCGCCACGTCAGTGGCGGCGTGATCACCTTCGCCACGTCGGTGGCGGCGTGATTTCCGGGTCAGCTGCCGCCTGAGCGCCACGGCTCGCCCCAGGTCCGCCGGAACGCCACGTCCTTGAGTGGGAGGCGCTGCCGCGGGGCGACGTCGCGTTCGGCGATATCGGCGTCGACCGTGTCGTAGTCAGCCAGCACACCCACCGCGACCACCGCCAACGGCAGCACCTGGGGCGGGATGTCGAAGGCCTTGCGTGACCCGTCCACGTCGAATCCGGCCATCGGATGAGTGATCAGTGCCCGGGAGACCGCCTCGACGCTCAGGTTGGCCATCGCCAGGCCGGCGTCGACGGCGCAGTACCGCGCCGGGGTCTCGTCGTCGCCCTCGTCGGCGCCCACCAGGATCAGGGCGCCCGCCGCCGTACCGTAGCCGTTACCCCCGTTTAGCAGGCCTGCGATGGTGTCGAACGTCTCATCCCCGCGGACACCCACCACGAACCGCACCGGCTGCCGCCGACCCCAGGTGGCGGCCCACCGCGCGGCTTCCAGGAGGGCGGTCACCTGCTCGTCGGTGAGCGCCGCATCCGGGTCGAATGCTCGTGGGCTCCAACGGTCGGCGATCGGCGGATGGATGGGTACGGCCGTGTCGGCGCGTCGGTTCGCAGGGTGCTCGGGCATCACCGACGACGTTACCTCGCGACGCAAGCCTTATTCTTAAGTCGACTCCCAGCCTGGAAAGGGCCGACAGTGGCGCTCGTCGTACAGAAGTACGGCGGATCCTCGGTAGCCGACGCCGAGCGGATCCGCCGTGTGGCCGAGCGCATCGTCGCGACCAAGAACGAGGGCAACGACGTGGTGGTCGTGGTCTCGGCGATGGGCGACACCACCGACGAACTGCTCGACCTGGCCGGCCAGGTGGCACCGGTGCCACCGCCGCGCGAACTCGACATGCTGCTGACCGCCGGCGAGCGCATCTCCAACGCACTGGTCGCCATGGCCATCGTCTCGCTGGGCGCGCAGGCCCGCTCGTTCACCGGGTCGCAGGCAGGCGTCATCACCACCGGTACGCACGGCAACGCCAAGATCATCGACGTCACCCCGGGCCGCCTGCGCTCCGCGCTCGACGAGGGCCAGATCGTTCTCGTCGCCGGCTTTCAGGGCGTCAGCCAGGACAGCAAGGACGTCACAACGCTGGGCCGCGGCGGGTCGGACACCACCGCCGTGGCGCTCGCGGCCGCCCTGCACGCCGACGTCTGCGAGATCTACACCGACGTCGACGGCATCTTCACCGCCGACCCGCGCATCGTGCCCAATGCCCGGCGCCTCGACCGCGTCACCTTCGAGGAGATGCTCGAGATGGCGGCCTGCGGGGCGAAGGTGCTGATGCTTCGCTGCGTCGAATACGCCCGTCGCTACCACGTTCCGATTCACGTCCGCTCGTCGTACTCCGACAAGCCGGGCACGATCGTCACCGGATCAATTGAGGACATCCCCATGGAAGACGCCATCCTGACCGGAGTTGCCCACGACCGCAGCGAGGCGAAGGTGACCGTCGTCGGTGTACCCGACGTTCCTGGCTACGCCGCCAAGGTGTTTCGCGCCGTCGCCGACGCCGATGTCAACATCGACATGGTGCTGCAGAACATCTCGAAGGTGGAGGACGGCAAGACCGACATCACCTTCACCTGCGCCCGGGACTCCGCGCCGATCGCGGTGGACAAGCTCACCTCGATGCAGGACGAGATCGGTTTCACCACAGTGCTTCGCGACGATCACATCGGCAAGGTGTCGCTGGTGGGTGCGGGCATGCGCAGCCACCCCGGGGTGACCGCGACGTTCTGCGAGGCGCTGGCCAAGGCCGGCATCAACATCGACCTGATCTCCACCTCCGAGATCCGGATCTCGGTGCTGATCAAGGATTCCGAGCTGGACAAGGCCGTGGCGGCATTGCATGACGCGTTCGACCTCGGCGGCGACGAGGAAGCCGTGGTGTACGGCGGGACGGGCAGATAATGGTCCACATCGGAGTGGTGGGCGCCACCGGCCAGGTCGGCGTCGTCATGCGGAAGCTGTTGGAAGAACGCAACTTTCCGGCCAGCAGCGTGCGCTTCTTCGCCTCGGCGCGGTCGGCGGGTCGCACCCTGCCGTTCCGCGGCAAGGAGATCCTCGTCGAGGATGCCGAGACCGCAGATCCGACCGGACTGAACATCGCGCTGTTCTCCGCGGGCGCGACGATGTCGCGGGTGCAGGCGCCGCGATTCGCCGACGCCGGCGTGATCGTGATCGACAACTCCTCGGCGTGGCGCAAGGACCCGGACGTCCCATTGGTGGTGAGCGAGGTCAACTTCGACCGCGACGTGCGCAACACGCGGCTGATGAAGGGCATCATCGCCAACCCGAACTGCACCACGATGGCCGCGATGCCGGTGCTCAAGCCGTTGCACGACGAAGCCGGGCTGGTCCGGATGATCGCGTCGACCTACCAGGCGGTGTCGGGCAGTGGAATCGCCGGGGTCGAGGAACTGGCCACCCAGACCCGCGCGGTGATCGACGATGCCGAAGAGTTGGTTCACGACGGCGGCGCCGCCGACTTCCCGGCCCCGAAGAAATACGTCGCGCCCATCGCGTTCAACGTGATCCCGCTGGCCGGGTCGCTGGTCGACGACGACTCGGGCGAGACCGACGAGGACCAGAAGCTGCGCTTCGAGAGCCGCAAGATCCTCGGCATCCCCGACCTCGCCGTCAGCGGCACCTGCGTGCGGGTTCCGGTGTTCACCGGTCACTCGCTGTCGCTCAATGTCGAGTTCGCCCAGCCGCTTTCACCCGAGCGGGCCAGGGAGCTGCTGTCGAAGGCGCCCGGCGTCAAGCTCGTCGACGTGCCCACCCCGTTGGCGGCCGCGGGCAGCGACGACTCGCTGGTCGGCCGGATCCGCCGGGACCCCGGTGTTCCCGGCGGCCGCGGACTGGCGCTGTTCCTCTCCGGGGACAACCTGCGCAAGGGCGCAGCCCTCAACACCATCCAGATCGCCGAGCTGCTGGCCCGCTGATCGGCTCACAGCCCGTCCATAGCCAGGACCAAGCGGGCGCTATAGACCCGCCGGAATGATGGCGGCCATGACAGACACACTTGAGCAACCCGACACCACCGTGACGGTCCAGCGCAGCCCCAGCCGGCTGAACCAGGCCGCGGCCTGGGTGGCCATCGTGGCGGGCGTCGTCTTCATCGTCGGCTCCGTCTTCTTCACCGGCTACTTCCTGGGCCGGCACAGCGGGCACGGCAATTGGGGCCACGGGGGCGGCCGTCACCACGGCGGCCCCGGTACGGGCCAGATGATGCCGATGCCGCCGATGATGGCGCCCGGTCCCGGCATGCCCCCGCCTCCCGGCCCGAATTCCCCGACCGCCAAGCCGTAGGCCGACGTCGCTGGCATGATCAGGGCATGCCAATCGACGCTATCTACACCGCTGAATCAACCGCGACCGGCGGCGGCCGTGACGGTCAGGTCAAGTCCGCCGACGGCAGGCTGGACCTGCCGACCCGGCCGCCCAAGGAGATGGGCGGCAGCGGTGAAGGGGTCAATCCGGAACTGCTGTTCTCGGCCGGCTATGCGGCCTGCTTCCTGTCCGCCCTGAGACTGGTCGCCAAAGCCGAGGGGGTCGATCTCGACGACGCCACCGGCGTCACGGTTCGCGTCGGTATCGGCAAGGACGCCACCGGTTACGGGCTGACCACCGAGATCATCGGCTACCTTCCCGGCCTGGAGCAGAGCCGGGCCTTGGACCTGATGGGCAAGGCCAACCAGGTGTGCCCGTACTCCAAGGCAACCCGCGGCAACGTCCAGTCCACGGTCGTTACCAAGACGTCGTGATCTGCCGCTCAGGCCTTATGTGCCCTGAGTAGATAGGCGGGCATCTGAATCCGTCCGTGCTCGTCCTTGGCGAAGTGGGGCGCGAATTCCGCAGGCATACCGGGTATCTCGGGTGTGTTGGTGTGGATCCACGCCGGGCGGACGTCGTCGACCGCGAAGAACTCTGATACCGCCGAACGTAATTCGTCCTCGGACACTTCGTTCGGTGCGGTGTCGAGTCCGGGTGGGAAGGCGCCGCGGGCGAACGCCAGAACGTAGTACCGCGCGCCGGGGGCGGCCGCCCGGTGGATGGAGCGCAGGTAGTCGTCGCGCCCTTCAATGGGCAGCGAGTGGAACAAGGTGCTGTCGGCGATGGTGGCGAAGCGGCCGTCGTATCCGGTGAACGACGTGATGTCGTCGCACACGAATGTCGCTGTGGCCAAACCGCGTTCGGCCGCAGCCGCTGTGGCGGCGGCGATGGCGGTCGGGGCGATGTCCATACCGACGACGGTGTGTCCCTCGGCGGCGAGCGCCAACGAAAGTTCGGCATGCCCGCACCCGGCGTCGAGTACGTCGTCACGCGCCCCGTCGGTGCGCAGGGCCGCGATGAGTTCCGGCTGTGGCTCGCCGATGTTCCACGGCGGGGGACCGGTGAATCGTCCTTCCTGGCGGTAGGCGTTCTCCCAGTCCATCACCTCGGAATCCATGTGATCCAAATTACTCCCAGGTGTGCACCGGGGCGTTGGTGTGCATGTGTTCGCAGTAGAGGCGCAACATCTCGGCCAATGCCGCCGCACGGTCCATGCCGCCTTCCTCGAGCCTGGCCACCGTCGCCACCTGCCAGGCGGCGCCGTTACGGCCGGTCTTGGCGCGGCCTTCGATGACTCCGAGATAGCGGTCGCGCACCTCGGCGTCCACCTGCCAGCGGCGCAGTCCCTCGTCGGCCATCGGGAGCAAGTGGCGCAGCACCAACTCGTCGGGAGTCACCTCGCCCAACCCCGGCCAGTACAGCCGCGCGGCCATCCCGTTACGGGCGGCCTCGACGAAATTATCTTGTGCGGCAGTGAAACTCATCTTCGTCCACAGCGGCCGCTCATCCTCGGCGAGAACCCGCAGCAGACCGTAGTAGAACGCGCCGTTGGCCATCATGTCGACCACCGTCGGCCCGGCGGGCAGCACCCGGTTCTCCACCCGAAGGTGCGGACGGCCGTCGACCACGTCGTAGACCGGCCGGTTCCAGCGATAGACCGTGCCGTTGTGCAGGCGCAGTTCAGGGAGCAGGGGAGTGCGCCCGGCGGCGAATTCGGCGGCCGGATCCTCCTCGGATAGTTCCGGCAGCAGCGACGGGAAGTAGCGGACGTTCTCCTCGAAGAGGTCGAAGATCGACGTGATCCACCGCTCGCCGAACCACACTCGCGGTCGTACCCCCTGGGCTTTCAGTTCGTCGGGCCTGGTGTCGGTCGCCTGGGCGAAGAGTTCGATGCGGGTCTCCGCCCACAGTTGGCGTCCGAAGAAGTACGGGGAATTCGCCGCCAGCGCCAACTGCGGGCCGGCCAGCACCTGGGCGGCGTTCCAGTTGTTCGCGAAATCGGCTGGTGAGACCTGCAAGTGGAGTTGCATGCTCGTGCAGGCCGACTCGGGTGCGATGGTCTCCGCCTGTGTCGTGAGGCGCTCCGCACCCACGATGTCGATCATGATGTCCTCGCCGCGCGCAGTGAAGATCGAATCGTTGAGCGCCTGATAGCGCAACGACGGGCTCATCCAACTGCCGGTGAGGTCCTCCGGGGTCAGCGTGGGCAGGATTCCGATCATCACGATGTGGGCGCCGTCGGTCGCGGCCTTCGTCTCGGCCGCGTTGAGGCTGGCCCGGATCTCCGCCTCCATGTCCAGGGCGGTGCCGCCGTGAAGCCGGCGGGGCGGAACGTTGAATTCGATGTTGTAGGCGCCGAGTTCGGTCTGATAGGCGGGATCGGCGATGGCGGCCAGCACTTCCTGGTTCTGCATCGCGGGCTGATAGTCGGCGTCGACCAGGTTGCATTCGATCTCCATGCCGGTCGAGGGACGGTCGAAGTCGAAGCTGGCCTCGGTCAGCATGGTCTCGAAGACATCGAGGCAGAGTTGAACCTTGCGCCGGTACTCCTGCCGATGTGCACGGCTATAACTGGTGTGCTTGACCTCTTCACCCACGGTGACGATGCAACCGGTTCGCCGTCGTCGGCGCAAGCAAATCAGGGAACGCGGCGCGCGATCACCACCTGCGGCCCGAACCGGGCCGGGCGGACGTCCACCTCCACTCCGGCGTGCGCGGCGAGTTCCCGGAATGCCGAAGGGCTATAGCTGCGAAGGGAACTGATCAGGCCGTCGTGGGCGAGCGGCCAGACCGGCGCCCAAGGCGCGATCGCCGCAAGTCTGACGAGGTGCACCGGGGATGGGGGCCGGGGCAGGTCGATGACGACGAACCGCCGAGCCACCCGGGTCGCTTCGCTGAGCACCCGGACGGCGAGAGCGGGCGGCAGGTGATGAAACGACAGCGAGAACACCGCCAGATCGAAGGTGTCGTCGGGTGCGTCGATCGCGGTCGCGTCGATGGTCTGAACGGCCGCCCGCGGATTGCCGCCGAGATCGGAGGCGGCCATCGCGGCGACCGAGTCGGGGTTGATGTCGGACACCGTGACGCGAGCGGTCGGGTGCTCGTTGAGGAGCCTGCGAGACAACTCGCCGTGGCCGGCGCCGAGTTCGAGGATCCGTGGGTCGGCCGTGTCGGCCACTTCGTCGAGGATCAGGCGGGCGTTGCGGTCGTGCTCGCCGAAGGCCGAACCCAGCCAGTTCAGCGCGGCGATCACGCTTGCTCTGACCGCGGGATCGACGTCGTCGCGGTCGAGGTATTCGAGCCGGTCGGTCTCCAACAGCCGGTCGAGCCAGGAGGCGTCCGGCCCGCCCCGCGGCATGTCGATGATGCCGACGATTCCCGTATCAGAATTTGCAGAGGCCATGTGGACCATCATCGTCGATGGCAGACTCCCAGGACAGTTCGTCCCTATCGGCCCACCGGAGGAGCAGTAGTGGCCAAGTTCGTCGCCGCCATCGACCAGGGCACCACCAGCACGCGGTGCATGATCTTCGACCACAACGGTCTGGAGGTCGGACGTCACCAACTCGAGCACGAGCAGATCCTGCCGCGGGCCGGCTGGGTCGAGCACAACCCGACCGAGATCTGGGGCAACACCCAAACAGTGGTCGCCTCGGCGCTGAACAACACCGGTCTCAAGGCCTCGGACATCGCGGCCCTGGGCATCACCAACCAGCGCGAGACCACGATCGTGTGGAATCCCCGGACTGGCCAGCCCTACTGCAATGCCATCGTCTGGCAGGACACCCGCACCGATCAGATCGCCGCTGCTCTCGACAGCGACGAGCGCGGCCAGGTGATCCGGAACAAGGCCGGCCTGCCACCGGCCACCTACTTCTCCGGCGGCAAACTGCAGTG
Organism: uncultured Mycobacterium sp.; assembly: GCA_964439315.1. Classification (GTDB taxonomy): domain Bacteria; phylum Actinomycetota; class Actinomycetes; order Mycobacteriales; family Mycobacteriaceae; genus Mycobacterium. Next base: position 34,341 of record CAYTOD010000004.1, on the reverse strand, counting down.
GATCCTGGAGAACGTCCCCGGCGTTCGTGAGGCAGCCGAACGCGGCGAGGCGTTGTTCGGGACGCCCGACGTGTGGGTGCTGTGGAACATGACGGGTGGTCCGCACGGCGGCGTGCACGTCACCGATCCCACCAACGCCAGCCGCACCATGCTGATGAACCTGGAAACCCTCGACTGGGACGACGAACTTCTGTCGTTCTTCGGGGTTCCGCGCCAGATGCTCCCCGCGATCCGGCCGTCGTCGTCGCCGACCCCGTACGGGATGACGTTGCCCGACGGCCCGATGGGCGGCGTGGTTCCGGTGACGGCGATTCTGGGTGACCAGCAGGCCGCCATGGTCGGCCAGGTGTGCCTCAAGCCCGGTGAGGCCAAGAACACCTACGGCACAGGCAATTTCCTCCTGCTCAACACCGGCGAGAAGATCGTCCGCAGCAGCAACGGCCTGCTGACCACGGTGTGCTACCAGTTCGGCGACGCCAAACCCGTTTACGCCCTTGAGGGTTCGATCGCCGTGACGGGTTCGGCGGTGCAGTGGCTGCGCGACCAGTTGGGCATCATCAGCGGAGCCGCCGACAGCGAGCATCTGGCCGCCCAGGTCGAGGACAACGGCGGCATCTACTTCGTGCCCGCCTTCTCCGGCCTGTTCGCGCCGTACTGGCGCTCGGACGCCCGCGGCGCGATCGTCGGGCTGTCGCGGTTCAACTCCAACGCCCACATCGCCCGCGCCACGCTGGAGGCCATCTGCTACCAGAGTCGCGATGTCGTCGAGGCCATGGAGGCCGACTCCGGGGTGCCCCTGGAAGTCCTCAAGGTCGACGGCGGGGTGACCCTCAACGAACTGTGCATGCAGATCCAGGCCGACGTTCTCGGCGTGGACGTGGTGCGTCCGAAGGTGCCCGAGACGACTGCACTGGGTGCGGCCTACGCCGCCGGCCTGGCGGTCGGTTACTGGTCGGACCCCGAAGACCTGCGGGCCAACTGGCAGGAAGACCGCCGCTGGACACCGCAGTGGACCCAGGAACAGCGCGACAAGGGTTTCGCCGGTTGGCACATGGCGGTCGACCGCACACTGGGCTGGGTCAACGTCCAGGGGTAAGACTGGAACCATGACGGAGACCGCCGACCAGCAGGACACCCTCCCGTTCCATCTGCGTGGCAACTACGCGCCGGTGCCCGACGAGCTGACCGAGTTCGACCTCCCGGTCGACGGCGCGATCCCGCCCGAGTTGGACGGCTGGTACCTGCGCAACGGCGCCAACCCCCGCACGCCCACGCCGCACTGGTTCGTCGGCGACGGCATGATCCACGGCGTCCGCATCGAGGGCGGCGCAGCCAGGTGGTACCGCAACCGCTGGGTGCGCACCGAGAGCTTCGACCACCCCTTCGGCGTGTACAACGACGACGGCACCCGCAACCTGCACTCCTCGGTGGCCAACACACACGTCGTGAACCACGCCGGGAAAACCCTTGCGCTGGTGGAGTCTTCGCTGCCGTACCAGATCACCAACGACCTGGAGACGATCGGCTGCTACGACTTCGGTGGCAAGCTCAACGACGCGATGACCGCCCACCCGAAGATCTGCCCCACCACCGGCGAATTGCACTTCTTCGGCTACGGCAACATCTTTCAGCCGCACGTCGGCTACCACCGGGCCGACGCCAACGGCGAACTGACCGTCAGCCGTCCGGTGGACGTGCCCGCGCTGACGATGATGCACGACTTCGCGATGACGTCCGAGCACGTCATCTTCATGGACCTGCCCATCGTGTTCAACCTCGAAATCGCCATCAACGGCGGCGGCATGCCGTTCCGCTGGGATGACGGATACGGCGCCCGGTTCGGGGTGCTGCGCCGGGACGATCCCTTCGGTGAGGTGCGCTGGTTCGACATCGACCCGTGTTACGTGTTCCACGTCGCCAATGCGCACACCGACGGCAAAACCATTGTGTTGCAGGCCTGCCGGTATCCCGAGCTGTGGCGCACCGACGGCGATTTCGCCGACAGCGCGGTGCTGTGGGAGTGGACGCTGGACCTGCAGTTCGGAACGGTTTCGGAACGGCAGTTGGACGACCGCGCGGTGGAGTTTCCGCGCATCGACGACCGGCTGGCGGGTCTGCCGGCCCGCTTCGCGGTGTCGGTCGGCGGTCCCAGCCTGGTTCGCTACGACCTCGCCACCGGAGCGTCGGTCACGCATTCGTTCGGGTCGGCCGACGATCCCGGGGTCCCCGGGGAGGCGGTGTTCGTACCGTCGCCCGACGGACCGCCCGGCGAGGACAACGGGTGGTACCTGGCCTACGTGTACGACCCGTCCCGCGACGGCAGCGATCTGGTGATCCTGGACGCCTCTGACTTCGGCGGCGAACCGGTGGCTCGGATCAGAATGCCGCGCCGGGTGCCGTACGGATTCCACGGCAACTGGATCAGCAGCTGATTCCAGCCGGGATGTAGCGTGGTCAACCATGGCCGAACTGAAAGACCAGCTGCGCTCCGAGCTCACCGAAGCGATGAAGAACCAGGACAAGCTGCGCACCAACACGCTGCGCATGATGCTGGCCGCGATCCAGACCGAAGAGGTCTCCGGCAAGCAGGCCCGCGAGCTCACCGACGAGGAAGTCATCAAGGTACTGAGCCGGGAGTCCAAGAAGCGCACCGAGGCCGCGGAGATCTACACCCAGAACGGCCGCGGCGAGTTGGCGGCCCAGGAGCACGCCGAGGGCCGGATCATCGACGAGTACCTGCCCACGCCGCTCACCGACGCCGAGGTAGCCGATGTCGTGGACACCGCGATCGCGCAGGTGGCCGAAGAGATCGGCGAACGTCCCTCGGTCAAGCAGCTGGGCCAGGTGATGAAGGCCGCCAACGCCATCGCGGCCGGCAAGGCCGACGGCGCCCGCCTCTCGGCGGCGGTCAAGGACCGGCTGTAGCTCACCATCGGGCAGCCCGCCCTCGGACTCAGCCGGGTGAGGTTGGGTTAGGCACGGCCCGGATCGGGCAATACCTAATGGATGACGCCCTCGACTGAAGATCTGTGCGGCGGCCTCGACGAGCAATTCTTCGACGACGACGAGTTCGACGAGGATTCCCCGGACGAGAGCCTGTAGAAGGCGACGAGAGCTTCTAGGAGGCTCGGAGAAGGTCCGTGGATCGCACCGCCTGCCGGGTAGCGTGGCGCGGGGGCCGCGCGAGAGGGGTTTTGTCATGGATGCCGACGCCATCGTCGTCGGGGCTGGCCTGGCCGGTCTCGTAGCCACTCACGAACTGACGAGCCGCGGGAAGAAGGTGGCCCTGGTCGACCAGGAGAACGCCGCCAACCTCGGCGGGCAGGCTTTCTGGTCGTTCGGCGGGCTATTCCTGGTGGACAGCCCCGAACAGCGCAGGATGGGCGTCAAGGACTCGGTCGAACTGGCGTGGAACGACTGGCGCGGCAGCGCCGCGTTCGACCGGCTCGACGACGAGGATTCCTGGGCGGTGCGCTGGGCCCGGGCCTACGTCGAATTCGCCGCCGGGGAGAAGCGGTCCTGGCTCAACGGTCACGGCATCACGTTCCTGCCGACCGTCGGCTGGGCCGAACGCGGTGACCTGCGCGCCGACGGCCATGGGAACTCGGTGCCCCGCTTCCACGTCGCCTGGGGTACCGGGACCGGCGTCGTCGAACCGTTCGTCGACTCGGCTCTGGCCGCCGCCGAGCGTGGGCTGGTCACATTCCATCACCGCCACAGGGTCGACGAGCTGCTCATCGAGGGCGGAGCTGCGGTCGGTGTACGCGGCACCGTGCTCGCCCACGACGACGCACCTCGTGGTGCCCCGTCCAACCGGGACCCGTTGGGCGACTTCGAACTTCGCGCCCAGGCCGTCGTGCTGACGACCGGCGGCATCGGGGGCAATCACGACGTCGTTCGCCGCAGCTGGCCGGCCCGGATGGGCACCCCGCCGACGTCGATGATCACCGGGGTTCCCGAGTACGTCGACGGACGCATGCTTGACATCGCCGCGGACAGCGGCGTGCGACTGGTCAACCGGGACCGGATGTGGCACTACACCGAGGGTGTGCAGAACTGGGATCCGATCTGGCCGAAACACGCCATCCGGATCCTGCCCGGGCCGTCGTCGATGTGGTTCGACGCGCTGGGTCGCCGCCTGCCCGCACCGTACCTGCCCGGCTACGACACCCTGGGCACGCTGCGGTACCTGCGATCCACCCCCGAGATCGCCGGCTACGACCACAGCTGGTTCATCCTGACCCAGAAGATCATCGAGAAGGAGTTCGCGCTGTCGGGCTCCGAGCAGAACCCCGACATCACCAACCGCGACAAGGCGGCGATGCTCAAGGAGCGGGTGCTGGGCAAGGGTGCGCCCGCCCCGGTCGAGGCGTTCAAGACCCACGGCGCGGACTTCGTCGTGGCCGACACCCTCGAGGAGTTGGTCGCGATGATGAACAAGCTCACCGACGAGCCGCTGCTGGACTACGACGGCATCCGTGCCCAGATCGAGGCGCGCGACCTGCAGATGGCCAACCCGTACGCGAAAGACGCGCAGGTGCAGGGAATCCGGAACTCCCGGCGCTATCTTGGCGACCGGATCGCTCGGACCGCGACGCCGCACCGCATCCTCGATCCCGACGCCGGGCCGCTGATCGGGGTCAAGTTGCACATCCTGACCCGAAAGACGTTGGGCGGCATCCAGACCGACCTCGCCTCGAGGGCGCTGCGCGACGACGGCACGCCGATCGACGGCTTGTACGCCGCCGGTGAGGTGGCCGGGTTCGGCGGCGGCGGCGTGCACGGTTACAACGCCCTGGAGGGAACCTTCCTGGGCGGCTGTCTGTTCTCCGGGCGCGCTGCGGGCCGGGACGCGGCTGGAAGGCTGTAGTGATGAGTGCAGAAGTGAAGACCAGTCGTGCGCCGATCCAGGCCCTGGTGGCGCTGACCTATCTGGCCATGGTCACGGTCAATGCGCTGGCCAACATCCTGCCCATCAACGGGCGGGGCACCGGCGAGGTCTCGCAGGCCTACGACAACCTGTTCACTCCCGCGGGGGTGACCTTCTCCATCTGGGGAGTGATCTACCTACTGCTGGGCGCTCACGTGCTCTACCAGCTGGGGCTGTTCCGCGACCGTCCCGACACCGCCGCGGACACCGCACTGCTCAATCGCGTCGGACTGCTGTTCTCGGTGTCGTCGCTGGCCAACACCGCGTGGGTCTTCGCCTGGCACTACGACCACATCGGACTCTCGGTGGTGCTCATCCTCGCGATCTTCGTGTGCCTGGCGCTGATCTCTCTGACGCTGAGGGGCGCGAATCTCACCGGACGGCAACGCGGCTTCATCGGGGTGCCGTTCAGCGTGTACTTCGGCTGGAGCACGGTGGCCACCGTCGCCAACATCACCGTGTTTCTGGTCAGCCTGCGCTGGAACGGATTTGGGCTGCCGGAGTCGACTTGGGCGGTCATCATCGTGCTGGTCGCCATGGCGATCGGTACGGTCACCATGCTGCGCAATCGCGACATCGCCTACGGTCTGGTGCTGATCTGGGCCTACCTGGGAATCCTGCTCCGGCAGACCTCGGCCGACGGTCTGGCCGGGCGTTACCCGGCGATCATCGCCGCGGTGGTCGCCTCACTGGTGATCTACGTGGGCGCCGAGACGGTCATCATGCGTCAGCAGCGCAGGGGGTAGAACCCGATCAGGGGCGGAACTGAATGACGTCCCGGAGGGGCTTCCAGCGACCCGGACGGACCGGCAGGTGCGGCTTCTTGGGCGGGGTGACGGTTCCGCCCGGGACCGTCGGGTTGACGCACCCGCAGAGGATGACCGGCGCCGCGCTCGCGCCGGGGGCGCCGATCAGTCCGGCCGATGCCACGGCCGTAGCGACCAGGGCCGCGACCATCCGTCCAGAACGCGCCATCTCGTCACTCCCTCGGATCGCCGGCGATCCCGTATTCACACTGTCGGGGTGGCGGGATTTGAACCCACGACCTCTTCGTCCCGAACGAAGCGCGCTACCAAGCTGCGCCACACCCCGCGTGAAGCTTCGACAGCCTATCGCACCCACGCCCCCTCGGCCGAAACGGCCTCACGGCACCGTGGGGGCCGGCTCCGGCCAGGACCCGGACCGCTCGAACTCGGCCAGGACCGCGGCGTACGGCCCGGGCTCCAGGCCGTTGGCGGCCAGCCAGTCCTCGTCGTAGTAGGTGTCGGCGTAGCGCTCCCCGCTGTCGCAGATCAGCGTCACCACCGACCCGCCGGTGCCGGCGGCCGCCATCTGCGCCAGCAGGCCGAACGCGGCCCAGATGTTCGTTCCGGTGGACGGCCCCACCCGCCGGCCGAGCACACGGGACACGTGATGGGCCCCGGCCACCGACGCGGCGTCGGGAACGCACACCATCCGGTCGATCACCTCGGGCAGGAACGACGGCTCCACCCGTGGCCGGCCGATGCCCTCGATCCGTGACGAGGCCCCGGTGACGAGGTCGCAGCGCCCGGTGGCGTATGCACCGAAGAACGCGGAGTTCTCCGGATCGACCACGCACAGCCGGGTGGGGTGGCGGCGGTAGCGCAGATAGCGCCCGATGGTGGCGCTGGTGCCGCCGGTGCCCGCACCGACGACGATCCAGGAGGGCACCGGGTGGCGCTCCTCGGTCATCTGGTCGAACACCGCTTCGGCGATGTTGTTGTTGCCACGCCAGTCGGTGGCCCGCTCGGCGTTGGTGAACTGGTCCAGGAAATGGCCGCCGGCCTCGTCGGCGAGGCGTTGCGCCTCGGCATACACCTCCCCGGGGTGACCGACGAAATGGCAACGCCCACCCTGTGATTCGATCAGCGCCACCTTCGAGCGACTGGTCGAGGCGGGCATGACGGCGACGAACGGCAGACCGAGAAGCTCGGCGAAGTAGGCCTCCGAGACCGCCGTCGAGCCCGATGAGGCCTCCACCACGGTGGTGTTCTCGGTGATCCATCCATTGCACAGCCCGTAGAGGAACAGCGAGCGGGCCAAGCGGTGTTTGAGGCTGCCGGTGATGTGGGTCGATTCGTCCTTGAGGTACAGGTCGACATCCACCCGATCGCGCCACGACGACGGGAGCGGGTAGCGGAGCAGGTGGGTGTCGGCGCTGCGCCGGGCGTCGGCCTCGATGATGCGGACGGCCTCGTCGGCCCAGCCCCGGTCCTCGCCGCGCGCGGCGCACGTGGTGGCGGGCAACAAACCCACCCACCCCACCCGCGTGGACCGCACCACCACGCGCTGCGGATCCTTGCCGCCGGTCGGTGCGGCGACCAGGGTCAGCAGCGTGGCTTCGGGCCGGCAGCAGAAGCGGAACGGCGCGAACGGGGAGGTGCCGATTCCCGCCGACACGTGCAGTGCGGTATTCGCCCCCCAGTGCGAGGCGCCCTTGGCCCGGGAGCGGTCGATGTCGCAATTGGTCACCAGGGCGCCGTAGAACGGCAGGCAGAGCTGGCCCCCGTGGGTGTGCCCGGCCAGCACGAGCTGATAGCCGTCGGCGGCGAAGCGGTCCAGCACGCGGGTGTACGGAGCGTGGGTGACACCCAGGCTCAGGTTGGCGGCGGGACTCGGGCGCCCGGCGATGGTGTCGTAACGGTCCCGGCCCAGGTGCGCGTCGTCGACGCCGGCAGCGGCGATGGTCAGTCCGGCCACCTCGAACTCGCGGCGATTGTGGGTCAGGTCCAGCCAGCCGCGCTCGCTGAACGCGGCCCGCAGGTCCTGCCACGGCAGCGGGTTCCCGTGGGACCGGTGGTCGCGGTCGGTCAGGTACTTCGCCGGGTTCTTCAGTGTCGGCGCGAAGTAGTCGTTGCTGCCGAACACGAAGACACCCGGGACGGCGAGCAGATCGCCCAGCGCCTGCACCACCGCCGGCACGGCCCTCGGGTGCGAGAGGTTGTCACCGGTGTTGACCACCAGATCGGGCTCCCAGCTTGCCAATTCGCGCAACCAGGCCTGCTTGCGCCGTTGCGTCGGGCGCATGTGGATATCGGACAGGTGCAGAACCCGCATCGGCGTCGAACCGGGGGACAGCACCGGCATGGTCACCTCGCGCACCACGAATGCATTGCGTTCGATGACTGTCGCGTAGCCGACGCCCAGTGCGGCGGTCCCGGCCGCCGCGAGGGCTGTGTTCTTCAGGGCAGGAGCAGCCATGCAGCAGAGACTACTGCCAGATCGGGCCTGACGGCAGGGCCGATTCCGGCCCCCGGCGCACCACTCAGGGCGGTGGAGACGGCGGTGGCGGACCCTCCTCCGCCGGCGGTGGTGGCGGCGGCGCCGCCATCGGCACGGTGATGGGTGGCAGCCCGGGGATCTCGATGACGGTCGAACCTACCTCTGGTGGAGGCGGACCCCCCGGCGGTGGCGGCGGCGGGGTGGACGACGACGGGGGCGGCGGTGGCGGCGGGGCGACACCGTTGCTGACCACCAGTGTGACGATGATCCCCGGTACCGTCTGGCCGCCCGGCGAGGTGCCGATGACCGTGCCGGCCGAAGCGGTGCTGTTGACGGTGTTGACCTGGTCGGCAACCTGGAATCCGTTGGAACGCAGGGTTTCCCGGGCCTTGTCCTGGCTCATGCCGTTGACGCTGGGCACCCGCGAGCTGGGCGCGCCCTCGACGTAGCGCGGGTCGGTGGGCGGCATCTTGATGTCGCCGAACTTCTCCGCGATCGGCGTCATGGCGGTGAACCAGGTCTCGGCCGGTTCCTTGCCACCGAAGAGGTCGCCGTCGCTGCACGGACGCAGTGGGAACGAACACAGGTCGGACGGATCCGGGGAGTCGTCGTAGATGTAGTTCACCGCCGCGTACCGGTTCGTGTAGCCAAGGAAGCCCGAGGAGCGGTGGGCCTCGGTGGTGCCGGTCTTCGCCGACATCGGCAGGTCCCAGCCGGCCGCGCCGGCCGCCGGGGAACCCGTGCCGCTGACGGTGTCGCGGGACAGCGCATTGGACAGCGTGTTGGCCAGACCCTCGGGCACGACCTGCTCGCAGGCCTCGGCGTTGACCGTGACCTCATTCCCGTGCCGGTCGACGATCTTGTCGACGGGATTGGGCGGGCACCACACACCGCCGGAGGAGAGCGTCGCAGCCACGTTCGCCAACTCCAGGGGGTTAACCTCGAACGGCCCCAGCGTGAACGAGCCGATGTTCTGGCGCTTGATGAAGTCGGCCAGGCTTTCGTTGTTGTCCGGGTCGTACGCGCGGGCGGTGCCCGGCTCGGCGTAGGACCGCAGTCCCAGCCGTACTGCCATGTCGACCGTGCGCGACACCCCGACCTGGGAGATCAGTTTGGCGAACGCAGTGTTCGGCGACTTCGCCAGCGCCTCTGTGACGCCCATCGTGAGGTAGCGCGGATCCTTGTAGTTCTCGACGCACCAGGTCTCTTTGGGGCAGCCTTTGGCCCCGCCCTCACCCAGGCCCCTGGCCTCGAACCGCCCGGGCACGTCCAGCATCGCGCTGGTGCCGAGCCCGAGGTCCAGGGCTGCGGCGGTGGTGAAGATCTTGAAGATCGAGCCGGCTCCGTCGCCCACCAACGAGAACGGTTGCGGCTGAACGGTTTCCCCGGCGCCGGTGTCCAGACCGTAGGTGCGGTTGCTGACCATGGCGATCAGTGGGTGGGAGGTCTTGCCGGGCAGGATGATGTTCATCACGCTCGCGATGCCCTGCAGGTCCGGCGGGGCGATCGAGTCCACCGACTTCTTGACGTCGTTCTGCACGTCGGGGTCCAAGGTGGTCTTGATCAGGTAGCCGCCCTTGGCGATCTGCTCCTTGCTGAGCCCGGCCCGAGCCAGGTATTCCTGCACGTAGTCGCAGAAGAAGGCCCGGTCGCCGGCGGCGATGCAGCCGCGGGGCAGTTCGTTGGGCCGCGGGAGGATCCCGAGCGGGGCCTGCTTGGCCGCTCGCAGCTGATCGGCCTTGTCCGGCGCCTGTTCGATCATCGTGTCCAGCACCAGGTTGCGGCGGGCCAGCGCCCCGTCGGGATTGGGGTAGGGGTTCAGCGAGCTTGTGGACTGCACCAGCCCCGCCAGCAGCGCCGACTGCTGCCAGTTCAGCGCCGAGGCGTCGACGCCGAAGTAGGTCTGGGCGGCGTCCTGGACGCCGTAGGCGCCGTTTCCGAACGACACCAGGTTGAGGTAGCGGGTCAGGATCTCCGACTTGGTCAGCGTTTTGTCGAGTGTGAGCGCCATCCGGATCTCACGCAGCTTGCGGGCCGGGGTCGCCTCGACGGCGGCCCGGCGTTCGGCGTCACTCTGGGCCGTCACCAGAAGCTGGTAATTCTTGACCAGCTGCTGCTCGATGGTCGAGCCGCCCCGGGCGCCCAGATCCCCTGAGGCGTAGCCGGCCAGCCCGGTCAGGGTGCCCTTCCAGTCCACGCCGTTGTGCTCGTGGAACCGCTTGTCCTCGATCGAGACGATGGCCAGCTTCATGGTCTCGGAGATCTTGTCGCTGGGCACCTCGAAACGGCGCTGCGAGTACAGCCAGGCGATGGTCTTGCCCTTGGCGTCGACCATGGTGGTGACCGCCGGAATGTCGCCGTCGAGGAGCTGTGCGGACCCGTTGGCGACGATGTCGGAGGCCCGGTTCGACATCAGGCCCAGGCCGCCGACGACCGGGAACAGGAAGCCGGCGAGAACCACACCCGCCAGGAGGCAGCTCCACGCCATCCGGACCAGGGTGCGGCTGGGACGCCGATCTGGGTCGTGGGCGTCCCGGTACGACATGGGTCACAGCCTACGGGGCTTGTGGCTCGGCCCTATACCGGTCAAAGATAAGAACGAGTTGAGGCGCGACGGTTTACAAAAGCGCAGTTCATCGCGGGGCTGGACGCTTGTGCCAAATTTCCTGGCAATTGCCTGTTGCGCAAACGACACTTGACCACCTAACTTATGCACACAGTGCGACGTAGATAACACTCCCGTCGCAATGTGGCGTAGGTCGCACAGGTCCTACACCGCACGGAACAGCCGCCTCCCGGGGCGGCCGGACGAAGGGGATCGCCCGTGTCGGGGACTCGGCCCGCTGCCCGCAGGACAAGCACAACGTCAATCGGTTCGCTGCAAGGGGCAGACTCGGAGGCCCGGATCGCCTGGGTGTCCCAGGCCCTCTGCCGTGCCAGCGACCCCGACCAGCTGTTTGTCCGGGGCGCCGCCCAGCGCAAAGCTGCGGTTATCTGTCGGCACTGTCCGGTGATCGCGGAATGCGGCGCCGACGCCCTGGATAACCGCGTCGAATTCGGCGTCTGGGGCGGCATGACCGAGCGTCAGCGGCGAGCTCTGCTCAAGCAGCATCCCGAGGTGGTGTCGTGGGCGGAGTTCTTCTCGATCAACCGCAAACAGCGCATCGTCAGCTAGTTACGTTTCGCCGGTGATCTGATCGGCGATCGCCTGGAGCGCTTCGAGGTCGGAGACGTCGAACGGCAGCGACGGCACCCCCACCACCCGCACGTGCGGGTTGGCTCCGGTGAATCGGGACAACAGCCGTATCTCCCGCTTGGCCGTCTGGCCGCGGTCGGCGTGAATTCTCAGCACGGCCGCCGTCAACGCGGCGCCGGGGCCGCCCTGGCCGGTGGCAAGTTCGTTCTCGAGTTCCACCGCCCCGTCGGTGGCACGCTCCACCGCCAGTGAAGACAGCATCGGATGGGTGCGGTTGAGGATCAGCCCCGCTAGTGGCATTCCCTCCGCTGAGAGCCGGTCGACGAAGAAGGTGGCCTCGCGCAACGCGTCCGGTTCCGCGGCGGAGACCACGACGAACTGCGTTCCCCGGCGTTTGAGCAATTCGTAGGTGCGGTCGGCCTTCTCCCGGAACCCGCCGAACGTGGAGTCCAGTGACTGCACGAAAGCCGAAGCATCGGAGAGCATCTGGGATCCGAGGACGGTCGAGAGCGCCTTCATCGCCAAACCCATGACTCCGGTGACGATCCGCCCGAGCCCCCGCCCCGGCGCCAGCAGCAGCCGCCACAGCTTGCCGTCCATGAAGCTGCCCAGCCGCTTGGGGGCGTCCAGGAAGTCCAGTGCGTTCCGTGACGGTGGGGTGTCGACGACCACCAGGTCCCAACGGTCCTGGCCGAGGAGCTGGCCGAGCTTCTCCATGGCCATGTACTCCTGCGTGCCGGCCAGGGAGGTCGCCACTGTCTGATAGAACTGGTTGTTCAGAATCGCCTGTGCGCGTTCAGGTCCCGAGTGCTCGATCACCATGTCGTCGAACGTTCGGCGCATGTCGAGCATCATCGCGTGCAGTTGACCGGGGACGCTGTCCGGCAGTGGCACCTGTTGTGGTTCGTTGCCGAGTTCCTTGATGCCCAGCGCCTGGGCGAGTCTCTTGGCTGGGTCGATGGTCAGCACCACCACCGTGGCGGCGGCATAGGGCCCCCCAACCCCCCAAGCC
>CAYTOD010000004.1:0-21950 GCA_964439315.1 uncultured Mycobacterium sp. | reverse complement strand
GGGGGGGGGCGGGGCGGGGCGCGCCCCCCCCCCCCCCCGGGGCCCCCCGCCCCCCCCCCCACGAAGCGCCATGGCGGCGGCGGTGGTCGTCTTGCCGACCCCGCCCGCGCCACAGCACACCATGACGCGGTTGGTCCGGTCGGACAGGATCGACTTGAGGTCCAGCAGTGGAGGTGCGCCGCTCATGGTTGGCTCTTCCTGGTCACGTCAAAAAGCTGCCGCGCGTTCATCGGACGCCCTGTTGTGCAAGGACTTCCGCGAGCTCGTACAGGCTGCCCAGGTCTACGCCGTCGGCGATGGTGGGCAGTTCCAGGACGGGAACGTGCAGGTTCTCCAGTTGGGTTGCGCTTTCCGCGCGTGCCTGAACCCTGGTCGCGTGCTCGATGGTCTCGGTGAGCAGGCCGGCGAAGTCGGGGTCGGTAAGGGTGATGCCGGCCCGGGCCAGTCCGGCTCGCACGGCGTCCACGTCGATGTCGCCGTCCGCGGCCTTGACCAGGTCGTCCGCCGGCAGGAACGGCGGGATGTTGCGGTTGACGATCACGCTGCCGATCGGCAGGTCCATCTCCTCGAGTTCGGCGATCGCCTCGAGGGTCTCCTGGATCGGCAGGGCTTCCAGCAGGGTGACCAGGTGGATCGCGGTCTGCTCGGAGTGCAGCAGTCGCACCACACCTTCGGCCTGCGCGTGCACCGGTCCGCCTTTGGCGATGTCCGACAGCGCTTTGGTGACGTCGAGGAAGCGGGCGATGCGGCCCGTGGGGGGCGAGTCGACGACGATCGCGTCGTACATCGGGCGTTTGTTCGCGTCGAACCGGACGGCGGCTTCCTTGATTTTCCCGGTGAGCAGCACGTCGCGCAGACCGGGAGCGATGGTGGTGGCGAACTCGATGGCTCCGACCCGGCGCATCGCGCGCCCGGCGATACCCAGGTTGTAGAACATGTCCAGGTATTCCAGGAAGGCCGACTCGAGGTCGATGGCCAGCGCGTTGACGTGGCCGCCGCCGTCGGCCGTGGCCACCTTGGTCTCGGCATAGGGCAGCGGTGGAACATCGAAGAGCTGCGCAATACCTTGGCGCCCTTCGACTTCCACCAGAAGCACCTTGCGTCCGCCGGCGGCCAGCGTGAGGGCCAGGGCGGCGGCCACGGTGGTCTTACCGGTGCCGCCCTTGCCACTGACGAAATGCAGACGGGCCTTGGTCAGGCGCGAGGGCCAGCCGACTCTGCTGCCGTCGCTCGGTTCGGTCGCCACCCCTGCATGCTATTGGTCAGCGATAAGCTTCGGTCATGAACCAACCAACGGCGTGGGAGTACGCCACAGTGCCGCTGCTCACCCATGCGACCAAGCAGATCCTCGATCAGTGGGGCGCCGACGGCTGGGAGTTGGTCTCGGTCCTGGTCGGTCCGACCGGCGAACAGCACGTCGCCTACCTGAAGAGGCCGAAGTGAGCGCGCGCCCGTCGGTCGGGATGCGGCTGGCCGAACTCGGGGTCACCCTGCCGTCGGTGGCCACACCGCTGGCCGCCTACGTGCCGGCGGTCCGGACCGGGAACCTGGTCTACACCTCCGGGCAGCTGCCGTTGGAGGCGGGAACTCTGACGCACACCGGAAAAGTCGGCGCCGAGGTCACTCCTGAGGAGGCCAAGGTCGCCGCCCGGCGGTGCGTCCTGAATGCGCTCGCGGCGGTCGACTCTGTGGTGGGTCTTGAATCGGTCACCCGGATCGTCAAGGTCGTCGGCTTCGTGGCGTCGGCTCCGGGATTCACCGGCCAGCCCGGCGTCGTCAACGGGGCCTCGGAGTTTCTCGGTGAGGTCTTCGGGGACGTCGGCGCGCACGCCCGTTCGGCGGTGGGGGTGGCCGAACTCCCGCTGAACGCGCCGGTCGAGGTGGAGCTCATCGTCGAGGTCGCGTGACCGCGTGACCCACCCGGCGCAGGGCGTCCTGAGGCCGGTCACCGAGACCGCCTCGGTGCTGCTGTGCGACAACCCCGGCCTGATGACGCTGGAGGGCACCAACACGTGGGTGCTGCGGGCACCGGACAGCGACGAGATGGTGATCGTCGACCCCGGACCCGACGACGAGGCGCACATCGAGCGCATCGCCGCGCTGGGCCGGATCCCGCTGGTTCTCATCAGTCATCGCCACTACGACCACACCGAGGGCATCGACAGGCTCGTCGACGCCACCGGCGCAGTGGTGCGTTCGGCCGGTAGCGGATTTCTGCGCGGTCTCGGTGGACACCTGCGCGACGGCGAGGTGATCGATGCGGCCGGCTTGCGGATCACCGTGCTGACCACCCCGGGGCACACCGCAGACTCGCTGTGCTTCGTTCTCGACGACGCCGTCCTGACCGCCGACACCGTGCTCGGCCGGGGCACCGCCGTGCTCGACGCCGAGGACGGCAGCCTGGCCGACTATCTGGAGTCGCTGGGCCGGCTGCAGGGTCTGGGCCGGCGGGTCGTGCTGCCAGGACACGGCCCCGAGTTGGACGATCTCGCTGCGGTGACCGCGCTGTACCTGGCGCATCGGCACGAGCGGCTGGAGCAGGTCCGGCAGGCTCTGCGGGTACTCGGTGAGGACGCCACCGCCCGGCAGGTCGTCGAGCACGTCTACACCGACGTCGACGAGAAGCTGTGGGATGCCGCGGAATCCTCGGTGCGCACCCAATTGACCTACCTGCGGGGCGCGTGACCCCCATCGCCCCTCGTCCCCGCCGAGACTGAAGCCACGTGTCAAAAGTGCGAGTGGAGACGTGCGCCAGTGCAGTCTCGGCTTCGGGAAATGCGCCTCGCTGGCGCGAGTCTTACCTCGCTCGGCGCGCCAGGCGCTCGGAGTCGCAGATCAGCACGCTCTTACCCTCCAGGCGAATCCAGCCGCGGTGGGCGAAATCGGCGAGCGCCTTGTTGACCGTCTCCCGCGAGGCTCCGACCAACTGGGCGATCTCCTCCTGGGTCAGGTCGTGGGTGACGCGCATGGCGCCGCCCTCCTGGGTGCCGAAGCGCTGAGCCAACTGCAGCAGCTGCTTGGCGACCCGGCCCGGAACATCGGTGAAGATGAGGTCGGCCAGGTTGTTGTTGGTCCGGCGCAGCCGCCGAGCCAGAACGCGCAGCAGTTGCTCGGCGATTTCGGGGCGATCGGAGATCCACGCCTTGAGCGCATCGCGATCCATCGACACCGCCCGAACCTCGGTGATGGTGGTGGCGCTGGAAGTACGCGGCCCGGGGTCGAAGATCGACAGCTCGCCGAACATGTCCGAGGGGCCCATGATGGTGAGCAGGTTCTCCCGGCCGTCGGGGGAGCGCCGACCGATCTTCACCTTGCCCGACATGATGATGTACAACCGGTCACCGGGCTCGCCCTCGGCGAAAACTGTGTGCCCTCGTGGGAAGTCCACCGGCTGAAGTTGTTTGGTCAGCGCGGAAACAGCGCTCGGATCGACCCCCTGGAAGATTCCGGCCCTCGCCAGGATCTCGTCCACGTTGCCCCTCTTAGCTCATCGGTGATCGTTGTCCAACAGTCGCGATTGCACGGATTGTGTTGGCCTTCACACCGACGCTACACAGAATTCGCATATTCGGAGGGCTGAAACTGCGGATTAGCCTGCGCGCGCACGTAAATCCTGGTGGGCAGACCGGGCTCCTCGGCGAGCAGCCGGCGGGGCTGGGCCGGCCTGGCAACCCGGGTAGGGGCGGGGGTGGAGATGCCGTTGGCGATGGCCCGCTCGTGGGCGGTCCGTGCCGCCCGCTCGATGCGCGAGACGATTTCAGCGGCGGACGGACATTCGCTGTGAATGATGCTCTCGATGCGCTGCAGCCCATAGGTTGAAACCATCAGCAGCCCGGGGACGCACGCGGCGAGCAGACACGACATAGCCGGGAAGTTAACCGGCGCAAGGTCTCGTCGGGATCACGAATTGCCACCGGTCTGTCAGCGGTGCGGTACGCCTCGTCAGTACCCTTGCTGGCGTGACGGGCGCGGCAGCCAAGGGCAGGAACCACAAGTGGGATTCCGAGACGCACCTCGCCCTGGTCCGTAGAGCCAGGCGGATGAACCGGACGCTGGCCGTCGCGTTTCCGAATGTCTACTGCGAACTGGACTTCACCAACCCCCTGGAGCTCGCCGTCGCGACCATTCTGTCGGCGCAGAGCACCGACAAACGGGTCAATCTGACTACGCCGGCGCTGTTCGCCACCTATCGCACCGCTCGCGACTACGCGCAGGCGAACCGCAGTGAAGTCGAGGAGTTGATCCGTCCGACCGGCTTCTACCGCAACAAGGCCAACTCGCTGATCCGGCTGGGGCAGGAACTCGTCGAGCGCTTCGACGGCGAGGTGCCGCGGACGATGGACGAACTGGTCACTCTGCCGGGCGTCGGTCGTAAGACGGCGAATGTGATCCTGGGCAACGCATTTGATGTTCCCGGTATTACCGTCGACACCCACTTCGGCCGGCTCGTGCGGCGCTGGCGCTGGACGGCGGAGACCGACCCGGTCAAGGTCGAGTACGCCGTCGGCGAGCTCATCGAGCGCAGCGAGTGGACTCTTTTGAGTCACCGCGTCATCTTCCACGGCCGTCGCGTCTGCCATGCCCGCAAGCCGGCCTGCGGGGTGTGCGTCCTGGCCAGGGACTGCCCGTCCTACGGTGACGGCCCGACCGATCCCGCCGCCGCCGCGACGCTGGTGAAGGGTCCCGAGACCGACCATCTCCTCGCACTGGCCGGCCTCTGATGCCGTCGGTCGCGACCAGGTGGACCTTGGCGGTGCTGGCGGTGGTCGCGGTCCTGATCGGTGCGCTGGCGATGCAGCTGCGCGACGATTCCCCGACGCCGGCCGCTGATCGCGCCGACCCGCGCACCCACCGCGATGCCGACACCGCCGAGGCGCTGGCTCCCCTCCGCAGGTCCGCCGACCTTGCGCCATGCCCGGCCGGCCCGGGTCCCGGACCCGTGAAACTGAGGGGCGTGCAGGTCGAGTGTGCCGCCGACGGAGCCGACGTCGACGCCGCCACCGTGCTGGCCGGCAAGACCGTGGTGCTCAACCTGTGGGCGTACTGGTGCGGTCCGTGTGCCGACGAACTGCCCGCCTTGGCGGACTACCAGCGCCGGATGGGCGACCGGCTCGAGGTCGTGACGGTCCACCAGGACGAGAACGAGGCCGCGGCCCTGCAGCGGATGGCCGAACTCGGCGTTCACCTGCCGGTGCTGCAGGACGGGCGGCGCGGTATCGCCGTCGCCCTCGGAGTCCCCAACGTCATGCCCGCCACCGTGGTGTTGCGCGCTGACGGTAGCGTGGCGAAGGTCCTCCCGGAGGCTTTCACCAGCGCGGATGAGATCGCGTCCGCGGTCGACTCCGCACTCGCGGGATCTCGTTGAACAGACAGGAGAACCCCGTGATCGCTGGGGAGACCCCCGGCTTCGGGACGGCTCCACTTGCGCCGCCCTGGTTGGCGCCACTGGTCGACAACGTCGACCGTGTTCCCGAGGCTTACCTGCGTCGCGTCCCGCCGGATCTGCACGCCGCCCTGGTGGGGGCGAGCGAGGCGGCGGAGGCGGCCCGCACCGGCCGCGACGCCGCCGTTCTCGTCTTGTTCTCCGGTCCGTCTGTCGAGCATCCCCCAGGGGAAGTGCCCACCGAGGCCGATCTGCTGCTCACCGTCCGGGCGGGCACCCTGCGTCACCACGCCGGCCAGGCCGCCTTCCCCGGCGGGGCCGCCGATCCCGGCGACACCGGCCCGGTGGCGACGGCCCTGCGCGAGGCGCGCGAGGAAACCGGGATCGACCCCGATCGACTGCATCCGCTGGCCACGCTGGACCGGATGTTCATCCCCCCGTCGGGATTCCACGTGGTTCCCGTACTGGCCTACTCGCCCGATCCCGGTCCGGTGGGCGTGGTCAACGAGTCCGAGACCGCCGTCGTGGCGCGGGTTCCACTGCGGGCCTTCGTTAATCCACAGAATCGGTTGATGGTGTACCGGTCGGCGGGGCAGCGCCGGTTCATCGGCCCGGCCTTCCTGCTCAACGAGATGTTGGTCTGGGGTTTTACCGGTCACGTAATCTCGGCAATGCTCGACGTGGCGGGTTGGGCGCAGCCGTGGGACACCGACAACGTTCGAGAACTGGACGAGGCGATGGCACTCGTCGGAGACAGACAGGAGCCTCTGTGACGAGCTCGCAATGGCTGGACATCGCCGTGATCGGTGTGGCGCTCATCGCCGCGATCTCCGGTTGGCGGTCCGGAGCGCTGGGCTCCCTGATGTCGTTCGTGGGTGTTCTCATCGGGGCGATCGCGGGCTTGATGCTGGCTCCCCACGTCATCAGCCACGTCGGGTCCTCGCGCGGGCGGCTGTTCACCGCCCTGTTTCTGATCCTTGCCCTGGTGGTGGTCGGCGAGGTGGCCGGTGTGGTGCTGGGCAGGGCTCTGCGCGGCAGTATCCGCAGCGGCCCGGTCCGGGTGGCCGATTCGATGGTGGGCGTGGCGTTGCAACTGGTCGTCGTGCTGATCGCCGCGTGGTTGCTGGGTAGCCCGCTGACGTCGTCGGATCAACCGAATCTCGCTGCAGCAGTGCGTGGATCGCGGGTGGTCACCGAGGTGGACAAATACGCGCCCACCTGGCTGCGGTCGGTCCCCAAGCGAATCTCCAAACTGCTGAGCACCTCCGGCCTGCCCGCCGCCCTGGAACCGGACGGCCGCGCGCCGGTCGCGGCGGTCGATCCGCCGGACCCGACGCTGGCCGACAGCCTGGTGGTCGGCAACGCCCGCCCGAGCGTGGTCAAGATTCGCGGAATCGCACCGGCCTGCCAAAAAATCTTGGAGGGAACGGGTTTCGTCATCGCCCCCAACCGGGTGATGTCCAACGCTCACGTGGTGGCCGGATCGAACAGTGTCACCGTCGAGGCCTATGACGGCAAGAAGTACGACGCGACGGTGGTGTCCTATGACCCCAGCGCCGACATCTCGATCCTCGAGGTGCCGAACCTGCCGTTGCAGCCGTTGGCCTTCTCCGACCAGCCGGCCAAGACCGGGACCGACGCCGTCGTGCTCGGCTTCCCCGGCGGTGGTGAGTTCGCGGCCTCGCCGGCCCGGGTTCGGGAGATCATCGAACTCAGCGGTCCGGACATCTACAAGAGCACGACGGTGAATCGTGAGGTCTACACCATCAGAGGCCTTGTCCGTCAGGGCAATTCGGGTGGTCCGATGATCAACCGTGCCGGACAGGTGATCGGCGTGGTGTTCGGGGCCGCGGTCGACGACAACGACACCGGCTTTGTGATGACCACCCAGGAGGTGTCCGCTCAGTTGGCCAAGATCGGCAACACCGCGAAGGTGCCCACCGGTAACTGCGTCAACAGCTGAGGGTTCCCGGTCCCTATGCCGTCAGGAACCGTCGCAGTTGGTCGTTGACCGCCCGCGGCGCCTCCTCGTGGGCGTAGTGACCGGCCCCGGCGACCGCGATGAACTCGCCCCGGGATGCATAACGCCGGGTGCGTTCGACGGGATCGGCAAGGACGTAGGGGTCGGTGTCACCACGCAGATGCAGCAGCGGTATTTCCAGGCGGCGGTTCATCAGAGCCATGAATCGCCTTCCTTCGCTGCGCAATTGGCTCCGGAACGCCCAGCGCTGGTACTCCAGCGCTGAATGCGCCGCGGACGGAATCTGGATGGCCTGGCGAACCTGTGCGATGGACTCGCGAAAGTCCTCGGTGGCCTGCCAGGCCGAGGACGCCCTGCTGCTGACCAGGTTCTGCAGTTCTTCTGCGTCGTTGCGGGTGAGTAGATGCTCCGGCCACCGCGGTACCTGGTAGCTCAACAGGGTGGGCAGCAGCGCCCGTCGCTGACCGCGGTTGGCCATCACCGACTTTCGCAGCGCGGCCGGGTGCGGTGAACTCACCAGCGCGACCGCCCGGACCACCCGGGAATGCAACACGGCCGTGGCCCAGCAGACGAGTCCGCCGTCGGCATGACCGATCAGCGTGGCCGAGGTGTGGCCCAGGGCGCGAACCAGACCGGCGGTGTCGCCGGCCAGCGTCCAGCCGTCATAGCCTCGCGGAGGTTTGTCGCTCCCGCCGTAGCCGCGTAGGTCGACGGCGACCAGCCGGGCGCCGGACACCGGCGCCAGATCTCGCAGCTGGTGGCGCCACGACCACCAGAACGATCCGAATCCGTGCAGCAGGATCACCAGCGGGCGGGTGGTGGCCGGGGTGTCGTCGTCCGGGTCCGGAATCGCCTCGACGCACTGGAACCGGATTCCGTTGGCGTGGACGTCGTGATGGCGCCACGGCCCCGGGATTCGGGTGACCGAGGGGTCCGGCTGGTTCATCGCGCCCGGCGCCGGCCGGTCAGGCCTTGAATTCTGATGCCGGGATAGATGCCTGGTTCTGCGGTGCCGAAGGCGAGCGGTAAGCAGCCGGGGTCAGGGCGGCGGTGGTCTCCTTGACCGACGCGATGGTCTCCTGCGGTCCGCGGATCCGGCGGACCTTCCGATAGCCGAGGAAGCCGAAGAGCCCTGCCAGGGCGAGCATCAGGACGAAGACCACGAGGAACGCCGCCCACCGCCACATCCAGTTGTCGAGTAGTTCGGCGAGGAAGAAGAACATGAAAAACGTCGAGTAGAGCAGCACCACCAGGGCGAGAATGAAGAAGACGCTGCCGGTGAGGCCCTTCTTGACGTCGCGGGTGATCTCGGACTTGGCCAGCTCGACCTCGGCGCGCACCAGTGTCGAGACCTGGGCGGTGGCGTCCTTGACCAGATCGCCGATGGAGGGGTTCGGCGGCATTGCAGCGGGGTCTACCAGCGGAATCGCGGTGACCGTGGTGGGCACCCCGTTGGTGCGATCCCGATTGCTCACGGCTGCCTCCAGCGGATTTCAGGCGGATGTCCGCCGGTCTTTCGACGGTTGTGTGTCGCGGCTTATGTTGCCATGTCGACTGGTCCGCCGTGGCCGCCTCGGCGCTGTTACGCAAGTTACTGATGTGGCGTAGTTAGACTTGAGTGACGGGGTGCGAGTGATGGAGGACTTTGTGATCACCAGACGACGGCTGAGTGGCGCGGTGGGAACCGCTGCCATGGCGCTCGCCGCGCTCCTGCCCGCACCCGCCCCGATCGCCGGGGCCGAGGACAAGGTGCTGCTCGGCGGCGGAGCCGGGATCGTCATCGACGGAGACACCTACTGCACGCTCACCACGATCGGCAATGACCGCACCGGTGCACTGATCGGTTTCACCTCCGCGCACTGCGGAGGACCGGGGGCGAAGGTGGCTTCCGAGTCGGCCCCGTCCGCCGGTGTCGTCGGCGAGATGGTGGCCGGCAACGACGGCCTGGACTATGCGGTGATCAAGTTCGACCCGACCAAGGTGACACCGGTGGCCAACTGGAACGGGTTCGCGATCGACGGGCTCGGAACCGATCCGACGTTCGGACAGGTCGCGTGCAAGCTGGGTAGGACCACCGGTTACTCCTGCGGCGTGACGTGGGGTCCCGGCGAGACGCCGGGCACCATCGTCAACCAGGTCTGCGGCCGTCCTGGTGATTCCGGGGCACCGGTGACCGTCAACAACAAACTGGTCGGGATGATCCACGGCGCGTTCACCGACGGACTGCCGACCTGCATCATCAAGTACATCCCGTTGCACACACCGGCGGTCGTCCAGTCGATGAGCGCGATCCTGGCCGACCTGGCCGCGAAGGACCGTCCGGGGGCCGGCTTCGTTCCGGTCCCGCCCGTCAGTCCGGCGGCGGCTTAGCCGGGTCCTGGCTCAGTTCGCCTAGCCGGGTCCCGGCTCAGTTCGCCTAGCCGGGTCCTGGCTCAGTTGGCCTAGCCGGGGCCTGGCTCAGTTCGCCTTGCTGGCCCGGATCGCCTCGAACACGGTCGGGTCGAGCAGGGTGGAGGTGTCGCCCAGGGGGCGGCCCTCGGCGACGTCGCGCAGCAATCGGCGCATGATCTTGCCGCTGCGGGTCTTGGGCAGTTCCGGGACGACGTGGATCTCCCGGGGCTTGGCGATCGGTGAGATCTCCCGGGCCACCTCGGCGCGCAACTCGGAGACCATGTCCCGCGTCGACATGTCCTCGTCGGCGCTCTCCTTGAGAATGACGAAGGCACAGATGGCCTGTCCGGTCTGATTATCCGAAGCGCCGACGACGGCCGCCTCCGCTACCCCGGCATGGCCGACCAGCGCCGATTCCACTTCGGCGGTCGAGATCCGGTGGCCCGAGACGTTCATGACGTCGTCGATGCGGCCGAGCACCCACACCTCGCCGTCGGCGCCGTAGCGGGCGCCGTCGCCGGCGAAGTACCAACCCAGCACGCCGAACCGCTCCCAGTAAGTCTCCGTGAACCGCTCCGGGTCGCCCCAGATCCCGCGCAGCATCGACGGCCACGGCTTGTCCAGGACGAGGTAGCCGGTGACATGTTCACCGTGGTCGGGGCTGGGCGCGAGTTCCTTGCCGTTGTCGTCGACGATCTTCGCCGAGATTCCGGGCAGTGGCCGCATCGCCGATCCGGGCTTGCAGACGGTGACGCCGGGAAGCGGCGCGATCATCGCCGCCCCGGTCTCGGTCTGCCACCAGGTGTCGACGATGGGGGCCTTGTCGTCGCCGAACACCAGCCGGTACCAGCGCCAGGCTTCCGGGTTGATCGGCTCGCCCACCGACCCCAGCAGGCGCAGGCTGGACAGATCGTGCTCGAACGCCAGGTCGCGGCCCCACTTCATGAACGTCCGGACCAGGGTCGGGGCGGTGTAATAGATTGTGACACCGTACTTTTCGATGACCTGGAAATGCCGGTGCTCATCGGGGGACGCCGGCGTGCCCTCGTAGACCACCTGGGTGGCGCCGTTGGACAGCGGGCCGTAGACGATGTAGCTGTGGCCGGTGACCCAGCCGATGTCGGCCGTGCACCAGTACACGTCGGTCTCCGGCTTGATGTCGAACACGTTGTAGTGCGTGTAAGACGCCTGGGTCAGGTAGCCGCCGGAGGTGTGCAGGATGCCCTTGGGCTTTCCGGTGGTCCCCGAGGTGTAGAGCAGGAACAGCGGGTGCTCCGAGTCGAAGGCCTCGGGGGTGTGTTCGGTCGAGGCCTGGCCCACCGCCTCGTGCCACCAGAGGTCGCGCCCGTCGGTCCAGTCGACGTCGAGGCCGGTGCGCAGCACCACGAGCACGTTCTTGACCGTCTGTTGGTCGGCGACGGCTTCGTCGACCGCGGCCTTCAGCGAGACCGCGGTCCCCCGCCGGTACTGGCCGTAGGTGGTGATGACGAGTTTGGCCACGGCGTCTTCGATTCAGGCCCCCAGCCCCGATGCCGAGTACCCGCCGAAGACGACACTGTGCATGATGCCCAGCCGGGCGCAGGCCAGCATCGCTACTATCGCCTCGGGCACCATCGGCATGTAGATGGCCACCCGATCGCCGGCGACCAGTCCGAGCTCCGTCAGCGCGTTGGCGGCCTGGCAGACCTCGTCCTTGAGTTGGGCGTAGGTGATGTCGCGGGCCTCGCCGACCGGCTCGCCCTCCCAGTGGATCGCCACCCGGTCGCCGTGGCCGGCTTCGACGTGCCGGTCGACGCAGTTGTAGGCGACGTTGAGCTTGCCGCCCACGAACCACTTGGCGACGGGTGCTTCCGACCAGTCGAGCACCTCGGTGAATGGGGTGTCCCAGGTCAGCCGGTTCGCCTGCTCGGCCCAGAACGCCAGCCGGTCGGCCTCGGCCGCGTCGTAGAGAGCAGCGGTCGCGTTGGCTTTCGCCGCGAACTCCTCCGACGGTGGGTAGTAGGTCGGAGCGTCGTCTTCGTGCACCTCGGTCATGCGTGTGAGCCTAGTCACCACGCGCCGTTCTGCGGGCGGAGACCGGAAGCTCGCGCGGACCACAAGCTAGCGTGACGGGACGTGAGCACCGGCGGACATCGACATGACCTCGGGGCGCGCGAGGACCGCGATCCGCTGGCCCCCTTGCTCGCCCTTCCCGGTGTGGCCGACGCGGCGGAGGCGGCTCGGGCCGCGCTGGGCCGGGCGCACCGGCACCGGACGAACCTGAGGAACTGGGCGCGCACTGCGGCCGAGTCCGCCGTCCGCGGTGCGCGGTGCTCCGCGGCCCTGGACGGCGGTGGCACGCAACTCGACACAGCGACTGACGACCCCGTCCTCGCCGGCGCGTTGCGGGCCGCACAGGCCATCGAGGGCGGAGCTACCAATCTGGTCGCGGTGTGGCAGCGTGCACCGCTTCAGGCGCTGGCGCGTCTGCATTCGCTGGCTGCCGCCGATCTGGTCGACGAGCAACGGTTGGGCCGACCGCGACGGGACGACGACGCATCGGCTCGGTTGGCGCTGCTCGCATCGCTCTTGACCGGTGGCAGCTCGGTCCCGGCTCCTGTGCTCGCCGCGGTCGCCCATGGTGAGTTGATGAACCTGGCGCCGTTCGGCAGCGCCGATGGTGTTGTGGCACGGGCCGTTTCACGGTTGGTGACGATGAGTTCCGGTCTTGACCCGCACGGGCTCGGCGTCCCCGAGGTGTACTGGTTCCGGCGGGCGGAGGAATACCGGACGGCGGCCGCCGCGTTCGCGGCCGGCACCCCGGACGGTGTCGCGGGCTGGCTGGTGTTGTGCTGTCTTGCGCTGGAAGACGGAGCGCGCGAGGCGCTTTCGATTGCCGAGGCGGCAGCGCAATAGCGCTGGCCGAAGGGTTTGTCTCTGACACATGAAGCGGGCGGCGATCCGAACCAATGTTCGGCGCGCCGCCCGCTAGCACGGTTACTCGGTTACCAAGCGTGCTGTGATGGTCGCGTGGGTGGCCTCGGCGGTCTTACGCGCGGCGGACAAGTCCGCTGTGCGCAATCCCGCAGGCCCGCAACGCATCTGCCATTCGCGGCGTGCTCCGCGTGGGTGCCGGAAACCATGCTGGACCGCTCAGATCGGGAGGCGGAATCTTCTCTTCCGATACCACCTTGGCCTCACTGGGCGTCCGTGGTTCCTTTGTACTACGTGACGACAGTCACAGCAAGAGTTTCGGGCAAATGTTGCGCAAGTTGCGTCGGAATCGATTGTGTTCGCGGCTTTCCCTGTGACACAGGATGATTTGCTGACAGCGCGGTCGTGCTGATGTGAGGCCCCCGGGTGCGGAAAGTGGCAGCCTGCGACACCTGTCGCACTCTGCACAATGACACAAGAATGTGATCTTTCATTGCTCGTTCGAGGCTTGCATCGGCAGCCTGAGCCGTGTGTATAGTTGGCATCACTCGGCTTATGCCGGGTGTGCATCAGCCCGACCCCCCGGGGCTGATACACGACGACCCTCGCCTCCTCCCCCCCTGGCGAGGGTCGTCCTTTATCTGGGGCCAGGGCTGTTATGCCCTGATTCACGTATCCCCTGATTCACGGGCATGCACAGGCCGTCATGGAGTGACTGGCCGGCCCGGTCCCGCACCGCGAGGGTGGTGCCATGAGTTCCCCTCCCGCGCAGCTGCTGACAGTGCTCGCCGATCCCCGGTTGTCCCAGAGCGTGGACCGCAGTGCAGCGGCTGCGGGGCTTCGGATTTCGCGGCCCCGGACGCCGAGTCGCAAGGCGTGGTCGGCTGCGACGGCCGTCGTCCTGGATCACGACAGCGCCGTCCGGTGCGGGCGGCTCGGGCTGGCCCGCCGGGACGGCGTCGTCCTGGTGAGCGCGAGCGATCCCTCGCCGGAAGTGTGGGCGACAGCGGTGGACATTGGCGCACAGCATCTTTGCGTCTTGCCGGCTCAGGAACCGGACCTGGTGAAGGTGCTGTCCGAAGCTTCGGAAGCCGGACGTCGGGCCACCCGGGCCGGCCGGGTGATCGCGGTGCTCGGGGGCCGCGGCGGGGGTGGCGCGTCGGTGTTCGCCGCTGCTCTCGCATTGTGCTCGCGAGAGGCGTTGCTGGTCGACCTCGATCCCTGCAGCGGCGGCCTGGACATGGTGGTGGGCGCGGA
This sequence comes from uncultured Mycobacterium sp., assembly GCA_964439315.1. Lineage (GTDB taxonomy): Bacteria > Actinomycetota > Actinomycetes > Mycobacteriales > Mycobacteriaceae > Mycobacterium. Next base: position 8,025 of record CAYTOD010000004.1, on the reverse strand, counting down.
GTCCGCTCCGGGGCTGCGCTGGCCCGATCTGAGCCTGCAGAGTGGTCGCCTGAACTGGACCGCTCTACGCGCCGTGCTCCCGCGCGGTGCCGGCGTCGCCGTTCTATCATGCGCCCGGTCCTACTGCGACATCGACGTCGGCGCAGCAGCAGCTGTGGTCGACGCCGGCCGGCGGGGCGGCGCCGTCGTGGTGTGTGACGTTCCCCGGCAGTTGAACCCGGCTGCCGCCGGAGTTCTGGAAGTAGCCGACATGGTCGTCCTGGTGACCGGGTGCGATGTCCGGGGGATCGCGGCGACCTCGGCGATCGCGGAGGTCATCCGAGCCGTGACTCCCGACCTCGGGCTTGTGGTGCGAGGTCCAGCTCCGGGTGGTTTGCGCGCGTCCGAGGTGGCCGATGTCGTAGGAGCGCCTCTGCTTGCGGCGATGCGCCCGGAGCCGATGCTGGCCCAGCGGCTTGAACACGGCGGGCTGAAGCTTGGCGGCCGGTCGCCGCTCGGGGCCGCAGCCCGGGCGGTCCTCAGTGTGCTGGACCGCCGGAATGAAGTGCACGCCGCATGAGTGGCTCACTGATCGAGCGGGTTCGCGAAAGGCTCGCCGCAGAGTCGGCGCCGCTTCGGCCGAACGTCGTCGCCGCAGCCATCCGGGCTGAGTCCGGGGGACTCCTCGGCGACACCGAGGTGCTGAGCAGCCTGCGGGTCCTGGAGACCGAGCTGACCGGTGCCGGAATTCTGGAGCCGCTGCTGCGCGGCGAGGGCACCACCGACGTGCTGGTGACCGCACCAGACCGGGTATGGGTGGACAACGGCGCCGGATTGCGTCTCAGCGCAGTGTGTTTCCCGGACGAGACGGCGGTACGGCGCCTCGCGCAGCGGCTCGCGCTAGCGGCAGGCCGTCGGCTCGACGATGCCCAGCCGTGGGTCGACGGCCAACTCAGCGGCATCGGTGACGGCCAGTTCGCCGTCAGGCTGCATGCGGTACTTCCACCGGTCGCTGCCGGGGGAACCTGTCTCTCGCTGCGGGTATTACGCCCTGCCACAGAGGATCTCGCTGCCCTGGAGCAGTCCGGCTCGATCGCACCTCAAGCTGCGGCAATCCTCGCCGAGATCATCGGGGCGAGGCTTGCCTTCCTGGTCTCCGGGGGTACCGGCGCCGGAAAGACGACGCTGCTCGCTGCTCTCCTCGGCGCCGTCGCAGGACATGAGCGGATCGTCTGCGTGGAGGATGCCGCCGAACTGGCACCGGGCCATCCACATCTGGTCCGGCTAGTCGCGCGTTGCGCCAATGTCGAAGGCGCAGGGGAGATTACCCAGCGTCAATTGGTGCGTCAGGCGCTGCGCATGCGCCCCGACCGCATCGTGGTCGGAGAGGTTCGCGGTGCGGAGGTGGTCGACCTGCTGGCTGCGCTCAACACCGGCCACGACGGCGGGGCCGGAACGGTGCATGCCAACAGTCCGGCAGAGGTTCCGGCCAGGTTGGAGGCTCTCGCCGCGCTCGGCGGTCTTGACCGAGCCGCTCTGCACAGTCAGTTGGCGGCGGCCGTTCAGGTGGTGCTGCACGTCGGAAGGGGGCCGGAGGGGCGCCGGCTGGCCGAGATAGCCCTGCTGCAACGGAACCCCGATGGTCTGGTGTGTGCGATTCCGGTCTGGACGGTCGACGGCGGAATGCAGCACGGCGAGAGGGAATTTCGGCGGATCGTCAGTGAACGGTGCGGCCGGTGAACGCCGGCGTGGCTGCCGTGCTCCTGGCGGGAGCGATCTTGGCGGCACCGTCCCCGCCGCGCCGGCGGCTGATCGCCGCCCGCCCACGTCGGCGGCTTCCAGGGCGACTCATCGGCGCATGCGCACTCGGGGCCGTTGTGCTCGTTGCGATCCTGGCCACGCCGGCGGTGGCGATGGCGGTGGGTGCGGTATCTGCAGTGGTTGTTAGTCGGCGGCGCCGCCGCGGTCGGCAACGCTGTCGGCGCGGAGAAGGGGAGGACATGGCGGCGGGTCTGGAAGTCCTCGTCGGGGAATTGCGGGTCGGTGCGCACCCGGTGCGGGCTTTCGAGGTCGCCGCCCAGGAATCCGCTGGCGTCGTCGGCGAAGCACTGCGGGTGGTGGCGGGCCGGGCCAGGTTGGGCGCTGACGTTGCCGGGGGTCTTCGCGAGGTGGCTGCCGGCTCATCGGTGCCGATCTACTGGGAGCGGATGGCGACCTGCTGGACGCTGGCCGCCGAACACGGGCTGGCGATGTCCGCCCTCATGCGGGCGGCTCACCACGACATCGTCGCCCGGCAACGATTCACCGACGGCGTGGTGGCGGGCACCGCCGCGGCCAGGGCGACCGCGGGGATCCTCGCCGGACTGCCCGCGCTCGGCGTGCTGTTGGGCGAACTGATCGGCGCTCACCCCGTGCGGTTCCTCACCGGTGGCGGGATCGGGGGAGGGCTGCTTCTGGCCGGCGTCGCTCTGATCTGGCTGGGGGTCTCGTGGTCGGATCGCATCGTCGACCGGGTGTCGCGGTGACGGCCTGCGCGCTGTTGCTGGCGGCGGCCCTGCTGCTGGGTGCCGGCCCCTTGCAGGTCCGGGTCAGAGCCGGCGCAGTTTCTCCGCGAGGAACGCGGCGGGTCTCTCGGGGAAGGGCCGCGGATCCGATCTCGACGGCCTCGGCGCTGGACGTGCTCGCCGTGTGCCTCACCGCCGGGATGCCGGTTTCGGCGGCCGCGGCGGCGACCGCACCCTCGGCGCTCCCGCCGTTGCGCCCGGTGCTGGAACGTGCCGCGGAACTGCTTGCGCTCGGTGCCGACGCGGACACGGCGTGGTCGCGATCGAATGTGCCGCGGGACAACGCCTGTGAGGCACTGATGCGCCTGGCCCGGCGATCGGCGTCCTCGGGGAGCGCCCTCGCCCAGGGCATTGCCGATCTGGCCGAGCAGTCCCGGCAGGAGGCGATCCACGCCGCCTCGGCATCGGCGCAGCGGGCCGGTGTGCTGCTCGCCGGACCGCTGGGCTTGTGCTTCCTGCCGGCCTTCGTCTGCCTGGGCATCGTGCCGGTGGTGGCCGGCCTGGCGGCCGACGTCTTCGGGGACTGGCTGCCATGACCGCCGCTCCGGCACTCTCGTCACCATCGCCACTGGAACCGCCATCGCCAACAGGGAGGAATTGCCATGCAGCACAGATTTATTCAGCAACTCAGGGATCACGCGCTGCGTCTGGCCGCCGACGATTCGGGGATGTCGACCGTCGAATACGCGATCGGCACCATCGCCGCCGCGGCCTTCGGGGCGATCCTGTACAGCGTGGTGACCGGCGACTCGATCGTCGGCGCACTGACGTCGATCATCAGCCGAGCCTTGAGTCCGCGGATCTAGCGCGCGATGGCGGCTTCAGCACTGTCGAGGCCGCACTGGGGATCGCGAGCCTGGTTGCGGTCCTGGTTCTGTGTCTGGCCGGCGTTGCTGCGGTGTCCATGCAGATGCGCTGCGTCGATGCGGCGCGCGAAGCCGCCAGACTTGCTGCCCGCGAGGATGTTTCGGCGGTCGATTCGGCCGCCGCGCTGGTCCCGGCCGGGGCGTCCGTCGAGGTGCGCCGTGTCGGCGGCTACGTCTCAGCCAGAGTCAGTGTGCGGTCGTCGGTGTTACCCGGAATCGTCATCGGCGGAGAGGCCGTCGCCGCGGCGGAGCCCCATCGCTGAAGAAACCGGCTCGGCCACAGTGCTTTCCGTTTTTCTGGTGGCGGTTCTGGTGGTTGTCGCCGCCGCTGGCATTCTGGTCGGCGAGGCGGTGCTGGCCCGTCACCGCGCCCAGGCCGCGGCGGACCTCGCGGCACTTGCGGGGGCCCGTCGTCTCTTCGCCGGGCCGGATGCCGCATGCCGACACTCCACCGCGGTCGGAACGGCCATGGGTGCGGCGGTTCGCTCCTGCGAGGTGGAGCATCTCGACATCGTCGTCACCTGCGAGGTTCGGCTCCCGGGCTGGTCGGGAGGCGGAGCACTGGCTTCAGCGCGCGCCGGTCCGGTGTAAGCGGACCGGCGGTGCTCAGTCGGGTGGCTCCAGGCCGACGTCGACCAGTTCCTCCCGGGTGGGCAGCCGCAACGTCACCAGCCCGCCGTAGATGTTCTTCTCCAGTTCAACCTTGCTGATCGTGACGTGCAGGGGCATCCAACCGCCGTCGTTGCCGGGAAGACGCAAGACACCGGAAGCGGAGCCGCTCTCAAGTTCGACGGCCATCTTCTCGGAGAAGTGGGCATGGTCGTCCGGATGCATCTGGACCCGGCCGTGCCAGTTGAAGTACGGGCACGGGTCGTCGAGCCACTTGAGCAGAGTCCAGTTCTTGAGATCCACCACCAGGCGGTACACCCCGGGCTGGGAGAGTCCTTCGAGGATGCGCTGCGCGAGGTTCTCGGAGCCGGCGGGTTTGTCCCGAACATCCTCCACGAGATTCATCGCCCGGCCGACGAGGTGCTCGGTGCCGTCCTCGGCGGTCTCCATGGCCGTGCGCACCGCAAAGCCAACCCGTCGGAACTGGCCCATCTTGTCGGTGAATTCCCAAGTGGCCGAATAGGTCCGGTCCGGCGCCGCGTCGACTGCCAGTGCCAGCACCTTGGATTCGTCGTGGTTGAGGTCCTTGCTGGGGATGTCGTCGACGAAGGCCCGGCCCGTAGTCGCCTCCACCTCCGGGTCCATCCCGGCGTTGATCAGGTACTCGGTTGTTCCGGTCGCCTCGCCGGTGGTGAAGTCCCACTTGAGCGGACCGGGGATCGGTCGTTCCGGTGGTTCGGCGTCGGTGGGGCCGCACCAGACCTGGACAGCGTGGATTCGTCCGTCGGACATCTGAATCGGCTCGGTGCGGATGACACGCTTGGTTTTCGGGGTGATGCTGGCCAGGCCGGTACCGGAAGTGACGGTCTCGGCGATCGCGGTCTGGATGGCGGCCAGATTCGGATTCCGCCGGAGGAAGACCGGCACCGGCACGAAGTTCTTCATCTGCCGACCCTGGGCGACGACGACGGGTTGATCGCCGAGTGTCTCCACAAGGAGCCATTCCTGGGTCACCCGATGAGCGTACGGGCCTCCCTCATCCCGGCGCTGGGCGGGTGGCGGATATTTGCAGGTAGAAGCACTGAAGGCCGCCAATCCGACGACACAGTTGTCGAATCTCTTGCGGCCTGGCTCGCAATCGGCGTATTTTCGAAGACGTTCTCTTGTGGAATTGCTCAGCGGATCGCGTTGTCCGACCGTTTGATGCTCCCCGACTTTCAAGGCGGGGGTCTGCTCGCCTCCAGCCTGTGGGCCACTGTGTCGCCTTCCACTAGTTCTATGCGCGGCCGTCGACCGTTCGAGGGGTCGGTCGGTGGCCGCGCGGAACTATTTGCGTCCGGTCTCGCTGAGTATCAGCCGAAGGACCCGGACGGCGCCCGCTTTGTCCAGGGGATCGTTGCCGCTGCCGCACTTCGGTGACTGCACGCAGGACGGGCAACCTTGTGAGCACTCGCAGGCCTCGATCGCATCCGCGGTCGCCGCGAGCCAGGTGCCGGCCATCCGGAAACCCCGTTCCGCGAAACCCGCACCGCCGGGATGTCCGTCGTAGACGAAGACCGTCGGCAGGCCGGCCTCGCCGACAGCGGTGGAAAGGCCACCGATGTCACCCCGGTCGCAACTGGCCACCAGTGGTAGCAGTCCGATCGCCGCGTGTTCGGCGGCGTGCAACGCCCCGGGGATCGCGGCGAGCTCAATACCGTTGTCCAGCAATGCCTCCGGTGTGATCGTGTACATGACGGCGACAGTCGGCAAGCTCTGTTCGGGCATGTCCAGTTCGACGAAGTCGAGCACCTCCCCGGACGGCAACCGCCGCAGGTAGCCGATCACCCGATGGGTTACCGAGACCGGAACCAGGCCGAGGGTCACCGCGTCGTACTCGACCCGTTCCCCGGCCCCGGTGACGGTGATGTCGGTGACCTCCCGTGCGAAGGTCGAATAGCCCGGGTCTTCGCAATGAACCAATGCGACGCCGGAATCGAGATCGAGTGCGTCCACCAGGTAGGTCTCGCCCTGATGGAGGTAGACCGCCCCCGGGTGGACGGCCGCCGGGGCTTGGCCTGATTCGGTGCTCCCGACCAGACGGCCGGTGCCGGCCTCGACGATCGCGACCTGACCGCCGGAGGATCCACGGATGTCGACCTCGTGGTGCGGATCGAGTCCGGCGGCCGGAAAGTAACGCCCGGCCCGCCGGCGCAGAAGTCCGTCGTCGACCAGTGCGTCGGCGACCGCAACCGCTCGCCAGTCCTGAACCTCCTCCTCGGACAACGGCAATTCGCACGCTGCGCAAAGCAACTGAGGTCCGAGGACGTAGGGGTTCGCCGGGTCGATCACGACCCTTTCCACCGGTTTGCCGAGCAGCGCTTCGGGATGGTGCACCAGATAGGTGTCCAGCGGGTCGTCGCGGGCGATCAGCACCACCAGGGCACCCTGCCCGCGCCGGCCGGACCGTCCGGCCTGCTGCCAGAACGAGGCCACCGTGCCCGGGAAGCCGGCCATCAGCACTGCGTCCAGTCCGGCGATGTCGATTCCCAGCTCCAGGGCATTGGTCGTCGCCACGCCGCGCAACCTGCCTTCGGCGAGCGCTCGCTCCAATTCTCTGCGGTCTTCGGCCAGATAGCCGGCCCGATAGGGCGCCACGGTGCCGGCCAGCGTCGGCGCGATGTCCTCGAGCCTGGCTATGGCCCCGACGGCGGTCAATTCCGCGCCTCGCCGGGATCGGACGAAGGTCAACGTCCGCGCGCCCTCGGCGACCAAGTCGGCCATCATCCGCGCGGCCTCGGACCCCGCGGACCGGCGTACCGGCGCCCCGTGCTCGCCCAGCAGATCCTCCCTGAGTCCGGGTTCCCACAGGGCGATGGTCCGGCCGCCTTGCGGTGACCCGTCGCGGGTCACCTCGGTGACCGGCCGGCCGATCAGTTCGGTCGCCGTCGATCCCGGTCCGGCTGTCGTGGCGCTGGCGAAGATCACCGTCGGGCCCTCGTTGCCGTACCGCCTGCACAGCCGTAGCAGCCGGCGCAGGACCACCGCCACGTTCGACCCGAAAATCCCCCGGTAGTAGTGGCATTCATCGACCACCAGATATCGCAGTCCGCGCAGGAAGACTCCCCACCGGGCGTGGTTGCGCAGCATTGCGAGGTGGATCATGTCGGGGTTGGAGAACAACCAGCGGGAACGTTCGCGGGCGAACCGGCGTATCTCGGCGGGTGTGTCCCCGTCGTAGGCGCTCGGCACCACGTCCATGAGGCTTGGCGCCGCGGTCGTCAGGGTGTGGGCGGTCCGCAGTTGATCGTGACCCAGTGCCTTCGTCGGTGACAGGTACAGCGCCCGCGCTCTGGGGTCTCTGGCCAGGGTGTCGAGGATCGGGAGCTGGAATGCCAGCGACTTGCCCGATGCGGTGCCTGTGCTGATCACCACGTCGAGGCCGTGGTGGGCTAGCTCGGCAGCCTCGATCTGATGCGACCACGGTCGTCGGATCCCGTGTGCCTCCAGGGCTGCGACGACGTCGGGGTGGACCCATCCCGGCCAGTCGACCGGCTCGGCGGATCGGGCCGGGATCTCGGCGACGTGGCGCAGGGCGGCGGGGGTGTGACCGTTGCCGGTGCCGCCGGAGACGGCGGCCAGCAGGTCGCTGCCGAAACCCGCCACGACGTCCCCTCCCGTCTCGGCCACGGCGACCGCACGCCTGCCGCCGTACATGCCAATTGTGGCCCGCTCGACGCTGGGGCTGTCCTATCGGCTCGGAACGTGATTGGATGAAGGTGGTCGCAGCTTCTGTGTTCGTGTCTCCACAATCGCAGGATCGATGTTGCGGTCGCTGTTCCTGCGAGGGTGTGAGCCCAGACGGTATGCGGTCTCAACCGGCCCGGTCTGCATGAATATCGGTAGACCGCTCCCGGAAAGAAGTTAGGAAAGAAATGCCACAGGGAACTGTGAAGTGGTTCAACGCGGAGAAGGGCTTCGGCTTTATCGCCCCGGAGGACGGCTCCGCCGATGTGTTTGTCCACTAC
>CAYTOD010000003.1:0-117496 GCA_964439315.1 uncultured Mycobacterium sp. | reverse complement strand
CAGGTACGGCCACAGGCCGGCCTTCTCGTAGTAGTCGGTGACGACCTGCGAGCCCGGCGCCATGTTGGTTTTGACCCACGGCTTGCTGGTCAGGCCCTTCTCGACGGCCTTCTTGGCCAGCAGGGCCGCGCCCAGCATCACCGACGGGTTGGAGGTGTTGGTGCACGAGGTGATTCCGGCGACGACGACGGCGCCGTGGTCGAGGACGAACTCGCCGCGCTCGGCGGACTTGACCAGGACGGGCTTGCTCGGCCGGCCGTGGGAGCGGTTGGCTGCCGACGGCCGCATGTCGACCGCGCCGTTGTCGGCGAAGGACAACGCCGCCGGGTCGCTGGCCGGGAAGGACTCCTCGTCGGCCTCGTCGAGCTTGGTGTGCGGCGCCGGGAGGTTCTCCTCGACGTAGTTGTGAATGTCCTTGCGGAACGCCGTTTTGGCGTCGGACAGTTCGATGCGGTCCTGCGGGCGCTTGGGGCCTGCGATCGAGGGCACCACGGTCGACAGGTCCAGTTCCATGTACTCGGAGAACTTCGGTTCGTGGTCAGCGTTATGCCACATGCCCTGCGCCTTGGCATAGGCCTCGACGAGCGCCAACTGTTCCTCGGTGCGGCCGGTCAGTCGCAGGTACTTGATCGTTTCCTCGTCGATCGGGAACATCGCTGCGGTGGAACCGAATTCGGGGCTCATGTTGCCGAGGGTGGCGCGGTTGGCCAGCGGAACCTCGGCCACGCCCTTGCCGTAGAACTCGACGAACTTGCCGACCACACCGTGCTTGCGCAGCATGTCGGTGACGGTCAGCACGACGTCGGTGGCGGTCACGCCCGGCTTGATCTCGCCGGTCAGCTTGAAACCGACGACGCGGGGGATCAGCATCGACACCGGCTGGCCCAGCATGGCGGCTTCGGCCTCGATACCACCGACGCCCCAGCCCAGCACACCCAGGCCGTTGACCATGGTGGTGTGGCTGTCGGTTCCCACGCAGGTGTCCGGGTAGGCGACACCGTTGCGTTCCATGACAACCCGGGCCAGGTACTCGATGTTGACCTGGTGCACGATGCCGGTGCCCGGCGGAACCACCTTGAAGTCGTCGAAAGCGCCCTGGCCCCAGCGCAGGAACTGGTAACGCTCGCCATTGCGTTCGTATTCGAGTTCGACGTTGCGACGGTAGGAGTCCGCGCCGCCGAAGAAGTCGAGGATCACCGAGTGGTCGATGACCAACTCGGCAGGGGACAGCGGGTTGACCTTCTCCGGATCGCCGCCCAGGGCGGTCACGGCCTCACGCATGGTGGCCAGGTCGACGACGCAGGGCACCCCGGTGAAGTCCTGCATGATCACCCGGGCCGGCGTGAACTGGATCTCGATGCTCGGCTGCGCCGAGGGATCCCAGTTGGCGATGGCCTCGATGTGCTCCTTGGTGATGTTCGCGCCGTCCTCGGTGCGAAGCAGGTTCTCGGCGAGCACCTTGAGGCTGTACGGGAGTTTCTCCGTGCCGGGAACCGCGTCGAGGCGGTAGATCTCGTAGCTGTTGTCCCCGACCTTCAACGTGTCGCGGGCCCCGAACGAGTTCTTGGACGAACCTGCGCTGCTCACATCAACTCCCGGCGTAGTGATCCCGTCAACGGTTGGCGGGCCAGTCGGATACTAAAGGTTGTCGTGTCGGGGGCCGGACCCCCGCCCGGGGACTTCACGTCCGTCCCGATCCCAGTCTTGTCTCAGTCGGCGCGTGGTGCCACCCTCGCGCGGTACCTTTCGGTACGGTCTGGGATCGTGACGAACCTGCCGACCTGGATTCCGGTGGAGGTGTGCGGCGCGGTCGGACTTCCGGACTCCACCCCGGTGGACACCTGCTTGTCGAAGGTAAAAGCCGACGTCGCCGCGGACGGGGTGGCTGCCCCGCCGGCTGACGTGGCCGGACTGCAGAAGGTGGTCGCCAACGCGCGGGAACGCGGAGTGGACCTCAAGGTCGTGGTCATGGAGAAGAGCCCGATCATCGACACCCCCCTGCGGGACATCGCCACCCAGGTCGGCAAGGCCAATCCGGGGTCGACGGTCCTGGTGATCAGCCCGGGGTGGGCGGGCAGCTACAGCACCACCTATGACCGCGTGTCGTTGGAAGCCGGACAGGATCTGGTCAAGCTCACCTCCAATCCGGTGCAGGGTGCCCAGGATTTCGTCGATCAGTTGAAGACGCCGATTTTCCCGTGGACGGGTTTCACAATCGTGGTTGTGCTGGGCGTTGCCGTGGCAGCTGTGGCAACCCGTTTTCTGCAGCGCCGCGCGGAACGTCTCGGACCTGCGAAAACAACTTCTGAACTGGGCGGATAGCGCTCCCGACATTTCTTTTCGGTCACTTTCCGGTTACATCATCCGAATTACGAACTTGTAATTCTTGCCTGGCGTTTCTCGGCCGACAAATGTGACGTACGGTGCAAGTGTCGCCATTGTTATTGGAGTGGCTCATGTGATCTGAGTTACCCCTGTGACGACCCGCTGCATCAGTTGTTGAGCCGAGGAGCCGGAGTCCGCAATGAGAAGTCCGCACAGACCACGCCTGAGAGGGTTGCTGCCGCTGGCCCTCAGCGTCGTCATGACGTTCTCCCTGCCGGGCCTGGCCCACGCCGAGCCCGACAACGGACTGGCCGGCCTGATCGCCGACGTGGCGGAGGCCAATCAGCGACTGGAGGACATCAGCGCCCAGGTCCAGGCCGAGCAGGAGAGCGTGAACAAGGCGATCCTCGAGGTCCAGGAGGCGCGCGACGCCGCGACCCTGGCCCAGCAGGACGTCGAGGCGAGCCAGCAGGCCGTCAAGGACGCCAACGCGGCGATCTCCGATGCGCAGAAGCGCTTCGACACCTTCGCGGCGGCGAGCTACGTCAACGGTCCGTCGGCCTCGCTGGTGCTGGCGAGAACGCCCGAGGACATCATCTCCACGGCGACCGCCAGCCAGACCCTCGCTCTGAGTTCCGGCAACGCGCTGGATGGTCTGCGCATGGCTCGCACCGAGGTGGTCAACAAGGACGCCTCCGCCCGGATGTCCAAGCAGAAGGCCGATCAGGCGGTAGAGGCCGCCCAGGGCAGCCAGGATGCCGCGGTTGAGGCGCTGCGTAACGCCCAGGTGACGTTCCGCGACCAGCAGGCCGAGATCGACCGGCTTGCTGCCGAGCGCAGGACTGCCAAGGAGAAGCTTGACGCCGCCCGCGCCTGGTCGGCGCCCGCCGTGGCCGCAGCGGCCGCTCCGGTTGCGGCCGGTGAGCCCGGTCCGGCCCCGGAGGGTGCGCCGGCCGTCGACTCCGCCCCGATCGCTCAGGCTTCCGGGCCGGTAGACCCGGCGTCGGCAGATCGCTGGGATTCGGCCGGTCCCAACCCGGCGAACGTCGTCGTGCCCTACGGCAAGCCCTCGGAATGGGACCTGACCCTGCCGGCGGTGCCCAGCGCGTTCCTGTCCGGCGATCCGGTCCAGATCATCAACGGCGTTCTCAAGATCGCGCAGAACTCGGTCCAGACGACTCAGAAGCTGGGCAAGCAGTTCCTTCAGAAACTCGGCATCCTCAAGCCGGATTCGTCGGGAATCAACAACGGCGCCATCCCGTACGTGTACGGAAACACCGCCATCGAGTACGTGATCAAACGCGGTATGGCCCAGATCGGCGTGCCCTATTCCTGGGGCGGCGGAACGGCGGCCGGGCCGAGTAACGGCATCGACGAAGGTGCCGGCACGGTGGGCTTCGACTGCTCCGGCCTGATCCTGTACTCGTTCGCCGGCGTCGGAATCAAACTGCCGCACTACTCCGGATCCCAGTACCAGATGGGCCACCAGATCCCGTCGGCTCAGATGCGCCGTGGCGACGTGATTTTCTACGGCCCCGGCGGCAGCCAGCACGTTGCCCTGTACCTGGGCAACAACCAGATGCTCGAGGCGCCCTACACCGGTGCCAACGTCCGGGTGGCCGAAGTGCGAACCGGCGGCATGACGCCGTTCGTCGTGCGCTACATCGAATGACGAGGGGATCGGCTGTGCCTGTACAGGTTTCTCGCAAGGTTTCTCGCGCACGTCAAGCGGTATGCGCGCTTACGGTGACGGCCGGCCTCACGCTGGGTTTCGTGCCGACGGCGACGGCCGATCCGGGCTGGGACCCCACCCTGCCCCAACTGCTCAGCGCCGGGGCGCCAGGTGATCCGGTCGCGGTGGCACAGGCTTCGCTGTCCTTCACCCAGCAGGCCGCCCAGACCACCATGGACCTGGGGCGCAAATTCCTGTCCGGCCTGGGCATCGGCGGCGGTCCGTCCTCGCTGCCGGGCGGGCGGGTCAGGGGCCCCCAGGCCGTTGAGTACGTGATCCGTCGCGGCGGGTCGCAGCAGGGCGTCCCCTACTCGTGGGGCGGTGGCGCGATCAATGGCCCGAGCGCGGGTGTCGACCAGGACGCCGGCAAGATCGGCTACGACTGCTCGGGGTTCGTCCGGTACGCCTTCGCCGGCGTCGGGGTGCAGCTTCCCAAGTATTCCGGTGACCAGTACAACGCCGGCCGGCACATCTCACCGGCCGAGGCCAAACGCGGCGATCTGATCTTCTACGGTCCGGGTGGTTCCCAACACGTGACCATCTATCTGGGCAACGGCCAGATGCTCGAGGCCTCCTCGGCCGCTGGGCGGGTGACGGTCAGCCCGGTGCGGACCGCGGGAATGACGCCCTTCCTGACCCGCATCATCGAGACGTGAGCCGGGCCCGGAATCGCCCGGGACTCGCCCGCGAACGGCCTACGTCGACGGATTCCGAAACGCCTGGAATAGTTGACGACGGGCACGACGCTGCCCGGCCGGTACACGGGCACGCCGTCTTTCACGCCAACCGGTCGTGCCAACCAATTTGTGGAGGAAGTCGATGACGTCACCAGGTGGGTCCACCCTGGGCTCCGGAGGCAGCAACACCACGTCGAGCTATCCAGGCGTCAGTGGAAGCACGGCTGTAGTGCAGTCCGGCGGAGTGCAGTCCGGCGGTAATGGGCTGACGTCGGAGGTGCACACCCTGGAACGGGCGATCTTCGAGGTCAAGCGGATCATCGTCGGTCAGGACCAGCTGGTCGAGCGCATCCTGGTGGGCCTCCTCGCCAAGGGGCACGTGCTTCTCGAGGGCGTACCCGGGGTGGCCAAGACATTGGCCGTGGAGACCTTCGCGAAGGTTGTCGGCGGGACGTTCTCCCGCATCCAGTTCACCCCCGACCTGGTCCCCACCGACATCATCGGCACCCGCATCTACCGGCAGGGCCGCGAGGAGTTCGACATCGAACTGGGCCCGGTGGTGTGCAACTTCCTGCTGGCCGACGAGATCAACCGTGCCCCGGCGAAGGTCCAGTCCGCCCTGCTCGAGGTGATGGCCGAGCGCAAGATCTCCATCGGGGGGAAGACCTACCCGCTCCCCAAGCCGTTCCTGGTGATGGCGACGCAGAACCCTATCGAGAACGAGGGCGTCTACCCGCTGCCCGAGGCCCAGCGCGACCGCTTCCTGTTCAAGATCAACGTCGGCTACCCCTCCCCGGAGGAGGAGCGCGAGATCATCTACCGGATGGGCGTGACCCCGCCGGAGCCCAAGCAGATTCTCGACACCGGTGACCTGCTTCGGTTGCAGGAGGTCGCGGCCAACAACTTCGTCCACCACGCCCTCGTCGACTACGTGGTCCGTGTGGTGACCGCCACCCGGGTTCCCGAGCAGTTCGGCATGCCCGACGTCAAGTCCTGGATCGCGTTCGGCGCCTCGCCGCGCGCCTCGCTGGGCATCATCGCCGCCTCCAGGGCGCTGGCCCTGGTGCGCGGGCGCGACTATGTCATCCCGCAGGACGTCATCGACGTGATCCCCGACGTTCTGCGCCACCGCCTGGTGCTGACCTACGACGCGCTCGCCGACGACGTCAAGCCGGAAACCGTCATCGCGCGGATTCTGCAGACCGTCGGGCTCCCGCAGGTCAACGCTGTTCCGCAGCAAGGACATTCGGTGCCTCCGGTCGGTGCCCAGGCGCCGGCCGGGCCTCCCGCGGGCGTTCAGGCACCCCCCGTGCCCCCGTCGGCTGGCGCCACCGTTCGGTGAGCGAGTCCGCTTCCGCCTTTGAGGCGGCCGGTCAGCCGCAGACAGTCCACCCGCCGTCGTTCCAACGGGGGGAGATCGGTGACGCGAAACTCTCCGCGGCGCTGCGCACCCTCGAACTCACCGTCAAGCGCAGGCTCGACGGTGTGCTTCAGGGCAACCACCTCGGCTTGATCCCCGGTCCCGGCTCGGAGCCGGGGGAGTCGCGGATGTATCAGCCCGGCGACGACGTGCGCCGGATGGACTGGTCGGTCACCGCCCGGACCACCCATCCGCATGTGCGCCAGATGATCGCTGATCGTGAGCTCGAGACCTGGATGGTGGTCGACATGTCGGCCAGCCTGGACTTCGGCACCGTCGGGTGCGAGAAGCGTGACCTGGCGGTGGCTGCAGCCGCGGCGATCACGTACCTCAACAGCGGCGGAGGCAACCGGATCGGTGCGCTGATCGCCAACGGACAGGACGTGATCCGGGTGCCGGCGCGGGGCGGCCGACAGCATGAGCAGACGCTGCTGCGGGCCATCGCGACCTGCCCGCGGGCGCCACTGGGCGTGCGCGGCGACCTGGCCGCCGCCATCGACGCGCTGCGCCGGCCGGAACGCCGCCGCGGCATGGCGGTGATCATCAGCGACTTCCTCGGCCCGATCAACTGGATGCGGCAGTTGCGCGCCATCGCCGCTCGTCACGAGGTGCTGGGCATCGAGGTTCTCGACCCCCGCGACGTCGAACTGCCCGACGTCGGGGAGGTGATCCTCCAGGACACCGAGACGGGTGTCACCCGGGAGTTCACCATCGACGCGCAACTTCGCGATGACTTCGCCCGGGCAGCCGCGGCACATCGGGAAGAGGTGGCCCGGACCCTGCGGCGATGCGGGGCGCCGCTGATGACGTTGCGCACCGACCGGGACTGGATCGCCGACATCGTCCGCTTTGTCGCCTCCCGGCGCCGCGGGGCGTTGGCGGGCAGCCAGTAGGACGTAAGGATTCCCGATGACCCTGCCTCTGCTCGGGCCGATGTCGTTCACCGACTTCGCCCATCCCTGGTTCTTCCTGCTGCTCCTCGGCGTGGCAGCGCTGGTCGCTTACTACGTGCTCGTCCAGATCTCGCGGAAGAAGCGCATCCTGCGCTTCGCGAACATGGAACTGCTGGAAAGCGTTGCGCCCAAACGCCCTAACCGCTGGCGGCACCTTCCGGCGATCCTGCTGCTCTGCTCGCTGACACTGTTGACCGTCGCGATGGCCGGGCCGCAGAACGACGTCCGCGTCCCCCGCAACCGCGCCGTGGTGATGCTTGTGATCGACGTGTCGCAGTCGATGCGTGCCACCGACGTGGAGCCGAGCCGGCTGGCTGCCGCCCAGGAGGCCGCCAAGCAATTCGCCGACCAGCTGACCCCCGGGATCAACCTCGGCCTGATCGCCTACGCCGGTACCGCCACTGTGCTGGTCTCACCGACGACCAACCGTGATGCCACCAAGATCGCCCTCGACAAGCTCCAGCTGGCCGACCGGACCGCCACCGGCGAGGCGATCTTCACCGCGCTTCAGGCCATCGCGACGGTGGGCGCCGTGATCGGCGGTGGGAGCAAGGGCGACGAAGACCGGCCGCCGGGTCACATCGTGCTGATGTCCGACGGCAAGGAAACCGTCCCGTCCAACCCGGACAATCCGAAGGGCGCCTTCACCGCGGCCCGCACCGCCAAGGACCAGGGCGTGCCGGTCTCGACGGTGTCGTTCGGAACGCCCTACGGGTACGTCGAGATCAACGATCAGCGCCAGCCGGTTCCGGTCGACGAGGAGATGCTCAAGAAGATCGCGCAACTCTCCGACGGCAACCACTACAGCGCATCGAACCTGGCGCAGCTCAAAGAGGTGTTCACCCAGGTTCAGGACCAGATCGGCTACGAGACGGTCAAGGGCGATGCCAGCGTCGGCTGGTTGCGCCTGGGGGCGCTGCTGTTGGGCCTGGCTGCGGTGGCCGCGCTGCTGATCAACCGTCAACTGCCCGGCTGACCCTTCCCGCGCCCTTTGCGCCCAAACCCACATTTGGGCCGAAAAGATCGAGTCAACGCCACCATTACGTCGATCTCGACACAGCGCGGGGCGATTTCTGGCTCCTGACCGAGAGGCACTAAGTTGACGGACATGACCGATACCGCTCATGGCCGTCCCCCGTTCGTCTCACGCTCGGTATTGGTCACCGGCGGTAACCGGGGAATCGGGCTGGCGATCGCGCAGCGACTGGCGGCGGACGGGCACAAGGTCGCGGTCACCCACCGTGGTTCCGGAGCGCCGGAGGGACTGTTCGGCGTCGAGTGCGACGTCACCGACAGCGCCGCCGTCGACCGGGCCTTCAAGGAGGTCGAGGAGCACCAGGGCCCGGTGGAGGTCCTGGTCTCAAACGCGGGCATCACCGCCGACGCCTTTCTCATGCGGATGACCGAGGAGCGATTCGAGAAGGTCATCGATGCCAACCTCACCGGGGCGTTCCGGGTGGCGCAGCGAGCAGCGCGCAGCATGCAGAAGAACCGATTCGGCCGGATGATCTTCGTGGGTTCGGTGTCCGGCAGTTGGGGTATCGGCAACCAGGCCAACTACGCAGCCTCCAAGGCCGGCCTTATCGGCATGGCCCGCTCGATCTCCCGCGAGCTGTCCAAGGCCGGCGTGACCGCCAACGTGGTGGCCCCCGGCCTCATCGATACCGACATGACCCGGGAGATGGACGAGCGGATTCGGCAGGGCGCGCTGGAATTCATCCCGGCCAAGCGGATCGGTACCGCCGACGAGGTCGCCGGGGCGGTGAGTTTCCTGGCGTCAGAGGACGCGGGCTACATCGCCGGTGCGGTGATCCCGGTTGACGGCGGCATGGGCATGGGCCACTAGACGGCTCCTCCAGCGGCGCCACTACTGACGAAAGGACTTCTATGACAGGGTTTCTCGAAGGAAAGCGGATTCTCGTCACGGGGATCATCACGGACTCCTCCATCGCGTTCCACATCGCGCGGGTCGCTCAGGAGGCCGGCGCGGAGGTCGTCTGCACCGGGTTCGACCGGATGAAGCTGATCCAGCGCATCATCAGCCGGCTTCCCAAGCCCGCGCCACTGCTGGAACTCGACGTTCAGAACCAGGAGCACCTGGACTCCCTGGCCGCCCGGGTCTCCGAGGTGATCGGCGAGGGCAACGGGCTGGACGGGCTGGTTCATTCGATCGGCTATATGCCCGCCAGTGGCATGGGCATCAACCCGTTCTTCGACGCGCCCTACGAGGACGTCGCCAAGGGCATCCACATCTCGGCCTATTCGTACGCCTCGCTGGCCAAGGCCGCGCTGCCGATCATGAATCCCGGCGGCGGCATCGTCGGGATGGACTTCGACCCCACTCGGGCGATGCCCGCCTACAACTGGATGACGGTGGCCAAGAGTGCCCTGGAATCGGTGAACCGATTTGTGGCCCGCGAAGCCGGCAAGGTCGGGGTGCGCTCGAATCTGGTTGCCGCAGGGCCGATCCGAACCCTGGCGATGAGTGCGATCATGGGTGGCGCGCTCGGCGACCAGTTCAAGGACGAGATGCAGATGCTCGAGGAGGGCTGGCA
Source organism: uncultured Mycobacterium sp. (assembly GCA_964439315.1). GTDB lineage: Bacteria > Actinomycetota > Actinomycetes > Mycobacteriales > Mycobacteriaceae > Mycobacterium. Next base: position 107,834 of record CAYTOD010000003.1, on the reverse strand, counting down.
TCAGCGCGCCCCGCTGGGCTGGGACATGAAAGACCCGACCGCAGTTGCGAAGACGGTGTGCGCGCTGGTCTCGGACTGGCTGCCGGCGACGACCGGCACGGTCATCTACGCCGACGGCGGCGCCAGCACCCAGTTGGTCTGATGTCCACCGAGCGGTTCGACGCCCTTCTGGTTCTGTCCTTCGGAGGCCCGGAGGGGCCGGATGACGTGATGCCGTTCCTGGAGAACGTCACCCGTGGCCGGGGCATCCCGCGCGAGCGACTGGAGTCGGTCGCCGAGCATTACCTGCACTTCGGCGGGGTTTCCCCGATCAACGCGATCAACCGGGCGCTGATCGAGCAGATCCGCGCCGAACTCGCAGGGCGCGGCGAGGACCTCCCGGTGTATTTCGGTAACCGGAACTGGGACCCGTTCGTCGAGGACGCCGTCGCGGCAATGAAAGCGGATGGGATTTCCCGGGCGGCGGTCTTCAGCACGTCGGCGTGGGGTGGCTATTCGGGATGTGCGCAGTACCAGGAGGACATCACCCGCGCGCGGACCGCGGTCGGTGACGGCGCACCCGAACTGGTGAAGTTGCGCCAGTACTTCGACCATCCGCTGCTCATCGAGATGTTCGCCGATGCCATCGCCGAGGCGGTCGCCACGCTGCCCGAAACGCTGCGCGCCGACGCCAGACTGGTCTTCACCGCACACTCGATTCCGCTGCGCGCCGAGGATCGATGCGGTCCAAGCCTGTATCCCCGGCAGGTGCGTTACGCATCGGGTCTCGTCGCGGCCGCTGCCGGATACTCCGATTACGACGTCGTGTGGCAGTCCCGCTCCGGGCCGCCCCAGGTTCCGTGGCTGGAACCCGATGTCGGCGAACATCTTTCGGCTCTCGCAGGCGCGGGGACAAAAGCTGTGGTCGTGTGCCCGGTGGGTTTCGTCGCCGACCACATCGAAGTCATCTGGGATCTGGACAGCGAACTGGCCGAGCAGGCCGGTGAACTCGGCGTCGCACTGGCCCGCGCCACCACGCCGAACGCCCAGCCCCGCTTTGCCCGTCTGGCACTCGAACTCGTCGATGAGATGCGCGACGGGAGGCCCCCCGCGAGAGTGCCCGGGGACCAACCGGTTGCCGGGTACGGATGCAGCGTGAACGGCAGCTATTGCACGACGGACTGTGTGACCAGTGCGGCGGCCGCGGCCGCTAACCCTGCCAGGCCGACTGCAGAATCGCGCTGACCGCGGCGGACCGGGCCGCTCTCACCACCGATGCGAGTGGTCGCAGAGCCGAGTCGGCGATTCGTGTCTCCGACGCACTCTGGGTGCTGAGTGCCGTCGCTCCGGAACTGACGGTGATGATGGCGTCGACGTGCGCAGCGCTCGCCAGTACCCGAAGCGCCCGGGACGGCGCGTGATCGGGGATCTTGTGATGCCGGTCGGCCTGCAGGATCTCCTCGACCTGCGCCCGTGGATCGTCGCGACCTGTCCCGGCCAGGCGCAGGCTGCCGAGCACTTCCGCGGCCGACCGTACTGCCGACCTCAGGGCGTATTCGGCCTCCCCGAGGTCGGGGTGATCCAGCACCGGTGTGCTCGGTAGTGAATAGACCGACCAGGACAGCGTGTACTCGCCGGCCGCCTCGTCCGCGTCGTCCTCGCATTCGAAGGCGGGCACCACTCCGACGGACTGGCCGTCGGGGCCGCTGACCACCACCGACTCGCCGGCATCCATCGCGTCCGCGGCGAACTGGGTGCCGGGCGCCAGACCGCGAACGTCGCCGGGGACCGGCAATACCAGGGCGATCGCCGTGCGCGCTGGCCAGGAAGCCTCGCCCCGCCGACCTGCTGCGGTGCGCACGGTCTGCAGCAGGGACATCGGGCCGGCGTTGTCGATGTCCGGCCACGGCAGCCCGGTCCGGCCGGCCGCCACCGCGTCGTAGGCGATCACCGAATGTCTTGGCGCCCAAGCGCTTAGCGCATCCAATACGTCGTCGGGCGCGGCACAGCCGGCGAGCCAGGAATTGGCCCACACCGACAGGGACACGCTCGGGCACCACATGATGCTGGTGAGTGTAGTGGTTTCAGCGGGGCCCGGGCTGCTGCCGCAGAAGACGCGTCCGTCGGTTCGTTCGGCGTATCGTGGGTCCCATGCCCGCGGCGTTGATCTGGCTCTTGTTCGCCCTGGGTCTGGCGGCCGCCGAGGCGCTCACCGGGGACATGTTCCTGCTGATGCTGAGCGGCGGCGCACTGGCCGCCGCAGGGTCGAGCTGGTTGCTGGGACTTCCGGTGTGGGCCGACGGAGCGGTGTTCCTGATTGTGTCGGTGCTGCTGCTGGGCCTGGTTCGGCCGGCGTTGCGGCGCCGGCTCACCGCCGGAATCGGACTGCCCGAACCGGCCAAGGCGCTGGAGGGCAAGCACGCGGTGGTACTCGACCTGGTCAGTCACGATCGCGGCCAGGTGAAGCTGGACGGTGAGGTCTGGACCGCGCGTGCTTACAACGAGGATGACGTTTACGAGCCCGGCGAGGGAGTGACCGTCATGCACATCGACGGCGCCACCGCGGTGGTCTGGAAGAACGCCTGAGCGATTGCGCAAAGCTGGAAGGAATTGAAATGAACGGTGCCACAGCTGGTTTGGTCGTACTGGCGGTTCTTGTCCTGTTTGCCGTGATCGTCGTCGCCAAATCGGTGGCGCTGGTCCCGCAGGCCGAGGCGGCGGTGATCGAGCGCCTCGGCCGGTACAGCAAGACGGTGTCCGGGCAGCTCACCCTTCTGGTTCCGTTCATCGACCGCATCCGGGCCCGGGTGGATCTGCGCGAGCGCGTGGTGTCCTTCCCGCCCCAACCGGTGATCACCGAGGACAACCTCACGGTGAACATCGATACGGTTGTGTACTTCCAGGTCACCAACCCCCAGGCCGCGGTCTACCAGATCAGCAACTACATCGTCGGTGTCGAGCAGCTGACCACGACCACTCTGCGCAACGTCGTCGGCGGCATGACGCTGGAACAGACATTGACCAGCCGCGACAAGATCAACGCCCAGTTGCGTGGGGTGCTCGACGAAGCCACCGGCCGTTGGGGTCTGCGAGTTGCGCGGGTTGAGTTGCGCAGCATCGACCCGCCGCCTTCCATCCAGGACTCGATGGAAAAGCAGATGCGCGCCGACCGGGAGAAGCGCGCGATGATCCTCACGGCTGAGGGCACCCGGGAGGCGTCGATCAAGCAGGCCGAGGGGCAGAAGCAGTCCCAGATCCTGGCTGCCGAGGGCGCCAAGCAGGCCGCCATCCTCGCCGCTGAGGCCGACCGGCAATCTCGCATCCTGCGCGCCCAGGGTGACCGCGCGGCGCAGTACCTCCAGGCCCAGGGCCAGGCCAAGGCCATCGAAAAGACCTTCGCGGCGATCAAGGCGGGCCGGCCCACCCCGGAACTGCTGGCCTATCAGTACCTACAGACCCTGCCGCAGATGGCCCGGGGCGAGGCCAACAAGGTATGGGTGGTGCCCAGCGACTTCGGCTCGGCGCTTCAGGGCTTCACCAAGTTGCTCGGCGCGCCCGGATCGGACGGAGTCTTCCGCTACGAGCCGTCACCGGCCGATCCCGGACCGTCGGCGCTGCAGGACGATTCCGAGGAGGTTGCCGACTGGTTCGTCACCCGCGCGGATCCGGTGATCGCGCAGGCGGTGGCGAACGCCGAGGCCGAGGCTCGCGCCCCGGTGGCGTCCATCGGGCCGACGGCGTCGGTGACGCTCGAGCCGGCCGGTCAGCCGGAGGCCATCGAGGCCGCCCCCGCGCCGGACGCCGACCCCGCCGCCGACCCGTCCCGCTAACGCCGCGATTCGTAGATAAGCCCCGCGATCCCCAAGCCGGCGGTGCACACCGAGACAGCCACCAGAAGCGGGCTGACGGTTCCGGTCAAGGCATCGCCGAGGACCACCACCGCCAGCGTTCCCGGTACGACGCCGACCAGTGTGGCCAGCGAATACGGCAGCGCCCGGATTGCGGACGCGCCCGCCGCATAGTTGAGCACCGAGAACGGCACCGCGGGAATCAGCCGCAGCGACAGCACGGCCGGCCAACCGCGCTCGCGCAGGCGGGCGTCGAGGGCCTCCAGTCGCGGGTGGCCGACGCTGCTCAGCTGCCACCCCAGGGCTCGAACGACCAGCAGAGCGATCATCGCGCTCAGCGTGCTCGCCGTCACCGCGATCACCACCCCCATCGCAGGGCCGAACAACAGCCCCGCCGCCAGCGTGAACGCCGTGCGGGGAAAAGGCAGTGTCGTCATCACCACGTGAGCCGCGAAGAAGGCGAGTGGGAACCAGGCTCCGGCCGCTGTGGCCCAGTCGCGCAGCTGCACGGCGGTGGGCATCGGGACAAGCAGCACGACGGCGACGAGGGCCACCGCCGCGGCGGCGGTCAGGGCGATGCGGGTTCGGCTGGCCTGCCGGAGGGTGGCAAGGACGGCTGAGCCCACACTGCGCAGCGTGCTCAGGTTTGGCACGCTGGCCAAGGTTACGCGGTCGTCCGGCGTGAGCCGATTCACCCTGGAACGTTGCGACAGACCGCCGGGCCGATCATTTAGCCTGAGGGCAGGTCGCCGACGCCCTCCGATGCCGGCCACGACTGTCAGGAGCTCGCCGGTGTCTGTGGCCCCCGAGAACGCCCACGAGGATCTGGCAGCTGCCCGGTCCCGGTGGAGCGATGCGGTTGGCGACGTTCTGGCCAAGAGCCGGCGCTGTGAGCGGGGCGACCTTCCGGCTGACCCCGAACGTCTGCTCGAGTCGCCGACCTACGAGGGCTTTCCGATCCGGGCGCTCTACACCGCTTTCGATGCGCTGCCGGAGCAGCCGCTGCCCGGTGATTGGCCCTTTGTCCGCGGTGGCGACCGGGATCGCGACGTCCTGGCCGGATGGAAGGTGGCCGAGGAGTTCCCGTCGCCCGGCTCGCCGCACGTGGCTGCGCCAGAAGTCAACGCGTCGGTGTTGGACGCACTCGTCGACGGGGTCAGCGCCGTGGTTCTGCGCGTCGGCCCCGAAGGGATTCCGGCAACCGAGATTCCGCGGGTCTTGGAGGGCGTTTACCTGGAACTCGCTCCGGTACAGCTCGATGCCGGCGCGGACCTGCGTGCTGCCGCCGACGCGCTCCTCGGGCTGGCCGCAGGCGGCGATCAGAAGCTGGCGATCGACCTCGGCGCCGATCCGCTCTCCGCCGCGGGCGGCGCGAGCCTCGAGGACGCGATGGCGGTGGCCCGGGTCGCGGCCGGCAGGCCCGGGGTCCGGACGATCACCGTCGACGGACCGGCCTTCCACAATCGGGGAGCCAGCGCCAGTTGGGAACTCGCGGGGGTGCTCGCGGCCGGCGTGGACTATCTCCGCCTGCTGACCGAGTCGGGACTGAGCGTTCCGGATGCCTTGCGGCAGATCAGCTTTCGGCTCGTTGCCGATGACGACCAATTCATGACGATCGCGAAGTTCCGGGCGGCCCGCCGTCTGTGGGGCCGGGTGGCCGAGGTGGTGGGACATCCCGAGGCCGGCGGCGTGCGCCTGCATGCGGTGACCTCGGCGCCGATGATGACCCAGCGCGATCCCTGGGTCAACATGCTGAGGACCACCATCGCCGCCTTCGGTGCGGGCGTCGGGGGAGCGGACTCCGTTCGGGTGCTGCCGTTCGACGCCGCGATTCCGGCAGGCCATCCGGGAACCACGGCGGGGTTTTCCCGCCGCATCGCCCGGAATACCCAGTTGCTGCTGCTCGAGGAGTCGCATATCGGCCGGGTCCGCGACCCCGCCGGTGGATCCTGGTACGTCGAGGACCTCACCGAAGCCCTTGCCTCCCAGGCATGGTCGGACTTTCAGCAGATCGAAGCCCGGGGCGGTTTCCGAAAGGCGCAGTCCTACCTGGGCGACCAGATCGAGCGCGTTCGCGATCGCCGGGCAGATGACGTGGCGCATCGGCGCACCGCGATCACCGGCGTCAGCGAGTTCGCGAATCTCGCCGAACCGGCTCTGCCGCAATCGGATTCCGCGGATGGCGGCTACCGCTACGCGGGAGCGTTCGAGGCGCTGCGCGACCGTTCCGATGCCCACCTGGAACGTACCGGCGCCCGGCCCCGAGTGCTTCTCCTGCCCCTCGGTCCGCTGGCCGAGAACAACGTCCGGGCTGCCTTCGCGACAAACCTGTTGGCGGCGGGCGGCATCGAGGCCGTCAACCCTGGCACGGTCGAGCCCGCCTCGGTCGGGGGCGCCGTCGCTTCGGCGGCAACCTCCGTCGCGGTGATCTGCGGTAGCGACGCCCGCTACGCCGGTGAGGTCGCCGGCGTCGTGGCCGCCGCCCGGTCGGCTGGCTGCGCGCCGATCTATCTGGCGGGCCCGGAAAAGGCGCTTGCCGACGTTCCCGCCGATCTCCGGCCGGACGGCTACCTGACCGCCACCATCGATGCGCCTGAGGCGCTTTCGGCCCTGCTGACCCGATTGGGGGCCTGACAGATGAGCCTCATCCCGAGTTTCGCCGACGTTCCGTTGGGCGGACTGTCGCCGGCCGGGGCGCCACCGACTCCGCAGCAGGCCGCCGACCTGGCCGCAGATGCGGCCGCGGTGCACGGATACTCGCCAGACCACCTGGACTGGCACACCCCGGAGGGGATCGTCGTCAAGCCGATCTACATCGGTGCCGACCGCGATGCCGTCGCGGCGGCCGGTTACCCGCTGGACAGCTTTCCCGGCGAACCGCCGTTCATCCGCGGGCCGTACCCCACGATGTACGTCAACCAGCCCTGGACGATTCGCCAGTACGCGGGGTTCTCCACGGCCGCCGATTCCAACGCCTTCTACCGCCGCAATCTCGCCGCCGGACAGAAGGGCCTGTCGGTGGCGTTCGACCTGGCCACCCACCGCGGCTACGACTCCGATCATCCGCGAGTGCAGGGCGATGTCGGTATGGCCGGTGTGGCCATCGACTCGATCCTGGACATGCGCCAGCTCTTCGACGGCATCGACTTGTCCGCGGTGTCGGTCTCGATGACGATGAACGGCGCGGTGCTGCCGATCCTCGCGCTCTACGTGGTGGCCGCCGAAGAGCAGGGCGTGCCGCCGGAGAAGCTCGCCGGGACCATCCAGAACGACATCCTCAAAGAGTTCATGGTCCGCAACACCTACATCTATCCGCCCGCGCCGTCCATGCGGATCATTTCCGACATCTTCGCCTACACCAGCGTGCGGATGCCGAAGTTCAACTCGATCTCGATCTCCGGCTACCACATCCAAGAAGCCGGTGCCACAGCCGATCTCGAGCTGGCCTACACACTGGCAGACGGGGTGGACTACCTCAAGGCCGGGCTCGACGCAGGCCTGGACATCGACAAGTTCGCACCCCGGCTGTCCTTCTTCTGGGGCATCGGGATGAACTTCTTCATGGAGGTGGCCAAACTCCGTGCAGGTCGTCTGCTGTGGAGCGAACTGGTTGCGCAGTTCGGATCCGATAGCCCCAAATCCAGGTCCCTGCGGACCCATTCACAGACGTCCGGCTGGTCGCTGACCGCGCAGGACCCCTTCAACAACGTCGCCCGCACCTGTATCGAGGCCATGGCGGCAACCCAGGGGCACACCCAGTCGCTGCATACCAATGCCCTCGACGAGGCGCTGGCACTGCCCACCGACTTCTCCGCGCGAATCGCCCGCAACACCCAGTTGCTCCTACAGCAGGAGTCCGGCACCACCCGGCCGATCGACCCGTGGGGCGGTTCGTACTACGTGGAGTGGCTGACATACCACCTCGCCGAACGCGCCCGCGCCCATCTCGCCGAGGTGGCCGAGCGCGGCGGGATGGCCCAGGCCATCGGTGAGGGCATCCCAAAACTGCGCATCGAGGAGGCCGCCGCCCGGACCCAGGCCCGCATCGACTCCGGCCAGCAGCCGGTGATCGGGGTGAACAAGTACCAGGTCGACGAAGATCCCGACATCGACGTGCTCAAGGTCGACAACACCAGGGTTCGCGCCGAACAGCTGGCCAAACTGGCCCAGTTGCGGGCGGATCGCGACGAGGCCGCCGTCCGCGCGGCCCTGGACGAGCTGACCCGAGCCGCCGCAACACAGGACAGGAGCGGTCCGGACGGCCTGGGTAACAACCTGCTCGCGCTGGCCATAGACGCCGCGCGGGCACGGGCCACCGTCGGCGAGATCTCCGATGCACTGGAGAAGGTGTACGGCCGTCACCAGGCCGAGATCCGAACCATCTCAGGGGTTTACCGCGACGAGGTGAGCCGGGATCGCGCGAGCGCAGGAGGCAGCATCAGCGGAATGACCGAGGCCACCCGGTTGGTGGAGAAGTTCGCCGAGGCCGACGGCCGGCGCCCCCGGATCCTGGTGGCCAAGATGGGCCAGGACGGCCACGACCGGGGACAGAAGGTGATCGCCACCGCATTCGCGGATATCGGGTTCGACGTCGACGTGGGCTCGTTGTTCTCCACCCCGGAGGAAGTGGCGCGGCAGGCGGCGGACAACGACGTTCACGTGGTCGGTGTTTCCTCGCTGGCCGCCGGGCATCTAACCCTGGTGCCGGCATTGCGCGACGCGCTGGCGGCCGTGGGCAGGCCGGACATCATGATCGTGGTCGGGGGAGTGATCCCGCCCGGCGACTTCGACGAGCTCTACGCCGCGGGTGCCGCGGCGATCTATCCGCCGGGCACCGTGATCGCCGACGCCGCGGCCAGCCTGCTGCACAAGCTCGCCGGACGGCTCGGTTACGACCTGAGCTGATGGCCGACAGCGATATTCACCACCTCGCCGGAGCGCTGAGATCCGGCGACCGGTCCGCGCTGGCTCGGGCCATCACCCTGGTCGAGTCGACCCGATCCGATCATCGGGACCAGGCCCAACTGCTGCTGATGGAGCTGATGCACGGCGCTGACGCCGCCGGTTCTGCCATGCACGTCGGGATCACCGGGGTACCTGGTGTCGGAAAGTCGACGACCATCGAGGCCCTGGGCATGCATCTGATCGAGCGGGGCCATCGGGTGGCGGTGTTGGCGGTCGACCCGTCCTCCACCAGGACGGGCGGTTCGATCCTGGGGGACAAGACCCGGATGGCCCGACTGGCCGTCCATCCGGATGCCTACATCAGGCCGTCGCCGACGTCGGGAACACTCGGCGGGGTGGCGAAGGCGACGCGCGAAACCATCGTGCTGGTGGAGGCCGCCGGGTTCGATGTCGTCCTGGTGGAGACGGTCGGAGTCGGGCAGTCCGAGGTGACGGTGGCGAACATGGTCGACACCTTCGTCTTCCTGACGCTGGCGCGCACCGGCGATCAGCTCCAGGGCATCAAGAAGGGCGTTCTTGAACTGGCCGACATCGTCGTCGTCAACAAGGCCGACGGCGACCACGCCATCGAGGCACGGGCCGCGGCGCGTGAACTCGCAGCCGCCATCCGCCTCATCTATCCGCGCGAAACGTTATGGCGCCCACCGGTATTGACCATGAGCGCTCTGAACGGAACAGGGGTGGACGAGCTATGGGACACCGTCCTGAGGCACCAAGAGGTCTTGTCCGAAGCGGGTGAACTCGACGCCCGTCGCCGCGCCCAGCAGGTCGACTGGACGTGGGCCATGGTGCGCGATGCCGTCCTCGACGGCGTGCTCAATCACCCTGCGGTGCAGCGGATCCGGACTGATGTCGAACGGCAGGTCCGTGACGGCGAGGTGACGCCCAGCCTCGCCGCACAGCGGATTCTGGACGCGTCGCGGGAGAAAAGCTAGAAGTCACAGTTTGGTACAACTGTGTTTTCGGCCGGCTCGGTGAGGGTTACAGTCGAATTGTGAGCCAGGACACACCTGGAAGTCTGAGGTCGGGCCTGCCCCATGGGGTGCAGGGGGCTGCCGACCCGAATTTCGCCTGCGCGGTGCGCGGTTTCGCGAATCTTTTTCCGCACCCGCGTTTCGGCGGGGGAGCCCTGGCGGTCTACCTCGACGGCCAACCCGTGGTCGACGTCTGGACCGGGTGGCTGGACCGGCGCGGCCGTAGACACTGGGAGGCCGACACCGCGCCGATGGTGTTCTCGGCGACCAAGGGCGTCGCCTCGACGGTGATCCATCGCCTGGCCGATCGCGGGCTGATCGACTACGACACCCCGGTGGCGCGGTACTGGCCCGAGTTTGGGGCTAACGGCAAAGCCGACATCACCGTGCGGGACGTGATGAGACATCGTGCAGGGCTGTCTCACCTCCGCGGGGTCCGCAAGCGCGAGCTTCTCGACCACCACCACATGGAGGAACGGATCGCCGCGGCTCCGGTCGGCAGGCATTTCGGCAAGTCCGCCTATCACGCCTTGACCTATGGCTGGCTGCTGTCCGGCCTGGCTCGCGCAGTCACCGGCGAGGGTATGCGGGAGCTGATCCGGACCGAAGTGGCCGAGCCGCTCAACACCGACGGGATCCATCTCGGACGGCCGCCCGCCGGTGCACCGACGCACATCGCGAAGATCATCGGGCCCCAGCTGAACCTGCCGAACCCGGTGTTCAACGCGGTCGCGCCGGCCGTGGCCGCGCTGGAAGTCTCCGCGGCCTTCGGCTCGATGTACTTCCCGGGCATGAGGTCGGTCGTCCAACGGGATATTCCACTGCTGGACACCGAACTGCCCTCAGCCAACGGGGTGGCCACCGCGAGGGCGCTGGCCAGGATGTACGGGGCGCTTGCCAACGGAGGAGTGATCGACGGACGGCGGTACCTGTCCGCCGCCCGGGTCGCGATGCTGACCGGTCGCCGTGACCTGCGGCCCGACCGTAACCTGGTCGTTCCACTGGGCTTCCACCTCGGCTACCACGGACTTCCGGTCCCAGGCCTGCTTCCCGGGTTCGGCCATGTCGGGCTCGGTGGGTGTTTCGGCTGGGCCATCCCGGAGTCGGGTCTGGCCTTTTCGCTGGTTCACAATCGGCTACTCACGCCCCTTCTGGTGTCCGACCAGACCGGATTCATCGGTACGGCCGCGATGGTTCGCTTCGGCGCGGCTGAGGCGCGGAGGCGGGGATTCAGCCCGGTCACCGAATACGGGGCGCCCTACCAGCGGACGCCGGCCGCCGCGGCCGGCTAGGGGCGCCGCTTCTCAACCCGAACCCGGCCCGCTTCCGGCGGGTCAGGGGCTCGCATGCCCGGGTTGGATCCCGGCCCGTCCTGCCGTGAATTCGCTGGTGGCGGCGCAGTTGTAACGCCCTGAGTGATGCAGACGACAAATCCATCAAGCGCGCCTCAACTGAATCCAACTGAACATGACCCGGGGCTGTCACGGCCGTGAGAGTGCCCGAACAACCGGCGTCGGGAACTGCTTTGATCACTGACGCGCCTGACGCTGAAGTGATCTAGCTAACAACCCGGTAGTGACCTAGCTAACAACTCGGTCGAGTGCGAGAGGGGCGTGTTATGAGCTCGAAATCGGCGCAAACAGAGGCCCAAACAGACTCCGGGCCGTTTTCTCAGCCAAAATATACGTGTCGCAAATACTGTCGATAAACAAGTCGCCGCTCGGTTTGCTGACTCGCGAAAATTGCCGCAATTCACAAATCATTTGCAGTCGAAAAACTGCACTAACGCCATTTCTCTGGCGGGCTTCCGCAAAGGATTTTTCATCCGGGGTAGGTCACACGCGAAAGTTGCCGGTCACCGAGGAGGTGGATCATCAGCACTGATCAGAGTCATTTTGGTGGGACGATGTCCTCAGCGCGAGTGTTCGCCACTGTCGGCCGGGAGTGACTGGCAAGCCAGTGTGGGCGCCTCCGGGGCTCCGCCGGCGGGGTGGTGAATTTCGTCGGTTCCGCCGAACTTGGGCGGGCGATCTTGCGCTCTCAAAATGCTATTTGCTGAGGCGGGTAAGAGGCGACATCTGCCCCTAGAGCCGTCCGCAAAGCCGCCACGCCGTTCGCCCTGGGCGTGTGCGGGTCCTCCGGGAGGCGTCGAATCCGCCCGGAGGGCTCCGGCTGGGCTGGCCGGTTTAAGCCCTCTGAACTGGTCTCTTCGTCTGGAAACTATGGGTGCCGACAGTGGTGTTCAGGTGCGACTGGGCGGTGTCGATCGCCTGCTGAGACAGAGATCTCAGCTAACAAAACTCGCCGAAGTCTGGCTTAAAGGCCGAAGACGCGATAACGTTCGCTCATGCCGTTTTACGGAGTTCGCGATTTCTCTTCCGAAATTGCCGGAAACCGGCTAGGCTATCCCCAACGCTGGCAACTTCAGATGGATGTCGACGCAAGCAACGGTCCGTCGTCGGAAGTTCCCGCAGCGGGGAAAACCTGCTCCGCATGTGACCAACGATGAAGGACGAGCTGTGACCGAAGTGCGCGGTAAATACCTGACTCCAATCGCGGTTGTGGGTATGGCGTGCCGTCTCCCGGGCGGTATCGACTCTCCGCAGAAGCTCTGGGACGCATTGCTTCGCGGTGAAGACTTGATCACCGAGGTTCCCGCCGACCGCTGGGACATCGAGGAGTACTTCGACCCCAAGCAAGGCGTTCCCGGCCGCTCCGTCTCGCGATGGGGCGCCTTCCTCGACGATCCGACCGGCTTCGATGCCCCGTTCTTCGGACTAGACGAGGCCAAAGCCACCGCGATCGACCCGCAGCACCGACTGCTGATGGAGACCTCCTGGGAAGCCATCGAGCACGCCGGCATCGACCCGACTTCGCTGGCGGGCTCATCCACCGGCGTTTACCTGGGGATTTCCCACCAGGACCACACCTCCCGGGCTTTCGCCGCCGACGTCTTCGGCTACACCGAGACCGCGGCGTGCATGGCCTCCGGCCGGGTCGCCTACGGGCTGGGTGTTCACGGACCGGCACTGTCCTTCGACACCGCCTGCTCATCGGGCCTGGTGGCCGTCCACATGGCCTGCCGCGGGCTGGACTCCGGCGAGACCGACCTGGCTCTCGCCGGCGGCTGCCTGGTGATGAACGAGCCCCGCACGAACGTGTGGGCATCCGCGCAGCGCATGCTCAGCCCCACTGGACGGTGCAAGGCGTTCGACGAGTCCGCCGACGGCTTCGTCCGCTCCGAGGGATCCGCCGTTCTGCTGCTCAAGCGCCTGCCCGACGCGGTGCGCGACGGCGACCGGATTCTCGCCGTTGTGCGTGGCACCGCGGCCAACTCCGACGGCCGTACCCGCAACATCGCAACCCCGTCCCAGGATGCTCAGGTTGCCGCCAGCCGGGCAGCCCTCATGGCTTCCGGCGTCGACGCCGACACGATCGGCGCCGTCGAGGGCCACGGTACCGGCACCCCGGTCGGCGACCCGATCGAATTCAGCAGCCTCGCAACGACATACGGCAAGACCGGCACAGTTCTGCTGGGCTCGGCGAAGTCCAACATGGGCCACACCGAAGCGGCGGCAGGCGTGGTCGGGATGATCAAGGCGATCCTCCAGCTCCAGCACGGCGTCGTGCCCCCGATGGTGCACTTCAACCGGCTGCCCGAGAAGCTCGCGAAGATCGAGACCGGCCTCACGGTGCCCAGCGAGGCAACCCCGTGGCCGCAGGGCCATGGCGACGTCCGTCGCATGGCGGTGGCGTCCTACGGCATCTCCGGCACCAACGTCCACGTGATCCTCGAGCAGGCGCCGCAGAACGAGGCCCCGGAAGCGGGCCCCGACCTCACCGGTCCAACGGTGTTCGCGCTGTCGTCGACATCGGCCGACAGCCTGCGCAGCACAGCGGGTCAGCTGGCCGAGTGGGTCGCCGACGACGCCAATGATTTCCGCCTGGTCGACCTGGCCACCACCCTGGCCCGCCGCGGTCGCCGTTCGGTGCGCACCGGCGTGATCGCCGACAGCCGTTCGACCCTGGTCGAGGCGCTGCGTGCGGTGGCCGCCGGAGACGAGCCCTTACCGCCGGCCGTCGGTCATGACGACCGCGGACCGGTCTGGGTGTTCTCCGGACAGGGGTCCCAGTGGGCCGGCATGGGAGCGGCTCTGCTCGATTCCGAGCCGGCGTTCGCCGCCATCATCGCCGAGCTGGAGCCGCTGATCGCCGCTGAGTCCCGGTTCTCGATCACCGAGGTGCTGCGCGCACCGGAGACGGTGACCGGCATCGACCGGATTCAGCCCAGCATCTTCGCCATGCAGGTCGGTATGGCCGCGGTCATGAAGTCCTACGGGGTCCGGCCCGGCGCGGTCATCGGCCAGTCGCTCGGCGAGGTTGCCGCTGCGGTCGTCGCGGGAGCGCTCACACTGCAGGACGGCGTGAAGGTCATCTGTCGCCGGTCGCTGCTGTGCCGTGAGATCGCCGGCGGTGGCACCATGGCCGTCGTCGAGCTGCCCGCCCAGCAGGTGCGTGCCGAGCTCGAGGCCCAGGGCATCGAGGACGTGACGGTTGCCGTCGTCGTCTCGCCGACCTCGACGGTCATCGGCGGAGCGGTGGACACCGTGCGCCGCATCGTCGCCGACCTCGAGCAGCGTGACGTCATGGCCCGCGAGGTGGCCGTGGATGTCGCTTCGCACACCCCGCACGTCGAGCCGGTTCTCGCCGAGCTGGCCGTGCTGCTCGAGGACATCGCTCCGATGACTCCGGAGGTTCCTTACTACTCCGCGACGCTGTTCGATTCCCGCGAGCAGCCGCACTGCGACGCCGAGTACTGGCTGGACAACCTCCGTTACACGGTGCGGTTCTCCGCCGCTGTGCAGACCGCACTGGAGGACGGCTTCCGGGTGTTCGCCGAGTTGTCGCCGCACCCGGTGGTGGTCCGCGCGATCGACCAGATCGCTGCCGCTCTGGAGATCCCGGTGGCCGCCGTGGCGGGTATGCGCCGCGGCCAGGAGCTGCCCTTCGGGCTGCGCTCCTTGCTCAGCGACCTGTTCGCCGCCGGCGCTGACGTCGACGTTGCAGGCCAACTGCCCGCCGGCCAACTGGTCGACGCGCCGCTGTCTGCCTGGACTCACCGCAAGCTGACCCTGAAGCTGTCGACGGCCGATCAGGCCCGGGGTGCCCATCTGGTGGCGGCCCATCCGATGCTCGGCTCGCACGTGCGCCTGCTCGACGAGCCGGAACGGCACGTCTGGCGCGCCGAGGTCGGCACTGCAGTCCTGCCGTGGCTGACCGATCACCAGATCGACGACGTCGCGGTCATGCCGGCTGCGGCCTTCTGCGAGATGGCGCTTGCCGCCGCGCGGACCACCATCGGTGACGTCGCCGAGGTCTGGGACGTGCAGTTCGAGCGCGCGCTGGAACTCGCCGAGCAGACTGCGATCAACGCGACCGCGTCGGCACAGGCTGACGGCTCCTTCGAGTTCGTCGTCGAAACCGGCCAAGGAGGCGACCGCGAGCGGCAGGTCACCGCGGTTCTGCACGCCGTCGACAACCCCGGCGACGACCGTCCGGCCGCGTACGACCTGGCCGAGCTCATCGCGACGCTTCCGAACCGCACCGAGGGAGCCGACCTCCGCGCCTGGTTCCAGGCTCGCGGCGAGAAGTTCGGACCCGCTTTCTCGGCGCTGAACGCCGTCAGCATCGCTGCCGATGCCGGCAACCCGATGCTCGCCGAACTGGCCGTGCCGTCGTTGATCCGGGATCAGCAAAGCGCTTTCGGTGTCCACCCGGCGCTGCTCGAGGCCTGCTTCCAGTCGGTGGCCGCCCATCCGGTCGTCCAGAACACCGGCGCCCGCCTGGTGCCGCTCGGTGTGCGCCGGCTGCGTACCTACGGGCCGGTGAACAAGGCCCGGTTCTCACTGACCCGGATGGTCCAGCTGAACGGCGCAGCCTTCGAGGCCGACATCCACCTGGTGGACGAGAACGGCGCGGTTCTGCTCGCGGTCGACGGCCTCTCGATGGGTGTCGGTCCGGTCGACAACGGCCGCCTGGTCAACGAGCGACTGCTGGGCGTCGAGTGGAGCAAGCATTCGCTGCCGGAGCTGGGCGACGACATCAATCCCGGAACCTGGCTGCTGGTGAACACCTCGGATTCCAGCGATCTGCTGGCTTCGGAGCTCACCGACGCCCTGAAGCTGAGCAACGCGGACGTGACCATGATGTCGTGGCCGCAGAACGCCGACCACGCCGCCAACGCCGATCGGCTGCGGACCTACCTGTCCGAGAGCAGCTTCGGCAGCATCGTCGTGGTGTCCGCGCCGCGTAACGGCTGCCCGCCGGAGCAGTTGGTGTTCCGTGGTGCCGAGCACGTTCGGCACATGGTGCGCATCACCCGCGAACTGGTCGACGCCGACGTCGAGGCCACCCGGCTGTACGTCGTGACCCGCAGCGCCCAGACGGTGCTGGTCGGCGACCGGCCCAACCTCGAGCAGGCGGGCCTGCGCGGCCTGCTCCGGGTCATCGGTGCCGAGCATCCGAACCTGCGTCCCACTCAGATCGACGTCGACGAGAACACCCTGGGCAAGCTCGTCGCCCAGCAGATGATGCTCGGTTCGGCGGAGGACGAGACCGCTTTCCGCGCCGATGAGTGGTACACGGCGCGCCTGGTCAAGGCTCCGCTGCAGCACGAGGAACGGTTCACCACCGTCGTCGACCACGAGCGCGACGGCATGCGGTTGGAGATCCGCACCCCCGGTGACCTGTCGACTCTGGAGCTGACCGCCTTTGAGCGAGTGGCTCCCGGGCCCGGTCAGATCGAGGTCGCCGTGGCTGCGTCGAGCCTCAACTTCCCTGACGTTGTGACGGTGATGGGCCGCGGCGACGCCGACAGCCCCCAGTTGGGCATGGACTTCGCCGGTGTGGTCACCGCCGTCGGAGCCGGCGTGACCGCGCACCGGGTGGGCGACCACGTGGGTGGCATCTCGACCGGCGGCTGCTGGGCGACCTTCGTCACCTGCGACGCCGACGCCGCGGTGCGGCTGCCGAACGGACTGCGCGACGATCAAGCCGCTGCGGTCACCACTTCCACTGCCACTGCCTGGTACGCGTTGCAGGAGCTGGCCCGCATCAAGGCCGGCGACAAGGTGCTGATCCATTCCGCCACCGGCGGCGTGGGCCAGGCTGCGATCGCGATCGCCCGGCGGGCCGGTGCGGAGATCTTCGCCACGGCGGGCACCGAAGAACGTCGTGAAATGCTGCGCAGCAAGGGCATCGCGCATGTGTACGACTCGCGCGGCGTCCAGTTCGCCGAGCAGATTCTGCGCGATACCGACGGTCATGGCGTTGACATCGTTCTGAACTCGCTCACCGGCGCGGCTCAGAAAGCCGGCATTGAACTGCTTGCCTTCGGTGGCCGCTTCGTCGAGATCGGCAAGACCGACGGCGACACCCAGACCGGCGTGTTGCCCCTCCGGAAGAATCTGTCGTTCTACGGCGTGGACCTGGCGCTGATGTGCTCCACCCAGCCGGCTGTGATCCGCGAGTTGCTCAACACCGTCTACCGGTTGACCGCCAAGGGTGTTCTGCCGCATCCCGAGGCCGTGCACTACCCGCTGACCGAGGCGGCGACCGCCATCCGCGCGATGAGCGAAGCCGAGCACACCGGCAAGCTGATCCTGTCGGTGCCCCGTATCGGCCACAGCACCGTGGTGGTTCCGCCGGAGCAGGCACGCGTCTTCCGTCGCGATGGCTCTTACATCGTCACCGGCGGTCTGGGCGGTCTGGGTCTGTTCCTGGCCGGCAAGATGGCCGAGGCCGGCGCGGGCCGCATCGTGCTGAACTCGCGTTCGGCGCCGAAGCACGCCGCACTGGCCGAGATCGAGCGCATGCGTTCCGCGGGTACCGAGGTCGAGGTCGTCACCGGTGACATCGCGCTCAGCACCACGGTCGATCGCCTGGTCGCCGAGGCCACTGCGAGTGGGCTCCCGGTGCGTGGCGTGCTGCACGCGGCTGCCGTGGTCGAGGACGCCATCCTGACCAACATCAGTGGCGAACTGGTCGAACGGGACTGGGCTCCCAAGGTGTACGGCGCGTGGGCGCTGCACAGGGCGACCGCGACTCAGCCGCTGGACTGGTTCTGCTCCTTCTCGTCGGCGGCTGCGCTGATCGGCTCTGCCGGTCAGGGCGCTTACGCGGCGGCCAACAGCTGGCTGGACGCCTTCACCCAGTGGCGGCGTGCGCAGGGTCTGCCGGCCAACACCGTCGCCTGGGCGGCGTGGGACGAGATCGGCGCAGGCAAGCACCTGGCTGCAACCGGCAAGACCGCGATGATCAACCCCGAAGAGGGTGCCTACGCCTTCGAGGCGCTGTTGCGCCACAACCGGGCCTACGCGGGCTACTCGCCGGTGGCGGGCGCTCCGTGGCTGACGGATCTGGCCGCGCGCAGCCCGTTCGGTGAGGTGTTCGCCTCTGCTGCCGGTCCCGTCGCGGAGACCAGCAGCTTCCGGGCCGAGTTGCACTTGCTGCCCAGGGAGGAGTGGTCGCTGCGGGTTCGCCGCCTGGTCACCGAGCAGCTGGGTCTGATCCTGCGGACCTCCGTCGACCCGGATCGTCCGATCACCGAATACGGCCTCGACTCGCTGGGTAACCTCGAGCTGCGTACCCGGCTCGAGAACGAGACGGGCGTTCGGGTCCGGTCCATGGACATCACCTCCGTCCGCGGCCTGGCTGACAAGCTGTGCGAGTCGCTGGTTGGTGTGCTGGCGACAGCCCGCTAACCCCCGACAGGAGCGAGTTCTGTGGTTGCGCTGACGGCAATCCAATCGTGGGTGGGTGCGCCGGGTTCCGTGGTGTCGTGGAGCCCGTCGCCCGCCTCCGCTGAGAAGGTTCGGCAGGCTCCGGTGAGCGACGTGCCGCCCAGCTACCAGCAGGAGCAGCACATCCGCGCATATCGGCAGCACTCGGCCGACGGGCTGGAGATGGCCCGGTTGATGATCCCGGCGTGGAAGATCGCCGGACGCTGCGATATCCGGGCGATGACCTTTGTGGTCAACGCCTACCTGCGCCGTCACGACACCTTCCACAGTTGGTTCGAGTTCGACGAGTCCGACCGGGTGGTCCGGCACGTGGCCGACCCGGCTGACGTCAAGCTCGTCGCTACCCAGCATGGCGAGATGAACTCCGCGCAGTGGCAGGCGCAGGCTTTGGACGTACCCGGCCCGCTGCAGTGGGATTGCTTCCGGTTCGGTGTGATTCAGCGGTCGGACCACTTCACGTTCTACGCCAGCATCGACCACCTCCACGCCGACGCGATGTTCGTGGTCGCGCTCTTCGCCGAGATTCACTCGAACTACGCGGCAGTCGTCGAGGGCGGGGTGCCGGTGCGGCTTCCCGAAACCGGCCGCTATCTCGACTACTGCGTCCGTCAGCGCGAGTACACGTCCGCGCTGACGCTGGATTCACCGGAAGTCGCCCAGTGGCTGGATTTTTTGCGGAAGAACGACGGAAGCCTTCCGAAATTCCCTATGCCTCTTGGCGATCCGAATGTTCCGTGCACGGGTGAATTCGACAAGGTGAAGTTGATGGACGCTCGCGACAGCGAGCGGTTCGAGGCGGTGTGCGCCTCCGCCGGCGCACGATTCATCGGTGGCGCATTTGCCTGCGCGGCACTGGCCGAGCGGGAACTCACCGGGATCGACACCTATAACGTCATCACCCCGACAACCACCCGGCGCACCCCGGCGGAGTTCGCGGCAACCGGCTGGTTCACCGGCGTGGTCCCGATCTCGGTCCCGGTGGCGGGAAAGTCCTTCGCGGAGGTGGCCCGCGCCTGTCAGCAGGCCTTCGACGCCGGCCTGCCGTTGGCGAACGTACCGATCGAGCGGGTGATGGAGTTGGCCGAGGGGCTGCCGGATATCCGCAAAGCGGGCCCCGGAGTGCCCATGCTGTCTTACCTGGACACCGGACTGCCGCCGCTCGATCCGGTGGTGATGGCCCAATGGCAAAAGCACGAGGGCACGTTCTACGGTGGTGTCGGTGCTGCGAACCAAATCGGAATGTGGGTCAACCGGGACACCGTCGAGACCGTCATTTCGGTGGGCTACCCGGACAACCCGGTCGCTCGCGAATCGGCGACCCAGTACGTTGAGCTGATGAAATTGTTCTACCTGCGGGCCGCCGATGGCCGCGCTGATGCGCTGTCCTCGCCGCGGATCCCGCGGGCGACAGCGTAACCGGGATGACCGGTGACAGCCGGGCGTCCCAACCGGACAATCTGCTGCCCTATGCGGATCAGGCGATGTTCCTCGCCTTGCGCGGAGCGGGCCAGGACTCGGTCATGCAGTTCCTCTGGATCTACGATCACCCCGTCGACTTCGCCGGGCTGAAACGCTTCCAGGACAACTTCTCTCAGGGCTGGATGGCCCGTCTGATCGAGCCTTCCCCGGTGCCTTTCGGCCGGCACCGCTGGGTGTCCGTCCCGTCCGGGGCTTCGGCCGCGGAACTGGACATCGCCGCGCGCCCGCGACCGCGCGAGGAGTTCGCCGACTGGGCCGACGAACACGTCCAACTGCCTCTGGACCCGCAGTGGGGTCCGGCGTGGCGACTCGGCGTCCAGCCGATGACCGACGGGTCGACGGCGGTGAGCCTGGTGATCTCGCACTGCATCGCCGACGGGCGTGCCGCGATCGACTCGGTCGTCGATGCTGTGAACGGCAAGATCGTAAGACTGGACTATCCGTTGCCGGGCTCCCGGACCCGTTCGCAGGCGGTGCGCGCCGATTTACGCCAAACCGTCAGGGATGCAAGGGAAATCGGTCGCACACTCCGCAAGGCCGTGAAGGCCCTCGCCGGTCGGCGCCGTGACACGGGAGGATCGGCGGCCGGGACGGCGCCCACGAAGGAATTGGTCCGGCAGAGCGCGACCGCTAGGCGCATCACGTTGCCGGTGGTGTCCTTCCTCGTCGACGTCGATCAGTGGGACGCCCGCGCGGAGGCCCTCGGCGGCAACGGCTTGTCGCTGGTCGCCGGTTTCACCGGTCGGCTGGCGGAGCGGCTGGGCCGGGTTCGTGCCAGTGACGGCAAGGTGACCTTGATGATTCCGGTCAGCGAGCGTGACGACATCAGCGTCGACACCGGGGGCAATATGGTGGCCATCGCCCGGGTCAGCATCGATCCGGCGCCGTTGACCAGCGACTTGTCGGGTGCGCGCTCCGCGATTCGGGAGGCGGTGCGGACGGCCCGGGACACTCCTGACGAGATGGTCGAACTCCTGCCGCTGATCCCGTTCCTGCCCAAGCGCGCGGTGACGGGGATGGCCGATATGGCTTTCGGCTTCTCCGCAGACCTTCCCGTATCGTGCTCCAACATGGGGGAGGTTCCGACGGCGTTGAGGTACCTCGACGGCACTGCCGCGGAATACGTGTCGTTCCGTGGCGTCGACCGCGATCTGACCCCCGAACTCATCGAACGGCGAAGCGGTGTGCTCACTCTGATCTCCGGACGCGTCGAGGGCACCGTGACCACCACCGTCATCAGCTATCAGTTGGGGGCCGAGAACACCCGCGGCGCTCTTCACGAACTCGTCGCGCAGACCCTCCACGACTTCAACCTCACCGGCACGATCGTCTAGATTGGCAGACTTGTGACCACCGACGCCCGCTCCCAGCGCCGTAATCCCTTCCGACGTGCGGCTACCGAACGTCCGTCGGAGCACCGCCTGACCTATCTCGATCAGACCTCGCTGGAACTCGCCCGCGCAACCGGTCGCGGCCAGTTGATGCAGTGCGTGTGGGTCTACGAGCATCCCGTCGACTACGAGGGCCTGGAACGGTTCCACCGGAACTTCTCCGCCTCGCTGGGCAATCGGCTGATCGAGCGCTCACCGCTGCCCTTCGGACGGCACCGGTGGGTGCGCCCGGTGATTGCTCCGCCGCCGCTGATGATCGCCGACAAGCCGAGGCCGCGCGAGGAGTTGCTGGCGTGGGCCGACGAACTCGGTGAACTCCCGATCGACCCGGTCAACGGTCCGGTCTGGTACGTGGTGGTGCAACCGCTGACCGACGGTGCGACCGCCGTCAGCATGTTCGGATCGCACATCATCGGCGACGGCGTCGGCGCATTGTTGGCCATCTACGAGGCGGTCAGCGGAAACATTCGCAACGGGGGATACGACAGTCCGGGTTCTCGCACGCGGAGGCAGGCGATCGCCGCTGACCTTCGCCAGGCGGCCCGGGACTTTCCGGAGACCGCCAGGACGGCGGTCAAGGCGGCCAAGGTGTTCCGGGCCAAGCGGCACGAACTGGCCGCGGCTCGCCGGACGCAGGTCTCGGCCGAAGATTCCCAGCGGGTGGTCGTTCCGTCGATCGCGATCTACGTCGACGTCCCGGAGTGGGATGCGAGGGCGAAATCGCTTGGTGGGAATAGCTATTCACTCGTTGCGGGGTTCGCGGCCAGGCTTGGCGAGCGCCTCGGCCGGGCACGGGCGGACGGGAAGGTCAGCCTGGTGATCGCGATCAACCTCCGGGAGAGCTTGGACGACGACCGCGCGCTCGCGATGGCGTTCGCCACCGCCACCGTCGATCCGGCGAACGTCACGACCGACCTCACCGAGGCCCGCGACGCGGTTCGGGAGGCCCGCGAAAAGGCGAAGAATGAACCCGACCCGACCATCGAGCTGCTCTCGGTGGCGCCATGGCTGCCGCAGAGCGCCATCAAGGGCATCGCCGAGATGATGTTCTCCTACTCGGAGGGTCTGCCGGTGTCGTGCTCGAATCTCGGTGACCTCCCTCCGGACCTCGGCCGTGTCGACGGAACCGACGCCGAGTACGTCTTCATCCGGGCGCTGGACACGAATGTCACCCTTGGCGAGTTGAAGCGATCCCAAGGTCAGCTCGTGGTGGTGTCGGGGCGCATCAACGGGAAAGTTTCGATCTCGGTAGAGGCCTACCAACTCGGCGCGGAGAACTCCAAGAGCCGGTTGCGTGCGATCGCTGCCGAGACCCTTGGCGAGTTCGGGCTCACCGGCACTATCGACTGATCGGCTCAGAGTCGGTGGACGCCGACGGGTCGGCTCAGAGTCGGTGGACGCCGACGGCGATCAGCAGGCTGCCGGCGAGACCGAGAAGGACTGCGAAGTCCCGGCGGCTTCGTGCCAGGACCCAGGTCCGCAAGCCTTCCAGGGCGTTGACCGTCCGTTCCTTTGCGACCACGTAGCTGAACATCGGAATCAGGAGAACGGTGTTGGCGATGATGAGGAAGGTGAAGAGCGCGACCGTTTGCATCCGGGGCGACAAGCCGGATGAGGCGATCAGCAGCAGCAGCGCGATGTAGTCCACCGAGGGCAGCGCGTTGCCGACGCCCAGGGCCACCGCGAGCCACGGAGAACTGCTCTGCAGCAGCCTTTCCCGTGCACTCGGCTTGCCGGGCTCGGCGTCCTCCGGTTTGCGCCGGGACAGCGGGATGTTCGAGAACAACACGACCGCGGCGAGGAGAGCGACCGCGCCGACGCCGATCTGCATGAGCGCACTGCTGGACTCGCTCTTGAGAAACGAGCCCCGGTGAACCAGATACAGAATGACCATGCCAGCCGAGGAGCTGGTGATGAAACTGGTGATGAGGAAGACCAGCAGCTGCCGGATGGGGTGCGGACGCAGCAGCAACAGCCCGATGATGGCGAGACGATTCGGCTCGAAGTTCAACGCCAGGGCGAGGATGAGAACCGTCGTCCACATGCCGACGAGACTACCGGCGGCGCCGGTGGAATCCGGCGGTGACCCGACCGAGTGCCGAGATCATTGCGGCACAACGGCTGTCGCGGGTTCGGCTTCGGGTTCGGGTGGCCGGGCCGGTCGGGTCGGCGCCGGGGGCTTCCATTTGGATGGCCACCAGTTCGCCTTTCCGACCAGCACCGCGGTGGCAGGGACCGTGATGGTGCGAACCAGGAAGGTGTCCAACAGGATTCCGACCCCGATGATGAAGCCGACCTGGAAGAGCGTGGTGATGCTGGAGAATTGCAGCCCGAGCATCGAGGCGGCGAAGATCAGGCCGGCCGCGGTGATCACGCCGCCGGTCTGTGTCACGGTCCGGATCACCCCCGATTTTATGCCGTGCGGCGACTCGTCGCGGATCCGTGAGATCAGCAGCAGGTTGTAGTCGGCGCCCACCGCCACGAGGATGATGAAGGTCAATCCCGGGACACTCCAGTGCAATTCCTGATGCAGCGCCTTGGTCATCAGTACCCCGAGGCCCAGTGCTGAGAGGTAGGAGAGGATCACCGAGACGATCAGGTAGAGCGGGGCGACAAGTGCGCGAAGCAGCACGATGAGGATGCTCAGCACGACCAGGATCGTCGTCGTCACGATCAGGCGGAGGTCGTGGTAGTAGTAGTCCCTGGTGTCGCGCAGGGTCACCGAGAAGCCCGTCATCGTGATCGTCGCGTCGGACAACGTCGTGTTGGGCTGCGCGCTCTGCGCTGCGGCGAGCATGGCGTTGACCTGATCCATGGCCTCGGAGCTGAACGGGTTGAGCTTGGTCTGGACCAGATACCGGGCGGTATGTCCGTCGGGTGAGATGAAGATGCCCGCAGCTTTCCGGAAGTCCTCGCTGCTGAGGATCTGCCGCGGGACGTTGAAGCCGGCCATCGCCGGCGTCGTCGCCTCGTGCTTCATCTCGAGCAGGAACTGCGACGCCTGCTCGAGTCCGGCGCCCAGCTGTTTGGTCTGACCGACGATCAGCTGGACACCGTCGGCGAGCTGACGGCTGGCGGCCGCCAGCATGGCCGCCCCCTGGGATAGCTGGTCGAGTTGGGCCTGCAGGCTGGCGGGTCCGTTGATTCCGGCCGCCTGCAGCATCTGCCCCAACGCGTCGCTCGCCGCGGCGGCGCCGGGAGCGGGGCTCGGGTTCCTGGTGGCGCCGCTGGAACCGGGGGATCCGGAAGCTCCGGATGAGCCGGAAGTGCCGGGCGTCTTCTCCTTGCCCGGGCCGAGGTAGGGGTCGGTGGCCCCGAGATTGGCCGGCGGGCCGAGGATCTGGCTTCCTGCGGTGTTCTGCAGCTGACGGGCCAGGGCGGCCATCTGGTCGAGCAGGCTCTTGGCGGTGGGGTTCTTCTGCAGCTGCTCCCGGTTGGCCCGGCAGACCGGGTCGGCATCGCAGGCCGGATTGTTCTCCAGCGCCGAGGACGCGTCGGCCACCTGGATGCCGAGGGATTTGCCCAGCGCGTGAACGGCGTCGAGCAGTTTGTTGGCAAGGTCGAGCTGCTGCAACCCGGTGTTGCCGCCCAGGTGGTTCTGCACGACCGGTGGTTGGCCCGGCCCCAGCGCGGGCAACTGGCCCGCCGTGGGAGGCGACGCGAGCAGTCCGCTGACGGTCGCGATGCCCTGGTTGAGCTGGGTTTCCAGCTGCCCGAGCACGTCGGCGACCTGCTTGGCCCCGTTGGACAGCAGGTTCAGTTCGGCGTCGTGGGAATTGATCAGCGTGGAGGCTTCGCCGAGCTTGCTGCCCACCTCGCCGGCCTGGAAGGACAACTTGGTCTGCTCCAGGGACTCCCCGGTGGGCCGGGTGATACCACGGATGATGTCGACGTCGGGTACCTGACTGACCCGGAACGCCATCTGCTCCATGTCGGCGAGCATCTTCGCCGTGCGCAGGTCGTGCGGCGAGTGCACCAGAAGGTATTGCGGCAGACTGGCGTTGACCGGATAGTGCTCACCGATCACCGCGTACCCGTGAATGCTCTCGGTCTCCGCGGGGAGCGTTTTGCGATCGTCGTAGTTGTACTTCGCCAGGCTGGCCGAGCCGGCCAGCAGAGCGAGGATCGCGAGGCTGCCGACCAGATGCGGGACCGGCTTGCGCACGATCCGGATGCCCGACCGTTTCCAGAACCGGCTGGTGAGGTCGCGACGTGGCTTGGCCCAGCCACGGCGCCCGACCAGGACGAGCAGGGCGGGCAGGAAGGTCAGGGCGCCGGCGCAGCCGACGCAGATGGCCACGGCCAGCGCTACGCCGACGGTGGAGAACACCGTCAGCTTGGTGAAGATCATTCCCAGGAAGGTCACCGCGACGGTGGCCGCTGACGCTGCGATCACCTTTCCGACCGACAGCAGGGCTTGGGGGACCGCCTCGTCGGATGTCGCTCCCAGGCGTAGATAATCGTGGTAGCGGCTGATCAGGAACACCGCGTAGTCGGTTCCGGCGCCCGCCATCATGGCTGAGAGCAGGACGATGGTCTGGGTGGAGACACCCAGACCGGCTACGCCCAGACCCGCGACCACGGCCTGTGCGACGACGAGCGATACCCCGATGGTGATCAGCGGGAGCATGATCGTCAGCGGATTGCGGTAGACCATCAGCAGGATCGCCAGCAGTGCCAGGACGGTCACCGATTCGATGCGGACCCGGTCGCGTTCGCCGATGTCCATGATGTCGCTGAGGGTGGCCGCGGGACCGGTGAGGTACGCCTTCATCTGGCTTCCGGCCACCGTAGCGCGGACGAGGTCGATGAGACGCCGGGTGGTCTCGTTGGCCTGCGGAGTGCCCAGGGGCTCGCTCAGGCTGACCGGCACCAGCCAGGCTTTGCCGTCCTTGCTGCCCAGAACCTCTTTCAGCGGCGGGATAGAGACGAACTCCTGGACCGCGGCGACGCCGGTCTTGTCCGCCTTCAGCTTGGTGACGAGGTCGCGATAGACCGCCTCGTCGGCCGCCGACAGTCCCTTGTCATCGGTCAGGACCACCAGCAGGATGTTCTCGGAGCCGCCCTCCTTGAACGCCTCCATCATCTGGTTGTTGGCCACCAGCGACGGGGCGTCAGCGGGCAGGATCTGGTTCGGTGCGCGCTGGGCCAACTCGGCCAGCGGAGGAAAGACCTGGGTGAGCCCGGCTGCGAGGCCGATCCAGGCCGCGATCACCAGCCAGGGCCAGCGCACCACGACACGGCTGATCACCCCGAACAGGCCCTGTCCCCGGGTGGCCGTGGCCATCTCCGAGGGCGGGACGGGTCGGTGCACCGGTCCATGGTACTGACCTGCATCGAGGGGTCCCGGGGTTCGCAACGCGGCAGGCTTTAGACTTCTGCGCAGCGGCGTCGATCCGGCCATCACCGGGGAGCCTCCGGAAGAACAGCCCTCACCCGAACTTGGGTGGAGCCCAGTAGAACCGGACGGACGGGTCCGTCACAGCCCGCAATGAGCGACGTGCCACCCCCGGGTGCGCGTAAGCGGGGTGGTACCGCGGCGCTCGCGCAACCGCGCGTCGTCGTCCCCGTGCCTGACGGCACAGGAGGACGCGCACGTGACCCAGACCGGCTACCCGAAGCCCGCCGGCGGCTCACCGGACTTTCCGGCCCTCGAACGCCAGGTCCTCGACTACTGGGCGGCCGACGACACCTTCCGGGCGAGCATCGTCCGCCGCGACGATGCGCCCGAATACGTCTTCTACGACGGCCCCCCGTTCGCCAACGGGCTGCCGCACTACGGCCACCTACTCACCGGCTACGTCAAGGACATCGTTCCGCGCTACCGCACGATGCGCGGTTACAAGGTGGAGCGCCGCTTCGGCTGGGACACCCACGGACTGCCGGCCGAACTCGAAGTCCAGCGCCAGCTCGGGATCACCGACAAGGCGCAGATCGACGCCATGGGCATCGGGACGTTCAACGACGCCTGCCGGGACTCGGTGCTGCGCTACACCAACGAGTGGCGGGCCTACGTCACCCGGCAGGCCCGCTGGGTCGACTTCGACAACGACTACAAGACGCTGGACATCTCCTTCATGGAGTCGGTGATCTGGGCGTTCAAGCAACTCTGGGACAAAGGCCTGGCGTACGAGGGCGTGCGGGTGCTGCCGTACTGCTGGAACGACGAGACGCCGCTGTCTGCCCACGAGCTGCGGATGGACGACGACGTCTACCAGAGCCGCCAGGATCCCGCCGTCACCGTCGGGTTCCGGGTGACGGCACCGGAGTCGGATCTGGACGGCGCGTATCTGCTGGTGTGGACGACCACGCCGTGGACCCTGCCGTCGAACCAGGCGGTGGCCGTCAATCCGGAGGTGGAGTACGTCGTCGTCGCCTCCGACGGCCGTCGCCTGGTGATGGCCCGGCCGCGACTGGCCGCCTACGCGCGGGAACTGGGGGAGGATCCGCAGATCCTCGGCAGTCATACCGGTGAGCAGTTGCTCGGACTGCGCTATCTGCCGCCGTTCCCGTACTTCGCCGACGCCGCCAACAGCTTCCAGGTGCTGCGGGGCGACTTCGTCACCACCGAGGACGGCACCGGGATCGTGCACATGGCACCGGCCTACGGCGAGGACGACAAGGCCACCACCGACACGGTGGGCATCGTGCCGGTCACCCCGGTGGATGCCAAGGGCCGCTTCGACGCATCGGTACCGGACTACCAGGGGCTGCAGGTATTCGACGCCAACTCGCAGATCATCCGCGACCTCAAGAACACCACTGGTGCTGCTGCGGTCAACGCGCCCGTGCTGCTGCGCCACGAGACCTACGACCACCCGTACCCGCACTGCTGGCGCTGCCGAAATCCGCTGATCTATCGGGCGGTCTCGTCCTGGTTCGTCAAGGTCACCGAGTTCCGCGACCGGATGGTCGAGCTCAACCAGGAGATCACCTGGTATCCCGAGCACGTCAAAGACGGTCAGTTCGGGAAGTGGCTCGCAGGCGCCCGCGACTGGTCGATCTCGCGAAACCGTTACTGGGGCACGCCGATTCCGGTGTGGGTGTCCGACGACCCGGCCCATCCGCGCATCGACGTCTA
The DNA here is from genome assembly GCA_964439315.1 of uncultured Mycobacterium sp. GTDB lineage: Bacteria > Actinomycetota > Actinomycetes > Mycobacteriales > Mycobacteriaceae > Mycobacterium. The sequence goes on along the minus strand of CAYTOD010000003.1, from coordinate 79,316 downwards.
CGGCAGTCTCGACGAACTGGAACGCGACTTCGGCGTGCGGCCGGACAACCTGCACCGGCCCTATATCGACGAACTGACGCGCCCCAATCCCGACGATCCGACCGGGAAGTCCACGATGCGCCGCATCGAAGACGTCTTCGACGTCTGGTTCGACTCGGGCTCGATGCCCTACGGGCAGGTGCACTATCCGTTCGAGAACGCCGAGTGGTTCGACGGCGGGCCGGGGAGCGCCGGCCATTTCCCCGGCGACTTCATCGTCGAGTACATCGGGCAGACCCGCGGCTGGTTCTACACCCTGCACGTGCTCGCCACCGCGCTGTTCGACCGCCCGGCGTTCAAAGCCTGTGTGGCGCACGGCATCGTGCTCGGCAACGACGGGCAGAAGATGAGCAAGTCGCTGCGCAACTACCCCGACGTCAACGAGGTGTTCGACCGGGACGGCTCCGATGCCATGCGCTGGTTCCTGATGGCGTCGCCGATCCTGCGCGGCGGCAACCTGGTCGTCACCGAGCAGGGTATCCGCGAGGGTGTGCGCCAGGTTCTGCTCCCGTTGTGGAACGCCTACAGTTTCCTGGCCCTCTACGCGCCGGCCAAGGGCACGTGGCGGACTGACTCCAGCCACGTACTGGACCGCTACATCCTGGCCAAGCTGGCCGAACTGCGCGACCAGCTGACCGCGTCGATGGACGTCTGCGACATCTCCGTAGCCTGCGAGCAACTGCGCCAGTTCACCGAGGCGCTGACGAATTGGTATGTGCGACGGTCACGGTCGCGATTCTGGGAAGAGGACCGCGACGCCATCGACACCCTGCACACCGTTCTGGAGATCACCACCAGACTGGCCGCCCCGCTGCTTCCGATGGCGTCCGAGGTGATCTGGCGCGGTCTGACCGGCGAGCGCTCGGTGCATCTGACCGACTGGCCCGAGGCCGGCATCCTGCCCGAGGACCCAGCATTGGTCGCGGCGATGGACCAGGTCCGCGACGTGTGCTCTGCCGCGTCCTCGCTGCGCAAGGCCAAGAAGCTCAGGGTCCGCCTGCCGTTGCCGAAAGTCACTGTGGCGGTGGATAACCCGCAGCTTCTGGAGCCGTTCACCGGCTTGATCGCCGATGAACTGAACGTCAAGGCGGTTGACCTCACCGACGACATCGGCGCGCACGGTCGCTTCGACCTGACTGTCAATGCCCGCGCCGCCGGGCCGCGGCTCGGCAAGTCTGTTCAGGACGCGATCAAGGCGGTCAAGGCCGGACAGAGTGTGCTCAACCCCGACGGCACACTGAGCGCCGGCGACGTCGTGCTGCACGAGGGCGAGTACGAGTCCAAGCTCGTCGCCGCTGACCCGGAGTGCACCGCGGCACTGCCCGGCGGCGCCGGGCTGGTGGTCCTCGACGACACCGTCACCCCGGAACTCGAGGCCGAGGGCTGGGCCAAGGACCGCATCCGCGAACTGCAGGACCTGCGCAAGTCCTCCGGTCTGGACGTCAGCGACCGGATCACCGTGGTGATGAAGGTTCCCGAGGGCCGCGACGAGTGGGCCCGCACGCATCGCGATCTGATCGCCGGCGAGATCCTCGCCACCGGATTCGAATTCGGCGACCCCATCGACGGCGTGGAGATCGGCGACGGGGTTCGCGTCGCGATCGCCAGGGCCTGATGCCACCGGGCACCCGACGGATCGGATGATCGGGAGAATGGTGGGGTGTCCCGCTGGGTGCTGCACTTCGACATGGACGCCTTCTTCGCGTCCGTCGAACAGCTGACCCGGCCTACGCTCCGCGGCAGACCCGTGGTGGTCGGTGGGACCGGGGGCCGGGGCGTGGTGGCCGGTGCGAGTTACGAGGCCCGGGCATTCGGCGCTCGCTCGGCGATGCCGGTCCACCAAGCCCGTCGGCTCATCGGGGCGGCAGCGGTGGTGCTGCCCCCTCGCGGGTCGGTGTACGGGGTGGCCAGCCGCCGGGTTCTGGAATCGGTCCGCACCCTGGTGCCGGTGCTGGAGCAGCTGTCCCTGGACGAGGCCTTCGGCGAGCCTCCCGACCTCGTCGGCGCCACGCCGCAGCAGGTGGAGCGTTTCTGCGCACTGCTGCGTCGGAGGGTGCGTGAGCAGACCGGCCTGATCGCCTCGGTGGGAGCCGGTTCGGGCAAACAGATCGCCAAGATCGCCTCCGGACTCGCGAAACCCGATGGTGTTCGGGTGATCCGGCGCGATGAGGAGAGGCTGCTTCTGGAAAGCCTGCCGGTGCGTCGGTTGTGGGGCATCGGTCCGGTCGCGGAGGAGAAGCTGCACCGGCTGGGGGTCGAGACGATCGGGCAGCTGGCAGCCCTGTCCGACGCCGAGGCGGCCGACATTCTGGGGGCGACCGTCGGGCCGGCACTTCATCGCCTGGCTCGTGGTATCGACGACCGCCCGGTGGCCGAACGCGCCGAAGCCAAACAGATCAGCGCCGAATCCACCTTCGCGACCGATCTCACCACGCTCGAGCAACTACGAGACGCCGCCGACCCGATCGCCGAACACGCTCATCGCCGGCTGGCTCGCGACGGTCGCGGTGCCCGCACCGTGACGGTCAAGCTCAAGAAGTCCGACATGTCCACGCTGACCCGTTCGGCCACGCTGCCCTATGCCACCGCGGATGCCGGAACGCTGGCGGCCATGGCCCGTAGGCTCCTGATCGATCCTCGCGAGGTCGGGCCCATTCGGCTTCTGGGCGTTGGCTTTTCAGGCCTCAGCGATGTCCGTCAGGAGTCGCTGTTCCCCGATCTCGAGCAGGAGGGTGCGGAACTGGCCGACAACCCCATGCCGGCTCCCCGCGCGGACTCTGCGGGTGAGCCAGGATGGCGCGTCGGTGATGACCTCAGTCACCTGGAGTTCGGTCACGGCTGGGTTCAGGGCGCAGGCCACGGCGTCGTCAGCGTGCGGTTCGAGACCCGCAGCAGCGGCCCGGGCATCATGCGCACATTCCCCATCGACACCTCGGCGCTGCAGCGAGCCGATCCCGTCGACAGCCTGGACTGGCCGGAGTTCGTCGAGTCCGGGTCAGCCCCAGCGGGCGATGACGTCGGCAACGGGTAGCCCCGCCCCCAGTGCCGCCATCAGCAGGACCCGGGCCTGGCTGGCGCGCAGCCTGGGCACCATGACGGCTCCGGCGGTCACCAGGTCGTGTCCCGGGCCGTAGGCCGGATGCGTTCCGCCCTCGGGCACCCTGCTGGTGACCGCGACCGCGACGCCGCGCCGGCAGGCGCGTCCCACCGCCTCGACGGTGGCGGGCCCGGCGTTCCCGGCGCCCATCGCCTCCAGAACCACCGCACGAGCCCCGGCCCCGATGAAGGCGTCGATGGCGGTGCCGTCCGCGCCGGGGTAGGCGGCGACGATGTCTACCCGGGGTGTGTCGGCGACCTGGCCGAGGTAGGGCCGATCGACGGAGCGCGCCGGTGTGAAGAGTCCCTCCGACACCGCACCGACCGGGGCCGTCCCCCCGAACACCGTCGGTCCACCCTGCTTTGTGGTGCCCAGGGGAGTGAACACCGTTCCGGCGAAGCTCAGCAGCACCCCGAGCTCGCGGGCGGCCGGACTGGCCGCGACGGCCAGCGCGTCGCGCAGGTTGCCCGGTCCGTCGGGGTGGGGATCGTCGGCCGGCAGCGCGGCCCCGGTGAACACCACCGGGGCGGCGCCGTCATAGGTGAGATCCACCCACAGGGTGGTCTCCTCCATCGTGTCGGTTCCGTGCGTCACCACTATCCCGTCGGCGCCGGCACTGAACGCGGCATCCACCGCTGCCCTGATCCGAAGCCAGTCCGGAGGGCCGAGTTGCGAACTGTCCACCGACATCAGATCGACCACCTCGGCGTCGGCATCGGCACCCAAGCCGCCGAGCAGGTCGGCGCCGCTGCGGGCCGGCCGCAGCACGCCATCGGGCTGGGCGCCGGTGGCGATGGTGCCGCCGGTGGTGATGACGACGAGGCGAGTCATGACCGTCATCATCGCAGCACCGGGGTTAGGGAATGATGGTGCACGTGACCGAGGAGACCGAGCGCCCCAGCGATGTCGTTCCGCGCCGCAGGCTCAGACTGCTGTTGTCGGTCGCCGCGCTGGTGCTCGCGCTGGATGTCATCACGAAGGTGCTGGCGGTCGAACTGCTCACACCAGGCCAGCCGGTGTCGATCATCGGCGACACGGTCACCTGGACATTGGTGCGAAACTCCGGTGCCGCGTTCTCCATGGCCACGGGTTACACCTGGGTTCTGACTCTGGTCGCCGTCGGCGTTGTGATCGGGATCGTCTGGATGGGCCGACGCCTGGTGTCGTCCTGGTGGGCGGTCGGGCTGGGGATGATCCTCGGCGGTGCGCTGGGAAACCTGATGGACCGGTTCTTCCGCTCGCCCGGGCCGCTGCGGGGTCACGTCGTCGACTTCCTGTCGATCGGCTGGTGGCCGGTGTTCAACGTCGCCGATCCGGCGGTGGTGGGCGGGGCGATGCTGCTGGTAGGTCTCTCGCTGCTGGGCTACGACTTCGACGCCCCCGGCCGGCGCGGACCGGCCGTGGAGGCTGGAGCCGAGTCGGGGGCTGAGACAGCCTGATGGCAGAACGGTCCATGCCGATTCCGGAAGGCCTGGCCGGAATGCGGGTCGATGCCGGACTGGCCCGGCTACTCGGGTTGTCGCGGACGGCGGCCGCCGCCGTCGCCGAGGACGGCGGGGTGCTGCTCGATGGAGTTCCGGCCGGCAAGTCCGACCGGCTGGAGGCCGGCGCCTGGCTGACGGTACAACTACCGGAAGCGCCTGCGCCCGTGGAGAATACGCCCGTCGAGATCGAGGGCATGACGATCCTGTATTCGGACGCCGACATCGTCGCCGTCGACAAGCCTCCGGGTGTCGCCGCCCATGCGACAGTCGGCTGGCACGGCCCGACGGTCCTCGGCGGCCTGGCCGCGGCGGGATTCCGCGTCAGTACGTCGGGAATCCACGAACGGCAGGGCATCGTGCAACGTCTCGACGTCGGCACCTCGGGTGTCATGGTGGTGGCGCTGTCCGAACATGCCTACACCGTGCTCAAGCGGGCCTTCAAGCAACGGACCGTCGACAAGCGGTATCACGCTGTGGTGCAAGGACATCCGGATCCGTCGAGCGGCACCATCGACGCGCCGATCGGCCGGCACCGCGGCCATGACTGGAAGTTCGCCGTCACCGAGGGCGGCCGCGCCAGTGTCACCCACTATGACACGCTCGAAATGTTCCGTGCGGCAAGCCTTCTCGACATCCACCTGGAGACGGGGCGTACCCATCAGATCCGGGTCCACTTCTCCGCGCTGCACCACCCGTGCGCGGGGGACCTGACCTACGGTGCAGACCCGGTTCTGGCCAAGCGCCTCGGTCTCGAGCGGCAATGGCTGCACGCCCGGTCATTGGCGTTCGCGCACCCAGCCGACGGCCGGCACATCGAGATCACCAGCCCCTACCCGGCGGATCTGCAACACGCCCTGGACGTGCTGCGCACCGACTCGTGAGCGCGTGGTCGTGAGCGCCGACCGGCAACGGGCGGGCCTGTTCTACGGCTTCACGGCATACGGTCTCTGGGGAGTGTTCCCGGCGTTCTTCACCCTGCTCGCGCCGGCCGGTGCCCCGGAAATCCTGGCCCACCGGATCGTCTGGACCGTGGTGCTGATGGCGGTGCTGCTGATCGCCGTCGGGCGACTCGGTGACCTGCGCGCCATCACCGGACGCACGTGGCTGCTGCTCGCCTGCGCCTCGGCACTGATCTCGGCGAACTGGCTGATCTATATTTTCGCGGTCAACTCCGGCAACGTCGTCGACGCCGCGCTCGGCTACTTCATCACTCCGCTGGTCAACGTCATGCTCGGGATGGTGCTGTTCGGCGAGCGGCTCAACCGGGTCCAGATCCTGGCCCTGCTGCTGGCCACCGCCGCCGTAGTTCTGCTGTCCGCCGGTGCTGGCAGTCTCCCGCTGATCGGGCTCGGGGTGGCGGTGACGTTCGGCCTCTACGGCGCGGTCAAAAAAGTGGTGCCCTGCGATCCGCGGGTCAGCGTCGCGGTGGAGACCGCCATCGCAGCCCCGTTCGCCCTGGGCTACCTGATCGTCATCGCTATCACCGGCGACAGCGACTTCACCAATCATGGGCCGCTGCACGTCGTCCTGATGCTGCTGTGCGGGCCGGTCACCGCGATTCCGCTGCTGTGTTTCGCGGCAGCGGCCCAGCGGCTGCCTTTGGTGACGATGGGATTACTGCAGTACGTGACCCCGTCGATGCAGCTGAGCTGGGGTGTTCTGATCGATCACGAGCCGATGCCCCCGGCGCGGTGGATCGGCTTCGCGCTGATCTGGTTTGCCCTCGGGATCTTCAGCGCCGACGCGTTGTCTCGCACGGTCCGCGCCCGGGCAGGTACCTTGCAGGCATCATGAATGAAAGCAAGGAACGCCCCAAAAAGCGGATCTTCGTCATCGTCATTTCCGCAATCGCGGGCCTGTCCGCGATTCTCCTGCAGATCGTGCCGATGATCACGCCCCTGCTGCACAGCACGGACGACAACGCCGAAACGGTCACCCCGACGACGACGGCGCCCCCGCTGACCATCAAGCCGCTGCCGGTGCGGCCGGTCGTGAGTGCCTTCGTGACGACGCCGGCCCAGTGCCCCCCTTCGACCCCGGCGCCGGCGGACAAGCCGACGCGGATCTGCGACATCAACAAGACCGCGGTCTACGAACTGGGGCCAGAAGCCATGCGGGTCCAGTTGACGAACGTCGACTCGTTCCGCAACCCGTTGACCGGCGTCCAGCTCGTGCAGATGTCGATGACCACCGACTCGGCCAAGGACTTCGGCAAGTACACCGAAGGGCAGGTGGGCAAGCAGGTGGCCTTCGTCCGGGGCGGCACCGTGGTCTGGGGACCCAAGATCACCGCCCCGATCGAGGGCCAGGTCCTCCAGCTCTCCGGCGACGATCTGAAGCCTGAGCAGGCCAAGGAGATCGCCCGCATGCTCAAGGACGGCACCTGACAGACCGCTTGCGCGACCACTGCCTGAGACGGTCGGACGACCACCGCCGGACACGGCCGGACGACACGCCGAGAGGCGTCGGCGGGCGGCCCTAGACTGACGGTCCTATGGGTAATCCGAGCGGCGGGTCTTTCGTTCACCTGCACAACCACACCGAGTATTCGATGCTCGACGGTGCGGCCAAGATCACCCCCATGCTGTCCGAGGCGCAGCGGCTGGAGATGCCGGCCATCGGCATGACCGACCACGGCAACATGTTCGGAGCCAGCGAGTTCTACAACGCGGCCACCAAGGTCGGGATCAAACCCATCATCGGCGTCGAGGCCTACGTCGCCCCGGGCTCGAGGTTCGACACCCGCCGCATCCTCTGGGGCGATCCGAGTCAGAAATCCGACGACGTCTCCGGCAGCGGGTCCTACACCCATCTGACCATGGTCGCCGAGAACGCCACCGGCCTGCGCAACCTGTTCAGACTGACCTCACTGGCCTCCTTCGAGGGTCAGCTGGGCAAGTGGAACCGGATGGACGCCGAGATCATCGCCGAGCACGCCGAGGGCATCATCGCCACCACCGGATGCCCGTCCGGAGTGGTGCAGACCCGGCTCAGGCTCGGCCAGGACGCCGCGGCGCTGGCCGCGGCAGCCGAGTGGCGGGACATCTTCGGTGCGGAGAACTACTTCCTGGAACTGATGGATCACGGCCTGTCCATCGAACGGCGGGTTCGCGACGGTCTGCTCGAGATCGGCCGCAAGCTGGGCATCCCGCCGTTGGCCACCAATGACTGCCACTACGTCACCCGGGAGGCCGCCCACAACCACGAGGCCCTGCTCTGCGTCCAGACCGGCAAGACGCTGTCCGATCCCAACCGGTTCAAGTTCGACGGCGACGGCTACTACATCAAGTCCGCCGCCGAGATGCGCGCGCTGTGGGACGCCGAGATCCCGGAGGCGTGCGACTCCACGCTGCTGATCGCGGAACGCGTGCAGTCCTACGCCGATGTGTGGACGCCCCGCGACCGCATGCCGATCTTCCCGGTGCCCGACGGGCACGACCAGGGTTCCTGGCTTCGCCACGAGGTTGAGCTCGGTCTGCGGCGGCGGTTTCCCGAGGGCGTGCCGCCGGAGTACACCGAGCGCGCAGCCTTCGAAATCGACGTCATCTGCGGCAAGGGTTTCCCCTCCTACTTCCTGATCGTCGCCGACCTGATCAACTATGCGCGCTCGGTTGACATCCGGGTCGGCCCAGGCCGCGGATCGGCCGCCGGCTCGCTGGTGGCCTACGCGCTCGGAATCACCAACATCGACCCGATTCCGCACGGACTGCTCTTCGAGCGCTTCCTCAACCCCGAGCGGCCCTCGGCCCCGGATATCGATATCGACTTCGACGACCGCCGTCGTGGCGAGATGGTGCGGTACGCCGCCGAGAAGTGGGGAAGCGACCGGGTCGCCCAGGTCATCACCTTCGGCACCATCAAGACGAAAGCGGCGCTGAAGGATTCTGCCCGCGTCCACTACGGCCAGCCGGGATTCGCGATCGCCGACCGGATCACCAAGGCGCTGCCGCCGCCGATCATGGCCAAGGACATCCCGCTGTCCGGGATCACCGATCCCACCCACGAGCGGTACAAGGAGGCCGCCGAGGTCCGCGGTCTGATCGACACCGACCCCGACGTGCGGACCATCTACGAGACGGCCCGCGGGCTGGAAGGCCTGGTCCGCAACGCCGGCGTGCACGCGTGCGCGGTGGTCATGAGTTGCGAGCCCCTCATCGAGGCGATCCCGCTGTGGAAGCGCCCGCAGGACGGGGCGATCATCACCGGCTGGGACTACCCGTCGTGCGAGGCCATCGGGCTGCTGAAGATGGACTTCCTGGGTCTCCGGAACCTGACCATCATCGGCGACTGCATCGCGAACATCAAAGCCAACCGGGGTATCGACCTGGATCTGGACACGCTGCCTCTCGACGACCCCAAGGCCTACGAGCTGCTCGGCCGTGGTGACACCCTGGGTGTGTTCCAACTCGACGGCGGCCCGATGCGCGACCTGCTGCGTCGCATGCAGCCCACCGAGTTCAACGACATCGTCGCCGTCCTGGCGTTGTACCGGCCGGGCCCGATGGGCATGAACGCCCACAACGACTACGCCGACCGCAAGAACGGCCGGCAGCCCATCAAGCCGATCCACCCCGAGCTGGAAGAGCCGCTCAAGGAGATCCTGTCCGAGACCTATGGCCTGATCGTCTACCAAGAGCAGATCATGTTCATCGCACAGAAGGTCGCCTCCTACACCATGGGCAAGGCCGATGCGCTGCGAAAAGCCATGGGCAAGAAAAAGATCGAGGTCTTGGAGGCCGAATACCAAGGATTCCGCGAGGGCATGACGGCGAACGGGTTCTCCGAGCGCGCGGTCAAGGCCCTGTGGGACACCATCCTGCCGTTCGCGGGTTATGCCTTCAACAAGTCACACGCCGCGGGCTACGGCTTGGTGTCGTACTGGACGGCCTATCTGAAGGCAAACTATCCGGCCGAGTACATGGCCGGTCTGCTGACCTCGGTCGGAGACGACAAGGACAAGGCCGCGGTCTACCTCGCCGACTGCCGCAAGCTCGGCATCACAGTTCTTCCGCCCGACGTCAACGAGTCAGAACTGAACTTCGCCTCGGTGGGCGAGGACATCCGCTTCGGGTTGGGAGCAGTCCGCAACGTCGGCGCCAATGTCGTCAGTTCACTGATCGCAACCCGCATCGCCAAGGGCAAGTTCACCGACTTCTCCGACTATCTCAACAAGATCGACATCGCGGCCTGCAACAAGAAGGTCACCGAATCGCTGGTCAAGGCAGGCGCATTCGATTCGCTGGGTCATCCCCGCAAGGGCCTGTTCCTGGTGCACAGCGATGCCGTCGAATCGGTGCTGGGCACCAAGAAGGCCGAAGCAATCGGCCAGTTCGACCTTTTCGGCGGGGGTGACGGAGGCGAGGCCGGGTCCGTCTTCACCATCAAGGTGCCCGACGACGAGTGGGAGGACAAGCACAAGCTCGCCCTCGAACGGGAGATGCTGGGCCTCTACGTCTCCGGCCATCCGCTCAACGGCGTCGCGCACCTGTTGGCCACCCAGGTCGACACCCAGATCCCTGCGATTCTGGACGGCACGGTGGTCAACGACGCTCAGGTGCGTGTCGGAGGCATCCTCGCCGCGGTCAACCGGAGGGTCAACAAGAGCGGAATGCCCTGGGCTTCAGCCCAACTGGAGGATCTCACCGGCGGGATCGAGGTGATGTTCTTCCCGCAGACCTACTCGCTGTTCGGGGCCGAGATCGCCGACGACGCGGTCGTACTGGTCGGCGGCAAGGTGCGCATCCAGGACGACCGTGTCACGCTGATCGCCAATGACCTTGTCGTGCCGGACTTCTCGAACGCCCAAGCGGATCGGCCCCTGGCGGTCAGTCTGCCCACTCGTCAGTGCACCCTGGACAAGGTGACGGCGCTCAAGCAGGTCCTGGCCCGGCACCCGGGGACCTCCCAGGTGCATCTCCGGCTGATCAGCGGTGACCGCATCACCACCCTGGAACTGGACCAGTCGCTCCGGGTGACGCCGTCCTCGGCACTGATGGGCGACCTCAAGGCACTGCTCGGTCCGGGCTGCCTCGGCGGTTAGCTTTCGGCGCGGTTCGCGCGACCGCGAAAACGGCCCTCGAAACCTGTGCGATTGCTCAATCCCATTGCTAGCGTGAGATCTTCAAGCAGGCGGGGCCCCGGTAGGTGGGGCCTTCCGGCAGAAGGCGCAGTGGGGAGTTCAGGCGATGGCGGGAAACATCCACGTTTACGGTCGTGGCCGGCGTCCGGCGGCGGCGGTGACCATGGGACTGGCGGCGTTCGCGCTCCAGTTGGGCGCTCTCCAGCTGGGTTGCCCGGTAGCCGGTGCCGACGACGGATCGTCCTCGGTGACACAGGCGGGGGATTCGTCCTCGGCTCAGCCGGTTCGGCCCGGCAGGGGCGCCACCCCGACCGCGGCCAGTCGCTCGGCGCGTCCGCACGCTCGTCGTTCCGGCGTGGATCGGCCGGACGGGAATCCCGTTGCCTCCGCCACGGCTCGGCCGTTGGCGGCGCCGGCGGTCACTGGAAACCGCCCGCCGGTTGGTGGAGTGGCCTTCGCGGGGATGGTGGCGGCAACCACATCGGCGGCCGGTGCCGCGGCCACTACGGTGGCGGGCAGTGCGCCCGCCCCGTCGGAGCACGTCCAGCCGGCGCGGCTGGGTACCGGCGCATCGACCGGTGGCCAGCCGCGGCTGTCGGCAACCGTTCGGCGCGTCGACGCTGCCATGACTCAGGCGCTCGATGCCGCGAGCTCACGGCTCTCCGGATTGCCGGCCAACGGCTTCACCGATTTCCTGCAAGGTGCGTTACTGCTGGGCCGTAACGCCGTGGCTGACGCCAAACGCGGTTGGAGCCCCCGCCCGACGCTGGGCTGGGTCCCGCGCTACGACCACATCGTCGTGGTCGTGCTGGAAAACCACAGCCGTGACGAGATCCTCGGTGCGGACGCCACCAATCAGGCACCGGTGCCGTATATCAACACCGTCCTGGTCCCCGGCGGGGCGTTGATGACCTCGTCTTACGGCCTTCAGCACCCCAGTCAGCCGAACTACTACTGGCTGTTCTCCGGAAACAACCAGGGCGTCACAACCGACGCCCCCCCGATCAACATCGACGGGACCAACGCTGTGCACGCCACGGCGCCGAACCTCTACACCGAGCTCCAGTCGCAGCGCCGGCCGAAGAGCTTCGTCGGCTACGTGGAGGGTTACTCCGGCCCTGCCGATCTGAGTCAGCCGGGAGGCCTCTTCACGTTCACCGGGAGCATCGCGTCCGAACCGGGCACCACCGGCACACTTGCCAACGTGGTGCGGCACGCGCCGTGGGCGGGCTTCACCAACGTGCCCCAGTCCGTGTCCCAGGACTTCGTGTCGGTCGGCCCGGACGCGACGTTCGGCCCGGACTTCAGCACACTGCCCGACGTCTCGTTCGTCATCCCGGCCCTCCAGCACGACATGCACAACTTCAGCTATGGCGCGGCCGCGGAGAACCTGGACGTCGCCACCTCCGACACCTCGATGGCCAACGCCGATGCCTGGTTGCAGCAGAACATCGCCGCCTATGCACAGTGGGCGGTCTCCAACAACAGCCTGCTCATCGTGACCACCGATGAGGACTCCACACCCGACTGGAAGACCCCGCCGCTGCCGTTCCTCAACTACTCCGGGCCGAACGGTCACAATCCGCTGGAGCCCGGCACCCCGGGCTTCACCAGTGCCGCGCAAGGTCCCTCCGAGAACGCGAAAAACCCGAGCGGGTCGGGACAATCCGGGCCGAACACGATTTTCACCCTGTTCTACGGCGCGCACGTCGTCCCCGGGACCTACTCCAACCCGATCACCAACGTGAACGTGTTGCGGACCATCGAGGCGTCGATGCGCGTCCCCACCAAGGCGGGAGCCCAGCCGTCATTCGTCGGCTTGACCTCAAGCGGCGCCCGGGATTGGTCCTTGCGGTTCAACAACCACGCGGTCCGGAACATCTTCTCGGTCTGCCTCCGTTAGCCCCTGGGCCGACCGGGCTTTAGTCTTGACCCATGCCGCTACAGGGTGACTACGAACCGAGCACATTGGACTGGGCCCGGGAGAACGCCGAGTTGTACATGTCCTCCGGTGGAACGGCGGGCACCGAACTCAAGGGCAAGCCGGTGGTCCTGCTGACCACCATCGGCGCCAAGACCGGAAAGCTGCGCAAGACCCCACTGATGCGCGTCGAGCACAACGGGGAATACGCCATCGTCGCGTCGCTGGGCGGGGCCCCGAAGCATCCGGTCTGGTACCACAACATCATCAAGAATCCCCGGGTGGAACTACAGGACGGCACCAGCACCGGCGACTACGAGGCGCGTGAGGTGTTCGGCGACGAGAAGGCCCTCTGGTGGGATCGTGCGGTGGAGGTCTGGCCCGACTACGCCGACTACCAGGCCAAAACCGACCGCGTGATCCCGGTGTTCGTGCTCACCCCCGTTCACTGACCGGTTCACCGCGGTGGCACCATTGACCGGTGTCGATCACCGCTGCTGACATCGACGGCGCCGCACAGCGGATCGCCGACGTCGTTCTGCGCAGCCCCCTGCAGCACAGCGACCGGCTTTCAGCGGCTACCGGCGCCGAGATCTATCTCAAGCGCGAGGATCTGCAGACCGTGCGCTCGTACAAGGTGCGCGGTGCCTACAACCTGCTCAAACAGCTGAGTGACGCAGATCTGAATGCAGGTGTGGTGTGTTCCTCGGCCGGCAACCACGCCCAGGGATTCGCGCTGGCCTGCCGGACCATGGGCGTGCACGGCCGGGTCTATGTACCGGGAAAGACGCCCAAGCAGAAGCGCGACCGGATCCGTTATCACGGAGGCGATTTCATCGAGTTGATCGTCGGTGGGCTGACGTACGACGACGCCGCCGCAGCTGCGCTCGACGATGTCTCCCGGACCGGCGCGACGCTCGTCCCGCCCTATGACGACCCGCGCACGATCGCCGGCCAGGGCACCATCGCCGTGGAGATGCTCGAGCAGGTGGCCGCCGTTTGCGATGGCGCAGAACCCGATCTGGTGGTGGTGCCGGTCGGCGGCGGCGGGTGCATCGCCGGCATCACGACCTATCTCGCCGAGCGGACGTCCGCCACCTCGGTGCTCGGCGTCGAACCCGCCGGCGCCGCCTCGATGATGGCGGCGCTGGCCTCAGGTGGGCCGGTGGACCTCGATGAGGTCGATCAGTTCGTCGACGGCGCGGCGGTGCGTCGTGCCGGGAAGTTCACCTACCAGGCGCTGGCCGCGGCGGGTGACATGGTGTCGGTGACCACCGTCGACGAGGGAGCGGTGTGCACCGCGATGCTCGACCTTTATCAGAACGAGGGCATCATCGCCGAGCCCGCCGGGGCGCTGTCGGTCGCCGGACTGCTGGAGACCGAGGTCCGGCCGGGTGCGACCGTGGTGTGCCTGATCTCCGGCGGCAACAACGACGTCTCCCGCTACGGCGAGGTGATCGAGCGTTCGCTGGTCCACCTCGGCCTCAAACACTATTTCCTGGTGGACTTCCCCCAGGAGCCCGGCGCGCTGCGGCGCTTCCTCGACGAGATCCTCGGACCCAACGACGACATCACGCTCTTCGAGTACGTCAAGCGCAACAACCGGGAGACCGGCGAGGCGCTGGTCGGTGTCGAACTCGGATCTGCCACCGGCTACGACGGGTTGCGAGATCGCATGGCGGCGTCCGGCATTCACGTCGAAGCGCTCGAGCCGGGCTCGCCGGCATACCGCTACCTCACCTGACCGGGCTGTCACCCGGTCTTCTGCAGCACCAGCAGGGAGTGCGGCGCAACGGTGACGGCTGTACCCGCCGAAACCACCCGGTCGCTGGCGCCGGTCGGGTCGACGCTGTCCAGGACCACGGTCCACTGGTGTGCGTAGATGCCGTCGGGGGTGAGGAAGTCCACCGCGTCGCCATTGGCGTTGAAGCACAACAGGAATGAGTCGTCTACCACACGTTCGCCGCGGGCATTGGGTTCCGGGATGGCATCTCCGTTGAGGAACACCGCGACGCACTTGGGCCCCGAATTCCAGTCCCCGTCGGTCATTTCGTTGCCGGACGGGGTAAGCCAGGCGATATCGCGGATCTGTCCGCCGGTGTGCACCGGCCTGCCGTCGAAGAACCGCCGCCGGCGGAACACCGGGTGCTCGGTCCGCAGCGCGGTGACCTTGCGGGTGAACTCCAGGATGTCCGAATTCGTCTGTTCGAGTGACCAGTCGATCCAGGTCAGGGGGGAGTCCTGGCAGTAGCCGTTGTTGTTGCCGTGCTGGGTCCGGCCGATCTCGTCGCCGTGGCTGATCATCGGAGTGCCCTGGGAGAGCATCAGAGTGGCCATGATGTTGCGCATCTGGCGGTGACGCAGTGCGGTGATCCCGGGGTCGTCGGTCGGACCCTCCACGCCACAGTTCCACGAGCGGTTGTGGCTCTCGCCGTCGCGATTGTGTTCGCCGTTGGCGTCGTTGTGCTTGTGGTTGTAGGAAACCAGGTCGGCCAGGGTGAAACCGTCGTGGCAGGTGACGAAGTTGATGCTGGCGCTGGGCCGCCGCCCGGTCGCTTCGTAGAGGTCCGACGATCCGGTCAGCCGGGAGGCGAACTCGCCGAGTGCGCCGTGCTCGCCACGCCAGTAGTCGCGAACCGTGTCGCGATACTTGCCGTTCCACTCCGTCCACAGGCCGGGGAAGTTGCCCACCTGGTAGCCGCCCTCGCCGACATCCCAGGGTTCGGCGATCAGTTTGACCTGGCTGACGACCGGATCCTGCTGCACCAGATCGAAGAACGCACTCAGCCGGTCGACGTCGTAGAACTCCCGGGCCAACGTGGAGGCCAGGTCGAATCGGAAACCGTCGACGTGCATGTCCAACACCCAGTACCGCAGCGAGTCCATGATCAGTTGAAGGGTGTGCGGGTGGCGGGCGTTGAGGCTGTTGCCTGTTCCGGTGAAGTCCTTGTACAGCCGCAGATCCGAATCGAGCAGACGGTAATAGGCGGCGTTGTCGATGCCGCGGAAGTTGATCGTCGGTCCCAGGTGGTCGCTTTCGGCGGTGTGGTTGTAGACCACGTCGAGGATCACCTCGATGTCGGCTTCGTGGAAGGTGCGAACCATGGTCTTGAACTCGCCGACGGCTCCGCCGGGTTGCTGGTTGGCTGCGTACTGGTAGTGCGGCGCGAGAAATCCGAAAGTGTTGTAGCCCCAGTAGTTTCGCAAGCCGAGGTCGAGTAGGCGCTTGTCGTGCAGGAACTGGTGCACCGGCATGAGTTCGATCGCCGTCACGTTCATGGACTTCAGGTGGTCGATGACCGCGGGGTGGGCCAGCCCGGCGTAGGTGCCGCGGAGATGTTCGGGAATTCCGGGATGGGTTTGGGTCATGCCCTTGACGTGGGTCTCGTAGATGATCGTCTCGTTGTAGGGCCGATTCGGCCGCAGCGACGGCCACTCCTGGTCGGCACCCCAGCCGAAGTAGGGATTGATCACCACCGAGGTCATGGTGTGGCCGAGTGAGTCGACCCGCGGCGGCCTGCCGCCGCTGGCGCGGTCGTCCGCTCCGAGGTCGTAGGAGTACAGCGCCTGGCTGAAATCGAAGTCGCCGGTGAAGGACTTGCCGTACGGGTCGAGAAGCAACTTGCTGGAGTCGCAGCGCAGACCCGCAGTGGGATCCCAGGGGCCGTGCACCCGGAAGCCGTAGCGCTGTCCGGGCGCGATGGAGGGCAGGTAGGCGTGCCAGACGAACCCGTCCACCTCATCGAGGTCGATCCGGGTCTCGGTGATGCACCCGTCGCTTCCGTTGTCGATCAGGCACAGTTCGACTCGCTCGGCGACCTCGGAGAACACCGAGAAATTGGTGCCCGCCCCGTCGTAGGTGGCACCCAGTGGATAGGGGCTGCCAGGCCAGACGATGGTCGGGGGAGGAGTCATTTCTCGACCTTATCGGCGGCTGGGGCGGATGCGGCCGGATCAGATTTTCCGGGCAGCGGACAGCGTCCCCCGACGTGGGCGGCTCGCGGCGCGATCGCGCGAACCGCACTCACTGTCTATTTGCCGCACCAGTGGTCAAACGTTGCCGTTCGATATTGGCGAAAACGCTCTGAACTGCGAATTGTGTTCACAGCAAAGCCTGATGATAGGGTAATTGCCACTACGAATTTAATTTGCCGATCCGGGATTGGGGAAACTGATGAGCGCGTCGACGTACGTTGGTCGGGTGGGTGGCCTTGCGGTCGCTTTCGGAGTGGGTGCCGCGGTGTTCTCCAACGCCGCGATCGCCATTGCCGAGCCCGGATCCGCGGATTCGGGTAACACCACGGCGTCGAACTCGTCGGCGAAGAACGCGACCTCCGGCCGGGCCACGACTGGCCGGGCGGCACGCACCGCGGACCGGAAGCCCCGGTCGAACGCCGCTCCGACGCCCGCCCCCGCCGCGGCGACCCAGGCTGACCCGAATGCTCCCGCCGCGCTGACCATGGCACCGGTGGCAGCCGCGACGCCGAAGAACCGGGTGCAGTCCGCGTTGACAGGCCTGACGCGTGGCGCGGCTGGGAACCAGGATTCCGCTCGCACGCCCGCGGCGGCGCTGTCCGCCGCGATCGACCGGATCACGGCGCGTTCGACCGCGATCACGCTGCCGAACCTGGCGCCGCTGTCCGCGCTCCTCGGCTCGGCGACGGTACCGACGCTCCCGGTCACCGCGCTGCCGTCCCTGCCGACGTTGCCGTCGCTGTCGACGCTGCGGCCTCTGGTGATGACCGCGGCTCCCGCCGCCGCCGTCGCGGCCCCCGCCAACGCGCTGGTCTCCACCAACGCGGTCGGCTCCGACCAACTCACTCCGGCTGAGCGCCTCGACCTCATCCGCAGCCTGGTGGTCCTCGGCGCGACCGCAGTGGCGCAGATGGGGATGCTGATGGTCACCTCGCTCGCGACCATCGCCCCGCCGAGCCCGTTCAAGGCCGCTCCGGCCCTGATGCTGAACGGGTACAACGTGGTTCCCACGGATCCCGAGACCATCACCTCGTTCTACGGACGCTGGACCTACCTGCCCGGCGCGCCGGCACTGATCCAGGGCCAGCAGAGTTTCGAACTCGTGAACCCCGACACCAGTGCCCCGGTCGGAACCTTCGACGCCCTGGTCAGCCGCGGAAACGGCTACAACTATCAGGAACTTCTCGTCACGGCGAACGACGGCACCAACGTGGGCACCGAGGCCGGACAGATCCCGCCGGTCGGATCGCTATTCTCCACCTTCAAGATCCTCCCGAACCTCGGATGGTCGTACAGCTCCATGCCCACCCCGTCCGGTACGGACGCCGTCTCCTTCAATTGGGTCACCCCGTTCGGCGACTTCCCGATGACGGTCAACTTCGACGCGGCCAAGGGAATCGCCGATCACACCATCGACAACCGGCCGATGGACCTGATGAACGGCTACAACATCGCGCCCACCGACCCGGTTGGCGAAACCTTCATCGGCACAAGCGGAATCCTGCCGCTGTTCACCACGGTTCAGGGGTACCAGCCGTTCAGCGTCTACAGCGACACCACCGGCCAGCCGGTCGGTCACTTCGACGGCGTCTTCACCACGACCTTCGACATCATCGGGGGCGGAATCGGAACCCAGGCGGTTCTGGTCACCGCGAACGACGGCGTCAACGTCGGCACCGGTCCCGGACAGACTCCGCCGGTCGGTTCGGTCTACAACATCATGTACATCGGGGACGCCACCTACATCTATTCGGCCCTTCCGGCCCAGCCGACCAACGTCGTCTCGCTGCTCGAGAAGACGTCGACCGGCAAAATCCTGACCAGCCCGATCACTTTGATCGACGCCGCGCAGGAGCCCACCTCCGCGCCGCTGACGACACCCGACGGATACACCTTCGAGCCCGTCGGGTCCATGACGCCCAGTGGCGTGAACGGACTGCCGCCCAGGGAGGTTCAGGTCCAGGGCTACCAGCAGTTCGATGTCTACGACTCCAAGGGCAACAAGATCGGGCGCGTCGACGCCAACGTCTCCAATCAGTGGGACCTGTTCGGCATCTACAGCCGGGGTGTCATGGTCACCAAGGTGACCGAGGGCACTGCAGGAACGGACCCGGGTCAGGTGCCGCCGGTCGGCTCGATCTACAGCTTCGTCAACCCCGGCAAGGGCAACTTCGGGACGGTGCACGCGACCGTGCCGGCTTCCGATGCCGACGTGACGTCGTACATGGTCCGGACCCCGGTGGGCAACATCAATTTCCCCAAGAGTCGCACCTCGGCCGAGGGGCGCACTACGACGTACTTCTTCACCCCGTTCTGAGGCTCACCCCGTTCTGATGCTGACCGCCTGACCGGTTGTCACCACCATCCGGTGGCGGCACCGATCTGGCGGCCCAGTTCCGGTGTCATGGTGCGCATGTAGGTCGCCGACAGGTGATGCGCGTCGTGGTATAGGAGGATGTTGCCCTCGATGGCCCGGCAGAAGTCCGGGCGGCACACCGCGTCGCTCATATCGAGCACTTTGAGCAACGGGAACTGTTCGACGAAGTCCAGGGTCTGGTTGCGTTCGGAGAGCACTTCGGAGCGCTTGATGCCGCACGACACCGCGTCACCGCCCCTGGCCAGGCAGTCGGCCGGCTGGAACGGTTCGCCGTTATGGACCATCCACGGGGTGTCGCGCATGGCCAGCACCGGAATCCCGTTCCCTGTCAACGTCTTCCAGATGCCGATGTAGGTGGACGGCATGACGTCGCCGGGTTTGATGTTCCACGGTCGGGTCGACGTGGTGAAGACGTAGTCGGGGTGATCGGCGATGAGCTTTTCCATCACCCGTTCGTTCCATTGATGGCATTTCGGGTAGGGCCGGTTGTCGCCCATCACCAGCGGCACTTTCTCGGTGGTCAGCGGACAGCCCATCTTCAGGTAGGTGACCACTTTGAAGCCGTGTTGCTTGCCGAGGATGTCGAGGGCGGTGACCCAGTGCTCGGCATGTGAACCTCCCGCCAGGGCGATGGTCCGGGTCGCGGCGAGATCGCCGTAGGTGCAGTTGATGACGCCGGCATTGTCGAAATCGCTGATGCAGCCGTCCTTGGTGGACTCCGGCAGGTCATCGGCCGCCTCGAGCACGGTCGGGCGGAACGGCAGCTGCGGCACCTTCGCATGGTCGAGCAATGCCCTGGCTCCGGGATAGCCGTCGGCGGAGAGGTTCATCAGTTCTTCGCCGTTGGCCCGCTGGGCGGCGACGTGCCCGCGCCAGGCGAAGGAGGTGACCGTCAGCGCCACCCCGAGCAGCACCACCGCGATCCCGCCTGCGGTCGCGGGCCGACGCAGGCGGTCGCGCCACCGGGTTCCGCGCTGTGCGGCGGCGGGACGCCGCGGTGGCTCCTTGGCGGCGGGACGCCGCAGGGGCTCCTCGATGAACCGCATCGTCAGATAAGCCAGCACTCCGGAGAGCAGCAGGATCGCGAGGCCGTCGAAGAAGCCGGCATGCGGTTCGCCGGTGTAGGCCAGCCAGAAGATCAGCAGCGGCCAGTGCCAGAGGTACAGCGAGTACGCCATCATGCCGAGCTTGATCAGCGGCTTGGCGGCCAGCAGGCGGTTGGGCAGCGGCAGCCACTCGCGCGTGGAGGGATCGGCCTGGCGATTGGCCCCCGCCAGGATCAGCAGCACGGCCGCGCCGACCGGGACCAGCGCCCAGGGGCCGGGAAACTGCCCGACCCCGTCGATGAGCGCGCCGCAGGACAGGATGGCCACCAGACCGATGGTGGCCAGTGCCGTGCGCCGTCGCCTTGACCAGCCGATGAACGGGATCGAAGCTCCCACCAGCACTCCGAGCAGCAGTTCCCAGGCCCGGGCGAAGCTGTTGTAGTAGGCGGTGACCTGGTCGGTCTGGTGAGCGATGACGGCGTAGACGAACGACGCTACGGTCAGGACGCCCAGCACGGCCACGAACACCGGGCGCAGACGATTGTCGAGGCGCCCGCGCAGTGCCCTGGCCAATCCCAGCACCAGCAGCAGGAATGCCACATAGAACTGGCCCTGCACCGACATCGACCAGATGTGCTGCAACGGCGTCACCGCTTCGCCCGCGCGCAGATAGTTCGACGCCGTCGCAGCCAGTTCCCAGTTCTGGTAGTAGCCGAGGCTGGCCAGGGTCTGGTCGGCGAAGGTCTCCCAGCGGGTCTGGGGCTGTACCAGGACGGTCAGCACGGCCGCGAAGGTGAGCACCGCGATCAGCGCCGGCAGTAGCCGCCGGGCCAGCCGCTTGAGGTGGGGCCACAGCGAGAGCGACGATTCCGGGCGCAGGACGGCCCGCAGCACCGAACTGCCGAAGAAGAACCCCGACAGCGCCAGGAACACGTCGACCCCGCCGGACACCCGCCCGAACCACACGTGGAACACCGCTACCAGGGCGATCGCCAGTCCGCGCAGCCCGTCGAGGTCACGGCGATAGATGCTCGCCGCGCGTTCGGGCGCCGGCGCCGCCGCCGCGGGCGGCGGGAGCGTCGCCGGGGCGCGCGGAGGGAGTGTCGCCGTCATGATCGGCCCCCAATTTACCTGCTGAACACCCCCGCTCATCTGCGGTGAAGCACCGCGCGGCGGCCGCGTACGCTCACTCAGCGTGTCGGCGTTGAATCCGCAGCAGATCAGCGCCATCGACGCCGCGCACATCTGGCACCCCTACAGCGCCTTCGGAGCCACGGCGATCCCGCCGGTTGTGGCAGTCGCCGCGCGGGGCGCCTGGCTGACGGTGGTGCACGACGGGCGGGAAATCCGGGCGCTCGACGCGATGTCCTCCTGGTGGACGGCCATCCACGGGCACGGCAACCCGGTGCTCGACGAAGCGGTTCGCCGCCAGTTGTCGACGATGAACCACGTCATGTTCGGCGGGCTCACCCACGAACCCGCCGCCCGGTTGGCCCAGCTTCTGGTGGACATCACCCCGGCCGGCCTGGACGCGGTGTTCTTCTCCGACTCCGGGTCGGTCGGTGTCGAGGTGGCGGTCAAGATGGCGTTGCAGTACTGGCGCAGCCTCGGGCGATTCGGGAAGCGTCGGCTGATGACCTGGCGCGGTGGCTACCACGGTGACACCTTCACCCCGATGAGCGTGTGCGATCCGGACGGCGGCATGCACACCCTCTGGCGCGACGTGCTGGCAGAGCAGGTGTTCGCCCCTGCCGTGCCGCGCCAGTACGACCCGGCCTACGTCGATGCCTTCGAAGCCCAATTGGTCTCGCACGCAGACGAATTGGCGGCTGTGATCGTCGAGCCCGTGGTGCAGGGTGCGGGCGGAATGCGATTCCACGACCCGCGCTACCTGACCGAGCTGCGGCGGATCTGCGACGCCAACGACGTGCTGCTGATCTTCGACGAGATCGCGACCGGGTTCGGGCGCACAGGGACGATGTTCGCCGCCGACCATGCCGGTGTGGCACCGGACGTCATGTGCGTCGGTAAGGCCCTCACCGGTGGCTACATCACCCTCGCCGCGACGTTGTGCACGCGGGCCATCGCCGAGACCATCAGCAGCGGACAGGCCGGGGCGCTGATGCACGGTCCGACGTTCATGGCCAATGCACTGGCCTGCGCGGTGGCGGTGGCGTCGGTGGAACTGCTGCTCGGTCAGGATTGGCGCGGTCTGGTGACCGAGATCGGCGCGGGTCTGGCCGCCGGCCTCGAACCGGCCGGGGCGCTACCCGGGGTCGCCGACGTGCGGGTGCTCGGGGCGATCGGCGTCATCGAGACCCACGGCCCGGTGGACCTGCGAACGGCCACCCCGGTGGCGCTCGATCACGGGGTCTGGCTACGGCCGTTCCGCAACCTGATCTACGCGATGCCGCCCTTCATCTGTCCGCCGCAGGAGATCGACCAGATCACCGCCGGCATGGTGGCGGTGGCGCGGGCAGTCACGCAGCAGGCAAAGGGCTGACAGGCAATAGGCTGACAGGCAATAGGCTGACAGGGATGCGCCCCGACACCGACCTCTCGCCCCTGGCGTGGCTCGACGAGACCGAGCAGCAGCGCCGGCGGGCCGGTCTGCGCCGGTCGCTGCGGCCACGCCCACCGGTGGCCTGCGAACTGGACCTCGCCTCCAACGACTACCTCGGGCTGTCCCGGCATCCCGCCGTCATCGAGGGCGGGGTGCAGGCCCTGCGAACCTGGGGCGCGGGATCCACCGGGTCACGGCTGGTCACCGGCGATACCGAGCTGCACGAACAGCTCGAGTCCGAGCTCGCCGATTTCGTCGGCGCCCAGTCGGGGCTGGTGTTCTCCTCCGGCTACACGGCCAACCTCGGCGCCGTGGTCGCCCTGTCCGGTCCGGGATCGCTGGTGGTGTCCGACGCGCACTGCCACGCCTCGCTGGTCGATGCCTGCCGATTGTCGCGGGCCCGGGTCGAAGTGACCCCGCATCGCGATGTCGAGGCCGTCGAAGCGGCACTGGCCGCACGCGGCGAGGATCGGGCCCTGGTGATCACAGATTCGGTGTTCAGCACCGACGGGGCGCTGGCGCCGCTGGCCCGGCTGCATGAGGTGTGCCGGTCGCACGGAGCGCTGCTGCTCGTCGACGAAGCGCACGGGCTCGGGGTCCGGGGTGCCGGCGGCCGGGGACTTTTGCACGAATCGGGCCTGGCCGGAGCGCCGGACGTGGTGGTGACCACGACGCTGTCCAAGGCGCTCGGCAGCCAGGGCGGGGTGGTCCTGGGGGCGACGGCGGTGCGTGACCACCTGATCGACGCCGCCCGGCCGTTCATCTTCGACACCGGACTGGCCCCCGCGGCGGTCGGTGCGGCGCTGGCGGCGTTGCGGGTGCTGATCGCCGAACCGTGGCGCCCGGAGGCGGTGGCGGGCAACGCCCAGGCTCTGGCGCAGATCTGCGATGTGCCCGATCCGCCACAGTCAGCGGTGGTGTCGGTGATCCTGGGCGAGCCGGAGGTCGCGGTGGCAGCCGCGGCGGCGTGCCTGGAGGCCGGGGTGCTGGTGGGCTGTTTCCGCCCGCCGACGGTCCCGGCCGGAACCTCCCGGCTGCGGCTCACGGCCCGGGCATCGCTGACGCACGACGAACTCGACCTGGCCCGTCGGGTGCTGACGAGCGTGCTCGCTCGCGCATGACCGTCCTGGCCGTGACCGGCACCGGCACCGGAGTGGGCAAGACCGTCGTCACCGCCGCACTGGCCGCCCTCGCCGCTTCCCTGGGTGTCGAGGTGGCGGTGTGCAAGCCGGTGCAGACCGGCGACGACGACGATCTGGCCGAGGTCGCCCGGTTGTCCGGTGCGCGGACGCTGGCGCGGGTGGCGACTTTCCCCGAACCGCTGGCACCCGCGGCCGCCGCCCAACGTGCCGGCCGGGCGCTGCCGTCGTCGTCGGAGATTCTGGACATGATCCGGTCGGTGGACCGCCCCGGGCGGCTCACCTTGGTCGAGGGCGCCGGCGGATTGCTCGTCGAACTGGCTGCCGGGGGAGCGACGCTCCGTGACCTCGCCGCGGCCCTGGCTGCCCCGGTCCTGGTGGTCTGCGCACCCGGGCTCGGGACGTTGAACCACACCGCGCTCACGCTGGAAGCACTTGCCGTCAAAGGAATTTCGTGTTCGGGACTGGTCATCGGTTCGTGGCCCGCGCAACCGGGTGCCGCCGAGGTCTACAACCGCGATGCGCTGGCTCGGCTCGCTCCGGTGCGCGGGGTCGTTCCGGCCGGTGCGGGGTCGCTGGAAGCCGGGGAGTTCGCGGCGATGAGCCGCCGGGCCCTAGACGCCGACTGGGTGGCGGGCCTGGTCTGATGGCGCACTCGATCGAACTGCTGCTCGACAGCGCCACCGAAGCCTCGATCGTGGCGACGTGGCAGGCCCTCGCCGACGCCGGACTGCCCAGCCAGGTGAACGTGAAATCCCCGACGAACCGGCCGCACGTCACCCTGATCGCCGCGCAGCGGATCGGCGCCGGCGTCGACGACGTTCTGCGCGCCTTGACGGACCGTTTGCCGTTCGACTGCGTCGTCGGCTGCCCACTGGTGTTCGGCGGTCCCCGGCTGGCGCTGGCCCGGTTGATCGTCCCGTCGGCCGACCTACTAGCCCTGCACGAGGACGTCTACCGCCTGTCGGCCCCACATCTGACCGGCGCTCCCTTCGAGCACTGCGCTCCAGGGCACTGGACCCCGCACGCCACTCTGGGGCGGCGCTACACCGCGGACGAGATCGGTCCCGCATTGGGAGTGCTGAACGGCGCAGGCGGGGATCTCGCCGCTCGGATCGTCGGCCTGCGCCGGTGGGACAGCGATGAGCGCGTCGACCATGTGCTGGTCGGCTGATCGCACCCGGGTCGGGGTGGATTAACCTGTCCTGCGTGACTCAGGTAGCTGGTGACGTCGTGCCCGACGTTCTTTCCCGGGCCCGTGAGCAGGTGCTCGAGCGTGGCGAAGGGCTGTCCCGCGAGCAGGTGCTCGAGGTTCTGCGGCTGCCCGATGACCGGCTCGAGGACCTGCTGGCGCTGGCACATGAGGTCCGGATGCGCTGGTGCGGCCCGGAAGTCGAGGTCGAGGGCATCATCAGCCTGAAGACCGGCGGTTGCCCCGAGGACTGTCATTTCTGTGCCCAGTCCGGGTTGTTCGCCTCTCCGGTTCGCAGCGCCTGGCTCGATGTGCCCAGCCTGGTGGAGGCCGCCAAACAGACCGCCAAGACCGGGGCGACTGAGTTCTGCATCGTCGCCGCGGTGCGCGGCCCTGACGAGCGACTGCTGGCGCAGGTGGCGGCCGGCATCGAGGCGATTCGCAACGAGGTCGACATCCACGTCGCCTGCTCGCTGGGCATGCTCGACTCCGAGCAGGTGGACCGGCTCGCCGCGATGGGGGTGCACCGCTACAACCACAACCTGGAGACCGCCCGGTCGTTCTTCCCCAACGTCGTGACTACCCATACCTGGGAAGAACGCTGGGAGACGTTGCGGATGGTTCGCGACGCCGGCATGGAGGTCTGCTGTGGCGGCATCCTGGGCATGGGGGAGACGCTGGAGCAGCGTGCCGAGTTCGCCGCCGAGCTGGCCGAATTGGACCCGCACGAGGTCCCGCTGAACTTCCTCAACCCGCGGCCCGGAACTCCGTTCGGCGACCTCGAGGTGATGCCCGCCGCCGAGGCGCTCAAAGCCGTCGCGGCGTTCCGGCTTGCCTTGCCGCGCACCATGCTCCGCTTTGCGGGAGGTCGCGAGATCACCCTCGGCGACCTCGGTGCCAAGCAGGGAATTCTGGGCGGCATCAACGCCGTCATTGTCGGCAACTACCTGACCACCCTGGGCCGCCCGGCCGAGGCTGACCTGGAGTTGCTCGACGATCTGCAGATGCCGATCAAGGCTCTCAACGCCAGCCTGTGATGGTCGATTCACTGCCGGACGCGGTGGGCGCGGGCGTCTTCAACGTCTACACCGGGCAACCGGCCGGAGGAGACATCCCGGCCACGGCGCGTCTGGGGTTGGAGCCGCCCCGGTTCTGCGCGGCCTGCGGCCGTCGGATGATCGTCCAGGTACGGCCGGACGGCTGGTGGGCGCAGTGCTCCCGGCACGGACGGGTGGACTCCGCCGATCTGGAGACGCGCCGGTGACCGCGGCGGCACAGCCGGTGGCTCCCCATCGCCCCAGGCTTTTGGCGTCGCTGGCGATCGTTGCGGGACTTGCGGTTTGCGGGGCGGTGCTGGGCGTGGTGTGGGCGAAGATAGCTCCGCCCATTCACACCATCACGGCGCTGACCAGGTCGGGGGAGCGGGCGGACGCCTTCCTGGGCCGGGAGGCCGACAATCAGTTCGTTGCCGCGGCCATGTGGATCGGTCTGATGAGCATGCTGGCGGTGGTCGCTGCGGTGCTGGTGTGGCAGTGGCGCGCGCATCGGGGTCCGGCCCAGGTAACCGCACTGTGGATCGGAATCGCCGCCGCCAGTGCCGCGGGCGCGGGTGTCGGTGCGGCGTTGAAGCACTCCAGGTATGGAACCCCCGACCATGCCGGCGTGCCGCTGTCCCCGGAGAACCGGGTGCACTATTTCACCGAGGCCCCGCCGGTGTTCCTGGGCCACAGCCCATTACAGATCGCGGTTGCCGTACTCGGGCCCGCTGCGCTGTCCGCCCTGGTCTACGCGTTGATGACGGTCGCGACCCACCGCGACGATCTCGGCGCGTCGCCCTCGCAGGTGCACGCCTAGGCGTTCAGTTGCTCGGGCTGTGCCGGCGCGAACCGGTCGACGAATGCGACGTGGGCGCGGGCTGTGACCGGTCGAAGGTTGGTGACCACCGGAATGTCTCTGGAGGGCGTCACGATCTTGGTCGAGACCAGATCTCCGATGGGCGTGGGAATCACGGACTGGGCGGCTCCGAAACCGCTCGTACCGAACGTGACGACGTTGAAGACCGAGCCGACGGGCGGGACGCCACCGCTCGCACCCTGCGTGACGCTGGTGACCAGGAGTGCCTGGCTGTGGATGCCGTACCAATCCCACTGGCTGGCGACGTCGGCGCCGAAGGCTCCGAGCCGATTTCCCGCCGCGTCGTAGGCGTCGAACTGCTGGTAACCCTGGACCTGCACCTCTCGGGGCGGAAGTCCATTGACTCCGGTCGGCTGCAGTTCGGAGACCGGGACGAAGCGGTGGCCGTTCGGAGCGGTGATGGACCCGGTCCCCGGAGCGGTCGAAGCGTCGATGAAGGTCGAATCGAGATCCGTGACGTCACCATCCTGCCCGTGGATCAGTGAGATCACCGAACCGGAGGCCGACGGCATCGACGTGTAGAGGTGATAGTTGGAGTCCGAGCCGGAGTAGATGACGTTGTACACGGTGCCGGTCGGCGGTACCTGCCCGACGGCGGTGCCCACGTTGTCGCCGTGGCTGTCGGTGACCAGGATGGCCTGTGTGTAGGTGCCGAACGAGTCGGATGTGGTGGTGAAGGCTCCGTTGAAACTGCCGACCGAGGTGCCGGCCGAATCGTAGACGTTGAACGCCTGATTGCCCTGGACGGTCGTGAACACGGGCAGCAATCCGCTGATGGCCGTGATCTTCTCGGCCGACGGGTCGGCCGGGGCGATGCGGTAGCCGTTGCCGAGGTCGACGGGCCGGTTGTCCACCGTGTGGTCGGCGATTCCGCGGGCCGCGTCGAAGGTGAACGGAATAGTGAACTCCCCGTACGGGGTGGCCAACTTCAGCGAAACCACGTCGCCGGACGGCGACGGCATGGCCGAGTACGACAACCCGAAGCGGCCGATACCGAACGTGGAGATCAGCGAGCCGACCGGCGGCACTTGCCCGGCAGCGGTGCCGACGTTGACGCCGTCGTTGGCCGTGACGAGCAGCTCTTGATAGTTGAAGCTTCCGCCTCTGCTCACGATCGCGTCGAAGGTTCCGATCTTCGCGCTGGTGGTCTGGTCGACGACGGCGAATTGCTGGGTGCCCTGGAACAAGCCCGGGGTGCCCGGCAGGTACGTCCATTGCGGGTAGATCGATCCGACGGTCGCCGGGGACTCGGGAACCAGGCTGTACCCGTTGAGCACGAGCTGGGGGCCGGTCCTGGTCGGGCTCTGCGGCGAGCCGATGGTGCCGACGGCCGTCACCACACCGAGTTGCAGCACCGAGGTGAGGAACAGGTTCACGAAGTCCGGATTGCTGACGAGGCCCGCGAGTTTCGGCACGGTGCCGAGACGTGAGATGGCGGCCGACGTGGGCGCCGGGAACATCGACTGGGCCTTGACCCGGAGGCTCTGGAGCAGGGAACCGAATGCGGTCGAGGCCGAAGCGGGCGCGGGGAGCCTGCCCGCAACAGAAGCTGCGATCGCGAGCGCTGGCGTGCCGGCGACCGGGACCGGCGAAACGGCAACGGCTCCAACGTCATTGGCCTCAACCGTCGTCGACGAGGCGGCTGAGGGGCGATCCTTGAGCGCAGAGGTCACGCGGGGACGCGGAGCGGCGGCTGCGGGCTGCGGGGAGGTGCGGCTGGTCGTTGATGTCGAGGTCCGCGTGGTCCGGCGGGAGCCCTGCGGAGCTCCCTGGCGCGGGGTGCTGCGGCCGGCTGCCACGGACGCCGTCGCCGCGGAGTTCTCCGATTCCGGCTCCGCTGCGGCGATTCCGGCACCGAGGACGACAGCGCCGACCCCGACAACTGCCGCAAGTCCCCCGACTCGGCTGGCGCACTTCGCTGTGGTCATCGTTTTCCCCGGTTCAACTCGAGCTTCGGCATAATTCTTTCAGAGCGGCCGGAACGGCACTCGTCCGCCGGCCATCACGCGGCCGACGATTCCGGTGAGCCGCCACATTCCGGCATAGGTGATCGGATTGAACAGCGTCGGCCACTTGGTGCGCACGATGTGTTCCTCCAGCGGCCGGTCGGCGAACCGGTCGGTGAGCCAGCGCAGCGTCATCGGCGCCGACATCGGGTGAAGCAGCATGTGTTCGCTGAACATGTCCCGGTGGTAGGTTAGCCGGGCGCCGCCATCGGTGTAGGTGTCCGCGAGTTCGTCGATGTCGTCGACGTTGATCACCGAATCGTGAACGGCCTGGACGATCAGCAGGGGCGGTCCGGGAACGGCCGACCCCAGCCGGATGGCCTCGAAGACCTCCTTGACCGCCGGCATCTCGAGGACTTCGTTCAGCGGAGGGTGCACGAGATGGTCCATGTCGGTCTTGAACAGCCGGATGATGGCCTCGAGGGTGGTCATTCTCTCCAGCCGCTTCAGGGTGGCACGGCCGTGGTCCGTCGCGTGGTCCTCGACCACCTGCGCCAGTCCGGGGTACGTCTTGGCCAGCGCTGAGATCACCAGTGCGGGCAGGCCCGCGAAGCGGGAGCCGTTGAGCCGGAGGAAGGTGTTACCGAGGTTGCCGACCGGCGAACCCAGAACGGCGCCAACCAGATTCAGTTCGGGCGCATAGTCGGCGTGCACCTCGGCGGCCCAGGCGCTGGCCAGTCCGCCCCCGGAATAGCCCCACAGGCCCACCTTGCTGTCCGCGGCGAGCCCGAACGGCTCGAAGGACAATGTGGCCCGCAACCCGTCGAGCACGCGGTAGCCGGGCTCGTGCGGAGTGCCCCACATGCCCTCCGTTCCCTCGTGGTCGGGCACCGAAACCACCCAGCCCTCGGCCAGGGCCGCGGCGACTAGGAGGTACTCGAGCTGCGCCAGTGATCCCAACGCCCGCGCGCCGTTGCGCATGGCGTAGGACGGGAAGCAGCGCGACGTGACGGCATCGATGGCGCATTGGTAGGACACCACGTGCCGGGGCTGGTGGCGGGCGTGGCGGGCCGGAACCAGCACCGTGGTGACGGTGGCTTCGGGCCGGCCGTGCCGGTCGGTGGTCCGATACAGCAGCTGCGTGGCCCGCACGCGCTGGGGAACCATTCCGAGGAAGCCGAGCCGGACCTCCCGGGAGCGCAGCACGGTGCCCGGCGCGGCGTGCTGGAAGCCTTCAGGCGGCTGATAGAACGGGTCCTCGGCCGGGAGCACGGGTCGAACACCGCGCTGGATCTCTTCGTGCGGGGCCCGTCCGATCCACTCCGGGCTAACTAGATCGGTTACGCATGAAGAAGTCACGATGGCGAATCTTACCTTGTCAGGGGCATGAAAGTCGAATGTGATCAGCCCGGCGGCCGAAGTGTGGCGAACTCGTCAGTGACCCGCAGCTGTGCGTCGGTGAACCGGTACATGGCCGCCGGCCGGCCTCCACTGCGGCCCGGGTGGGACGTAGTACCGGTGCGGGTGATCACTCCCCGGCGAGCCAGCACCCGTTGCAGATTGGTGGCGTCGACCGGGTATCCGAGCGCTGCGCCGTAGATGTCGCGCAGCGTCGAGAGGGCGAACTCTCTCGGCGCCAGGGCGAACCCGATGTTCGTGTAGGACAGCTTCGCCACCAGGCGGGATCGCGCGTCGGCCACCATCGGGCCGTGGTCGAAGGCCATCGGAGGCAGCTCGTTGACCGGATGCCAGCGGGTGTCCGGTGGCAGTGCCGGGGTGGCGGGGGAGGGAACCAGGCCCAGGAACGTCGAGGCGATCACCCGCGCACCGGGCACCCTGGCCGGATCGGCGAAGACGGCGAGCTGCTCCAGATGGGCGACCTCGCGGAGGTCCACTTTCTCGGCGAGCTGGCGACGGACGGAGTCGGTGAGATCTTCGCTGGTGTCCAGTCGCCCGCCGGGCAGCGACCATTTGCCCCGTTCGGGCTGCAACGCCCGCTGCCATAACAGCACGTTGAGGGTCGGTTTGCCGGAGCCGAGGTCGCGCACCTGGAATACGACGGCCAGAACCTCGTGTTCGGTGCTAGTATGAAGCATGTTTTCGATTGTAAGTCGAAAACCTCGATTTCGGAGGAGGCGGCGATGACCGTCGCACACAGCACCGATGTGGACCCGGTGCCGGACACCGCCGTAGCGCTGGCCGCCCGGATCACCGACGGCCCCGGGGGCTATTCCGGCGTCGAGGGCGACGCCGAGTGGGCCGCCGAGGTCCGACGACTGGCCACCCTGCGCAACGCCACGATCCTGGCGCACAACTACCAGCTGTCGGCCATCCAGGACGTCGCCGACCACGTCGGGGACTCCCTGGCGCTGTCCCGCATCGCCGCGGAGGCGCCCGAGAGCACCATCGTGTTCTGCGGCGTGCACTTCATGGCCGAGACCGCGAAGATCCTCAGCCCGGAGAAGACTGTGCTGATCCCCGACGCCCGAGCCGGCTGCTCGCTGGCCGACTCGATCACCGCGGAGGAACTCGCAGCCTGGAAACAGGAGCACCCGGGTGCGGTCGTGGTGTCCTACGTCAACACCACTGCCGCGGTGAAG
This sequence comes from uncultured Mycobacterium sp., assembly GCA_964439315.1. Taxonomy (GTDB): domain Bacteria; phylum Actinomycetota; class Actinomycetes; order Mycobacteriales; family Mycobacteriaceae; genus Mycobacterium. The sequence goes on along the minus strand of CAYTOD010000003.1, from coordinate 47,944 downwards.
GCGCTGACCGACGTCTGCTGCACCTCGTCCAACGCCGTGGAGGTGGTCCAGTCGATTCCGGCGGACCGGGACGTGTTGTTCTGTCCCGACCAGTTCCTCGGCGCACACGTCCGCCGGATGACGGGCCGGGAGAACCTGCACATCTGGGCTGGCGAGTGTCACGTACACGCCGGCATCAACGGCGATGAACTGGCCGCCCAGGCGCGCAGTCACCCCGACGCCGAGCTGTATGTGCATCCCGAATGCGGTTGTGCCACATCGGCGCTGTATCTCGCCGGCGAGGGTGCCTTCCCTGCCGACCGGGTCAAGATCCTGTCCACCGGCGGCATGCTCGACGCCGCCCGGACCTCCCATGCCAAGCAGGTGCTGGTCGCCACCGAAGTCGGCATGCTCCACCAGTTGCGCAGGGCTGCGCCGGGAGTCGACTTCCAGGCGGTCAACGACCGGGCCTCCTGCCGATACATGAAGATGATCACCCCGGCGGCACTGCTGCGAAGCCTCATCGAGGGTGCCGACGAAGTGGACGTGGACCCCGACACCGCGAGGCTGGCCCGCGCCAGCGTGCAGCGGATGATCGCGATCGGCCAGCCCGGGAGCGGGGAATGAACGGGGTCGGTGGCGCCCGTTCGGGCGGAGCGGCCTGCGGTGCGGGGTATCGCGGTGTGGACTGGCAGCAGCATGCGGACGTCGTCGTCGTCGGAACCGGTGTCGCCGGGTTGGCCGCCGGATTGGCGGCCGCCCGAAAAGGTTCTCGCACAGTTCTTTTGAGCAAGGCTGACGACACCGCCACCTTCCACGCCCAGGGCGGAATCGCGGTGGTGCTGCCGTTCACCGACGACACCGTCGAGTCCCACGTCGCGGACACCCTGGCGGCGGGCGCGGGATTGTGCGACCCGGACGCCGTTAGGTCCATCGTCGCCGACGGCTACCAGGCTGTCGCCGACCTCATCGCCAGCGGTGCGCGCTTCGACGAGAGCGCGCCGGGCCAATGGGCGCTGACCCGGGAGGGTGGGCACTCCCGGCGGCGGATCATGCACGCCGGGGGCGACGCCACCGGTGCCGAGGTGCAGCGCGCCCTGGACCACGCCGCGGCCACCCTCGACATCCGTCGCAATCACGTTGCGCTGCAAGTCCTCCACGACGGATCGGCGGTCACCGGGGTGCTGGTGCGCAACGGCGACGGCATCGGCCTGATCCACGCTCCATCGGTGATCGTCGCCACCGGAGGACTGGGGCACCTCTACAGCGCCACCACCAATCCCGAGGGGTCCACCGGCGACGGCATCGCGCTGGCTCTGTGGGCCGGAGTCGGCGTCGCCGACATCGAGTTCATTCAGTTCCACCCGACCATGCTGTTCGACCCACGGGGCAGCGGCCGCCGCCCGCTGATCACCGAGGCGCTGCGCGGGGAGGGTGCGGTACTGCGCGACGCCCGCGGTGACGCGGTCACCGCGGGCGTGCACCCGATGGGCGACCTCGCCCCGCGCGACGTGGTGGCCGCCGCCATCGACGCCCGGTTGCGCGAGACCGGGGATGCCTGCGTCTTTCTCGACGCGCGGTCCATCGAGGGCTTCGAGAAGCGGTTCCCGACCGTGACCGCGGCCTGTCGCGCAGCCGGAATCGATCCGACTCGCGAGCCCATCCCGGTGGTACCCGGCGCGCACTACAGCTGCGGCGGGGTCAGCACCGACGTGTACGGACGCACCGAACTGCCGGGCCTGCTGGCGGCCGGCGAGGTGGCCCGAACCGGCATGCACGGGGCCAATCGGCTTGCCTCGAACAGCCTCCTGGAGGGCCTCGTGGTCGGTGGCCGGGCAGGTCGAGTCGCCGCAGAGCATGCCCGTGCGAGCGCATCGCCGACCGCGAAAGTCGAAGTGCTGCAGCACGATGCGCTCGCCCGTCCGGTTCTGCAGGAGGCCATGACCCGCTGGGCGTCGGTGGTCCGCGACGGCGGTGGATTGCTGGAACTGGCCGACTGCCTGGACGGCGCCGCATCCCGTCGGATGTCCAGCCGCGCCGACTTCGAGGACGTCGCACTCACCGCGACCGCGCGGGTGGTGGTCGCTGCCGCGATGGCGCGCACCGAGAGTCGCGGCTGCCATCACCGCAGCGACTATCCCGACACCGACCCGGCCCAGGCCGTCAGTCGCACCGTCCACGACCGCCCAACCGCCGTCGCGGGCCTGACGTGACGTTGACATCGGACGAGCGCTCCGAGGCGTTGCAGGTCATTCGCCGAGCGCTCGATGAGGACCTGCGGTACGGGCCGGATGTCACCACGATCGCCACCGTTCCCGCCGATGCGCGCGCGGTAGCCGCCGTGGTGGCCCGCGAGGCGGGGGTGGCGGCGGGGGTCGACGTGGCCCTGATGGTGCTCGACCAGGTTCTCGGGCCCGACGGCTACCAGGTGCTCGACCGCGTCGAGGACGGCACCCGACTGCAGCCCGGCCAGGCATTGCTGCGGGTGGAAGCCGACACCCGCGGACTACTGACCGCCGAGCGGACGCTGCTCAATCTGCTGTGCCACCTGTCGGGCATCGCGACCGCCACCGCGGCGTGGGTCGATGCCGTACAGGGAACGCACGCCAGGATCCGCGATACCCGGAAGACCCTGCCCGGCCTGCGGGCATTGCAGAAGTACGCGGTGCGGGTGGGCGGCGGGGTCAACCACCGAATGGGGCTTGGCGATGCCGCGCTGATCAAGGACAACCACGTCGCCGCGGCCGGATCGGTGGTGGCCGCACTGCGGGCAGTGCGGGCCGCGGCGCCGGACCTGCCCTGTGAGGTGGAGGTCGACACCCTCGAACAGCTCGACGAGGTCCTCGGTGAGGACGTGCACCTGGTCCTGCTGGACAACTTCCCGGTGTGGCAGACCCAGATCGCCGTGCAGCGCCGCGACGCCAAAGCGCCTGGCGTGCAACTGGAATCCTCAGGCGGACTGTCGCTGGAGACCGCCGCGCAGTACGCGGGAACCGGTGTGGATTATCTGGCCGTCGGGGCGCTCACCCACTCGGTACGGGTGCTCGACATCGGACTGGATCTCTAGGGCTCCATCGCCAGGGCCCCGAGGCCGGGCGCTAAGGCCGGGCCACGTCGGCGACGAAAACGCCGATGCCCCGGCGGGCGGCCAGTCGGGTCATCAATGGCAGGCCGGGGTCATCGGAACCCGCCGGCACTATCCGAGGATTGACCAGGTGCAGGTCGTGGCGTCCGATCCGGATGTCGGCGTCGCCGGACGCCAGGATGTTCTTGACCCAGTTGGTCTTTCCGTGGGCCAGCATGATCGCGACGGTGTTGCCCTTGCGGTAGGCCGACACCGCCGTCTGGTACTGCTTTCCGGACGTGCGGCCCCGGTGGCTGATGACGGTGATGCCGGGCATGAACCGTGCGATCGGGACGGCGATCGGGTTGATGTACTTGATCTGGAGACGCTCGAACCACGGCGGGAACTTCATCGGAACGCCGGGTGAGTTGTTGGGGTGGTCCTGGGCGCGCATGGTTCCCATCATGCCGCGCCGCGGCGCACCAGCGACAGCACCACCGCGGCCGTCGCGAACAGTGCCGACATGGTCCGGTTCAGAATGATCTGCTGCCGGGATGTGCGCAGCCAGCCGAGCAGGCGCGCCGCCATGCCGGTGTAGGCGCTCATAACCAGGACGTCCACCACGACCATGGTGGCGGCGATCGTCAGATACTGCGGCAGCAGCGGCTTGGTCGGAATGATGAACTGCGGGAGCACCGCCAGGAGGAACACCATTCCCTTGGGGTTGGTGATGTTGACCAGGAACCCACGGGTCACGAGGCTCCACCGGCTGCCGTTGCTGTTGACGTTGAGGTTCTCGCCGAGGTCGCCGCCGGTCGTACGCCACTGGCGGATCGCCAGGTAGACCAGGTAGACCACGCCCAGCCACTTGATCACCTCGAAAGCCCGCGCCGACCGCGCCACGGCTGCACCCAGACCCACCGCCACGGCGATCAACTGGGCCATCAGTCCCAGTTGGAGCCCGGCGATGCTCCAGGCCCCGCGCCGCAGCCCGTGGGCAAGGCCGGTCGCCATCGACTGGATCGCTCCGGCGCCGGGGGAGACGCTGATCGCGATCGCGGCGCCCACGAAGGCCAGCCACAGGTTGAACTGCATCGACGCAGTATGCGGCCGGTGCCCCAATCGATGCCTAATTGATTTTCGTATCGCCGTGCCGATCAGCGACAATTGACGCGATGACCAGCTTCGCCATGTCCCGGATCGACCTGCGCGGTCGTGCGCTGACCGCCGCCCAGTTGCGCGCCGCGCTGCCCCGCGGCGGTGTCGACGTCGACGCCGTGGTGCCGACGGTGCGCCCGATCGTCGACGACGTGGCCGCTCGCGGTGCCGAGGCGGCACTGGAGTACGGCGCGAAATTCGACGGAGTCCGTCCCGGCCGGGTCCGGGTGCCGGCGGCCGACCTTGCCGCTGCGTTGGACGGGCTGGACCCCGACGTGCGTGCCGCGCTGGAGGTCGCCATCGATCGCACCCGCGCAGTGCACGCCGACCAGCGTCGCACCGACACCACCACGCTGTTCGGAAACGGCGGCGCGGTGACCGAGCGGTGGGTGCCGGTGGAGCGGGTCGGGCTCTACGTCCCGGGCGGGACGGCGGTGTACCCGTCCAGCGTGGTGATGAACGTGGTTCCGGCCCAGGCCGCCGGGGTGGACTCCTTGGTGGTGGCCAGCCCGCCGCAGGCCGGCTTCGGTGGCCTGCCGCACCCCACGATCCTGGCCGCGGCCGCACTGCTGGGCGTCGAGGAGGTGTGGGCCGTCGGCGGCGCGCAGGCCGTGGCGCTGATGGCGTTCGGCGGCACCGATGTCGACGGCGCCGACCTGGCCCCCGTCGACATGATCACCGGGCCCGGCAACATCTACGTGACTGCGGCTAAACGGATCTGCCGCTCGCAGGTCGGTATCGACTCCGAGGCCGGCCCCACCGAGATCGCCATCCTGGCCGACCACACCGCCGACCCGGTTCACGTTGCCGCCGATCTGATCAGCCAAGCCGAGCACGACGTCATGGCGGCCAGCGTCCTGGTCACCGACAGCACCGCACTGGCCGACGCCACCGACGCCGAGCTTGCCCGGCAATTGACCACCACCAAGCACCGCGACCGGGTCACCACCGCGTTGACCGGACAGCAATCGGCCATCGTGCTGGTCGGCGACGTCGAAACCGGGCTGCGGGTGGTGAACGCCTACGCCGCTGAGCACCTGGAGATCCAGACCGCCGATGCCGCGGGCGTGGCCCGCCGGATCCGTTCGGCCGGTGCGGTTTTCGTCGGCGCCTGGTCGCCGGTGAGCCTCGGCGACTACTGCGCCGGCTCCAACCATGTGCTGCCCACCGCCGGCTGTGCCCGGCATTCCAGCGGGCTGTCCGTGCAGACCTTCCTGCGCGGCATCCACGTCATCGACTACTCCGAGGCGGCCCTCAAGGACGTCGCCGGCTACGTCATCACCCTGGCCAACGCCGAGGACCTGCCCGCTCACGGTGAAGCGGTGCGCAGGAGGTTCGAGCGGTAATGGTCCCCGGTCAGCAGGTGGGTCTGGACGACCTGCCGTTGCGCGAAAGCCTGCGCGGCAAATCCGCCTACGGCGCGCCGCAGCTCGATGTCGCCGTGCGGTTGAACACCAACGAGAACCCGCACCCGCCGAGCACGGCTCTCGTCGACGACGTCGCGGAGTCCGTCCGCGTCGCCGCTGCCGAGTTGCACCGATACCCCGACCGGGATGCCGTCGATCTCCGCCGGGACCTGGCCGCCTACATCACGGGCCGGACCGGGGTCGAGGTCGGAGTCGAGAACATCTGGGCGGCAAACGGTTCCAACGAGATCCTGCAGCAGCTTCTGCAGGCTTTCGGCGGTCCGGGCCGCAGCGCAATGGGCTTCGTGCCGTCGTACTCGATGCACCCGATCATCGCCGACGGCACCCAGACCCGGTGGATTGCGACGCCGCGTGCGGCCGACTTCGGTCTCGACACCGACTCCGCCGTCGCGGCGATCCGTCGCGAGAAGCCCGACGTGGTCTTCGTCACCAGCCCGAACAACCCGACCGGACAGAGCATTTCGACGACCGATCTCCGCCGGTTGCTCGACGCGATGACCGGGGGAGTGCTGATCGTCGACGAGGCCTACGGGGAGTTCTCCGACCAGCCCAGCGCGGTCTGCCTGCTCGACGACTACCCCGCCCGACTGATCGTCAGCCGCACCATGAGCAAGGCCTTCGCGTTCGCCGGAGGCCGGCTGGGCTATCTGGTGGCCGCCCCCGCGGTGATCGAGGCCGTGCTGCTGGTGCGTTTGCCCTACCACCTCTCGGTGCTGACTCAGGTGGCAGCGCGGGCGGCACTGCGCCACGCCGACGAGACGCTGGCGTCGGTCGCCGCACTGGCGGCCGAACGCGACCGCGTCGCTGCGGCATTGGCCGACATGGGCTTTCGTGTCGTTCCGTCCGATGCCAACTTCATCCTGTTCGGCAGCCCGAGGTGGACCGGTGGCGCCGACGCCGCAACAGCCTGGCAGCACTACCTCGACGACGGGGTACTGATCCGCGACGTGGGCATACCGGGACATCTGCGGGTCACCATCGGCCTGCCCGCCGAGAACGACGCCTTCCTGACCGCCAGCGCACGACTGGCTCCCGCCGAACTGACTGAGCCGCTAGGAGCGCCATGACAACCACTCCGAATCGCATCGCCAGGGTTGAGCGCAAGACCCGGGAGTCCGACATCGTCGTCGAGATCGACCTCGACGGCACCGGAAAGGTCTCCGTCGACACCGGGGTGCCGTTCTTCGACCACATGCTCACCGCGCTGGGCACGCACGCCAGTTTCGATCTGACCGTGCACGCCAAGGGCGACGTCGACATCGAGGCCCACCACACCGTGGAGGACACCGCGATCGTGCTGGGCACCGCTCTGGGCCAGGCGTTGGGGGACAAGAAGGGCATCCGCCGCTTCGGCGACGCCTTCATCCCGATGGACGAGACCCTGGCGCATGCGGCCGTCGACGTGTCCGGGCGGCCCTATTTCGTTCATGTCGGGGAGCCGGACTATCTGGTGGATTTCACCATCGCCGGTTCGGGCGTGCCCTATCACACCGTGGTCAACCGCCACGTCTTCGAGACGCTGGCCCTCAACGCCCGCATCGCCCTGCACGTACGGACCCTCTACGGCCGCGACCCGCACCACATCACCGAGGCGCAGTACAAGGCGGTGGCCCGTGCGCTGCGGCAGGCGGCGGAGGCGGATCCGCGCGCAACCGGGGTGCCGTCGACCAAAGGTGTTCTGTGACAGCACGATCCGTTGTTGTCCTGGACTACGGTTCGGGAAATCTCCGTTCTGCCCAGCGCGCGCTGGAGCGGACCGGTGCCGACGTCGAGGTGACTGCCGACCGGGATGCCGCCCTGGCCGCCGACGGCCTGGTGGTTCCCGGCGTGGGCGCCTTCGAGGCGTGCATGGTGGGGCTGCGGGCTATCGGCGGGGACGAGATCATCGCCCGACGGGTGTCGGCCGGCCGGCCTGTCCTGGGGGTGTGTGTCGGCATGCAGATTCTGTTCTCGCGCGGCGTGGAGTTCGGCGTGGAGAGCCGTGGTTGCGGCCAGTGGCCCGGCTCGGTCACACGTCTGGACGCCCCGGTCATTCCGCACATGGGGTGGAATGTCGTCGAACCGGCACCGGGCAGCAGGCTGTTCAAGGGTCTCGACGCCGGCACCAGGTTCTACTTCGTGCACTCCTATGCCGCCCAGGCCTGGGAGGGCAACCCGGAAGCCTTACTGACCTGGGCGACCCACCACGTCCGGTTTCTGGCCGCCGTGGAGGACGGGCCGTTGTCGGCCACGCAATTTCATCCGGAGAAGAGTGGCGACGCCGGTGCGGCGCTGCTCGCGAATTGGGTTGAGGGACTGTGACTGAACGTGAATTGATTCTGCTGCCGGCGGTCGACGTGGTCGGCGGTCGCGCCGTGCGACTGGTGCAGGGCAAGGCCGGCAGCGAGACCGAGTACGGCTCGGCGCTGGAGGCTGCGCTGACGTGGCAGCGCGACGGCGCGGAATGGATCCACCTGGTGGACCTCGACGCCGCGTTCGGCCGGGGCAGCAACCGTGAGCTTCTGGCCGAGGTGGTCCGCTCGCTGGACGTGCAGGTCGAACTTTCCGGCGGGATACGCGACGACGAGTCGCTGCGCGCGGCGCTGGCCACGGGTTGCACCCGGGTCAACATCGGAACCGCGGCGCTGGAGAACCCGCAGTGGTGCGCTCGGGCCATCGCCGAGTACGGCGACCGGGTGGCCGTCGGCCTGGATGTGCAGATCGTCGACGGTGAGCACCGCCTGCGTGGCCGCGGTTGGGAGACCGACGGCGGAGATCTGTGGCCGGTGCTGGAACGCCTTGACGGCGAGGGGTGTTCACGGTTCGTCGTCACCGACGTCACCAAGGACGGGACACTGACCGGCCCCAATCTGGAGTTGCTGGAGAGCGTCGCCGAGTGCACCGACGCGCCGGTGATCGCTTCCGGGGGAGTGTCCAGCCTTGATGATCTGCGTGCGATCGCAACCCTCACTGATAGCGGAGTGGAGGGCGCGATCGTCGGAAAGGCCTTGTACGCAGAACGTTTCACGTTGCCCGAGGCGCTTGCGGCGATGAGAGCGGCGGTGAGCGGTTAACGTGCCGACCGTCCCTGATCTCGAGGCGCTGGTGGCGGAGGCCGCCACCATTCTCGACGAGGCCTCGATGCCCTTCATCGACGGACACCGCGCGGATTCGGCCGTGCAGAAGAAGGGGAACGATTTCGCCACCCAGGTTGACCTCGATCTGGAGCGCCGGATGGTGCGGGAGTTGGAAGAGGTCACCGGAATCGGAGTCCACGGTGAGGAATTCGGTGGAGCGGATCTCAACGCCCCCCTGGTGTGGGTGCTCGACCCGATCGACGGCACGTTCAACTACGCCGCCGGTTCGCCGATGGCCGCCATCCTGCTGGCGCTACTGCGCGACGGCGACCCGGTGATCGGTCTGACCTGGTTACCATTCGTCGACCAGCGGTACAGCGCGGTGGCGGGCGGCCCGGTGCGGTGCAACGGCGTCGACCTGCCGCCGCTGGGTCGCGCTGCACTGGATCAGGCGATCGTCGGAATGGGGACCTTCAACGTCGACTCCCGCGGGCGGCTTCCCGGGCGCTACCGCATGGCGATCTTCGAACAGTTGACCCGGAAGTGCTCGAAACTGCGGATGCACGGCTCCACGGGAATCGACCTGGCCTACGTCGGCGCGGGAATCTTCGGCGGGGCAATCAGTTTCGGTGACCACATCTGGGACCACGCCGCCGGTGTGGCGCTGGTCCGGGCTGCCGGTGGAATCGTCACAGATCTGACCGGCGAACCGTGGACGGCGGCGTCGCGGTCCTCGGTGGCGGCTGCGCCCGGGGTGCACGAGCAGATCATGGAGATCGTCGCTGGCGCCGGTTCTCCGGAGGAGTACCGCTGATGACCCTGGCCACCCGGGTGATCCCGTGCCTGGATGTCGACGCCGGGCGCGTCGTCAAAGGCGTCAATTTCGCGAACCTGCGGGATGCCGGAGATCCGGTGGAACTCGCCGCCGCCTACGACGCGCAGGGCGCCGACGAACTCACCTTTCTCGATGTCACCGCGTCGTCGTCGGGACGGGCCACCATGCTCGACGTGGTGCGTCGCACCGCCGAGCAGGTGTTCATCCCGCTGACCGTCGGGGGTGGTGTGCGGTCGGTGGCCGACGTCGACGCCTTGTTGCGTGCGGGGGCCGACAAGGTCTCGGTGAACACCGCGGCGATCGCACGCCCGGAGCTGCTGGAAGAGCTTTCCCGCCAATTCGGCTCGCAGTGCATCGTGCTGTCGGTCGATGCCCGGACGGTGCCAGAAGGCGCGACGCCCACGCCGTCGGGCTGGGAGGTCACCACCCACGGCGGCCGGCAGGGCACCGGGATCGACGCGGTCGAATGGGCAACGCGCGGAGCCGAACTCGGCGTGGGCGAGATCCTGCTGAACTCGATGGACGCTGACGGCACCAAGGCCGGTTTCGATCTGCCGATGCTGCGGGCGGTGCGGGCCGCGGTGACCGTGCCGATGATCGCCAGTGGGGGAGCCGGCGCGGTGCAACACTTCGCGCCCGCAGTGCACGCCGGGGCCGATGCGGTCCTGGCCGCCAGTGTCTTCCACTTCGGGGAGCTGACCATCGGTGAGGTGAAGGCGGCGATGGCCGCAGAGGGGATCACCGTGCGATGAGCGTCAGCGAAGAGCACAACGAGGGGACCGTGCGATGAGCGCTCTCGACCCCTCGATCGCCAAGCGCCTCAAGCGCAATGCCGACGGTCTGTTCGCCGCGGTGGCCCAGGAGCGCGGCACCGGCGCGGTGCTGATGGTCGCCTGGATGGACGACGAAGCGCTCGCCCGCACCCTGAAAACCCGCCAGGCGACCTACTTCTCGCGATCCCGCGGCGAATACTGGGTCAAGGGCGCCACATCCGGGCACACCCAGCACGTGCACTCGGTGCGGCTGGACTGCGACGGCGACGCCGTGCTGCTGGAGGTCGACCAGGTCGGCGTCGCATGCCACACCGGCGAGCACACCTGCTTCGACGCCGACGTCCTGCTCGCACCGGAATAGCCCCCCCGGAAAAACTCCTAGGCGGACCGCTCCCGCAGCAGGGTCAGAGCCTGGTCGGCGTGGGTGTCCATGTTGACCTCGCTGGAGATGACGTCGAGCACTGTGCTGTCGGTGTCGATGACGAACGTGGTCCGCTTCACCGGCAGGAACTTGCCCAGCAGCCCACGCTTGACGCCGAACAGCTCGGCGACCTTCCCGTCGGCGTCGGACAGCAGTGGGTAGTCGAACCGCTGCGAGTCCGAGAATTTGGCCTGCTTGCCCACCGGGTCCGTGCTGATACCCACCCGGGAGGCTCCGACCTCGGCGAACTCGTCGGCGAGGTCGCGGAAGTGGCACGCCTCCTTGGTGCAACCGGGCGTCATGGCGGCCGGGTAGAAGAACAGCACGACCGGCCCGTCGGCCAGCAGGCTGCTCAGCGAACGCACCGCCCCGGTCTGGTCCGGCAGTTCGAAGTCGGGAACGCGATCACCAGGTTTCATGACAGCCAACGTTATCGGCGGTCGGCGTCCAAGAACAGGTCTGGGAGGATGTACCCCGTGCAGCCCACTCTCGCCGCCACGACCACCCGCGAGCAGTTCCGCGCGCTGGCCGCCGAACATCGTGTGGTTCCGGTGACCCGCAAAGTGCTCGCCGACAGCGAGACTCCGCTGTCCGCCTACCGGAAGCTGGCCGACAACCGGCCCGGCACGTTCCTGCTCGAATCGGCCGAAAACGGCCGGTCCTGGTCGCGGTGGTCGTTCATCGGCGCCGGCGCACCGTCGGCGCTGACCGTGCGCGACGGCGAGGCCGTCTGGCTGGGCGCCACTCCGCAGGGCGCGCCCGGCGGCGGGGATCCGCTGGAGGTGCTGCGCGCCACGATGGATCTGCTGGCCACGGGTGTCCCGGGGGCGACGCGGGGATCGACGGGACCCGACATGCCGCCGCTGTCCGGCGGCCTGGTGGGGTTCTTCGCCTACGACTTCGTCCGGCGGCTGGAGCGGCTGCCCGAACTCGCCGTCGACGACCTTCAACTCCCGGACATGCTGCTGCTGCTGGCCTCAGACCTTGCTGCCGTCGACCACCACGAGGGCACCATCACGCTGATCGCCAACGCGATGAACTGGGAGGGCGTCGAAGAACGGATCGACGACGCCTACGACGATGCCGTCAAACGTCTCGACGTCATGACCGCCGCCCTGGGGCAGCCCCTTCCGTCCACGGTGGCGACGTTCGCCCGGCCCGAGCCGAACCCGCGCTCGCAGCGCACACTCTCCGAGTACAGCGAGGTGGTGGAACGGCTGGTCGGCGAGATCGAGGCCGGCGAGGCTTTCCAGGTGGTGCCCTCCCAGCGGTTCGAGCTGGACACCGAGGCCGATCCGATCGACGTCTACCGGATGCTGCGGGTGTCCAACCCGAGTCCGTACATGTACCTGCTGCACATCCCGAATGAGGCTGGGGAGACGGCGTTTTCGATCGTCGGGTCCAGTCCGGAAGCGCTGGTGACCGTGCAGGACGGCTGGGCCACCACCCATCCGATCGCCGGGACGCGCTGGCGCGGGCACACCGAGGAAGAAGACCAGCTGCTCGAGAAGGAGTTGCTGTACGACGAGAAGGAACGCGCCGAGCATCTGATGCTGGTCGACCTCGGCCGCAACGATCTGGGCCGGGTCTGCGTACCGGGGACGGTGCGCGTCGAGGACTACAGCCACATCGAGCGCTACAGCCACGTGATGCATCTGGTCTCGACGGTCACCGGTCTGCTGGCCGAGCATCGCACCGCACTGGATGCCGTCACGGCCTGCTTCCCGGCCGGCACGCTCTCCGGAGCGCCGAAAGTCCGTGCGATGGAACTCATCGAGGAGGTCGAGAAGACCCGCCGCGGCCTCTACGGGGGCGTCGTCGGCTATCTCGACTTCGCCGGCAACGCCGACTTCGCCATCGCCATCCGGACCGCCCTGATGCGCGACGGCATCGCCTACGTCCAGGCCGGCGGTGGGGTGGTGGCGGACTCCAACGGCCCCTACGAGTACACCGAGGCGGCCAACAAGGCCAAGGCCGTCCTGAGCGCCATCGCCGCGGCCGAGACGCTGAGCGCGCCGTGAGGGCCGCCGGATGATCCGGGCGGCGCAGGTCCTGTTGGTGGTTGCCGCGGGCCTGCTGTGGGGGGCCTCGAGGCTCCCGTGGGTATCGGTGCGGACCTTCGACGAGCTCGGCCCGCCGAAGACCGCGGTGCTCAACGGCGCGGCGTGGTCCAACGCCCTGCTGCCACTCGCGCTCCTGCTGTTGGCCGCGGCACTGGCCGCGCTGGCGCTACGCGGATGGTTGCTGCGCGCCGTCGCGATGTTGACCGCGGCAGCCTGCCTGGCAATCGGATATCTCGGCATCAGCCTCATCGTGATGCCCGACGTCGGTCCCCGCGGCGCGGCGCTGGCGGACGTTCCGGTGGCGATTCTGGTTGGCAGCCAACGGCATCTCGCCGGTGCGGTGCTCACATTGGCGGCCGCCGTCTGCGCACTCCTCGCAGCGGTGTTGCTGATGCGGGCCGCGGCAACCGCAAACCACCCGGCGGCGAAATATGCGGCGCCGCGGGCGAGTAGCGGCGGGCACCAGCCGGCGGTCTCTTCCGAGCGGGTCATGTGGGATGCCCTCGACGCGGGTCACGACCCGACGGAACGTGCGAGCGGCGCCGCCACGACGGATTCCGGGACACCCGATGCCGGGTCTGCCGCGGAGGGCCGGTGATGGGCTCCGACTCTCGGGCGGCTACCCTTTCACCGTTATCGACGTGCTGGTGTGGCACCGCTAGAGGGGATTGCTCAGACCGATGAGTTCCGGGAGCTCGGCGACCGTGCTCGACTCCATTCTGGAGGGAGTCCGGGAGGACGTCGCCGCTCGCGAGGCGCGGGTGGGGATGGCCGAAATCAAGGCGGCCGCCGAGGCGGCACCGGCACCCCGTGACGTCCTGGCGGTGTTGCGGGAACCCGGGATCGCGGTGATTGCCGAGGTCAAGCGTGCCAGCCCCTCCCGCGGCCAATTGGCTCCGATCGCCGACCCCGCGGAACTGGCGCGCGCCTATCAACGTGGCGGAGCCCGCGTGATCAGCGTGCTGACCGAGGAACGACGGTTCAAGGGGTCGCTGGCCGATCTCGACGCGGTTCGCGCGGCGGTCACCATCCCCGTGTTGCGCAAGGATTTCATCGTTTGCCCGTACCAGATCCACGAGGCACGGGCGCACGGCGCGGACATGCTGCTGCTCATCGTGGCTGCACTCGACCAGCCCGCCCTCGTGTCGATGCTGGATCGCACTGAATCGCTCGGGATGACGGCTCTGGTCGAGGTGCACACCGAAGAAGAAGCCGACCGGGCGCTGCAAGCCGGAGCCCGGGTGATCGGCGTCAACGCGCGCGATCTGAAGACCCTGGACGTGGATCGCGACTGCTTCGGACGGATCGCCCCCGGACTGCCGTCCAACATCATCCGGGTGGCGGAGTCCGGTGTCCGCGGCCCGGCGGATCTGCTGGGCTACGCCGGTGCCGGTGCGGATGCCGTACTGGTCGGAGAAGGTCTGGTGACCAGCGGTGATCCCCGTACCGCGGTGTCCGACCTGGTGACGGCCGGCGCTCATCCGTCGTGTCCGAAGCCGGTACGTTGACCGTCTCCTGACCTGAATCGACCCATGGCAGATCTCTCTACCCCCAGCCTCCCGCGCACCAGTGCGGCCGTTGCCGAGCCGACGGGCCACGACCCGGACGCGCGGGGCCATTTCGGTGTCTTCGGCGGTCGCTACATTCCCGAAGCGCTGATGGCCGTCATCGAAGAAGTCACCGCCGCCTACGAGAAGGCCCGCACCGACCAGGCCTTCCTCGACGAACTCGACCGGCTGCAGACCCACTACGCCGGTCGGCCCTCCCCGCTGTACGAGGCCTCCCGCCTGAGTGAGCACGCCGGCGGAGCGCGGATCTTTCTCAAGCGGGAAGACCTCAACCACACCGGTTCGCACAAGATCAACAACGTCCTCGGCCAGGCGCTGCTGGCTCGTCAGATGGGCAAGACGCGCGTCATCGCCGAGACCGGCGCCGGGCAGCACGGCGTGGCCACCGCCACCGCCTGCGCTCTGCTCGGACTGGAGTGCGTCATCTACATGGGTGCCGTCGACACCGCCCGCCAGGCGCTGAACGTCGCCCGCATGCGGCTTCTCGGCGCGAAAGTCGTTGCCGTGCAATCCGGCTCGAAAACCCTCAAGGATGCCGTCAACGAGGCGTTCCGGGACTGGGTGGCCCACGCTGACGACACGTACTACTGCTTCGGCACGGCCGCCGGCCCGCATCCTTTCCCGTTGATGGTTCGCGATTTCCAGCGGGTGATCGGTATGGAGGCCCGCGCGCAGATCCTCGCTCAGGCCGGCCGACTGCCCGACGCCGTCGTCGCGTGCGTCGGCGGCGGCTCCAATGCCATCGGCATCTTCCATGCGTTCCTCGATGATCCGGGCGTGCGCCTCATCGGCTACGAGGCGGGCGGCGAGGGCGTGGAGACCGGACGCCACGCGGCGACCTTCGCCGGCGGCTCGCCCGGCGCCTTCCAGGGCTCCTACTCCTACGTGATGCAGGACTCGGAGGGCCAGACCATCGAGTCTCATTCCATCTCAGCCGGATTGGACTATCCGGGGGTGGGCCCCGAGCACGCCTTCCTCAAGGACATCGGCCGCTCGGAGTACCGGCCGATCACCGACACCGAGGCGATGGACGCATTCAGCCTGCTGTGCCGGCTCGAGGGGATCATCCCGGCGATCGAATCTGCTCACGCCGTGGCGGGAGCAATCGCCCTGTCCGGCGAACTCGGACCGGACGCGGTGATCGTGGTCAATCTCTCCGGCCGGGGCGACAAGGATGTCGAGACCGCCGCCAAGTGGTTCGGTCTGCTCGACGGGCCCGGAGCATCATGACGGTTCAGCACAGCCCGCCGGGCCGGCTGGGACCGATCTTCTCCGCCTGCCGCGCCGAGGGCCGCGCCGCGCTCATCGGCTACCTGCCGACCGGCTATCCCGACGTTGCGACCTCGATCGACGCGATGGTCGCCATGTCCGCCGATTGCGACATCATCGAAGTGGGCGTGCCCTACTCCGATCCCGGGATGGACGGCCCGGTGATTGCGACCGCGACCGAGGCCGCGTTGCACGCCGGTGTCCGGGTGGCCGACACGCTGCGCGCTGTCGAGGCGATCAGCGGCGCCGGCGGAAACGCCGTGGTGATGTCCTACTGGAACCCGTTGTTGCACTACGGAATTGATGCCTTCGCGCGCGATTTGGCGGCCGCGGGCGGATTGGGCGTCATCACACCAGACCTGATTCCCGACGAGGCCGACGCGTGGCTGGCCGCTTCCGAACACCACGATCTCGATCGCATCTTCCTGGTGGCACCCTCATCGACTCCGGAGCGGTTGGCACGCACCGTGGAGGCCTGCCGGGGGTTCGTCTACGCGGCTTCGACCATGGGCGTGACGGGTGCCCGCGACGCGGTATCCAACGCGGCGCCGGAACTCGTGCGCCGCGTCAAAGAGGTTTCCGACATTCCCGTCGGCGTTGGGCTGGGGGTGAGGTCGCGCGAGCAGGCGGCCGACATCGCCCGCTACGCCGATGGAGTCATCGTCGGTTCGGCTCTCGTCTCCGCCCTGGACGAGGGGGTGCCCGCCGTGCGGGTGCTGACCGAGGAACTGGCCATCGGGGTGCGGAAAGAGGTTTCTGCCACGTGACGACAACGGTGCTTGCCTACTTCCCGAGTCCCGCACAGGGCGTGTGGCACCTGGGTCCCATCCCGATCAGGGCGTACGCGCTGTGCATCATCGCCGGCATCGTGGCCGCACTGATGATCGGCGACCGCCGGTGGGCCGCTCGCGGCGGCGAACGGGGTGTCATCTACGACATCGCGTTGTGGGCCGTGCCCTTCGGGCTCATCGGTGGGCGTGTCTATCACGTGATGACGGACTGGCGGACCTACTTCGGGCCGGGTGGGGCCGGTCCGGCCGCAGCGTTGCGGATCTGGGAAGGCGGCCTCGGTATCTGGGGCGCCGTCGCATTGGGTGCCGTCGGGGCCTGGATCGCATGCCGGCGCAGGGGTATTCCACTGCCGGCCTTCGGCGACGCGGTCGCTCCGGGCGTCGTGCTGGCCCAGGCGATCGGCCGGTTGGGCAACTACTTCAACCAGGAGCTGTACGGCCGGGAGACCACCGTGCCGTGGGGCCTGGAGATCTTCTACCGCCGTGATCCCTCCGGTGTGGTCGACGTCCACTCCCTCGACGGAGTGTCGACCGGCCAGGTCGCGGCCGTCGTGCATCCGACCTTTCTCTACGAATTGCTCTGGAACCTGCTGGTTTTCGTCATTCTGATCCTCGTCGACCGTAAGTTCCGGATCGGGCACGGCCGGCTGTTCGCCCTCTACGTGGCGCTGTACTGCGTCGGGCGGTTCTGGATCGAGTTGATGCGCGACGACGCCGCCACACATATCGCCGGCATCCGGATCAACGTATTCACCGCGACGTTCGTGTTCATCGGAGCCGTGGTGTACATGCTGCTGGCGCCGAAGGGCCGGGAGGATCCGGCGACCCTGCGCGGCAAACCCCTTGAGCCGCATGAGCACGAGTCGCTCACCGAAGAGCTGGTCGCGGTGGCAAAGGGCACCGGCATCGTCGCTGCCGCGACGGTGGCCGGTGAACACGAAGCCGAGGATGCCGCAGCCGTGGGCGACGTCGAGGAGGCGCTTGCCGAGGAGTCGCTTGCGGAGAACGTTGAGGCCGAGGACATCGGCGAGACTGCCGTCGAGGTCGCCTCTGATACCGAGGCCGCCGCTGATGTCGATGTTGCCGCTGAGGCGGAGGTGGTCGAGGCAGCCTCCGATGTTGAGTTCGCGGGCGATGCCGATGACTCCGCCGTCGACGAGGGTCAGGCTGAAGCCCGGGCCGAGGCCGATGACGCGATCGTGGTGCACGAGGTCGCCGAGAGCCAGGAAACTGAGACGGTGGTCCTCTACGAGACGGATGCCGAAGCCGCGATCGTGGAATCGGCAGAGCCCGAGCCCCAGCCGGAAGCCCAGGCAGAGCCGGAAGTAGAAGTGGAGCCGGGAGCCGAGGCCGAGCCCGAAGCAGAGATCGAGCCGGAAGCCGAGGCGGAACTGCCTGCCGGAATCCTTCGGTGGCTGGAGGCTGACCACGGCACGGACGGCGAGCCGGTGGCCGCCCCCCAGGCCGAGGTTGAGGCTGAGGTTGAGGCCGAGGGCACCGACTTCGAGGACGACAGTGCCGTCGCTGAGTCGGCAAGTGAGGCTGAACCCCAGAGCGACGTCGCCTCTGTCGAGGAAGTTGCTTCCCCCGAGGATGAGGCTTCCCCCGAGGATAAGGCTTCCCCCGAGGAAGAGGACGTCGCCGTGGTGACGAGCTTCGTCGAGGTGGACACGACCGATGATGCCGAGCCGGAGGCGGTGGTCGACGCCGAGCCGGCGGCCGCAGCACCCAAGCTAGGCTCCACGTTCAGGCGGCTTCTGTTCGGCGTGAGCAGCAAGCGCGACTGACCCGCGGCCACAGGTAGCGTGGTGGGTGAGATGACCGACCGCACAAGGACATACGGCACGCTGGCCGGGGGTGCGCTGGCGGTGGGTGCGTTGGCCTATGTCGGCCTGGTCGACCCGCACCGTGCCGGTTCGGTGTTCCCGCCCTGCCCTTTCAAGGCCTTGACCGGATGGAACTGCCCGGGCTGCGGCGGGTTGCGAATGACGCATGACCTGCTGCATGCCGACGTCGGCGCTGCGGTCGTCGACAATGTGTTCCTGCTGATCGGGCTTCCGCTGCTGGCCGGATGGGTGCTGTGGCGGCGCCGGCGGGGACAGCGTCCATTCCCTCCCGTTGCTCTCGTGGTGATCGCGGTCGTGACCCTTGCCTGGACCGTCGCCCGCAACCTGCCCGGGTTTCCTCTGATACCGACCGTCCTGCCCGCCTAGCGCACCTGGGCTTCACAACCCCCTACCGGCTCGGATGCGACTATGCTCAGGCGTCGTGACGCGGCGCGGGAAAATCGTCTGCACTCTGGGTCCGGCTACCGGCAGCGACGAGATGGTCAAGGCTCTGGTCGAAGCGGGAATGGACGTCGCCCGGCTGAACTTCAGCCACGGTGATTACGCCGACCACGTTGCGTCCTATGAACGGGTCCGCAGGGCCTCCGATGCGACGGGCAGGGCTGTCGGCATCCTCGCCGACCTTCAGGGGCCTAAGATCCGGCTCGGCCGCTTCGCCGAGGGCAAAACGCAGTGGGACAACGGCGAAACGGTCCGGATCACCGTCGAGGACTGCGAGGGCTGCCACGACCGGGTGTCGACCACGTACAAACACCTCTCCCAGGACGCCAAGGCCGGCGACCGGTTGCTCGTCGACGACGGCAAGGTGGCACTCGTTGTCGAGCGCATCGACGGCAACGACGTGGTCTGCACGGTGACCGAGGGCGGTCCGGTCAGCAACAACAAGGGCTTGTCCCTGCCTGGCATGGCGGTCTCGGTTCCGGCGTTGTCCGACAAGGACATTGCCGATCTTGAGTTCGCGCTGAAGCTCGGCGTCGACATGGTGGCGCTGTCCTTCGTCCGTTCTCCCGCGGACGTCGAACTCGTGCACCAGGTGATGGACCGCGTCGGCCGGCGTGTGCCGGTGATCGCCAAGCTGGAGAAGCCCGAAGCGGTGGAGAACCTCGAAGCGATCGTCGCGGCGTTCGACGCGGTGATGGTGGCTCGCGGCGATCTCGGCGTCGAGCTTCCGCTCGAGGAGGTCCCGCTGGTGCAGAAGCGGGCCATCCAGGTCGCCCGCCAGTACGCGAAGCCCGTCATCGTGGCAACGCAGATGCTCGAATCGATGATCGGAAACTCCCGGCCCACCCGCGCGGAGGCCTCGGACGTCGCCAACGCCGTCCTCGACGGCGCCGACGCCGTGATGCTGTCCGGGGAAACTTCGGTCGGCGAGTATCCGATCGAAGCCGTGCGCACGATGGCGCGCATCACCAGTCGGGTCGAGCAGGACGCCGGCTCGTCGGCGCCGCCGCTGATTCACGCGCCGCGCACCAAGGGCGGCGTGATCTCCTACGCGGCACGCGACATCGGGGAGCGGCTCGACGCCAAGGCCCTGGTGGCGTTCACCTCGTCCGGCGACACGGTGCGCCGACTGGCCCGCCTGCACAGCCCGCTGCCGCTGCTGGCGTTCGTCACGGAGCCCGAACTCCGCAGCCAGCTCGCCCTGACCTGGGGCACCGAGACGTTCATCGTCCCGCCTACCGACAGCACCGACGACATGATCCGCCAGGTCGACCAGGCATTGCTCGGCTTGGGCCGCTACCAGCGGGGCGACCTGGTGATCATCGTCGCGGGGGCGCCGCCGGGCACAGTAGGCTCGACTAACCTGATTCACATTCACCGGATCGGGGAGAACGACCACTAGGTCCTCCACGGAAAGGCGGCGAGTGGCTGAATCCTCGGGCAGACCCGACTCGGCTGAATCGTCGGCCAGGACCGACTCGGCTGAATCGTCGGCCAGGACCGACTCGGCTGAATCGTCGGCCAGGACCGACTTCGACGAACTGCTGTCAGTCCTCGAGCTTTCCCCGATCGGTGACGACGTGTTCACCGGGCGGCACCCGAGGAAGAACCCGATCCGCACCTTCGGTGGACAGTTGATGGCCCAGAGTTTCGTCGCCGCGAGCCGGACCCTCGAGCACGATGTGCCGCCCAGTGCGCTGTCGGTCCACTTCATCGCCGGCGGCGACCCGACGATGGATATAGAGTTCCATGTGGTCCGGCTGCGCGACGAACGCCGGTTCGCCAACCGGCGGGTCGACGCCATGCAGAACGGCAAGTTGCTGGCCACTGCGATCGTGTCCTACCTGGCCGGCGGCCATGGTCTCGAGCACAACTTCGATATGCCGAAAGTTCCTGAGCCGCAAACCCTTCCGACTATCGACGAGTTGCTCGTCGGATACGAGAAAGTCGTTCCCCTCTTCGTCGAGGCGATGCGCCCGATCGAGTGGCGCTACACCAACGATCCCGCTTGGGTGATGCGTGACAAGGGGAATCGGCTGGACCGGAACCGGGTGTGGATGAAGGCGGACGGGCAGATGCCCGAGGATCCGGTGTTGCACACCGCCGCGATGATCTACTCGTCGGACACCACGGTGCTCGACTCGATCATCACAACGCACGGCCTGTCGTGGGGGTGGGACCGGATCTTCGCCGTCACCGTCAACCACTCGGTGTGGTTCCACCGCCAGGTCGACTTCTCCGACTGGGTGCTCTACTCGACCGGTTCACCCGTCGCAGCGGAGTCCCGCGGACTGGGCATGGGCCACTTTTTCGACCGCGCCGGGCAGGTGGTCGCCACCGTGGCCCAGGAAGGCATCGTCAAACACTTCCCGGGTGCGGCGAAGTAGCCCTTAGGGCCCGGGCTCTTACGGCGCGAGCCCTTACGGCCCCGGTCTTTACGGCGTAGGCGCCACCTGGCTTAGCCGACTGCTGACCGACTGCTCGAACTCGTCCTGGCACTGCTGGACGGCGACCTTGTCGTTGCCGGCCTCCTGGACGCATTCGGTGAAGGACTTGAAGGATTCGCCGCCGAAGACCTTGATGGCCCAGAACCCGAAGAGCAGGAAGCCGATGCTGATTACTACGGCCAGGGCGCCGATGATGACGCCTGTCAGTGCGACGCCGCGGTTGTTGGCCTCGCCCCGCTTGACTCGGCCGAGTCCGATGATGCCGAGAATCACCGCGATGATGCCGAGTCCGATACCGCCGAACACCGTCAGGGTGGCGACCAGTCCGATGAGTCCGGTGACGAGAGACGCGGTACCCAGCCCGTTGCGGGGGGCACCGAGCGGCGTGCCCGGATACTCTCCGTAGCCCATGGGCGGCGGGGGATAGGCCCCCGGGTACGCCCCAGGGTAAGGCCCGTAGGGGCCGGGGGCACCGGGAGCTCCGGGAGGACCGGGTGGGTAGGAGTAGGCGGGAGGCCCGGGATAGGGGACGCCACCGGGAGGCGGAGGGGTGCCGGGCGTTTCGGGTGTGCCGAACGACTGCGGGTTGTCGGTCATTGGCTCGCGCTCCCACGTTCTACGGTCATGTGCCCGTGCGGTCAGGTGGTTGTCAGGTTACCGGGCCGGGTACCTCAGAAAGGCCAAAGGCGGGGATTGGGGGGGGGGGGGGGGGGGGCCCCAACCCCCCCCGCGGGGGGGGGGGGCGGGCGCGGGGGCGGGGCCCCCCCCCCACACCCCCCGCCTTCAGCGGTGCTGCCAGAGCAGCGAGGACTGGTCCGCTCAGCGGTTGCCGAGAGCCTCGTTAACCGTCTTGCGGACTTCATGGCCGGTGTGACGGACCTGGAACCCGGCGATGATCTCGAACACGCCGAGCACGATCAGCCAGATGCCGACCACCAGCGTCAGGGTGACCAGCGACGAGAACGGGTAGCCCAGCACGATGACGCCGGCCAGGATCGTCACGATGCCGTAGAAGATGTTCCAGCCGCGTCCGGGGGTGCCGTGCAGCTCGCTGATCGACATCGAGGTGGTGGCCACGCCGCGGAAGATGAAACCGATGCCGATCCAGATGGCCAGCAGCAGCAGGGCCGTGCTCGGGTCGTTGGCGAAGTGCCGGAACGCGAGGATGCCGAGGATCACCGAGGCGGCGCCGCTGATGAACAGCAGCACGCGGCTGCCGGTCGAGCTGTGCAGGCCGAACGCGAGGAACACCTGCGCCAGACCGGAGACCAGCAGGTAGGCACCGAAGAGGAAGGCCGCCACCAGGAGGGTCGGGCCCGGCCAGAACAGAACAAGCGCGCCGAGGGCGATGGCCAGGACACCCGACAGAATGGCCGACTTCCAGATGTGCTGGAAGACGGTCGGTTGATGGGTAACAGTTGGAGTTGTCATGCCAACTTTCCTATCACACTGTTGCCGAAACAGCCCCGAAT
Source organism: uncultured Mycobacterium sp. (assembly GCA_964439315.1). Classification (GTDB taxonomy): domain Bacteria; phylum Actinomycetota; class Actinomycetes; order Mycobacteriales; family Mycobacteriaceae; genus Mycobacterium. The sequence goes on along the minus strand of CAYTOD010000003.1, from coordinate 25,333 downwards.
ACCCCGGCAACACGGCGAAATCGGCCAGTGCGCTGTAAATTCCCCTTCACGCAGCCACGATTGGAGTCGGTTGCGGTTTAGGCCCGGCAGAAAGAAGGCGCCCGTGTTCACAGCCCAGCAGAATCGCGGAAGCCGGTGGTCCGCGGGGTTCCTTTTCCCCGCCGTCGCCGTGGTTGCGGCGGGTGCCTTGACGCTCTCGGGTTGCGGCAAGGGTACCGAGAGCGGCTCCGGTACTGGAGCGGGTTCGTCGAGTGCCGCCGTCAGTGCCAAGAAGGTCGACGAGATCGCGGCGACGGTGCCCGAGGACATCCGCAAGTCCGGCAAGCTCGTCGTCGGCGTCAACATCCCCTACGCCCCCAACGAGTTCAAGGACGAGGGAGGCAAGATCGTCGGGTTCGACGTCGACCTGATGAACGCCGTCGCCTCGACTCTCGGCCTCACCGCCGAGTACCGCGAGGCGGATTTCGCGAAGATCATCCCGTCTATTCAGCAGGGCACCTTCAACGTGGGCATGTCATCGTTCACCGACACCAAGGAGCGGGAGAAGTCCGTCGACTTCGTGGACTACTTCTCCGCCGGCATTCTGTGGGCTCAGCGTCCCGGGTCGCCGATCGATCCGAACAACGCGTGTGGCAAGAAGGTTGCGGTCCAGGCGACGACGACCGAGGAGACCGAGGAACTTCCGGCCAAGAGCAAGAAGTGCGTCAATGAAGGAAAGCCGGAAATTCAGATCGTGCCCTTCGACAGTCAGGACGCCGCGACCAACGCGGTCATCCTCGGCCAGGTCGACGCCATGTCGGCAGACTCGCCGGTGACGGCCTACGCCATCAAGCAGAGCAACGGCAAACTCGAGGCAGCCGGTGAGCTCTTCGAGGCGGCCCCGTACGGATGGCCGGTCGCCAAGGGCTCGTCGTTGGCAAAGTCGTTGGTGCAGGCTCTGGAACACCTGATCAAGAGCGGCGACTACAAGACCATCGCCGCCAATTGGGGTGTCGAGAAGGGCATGGTCGAAAAGCCGGTCGTCAACGGCGCCAAAAGCTGACCGGGATGACGGCTGTCGGCGCGTCGGCTCCGCCGCCCATCAACGCGGTTCCCCTGCGGCATCCGGGAAGATGGGTGGCGGCGGTCGCCATCGCTGTCCTCGTCGGACTGTTCATCTACGGTGCGGCCACCAATAAGGCCTACGGCTGGTCCACCTATGCGCAATACCTCTTCAACCACCGGGTCCTCCTCGGAGTGTGGAACACCCTGCAGCTGACCGTCTATTCGATGGTGCTCGGCGTCGTGCTCGGCATCGTGCTGTCGGTGATGAGGCTCTCGCCCAACCCGGTGTTTCAGTGGGTGGCCTGGGCGTTCCTGTGGATCTTCCGGGGCACTCCGGTGTACGTCCAGCTGGTGTTCTGGGGCCTTCTTCCCACGATCTACCAGAACATTCAGTTCGGAGTGCCCTTCGGCCCCTCGTTCTTTCACCTCAACCTGCAGAGCCTGTCCATTCCGTTCGTGTTGGCGGTGCTGGGACTCGGTCTCAACGAGGCCGCCTATATGGCCGAAATCATTCGCGCCGGAATCACTTCCGTTCCCGAGGGGCAATCCGAGGCGTCGACGGCCCTGGGCATGTCCTGGGGAATGACGATGCGCCGCACCGTTCTTCCGCAGGCGATGCGGGTGATCATCCCGCCCACCGGCAACGAACTCATCAGCATGCTGAAGACCACGTCCCTGGTGACCGCGGTGCCCTATTCTTACGACCTGTACAGCATCGCCTCGCGGGAGATCGCCGCGCGGATCTTCGAACCGGTCCCCATGCTCCTGGTGGCGGCCACCTGGTACCTCGTCATAACGAGTGTGCTGATGGTCGGTCAGCACTATCTGGAGAAGTACTTCTCAAGAGGCATTTCGCGGCAGTTGACGTCCAAACAGCTGGAGGCCCTGGCCCAGGCTCAGACCGAGGCGGGCCACGTATGACCGAGATGGTGCGGGCCGAGCAGGTGTGCAAGAGTTTCGGCGCCCTGCGTGTACTCAAAGGCGTGACACTGTCCGTCGAACGCGGTCAGGTGCTGGTGCTCGTCGGCCCGTCCGGGTCGGGCAAGTCGACGTTCCTGCGGTGCATCAACCACCTCGAGACCGTCACGGCCGGCCGCCTCTACGTCGACGGCGACCTGGTCGGCTATCGGGAGAGCAAGGGCAAGCTCCACGAGATGTCGCCCCGCGAAGCGGCCAAGCAGCGCCGCGATATCGGAATGGTTTTCCAGCACTTCAACCTTTTCCCGCACCGGACGGCGCTGGAGAACATCATCGAGGCGCCCGTTCATGTCAAAGGGGTCAAGAAGCCCGACGCGATTCAGCGGGCGCGCGAACTGCTGAGCCAGGTCGGTCTAGGCGACAAGGCCGACGCTTATCCGGCTCAGCTGTCCGGCGGCCAGCAGCAACGTGTCGCCATCGCCCGGGCCCTGGCGATGGATCCCAAGCTGATGCTGTTCGACGAGCCCACGTCCGCGTTGGACCCCGAACTGGTCGGTGAGGTTCTCGGCGTCATGAAGAAGCTTGCCGCGGCAGGGATGACGATGGTTGTGGTGACCCATGAGATGGGCTTCGCCCGTGAGGTCGCCGACGAGTTGGTGTTCATGGACGGCGGCGTGATCGTCGAAAGCGGACCGCCGCGGGAGGTGCTGAGCAATCCGCAGCACGAGCGCACCAAGACATTCCTGTCCAACGTGATGTAACCGGTTTAGCGGACCGGGCTTTCGAGCCGTTCTGCCTCGGTGACGTCCGGCTCGCCGGTTTCCGGCGACGTCAGGGTGGTCAACGGCTTCCGGCCGACGAGGTACCAGGTGCGCATCAGGCCCTTGCCCTTGATCTCGACGTGGCCGCGCTCCTCGAGCACGAAGGCGTGTTCGAGGCGCTCGAACACGTTCTGCGGAACCTGGATTCGGCCTTCGGGGTCGGTGGTCTCCATCCGCGACGCCACGTTCACCGCGTCGCCCCAGACGTCGTAGAAGAACTTGCGCGCACCGACCACGCCGGCCACCACCGGTCCCGCGGCGATGCCCATCCGCAAAGGCACCCGTTCGCCCCGGGGATCGCGGAGATCGGCCACCGCCTGGGACATGTCCAGCGCCAGAGCCGCGATCGCCTCGACGTGGTCGTCCCGGGGGATCGGAACTCCGCTGACCACCATGTAGGAATCGCCGGTGGTCTTGATCTTCTCCAGCCCGTGCCGGTCCACGAGACGGTCGAACGTGGTGTATAGACGGTCTAGGAAACGCACCAGGTCGGTCGGCGGCATTTCGCTTGCGCGCCGGGTGAATCCGGCGATGTCGGCGAACAGGATCGAGGCGTCGTCGAAGCGGTCGACGATCACGCCGTGCGTCGGGTCCTTGAGTTGCTCGGCCACGGTGCTGGGCAGGATGTTGGCCAGCAGGGCCTCGGAGCGGTTGTACTCCACCTCCATCGCCGCCTCGGCGCGTGCGGCCTCCCGCATCGCGTACCAGACCGTGGCGAAGATCAGCGCGCAGGCCGACACCATCGAGATCACGAACCCGGTATTCACCAGCCACCGTGGCTGGATCCGGGTATCACCGGGCACCATGAACTGCATCGCGATGGCCAGCCCGGTGCCCAGAGCCACCACCGTCCCCGCGAGGAGGGTGTGCTCGATACCGAGTGTCAGCACCGCCAAGGACGCGGATACCAGGTAGAAGAACTGAAGGCCGGAGTCGGTACCTACCTGCCAGCACACGAAAGTCAGTGCTACGTAGGCGAAGATGACGAAGGCCAGAGACGCGAAAAGATCACCGAAGCGGTGCAGCATCGGGATGAGCGCGAACACGATGGCATTCGCGATGTTGATCAGCCCCAGGTTGAAAACGCCGGGGGAGAGGGTCGTCTCGACGATGCCGAAGATGAAGGTGACCGCCGACGTCATCCAGGCAGCGATGTTGAGGATCTGCATCCGGCGGCTCAGCGACTCGGCCCAGTGCTGATTACGGGCAGACGGCCGTCGTTGCAGACGCTCGCACTCCGCCCGCCTGAAACGTTCGGGCAGCACCCGTCGAGCGTCTTTCCGCCCGGCTTTCACCCGGTCAGCGTAACCTGCCGCGAGGTTTCATTCATGGTGTCCGCGTCGAGTCGGAGGAGGATAGCCGTGGCCGACGACGACGAGAGCGTGCTGAAGAAAGTCGACCACATGGTCGACGAGGTTCTGGGCACCGACTTGATGGGAACCGAGATCGCCCCCGCCGAGCCGGAGGACCCCTGGGAGCGCCGGCAACGGGTGCTGGATTCCTGGACGGCGATCATCCTGGCCGTCGCGGCGGTGGCGACGACGTGGGCGTCGTTCCAGGCCAGCCAGTGGTCCAACGCCCAGTCCGACGCCCAGTCGGCATCGGCGATCCAGCGCAGCGACGCCAATCGTGCCGCTTCCGAGGCCACCAGCCAGTCGGTCGTCGATTCCCAAATGTGGATCTCCTGGGTTGAGGCGGTGGCCTCCGGCCAGAAGGACCGGGCGGGCTTTCTGCGGGATAGGTTCTCGCCGGCTCTGGACAAGGCCCAGAAGGAGTGGCTGGGCAAGGTCCCGGTCGATGGCGAGGGCAACCCGGCGCAGGTTCCCGATGGCACTCCGCTGAATCTGCCGAGCTACGTGGTGCCCGCCCAGGTTCAAGCGGATGCGTTGTCGACCAAGGCCGAGGACAGCCTCGCCGACGCCGACGAGGCCAGTAATACCAGTACGCGGTACGTCATGCTGGCGGTGTTGTTCGCGTTGGTGCTCTTCTTCGCCAGTGTCGCAACGAAATTCACCGCACCCAAGATTCAGGTTGTCTTGATTCTGACCTCGCTACTGCTGTTGCTGACCACGACGGTTCGGATGTTGCTTCTGCCGCAGCTGTTCTGAGGTCCCTGGTTCGGGCGAAACCGCGCCGGTCACGCTCGCGACGACGGATGATGGGACTCAGGGCGAAGGGAGGGCATCGGGTGAAGTCAATGGGGGCCTTCAAGGCAATGCCTGTCGCGGCCGTGGTGGTCGCGTGGATGGTGGTCTCGCCACCGCCGGCGCACGCGGACGGGCAGTGCACCGACAAGACCAACGCGCAGGCTCATCAGGTGTGCATGGCGATGGCGAACGGGCAATGCGGCGGCATCGGAGCGTTCGGGGTGTCGCACACCACCTGCACCTACGCCGATGGTTCCCGCGACGAATGCGACTGGCACATGACCAGCCTCACCAGCACGGCCGGCACCTGCACGTGGTTCCCGACGCCACCCGATTTCCCGATCGGCCCGCCGCCCCCACCGCCTCCGTCGTGATCTGACCGGGGCGCAGTCAGTGGGTCTCGGGGGCCAGGGTGAAGTCCGCGAAGTCGAAGCCGGGCACCACGACGCAGCTCACCAGAGCCGGTTCGTCGTCTCGGGGTCGGGCCCGCTGCCAGTGGCCGGGCGGTACCACCAACTGAGGCTGCTGACCCTGTTCGATGCCAGGACCCAGCAGATGCGAGGTCGCGGTGGCGGTGTCCGGACCGATCTCGAGCACCAACGGGCTGCCACGATGGTGCAGCCACAGTTCCGCGCTCCGCACCGTGTGCCACCTCGACTGCTCGCCGGGCATCAGCGCGAACAGAATGGCCGTCCCCGCACTGCGCGGGCCGTCATAACCCGCTGGTAACGCCGATGTGCCGAGCGTGAGATCGCTTCGCCAGGTTTCCCGGAACCAGCCGCCCTCCGGATGCGGCGCGAGGCCGAGTTGGCGAATCCAGTCGGGGAGCTCGGCCATGTGGCGAGCTTAGGCGCACGGCACCCGACCAAAACTCCCGAAACCTGTCCCGCCCTCCGTTAACCTTCCTTGCGGGGTCAACGATTCTTACGGGGGTATGTGATGGCAGGCCAATTCACGCGCAACCTGCGCGGACTTCCACTCGCGCTCATCGGGGCCGCAGGGCTGGTGCTCGGCACGGCGGGTATGGCGGCGGCCGGACCAGACGTCACGCAGGACACGGCATTCAGCTCGCCCTCGGGCAACATCGGCTGCCAGATCATCCCTGGGACTTCGGTCCGGTGTGACATGCTCCAGCACACCTGGTCACCACCCCCCCGACCCGACTACTGCAAGAGCCTGATGGCATGGGGGCAGGGCCTCATCCTCAAAGCAGGCGGCGGCGCGCACGTCGTATGCGCCGGGGACACCACGATGACCCAGGACAATCCGCTCGCTTACGGGGACTCGATCACTGCAGGGTCGATGCGCTGCGACAGCGCCGAAACAGGCATGACGTGCAGGGACACCGGGACCGGGCACGGCTTCACCATCGCCCGCGACTCCTATGAACTCTTCTAAGTTCCCCGAGGGCCGCGGAGAATGTGGCCAAGATGTGGCCACGGCGGGCAGTGTCACAATGATGGTCGACCGCTAAAACGTCTGTACCAGCGGGTTTCTCGCGGTGTAGTTCTGGTGCCCTCGGTGAGATTCGAACTCACACTGCACGGGTTTTGAATCCGTTTCCTCTGCCAGTTGGGATACGAGGGCGTATCGCGCGGTCCAACGATAGTTGATGGCGCGACCGTCCCGACGACGGGCGGGGCCGCCCCGGGCCGACGAGGCCGGGCGGTCCGCGCCACAATGACGCCATGACTTCCACCGATCCGGCCGCCATCGACCCGGCTGCCGCGCCACGGCGCGTGCTGATCGCCGAGGACGAGGCCCTGATCCGGCTGGACCTCGCCGAGATGCTGCGCGAGGAGGGCTACGACGTGGTCGGCGAGGCCGGAGACGGCCAGGAGGCCGTCGACCTCGCCGAGAGCCTGCGGCCGGACTTGGTGATCATGGACGTCAAGATGCCCCGGCGGGACGGGCTCGACGCGGCGGCCGAGATCGCGGCCAAGCGGATCGCGCCCGTCGTCGTGCTGACCGCCTTCAGCCAGCGCGAACTGGTCGAACGTGCCCGCGATGCCGGTGCGATGGCCTACCTGGTGAAGCCCTTCTCGATCAGCGATCTGATCCCGGCGATCGAGCTTGCCGCGAGCCGGTTCGCCGAGATCACCGGCCTGGAGCGCGAGGTCGCCGATCTCAGCGAACGGCTGGAGGCCCGCAAGCTGATCGAACGCGCCAAAGGGCTGCTGCAGGCCAAACACGGGATGACCGAACCCGAGGCATTCACTTGGATGCAGCGGGCCGCCATGGACCGCCGCACCACGATGAGGAAGGTCGCCGAAGTGGTCCTCGAGACGCTCGACGGCGCCGACGACACCGCTTCACCACACTGAAAAAGCCCCGTTCAAGCTATGATCACGGGCGATCTGGCCCGTCGTCCTCGATCCGCGGCTGGCCCCTGAACAACTCACCCGGAGGTAAACGTGCGCGGTCGTGCGACACGAAACGCAATCGCCGTCAGCTCGGCGGCCCTGGCGATGCTGGGGCTCGCGGCCTGCAGCCAGCCCGCCCCCAACAGCGAGTCCTCGAAGAGCACCTCCGCGGCATCGCAGACGGCTGCACCCGCGGACCTGAAGATCGTCGAGCAGGTGCAGATCGATGAGAAAGGGGTCGAGGTCAAGCCGCGCGCCGGGGGTGACCCCGGCCGAGCCCGCCGGCGACGGCAAGGCCACCTGCTCGCCGGTGACCATCGCGATGGCCGGCGCCCTCAACGGACCCGACGCCGCCCTCGGCATCAACATCAAGAACGGCGTCCAGCTGGCGCTGGACAAGCACAACGCCGCCAACCCCGGTTGCCAGATCGACCTGAAGACCTTCGACACCGAGGGCGACCCGCAGAAGGCCACCGCTATCGCGCCGCAGATCGTCGACGATGCCGCGATCATCGGCATGGTCGGCCCAGCGTTCTCCGGCGAGACCAAGGCCACCGGCGGTGTCTTCGATCAGGCCGGACTGGTCGCCGCGACGGCGTCGGCCACCAATGTGACTCTTTCGCAACAGGGTTGGAAGACGTTCATCCGCGGCCTGGCCAACGACGGCGTCCAGGGTCCCTCGATCGCCAACTACATGAAGACCACTCTGGGTGACAAGAAGGTGTGCGTCGTCGACGACAGCACCGACTACGGCACCGGTCTGGCGGCGGCGGTGCGCAGCACCCTGGGCCCGGTGGCCGACGCCGCGTGCAACATCTCGGTGAAGAAGGGCGACAAGGACTTCAGCGCCGCCGTGACCCAGGTCAAGGGCGTCTCTCCGGACTCGGTGTTCTACAGCGGCTACTACGCCGAAGCCGCGCCTTTCGTCCAGCAACTCCGCGACGCCGGCTACACCGGCAAGTTCGTCAGTGCCGACGGCACCAAGGACCCCGAGTTCGTCAAGCAGGCCGGCCAGGCGTCGAAGGACGCGGTGCTGTCCTGCCCGTGCGGTCCGGCGTCGAAGGCGTTCGCCGACGAGTACACCAAGAAGTTCGGCCAGGCCCCCGGCACCTACAGCACCGAGGGCTACGACCTGGGCACCATCCTGGCCAAGGGCATCGACTCCGGCGCGGTCACCCGGGAGGCCCTGCTGAACTTCGTGCACAAGTACGAAGGCCAGGGCGTCGCCCGCAAGTACCAGTGGACCGACGCCGGTGAACTCACCACAACGCTGATCTGGGTCTACAAGGTCCAGTAACCGCATCGACGGAACGCGTCCGGCGCTCGCCTCGGCCGGCCCGGACGCGTTCCGGTCAGCGTTGACACACAAGGAGTTCGCCCCGGGATGATCCACGAGTGCCTGAGCGATCTGGCGGGCCAGTACACCTGTCTTGCCGGCGACATCGGTTTCAACGTCGAGAATCTGCGAAAAGGGTTCTGGCAGTTAACCGTCGACGGACTTGCCTGGGGTTCGATCTACGCCCTGGTCGCGGTCGGATACACCCTGGTCTTCGGTGTGCTGCGGCTGATCAACTTCGCTCACTCCGAGATCTTCATGCTGGGCATGTTCGGTGCGTATTTCTGCCTTGACGTGATCCTGGGCTTCACGCCCAGTGGCAACGCCTACAACCGGGGCGTGGGGCTGACGATCCTGTACCTCGGTGTCGCGATGCTGTTCGCGATGGCGGTATCCGGTTCGGCGGCAATCGGATTGGAGGCGGTGGCCTACCGTCCGCTGCGACGGCGCAATGCCCGGCCGCTGACGTTCCTGATCACCGCGATCGGCATGTCGTTCGTGCTGCAGGAGTTCGTCCACTTCGTACTGCCGAAGATCATCAAGGGATACGGCGGCAGCAACGCCCAGCAGCCGATCATCCTGGTGCAGCCCAAGACCGAGTTCCACATCTTCGGCGCCTCGGTGTCCAACATCACGATCGTCATCGTCCTCGCGGCCTGTGTGCTGGCACTGCTCACCGATATCGCGATCAACCGCACGAAGTTCGGCCGAGGCATCAGGGCGGTGGCCCAGGACCCCACGACGGCCACGCTGATGGGCGTCTCGCGGGAACGCATCATCATGCGGACGTTCCTCATCGGCGGCATGCTCGCCGGCGCTGCAGCGTTGCTGTACACCCTGCGAGTGCCCCAGGGGATCATCTACTCCGGAGGGTTCCTGCTCGGTATCAAGGCGTTCTCGGCCGCGGTCCTCGGTGGAATCGGCAACCTGCGGGGCGCACTGCTGGGCGGACTGCTGCTGGGCATCATGGAGAACTATGGCCAAGCTGTGTTCGGCACCCAGTGGCGTGACGTCGTCGCATTCGTCCTGCTGGTACTGGTGTTGTTGATCAGGCCCACCGGCATCCTCGGTGAGAGCCTCGGGAAGGCGCGCGCATGACCCACCGCGTGACCGACACCCTGCTGGCACCCGGCGATCGCCTGCGGGGGTGGTGGTCGGAACTGACCAGGGTGCAGAAGTGGGGGTTCGGCGTGCTGGGCTTCGGCGCTCTGGCGCTGCTGCCCCTCCACACGCCGTCGTTTCTGAATACGCCGGGAATCAGCTTCGGCGGCACCATGGCTCAGTTCGCGATGGTGGCCATCATCGCGATCGGGCTCAACGTCGTGGTGGGCCAGGCAGGTCTGCTGGACCTCGGATATGTCGGCTTCTACGCCGTCGGCGCCTACACCGTGGCCCTGCTTACCAGCCCGGACAGCCCGTGGAACAGGCTGGCGCCCAACGGTTTCCTCAACGAGAAGTGGGCCTGGCTTGCCTGTGTACCCGTCGCCATGGCAGTCACCGCCCTGGCCGGGCTGATCCTGGGTATCCCGACGCTGCGGCTGCGCGGTGACTACCTCGCCATCGTCACCCTCGGGTTCGGCGAGATCATCCGACTGCTGGCCGACAACCTTTCCGACGTCACCAACGGTCCCCGTGGCCTCAATGAGGTGGCCTACCCGCGGGTGGGAGTCACCGACAAACTGCCCGACGGGGTGTTCTCCAGCGGAAACTCGCACGGGCACGCGAACTACGGGACCTGGTGGTTCTGGCTCGGGCTGATCCTCATGGTGGGGATCCTCCTCCTGGTCGGCAACCTCGAGCGCTCCCGCGCCGGCCGGGCCTGGGTGGCGATCCGCGAGGATGAGGATGCCGCGGAAGTGATGGGCGTCAACACCTTCCGCTTCAAGCTGTGGGCGTTCGTGATCGGAGCGGCGATCGGTGGATTGTCCGGAGCCCTCTATGCCGGGCAGGTGCAGTACGTCGCTCCGCCGACGTTCAACATCATCAACTCGATGCTGTTCCTGTCGGCGGTGGTTCTCGGTGGCCAGGGCAACAAACTGGGGGTGATCTTCGGGGCGTTCGTGATCGTCTACCTGCCCAACCGGTTGCTCGGCGTGGAGTTCATGGGGATCAACCTCGGGGACCTGAAGTACCTGTTCTTCGGACTGGCGCTGGTGGTTCTGATGATCTTCCGGCCGCAGGGTCTGTTCCCGGTTCGCCAGCAGTTGCTGACATACGGCCAGACCGCGCGACGACTGCTGGCCCGCGCGGACAACGGCAGGACCTCGTCATGACCGAACCGGTGACCGACGACGCCACTTTGCACCGCGGGGTCCGGGACGCGGAGGGCGAGATCCTGCTGCAGGCCACCGATCTCACCGTCCGTTTCGGCGGTCTGACGGCACTCGACGAGGTCAGCTTCGCGATTCGGCGGGGGGAGATCCTCGGTTTGATCGGCCCCAACGGCGCCGGTAAAACCACCTGCTTCAACGCCATCACCGGTGTCTACCGACCGAGTTCGGGGTCGGTGACCTTTGACGGTCAACGGCTGGGCCGCATGAAGCGCCACCAGATCACCAGGCTCGGCATCGCCCGCACGTTCCAGAACATCCGGCTGTGGGGGGAGATGACGGCGCTGGAGAACGTCGTCGTCGGCACCGACGCCCGTCATCAGACCTCGGTGCCCGGGGCGCTGATCCGCAGCCCCCGCCACCGCCGCGAGGAGCGCGAAGCGATCGAACGTGCCGTGGCACTGCTGGATTTCGTCGGCATCGCCGACCGCGGCGAGGAGAAGGCCAAGAATCTCTCCTACGGGGATCAACGGCGCCTGGAGATCGCCCGGGCACTTGCCACCCAGCCCAAGCTGCTGTGCCTCGACGAACCAGCCGCGGGTTTCAACCCCAGCGAGAAGGAATCCCTGGTCGAGTTGATCCGGGCGATCCGGGACGACGGCTACACCGTGCTGCTGATCGAGCACGACATGCGGGTGGTCATGGGGGTTGCCGACCGGATCGTCGTGCTGGAGTTCGGCCGCAAGATCGCCGACGGCCGGCCCGCCGAGATCCGTCACGATCCCGCGGTGATCGCGGCCTACCTGGGGGTGCCCGATGACCAACTCTGACGTTCCTCTGCTCGAGGTACGCGACGTCGTCGTCCACTACGACAGAATCGAAGCGCTGCATGGCGTTTCGCTGGTGGTCAACCAGGGCGAGCTGGTCACCCTGCTGGGTTCCAACGGCGCCGGCAAGACCACCTTGATGAGGGCGATCTCCGGACTTCGTCCGCTGTCGTCGGGTTCGATCTGGTTCGACGGACGTGACATCACCAAGGTCAAGGCCCACCAGCGGGCCATCGACGGACTGGTGCAGGCGCCCGAGGGGCGCGGTGTCTTCCCCGGGATGACCGTCGCAGAGAACCTCGAAATGGGTTGCTACGGGCGCAAGTTCGAATCCAAGGCCGCCCACGACGAGCGGCTGGAGTGGGTTTTCGCCACGTTCCCGCGGCTGGCAGAGCGGCACAATCAGGTGGGCGGCACGCTTTCGGGTGGCGAGCAACAGATGCTGGCCATCGGCCGCGCCCTGATGGCCCGGCCGCGGGTGCTGTTGCTCGACGAGCCGTCAATGGGTCTAGCGCCCATGGTCATTTCGCAGATCTTCGGCATCATCGCCGAGATCAACGCCGCGGGCACTACGGTCCTGCTGGTCGAGCAGAACGCCCAGCAGGCGCTGAGCCGCTCCGATCGCGCCTACATCCTGGAGACCGGCACGGTCACCCGCACCGGGCCAGCCCGGGAGTTGTTGGCCGACGACAGCATTCGCGCGGCCTACCTGGGCGTCGCCTGACTAGTTCGCGCCGGCCGCGATCGCCTGGTCTACCTCGAGAATGCGGCTCGTCATCTCGGCGTGGGCCTTGTCCAACTGCTCGGCCTGGTCCTCGTCGGCTTTCATGAGTCCGTCGATGTCGGAGTCGGCCAAACCGTCGACGCCCATCTCCGTGAAGGCCTTTCGGACCTTGGGGCCCCATAGTCCGATGTCTTTGACGATCGGCACGATCCGGCTGAACAGGTGTGAGCGGAACTGGATCATCAGCGGCGAGTTGTCGACCCAGGCTGCGCATTGTTTGACGTCGAGGCCCAGCGTCTCGAAAACTTCCTCGCCGCGGAACCGGTCGCGCATCAGATAGCAGGCCTCGACGACGAACTCTTCTCGCTCGTCGCGTTCGGCGCCGGTCAGGGCGGCGTAGTAGTCCTTCAACGAGATCCGGCCGAACGCGACGTGCCGGGCTTCGTCCTGCATGACATAAGCGAGTAGCTGCTTCGCCAGCGAGTTGGGCGCCGCGATATCGCGCATCGTGCCGAAGGCTGCGAGTGCGAGGCCTTCGATGAGGACCTGCATGCCGAGATACGGCATGTCCCAACGCGAATCGGTCAGGGTGTCCTGGAGGAGAGCCGACAGGTTGGTGTTGATCGGGTAGACCAAGCCCACCTTCTCCTGGAGGAATCGCGAGAACGCCTCCACGTGCCGGGCCTCGTCCATGGTCTGGGTGGCCGCGTAGAACTTCGCGTCCATGTCCGGTACGACTTCGACGATCTTGGCGGCGCACACCATCGCTCCCTGCTCGCCGTGCAGAAACTGGGAGAGATTCCAGGACTGGTTGTGCTGGCGGAACTCTGCGCGGCGCTTCTCGTCGGCGGACTCCCAGGCCGGGCTGCCGAACAGCGGATGAAACTCGTCGGGGATACCTATCGGGTTCGTCGGGTCGACGTCGAGTGACCAGTCGATGCGCGACTCGGCGTCCCACTGCTTGTCCTTGCCCTTTTGATACAGGGAGAGCAACCGGGCCCGACTGTCGTCGTACTCCCAGGTGAACCGGGTGTCACAGGTGTTGGCAACCTCCCACGAGTAGGGGTTGGGCACTTCGGTGTACTGGTCCTTCGTGGTCATGGCCGGCCGCCTCTCGCCTCGATAGGGTGTGTGACCAGTATAACACGCTGCGAGTGATCCGGAACCTCTTGATTCGTGAGGTCGCCCCGGATATCAGCGAGACCCGGCTTTTTGGGACGTCGAGGTGATCGGCCAGCGCACGGAGAACCGCTTCGGTGGCTTTGCCCTCGACCGCACGCTCACGCACATAAACCGTCAGCGACCCGTCCTCGGCGACTTCGACCATTGGGCCCTTCTTGCTGCCGGGCTTGACGGTCACCACGACGGTGTCTGTCACTAGCGGGCGACGATCACCGAGGAGCCGTGCCCGAACAGGCCCTGGTTGGCGGTAACGCCGACGGTCGCGCCCTCGACCTGCCGGCCGGTGGCCTGCCCGCGCAACTGCCAGGTCAACTCGCACACCTGGGCAATGGCCTGGGCCGGAATGGCCTCGCCGAAACAGGCCAGGCCCCCCGAGGGGTTCACCGGGATGCGGCCGCCGACGGTGGTGGCCCCGGAGCGCAGCAACTGCTCGGCGTCGCCCTTGGGGCACAGCCCCAGATGCTCGTACCAGTCGAGTTCCAGGGCGGTCGACAGGTCGTACACCTCAGCCACGCTCAGGTCCTCCGGGCCGATGCCGGCCTCGGCGTAGGCGACGTCGAGGATGTGATCCTTGAACACCCGCTCCGCGCCGGGCACCGCAGCAGTGGAATCCGTTGCGATATCGGGCAATTCGGGAAGGTATTGCGGATACTCCGGTGTCGCGCACGACACCGCGCGCACCGACGGCACCCCGGCCACTGAGCCGAGGTGCTTCTCGGCGAAGGCCTTGCTGGCGACGATCACCGCGGCGGCGCCATCAGAGGTCGCGCAGATGTCCAGCAGTCGCAGCGGATCGGAGACCACCGGACTGGCCAGCACGTCGTCGATCGAATTCTCTTTGCGGTAGCGGGCATTCGGGTTGTTCAGCCCGTGTCGGGAGTTCTTCACCTTCACCGCGGCAAAGTCCTCCAGCGTCGCGCCGTACAGGTCCATCCGGCGTCGCGCCAGAAGTGCGAAGTAGACGGTGTTGGTCGCGCCGATCAGATGGAAGCGCTGCCAGTCCGGGTCGTTCTTACGTTCGCCACCTACGGGCGCGAAGAACCCCTTCGGGGTGGTGTCGGCGCCGACGACCAGTGCCACGTCACACAACCCGGCCAGGATCTGGGCCCGCGCAGACTGCAGGGCCTGGGAACCCGAGGCGCACGCGGCATAACTCGACGAGACCGGGATACCCGTCCAGCCCAGCTTCTGGGCGAAGGTCGCGCCGGCGACGAAGCCGGGGTAGCCGTTGCGGATGGTGTCGGCGCCGGCGACGAACTGGATTTGCCTCCAGTCCAGCGCGGCGTCGCGCAGCGCCGCGCGGGCCGCGGCCACTCCGTATTCGGTGAAGTCGCGCCCCCACTTGCCCCATGGGTGCATGCCCGCGCCGAGGATGTAGACGGGGTCAGTCATGCGATCCGCCAGGCGTAGACGCTGCGCTCGGCGCCGTCGTGGTCGGTGTAGAGCGGCATCGTGGTGAGCTCCATCTCCATCCCGACCTTCAGATCGGCGGCCAGGGTTCCCTCGACCACCTTGCCCAGCACAATGATGCCTTCGGGTTCCAGTTGCACCGCGGCGACGGCGAACGGCTCGAACCTCTCCTGCTGGGGATACGGGGGCGGCGGCTGGTAGCGGTTCTCGGTGTAGCTCCATAGCGTGCCGCGCCGGGAGAGCGCCACCCGCTCAAGGTCATCGGTCGCGCAACCCGGATTGGGGCAGTTGGTCGAACGCGGCGGGAACACGTAGGTGCCGCACCCCGGGCACTTCGCGCCGACGAGGTGGGGCTTGCTGGCTTCGTCGTAGGCCCACCAGCCCTCGACGGCGGGGGAGTCTGGCGCGGGAGAGTCCGACACAGGGGCAGCCTAGCTGTGGGACTGACGGTAGCCGAGAACCACGGTGTCGTGGCGCTCGGCGCCCGAAGGAATTCTCGTGATGAGTTTGCTGCGATGAGTTGCTCTGACGATGTTGATCCGAGAGCGATCCATCCGCTCGCACTGAACTTCGATAAATCGTCGCAATAAAAAAACCTTCGGCGTTATCGTCCTCGCCATGACCAACCCGACCGTCGCTGAGTACACCGTGAATCGACTCGCTCAACTGGGCATCGACAAAGTCTTCGGCGTGCCCGGCGACTATGCCTTCACCGTCGACGATGCGGTCGAAGCGCACGACGATCTCGATTGGGTCGCCTGCGCCAACGAACTCAACGCCGCCTACGCCGCTGACGGATACGCCAGAATCCGCGGTGCGGCAATACTTTCCACCACTTATGGTGTGGGTGAACTCTCCGCCCTGAACGGCGTGATGGGCAGCAAGTCTCACCGGCTTCCGGTGTTCCACATCGTCGGTATGCCCAGCGAGCGCATCCAACACCTGGGGCTGATCACCCACCACAACCTCGGCGACACCCGCTATGACCGGTTCATGGAGATCTCCGCCTCGGCGTGCTGTGTCTCGGCCAAACTCACCCCCGACAACTGCATCGACGAACTCGAACGCGTCATCCGCGAGGCGCTGCGTCAGTCGATGCCCGCCTACATCGTCATCTCGGAGGTCAACGGGATGATGCCGGTGATCGGCAAACCGGTGAAGGGCACGCCGCTGGCAAAGATCAAACGCCAGAACAGCGACGAGACCGAACTGGCCGCTGCCGTCGACGCCATCCTGTCCAAAATTTCCACGGCGCAGAATCCGCTGGCCACCATCACCAGAATGACCACCCGCTACGGCGTCGCCGACAAGGCGGCCGAGTTGGTCGCCAAGGCCAATCTGCCGGTCGCCATCACCGGCAACGACAAGGGAGTCATCGACGAGTATCTGCCGCAGTTCATCGGGATGTACGCCGGCGTGATGTCCAATCCCTTTTCGGTCCGCGACGCAGTCGAGCAAGCGGATCTGATTCTCGACATCGGTGGGGTTGTGCTCTACGAACTCAACACCGGGTTGTGGTCCGATGTCCTGCATACCGAACGTGCGATCTGCATCCATGAGAACTGGGTCCGGATCGGCACCAACGTCTACCTCAACGTCGCTATCGACGACGTTCTCGACGCGCTGATCAAGAAGGTCAAGCCGCGTGAGCGTGCCGATTCGCCGGCCGACGGCGAAATCCCGATGACCGGCTCCGGCGATGACCCGACCAGTTCGGCGAACTTCTATCCCCGGCTGCAGCGGCGTCTCAAGGCCGGCGACACGCTGGTGATCGAAACCGGCACCTGCATGATGCATCTCAATCGGATGCGGCTGCCGGCCGGCGTCAGCTCGGAGTCACAGGGCCTATGGGGCTCTATCGGCTGGGCGACCCCCGCCGCGTTCGGCGTGGTGATGGCCAAGACCGAGGGGCACACCTGGATGGTCACCGGCGACGGTTCGCATCAACTGACGCTCAACGAACTAGCCGTCATGGGCCGCTACGGAGTGGCCCCACGGATCTTCGTGCTCAACAACGGTATCTACGGAGTCGAGGACATCCTCAGCAGGCGCGGCGCGATCTATGACGACCTCGCCAAGCTGAACTACCACCTGATCCCGGAAGCCTTCGGCTGCAAGGACTGGTTGGCGGCCAGAGTCACGACCGTGGCCGAACTGGACGAGATTCTCGACCGGATCGACAACCACAAGGGCGCGGCCTACATCGAGGTGATGATCCCCGATGAAGAGAGCCAGCCGCTGCCGGCCGACATGATCGACCGCGGCTACAAGCTGATGACGCCGCGCTGATCAAGACAATTCGTTAAATCACGGCACTTGCAGACACGAGAGAGAGTGGTTTCGGTGGGGAAAAAGCAGAGTTATCGGTGGTTGGGTGTCGGGGCGGGAGTGGTCGCTGTTGGCCTCGGGTGCGTGCCGGGAACCGGAGTTGCCTCCGCGGACAACGGTGATCGCTCTGCGTCGGCAGCCGATTCCGGTGCCGCCACCGGGATCGCCTCGCCCGCATCGACATCGCGGTCAGCCGCCGCCAAGCGGTCGGCCACGCCGCCCGCCGCCGCGGCCAGGAAGAACAAGGACGCCACCTCCTCGGCCGGGCAAACGGCTCCAGCGCCGCGGCGCGTGGCGGCACCGGTGACTGTCTCGATCCGTTCAGCGCTGTTGGCTTCGCTGCCGGCCGCGACCGGACGAGTTCCGGCCGCAGCGGCCTCCCCGCGTCAGACCACCACGCCCGCCGCCTCTGCCATGGCAGCAACCGGTTCAGCGGTGTCGCCGATCACCGCACCATCGGCGAAATCCGTTGCGAAAGCGGCGGGTACCGCGAGTGCGACGATTTCGCCCCGCTGGGCCGCTCTTCACGACGCCCTGTCGTCGTGGCGGAACTCCGGCGATGGAACTGCCGCGGGTCCTCTGGGTTGGGCCGCATTGGCCTTCACCCGGCGGAACACGGAGGCGACGGCGACGCCATCGGCGACCGCCAGCGCTGAGTCCGCCACCCCGGCGCAACAGCCATTTCCCATCCAAGACCTTGGCAACGGCCAGTACCTGATTTCCGACCCGAATGCGCTGGCCGAAGTCTTCGGTAAATCGGGAATCCTCGGACACATCAAACTGGGTCCCACGGGCGACGGCAAGCCGGATACCGAGGGTATCTCCTTCGACTTCACCGCTTCCGAATTGGGCATCACGGTCGATGGGACCGACTACACGATCGTGGACCCGACCAAAGCGTTTCCGCTCGACACCCTTCAGGATGCCGAAAAGAGCCTGCTGCTCAAGACCAGCCCTTACACGTACAACCACGACACCGCCGGACAGAACATCACCGATCCGGTCACGGGCCTCTACCAACTGCCGGTCAGCGCGGGCGATGTCGTCCAGTTCTGGTACACAGCACCCAACGGGGACAAGGTCTACAGCTCGGCCAGCCCCGATCGCTTCACCCTCAACGACAGCGGGGCCTACGGCACGCTGAAGGTCAATGCGGACAACCTATTCAACGCAGACGGTGATCCGCTCTTCACTACCTACTCGCTGAGCTCGTTCACGCAGGAACTCGCGGGCGGCACCAAATACACGGTGCGCATGAGTTCCGCGAGTAATCAGAACAATCAGCTCAAGATCTACACCGTCGACGACGCGAGCGGGTCCATCAACGGGGTGCTGCCTTGGCAGCAGGGATACGCGGACCTTGCAGCCCAGCGCGTGGTGAAGACATACAAGGCCCCGGGTTTCCTGAAGACGAGCAAGTGCGACAACCTCAAGGTGAGCGCCGACACCTACGTAGCGTCCTACCTGCAAACCTCCGACGGCACCAAGCTCTTCCCCTGGTCCGAGGCTAATCCGGGAGGCATCGATTCGGTGATCCGAGTCTCGGATAGAACGTTCGCCTTTGACGACGGGTCCGGTGGCGCGGTCAAGGATTACCAGGATCTGATCTACAGCATCGAGGACAAAGCAACTGCGAACTCTGCTGATCTGATCATCACCGCGAAGTCAGTCACGACCTCCAACTGGTTGTCCAAAGTCAACCAAACGGCCAACGCAATCGCCATCAAGGACGGCGTCATCATCGGCCTCGGCAGGAAATGGCAGGTACTCAACTCCTTCAAGGGGGCAGGGACCGTCGTCGAGCAGCGCGACCAGTCCTACCTCTTCCCGGGACTCGTTGACCCCCACGAACACATCATGTCCTCGGGCAGTAACGAATTGATCCCGTCGAACGTCAACCTCACCTGGGTCGGCAATCCCGGTAGCGCGTACACCTACGAGAACATCACCACCGTGATGATTCAAAAGCTCGCCGAATTCCAGCTTCAGCACGAAGACGATCCCTTGGCGTGGTTCGGCGCCTCCGGCCTGGACCCGTCCACACTCGGCAATGCCGACGGGAGCACGACGTCAGACAGCTTGAGCACCGTCTACAAGGAGGCATTCAACGTGCCTCCCAAAGAGCTGACGACAGCGACTCCCGGTTACGGCGACGGGCAGACGATGCTCAACTGGCTCACCTACATCGGTCAGCAAGCGGACTTGATCGCGCCAGGGTCGTCCGCCAGGCCGGTGGCCATCTTCTTCGGCAGCGGCCACGGGGTCGCGACCAATGCGCCCGGGGTTGACGAACTGGTGAAGCTGGATCAAGTCGACCCATCCCTCGACTTCTCGGTCTTGCAGCAGTTCAACTCCGACCCGAACGGGGGTCAACCGTCCTACTTGACCGACGCCATCGGAGGCTATTTCCTCCGGGACGGCGAGTATGCCCGAACGGGCTACTTCACCGGCCTGGCATATGAGCCGTCCGCGATCGCGCCGTTCATCGAATTGTTCAACATCTCACGAGCGAACGATGTGTTCGGCCAGATCGGGACACATCTGGAAAACCAAGCGCTGAACCACGCCAGTGTGGGCGTCACGGCCACCAACGACAAGGCGTTCGGATCCCTCACCGACAGCCCCACCAACGACTTCAAGCTGCAGGGATTTCTGGAATCCAGCGGCTATCAGCCGATCCGGCTCTTGAACGATCCTCTGGAGACCCTGATCTTCGATTCCAGCAACCAACTCAAGGCGGACTTCACGCTGACACCGTTCCAGGGCAATCTGTCGGCGGCACCGGAAGCGATCAAGTTCATCCTCGATGGATCCCCCCAAGCCGGAACCGCATACATGCCGCAAAACGACCCCTTTGTCATCCAGGGCAACGGCTCCGTCACTAACACGGCTTACAACCCCTCGTTCATGCTGTTCTCGGAAACATCGTCCGGCTGGACCCCCGTCGGTATGCGGGACTACGCCTACGCGCCGGCGCCGGGGACGGGGCCGGTCAACACCGACCTCAACATTCAAGCGCAAACGTTATGGAACCTGGGCTGGGGATTCCACACCCATGCGACCGGTCAGCAGGCGACAACCCAGGCGATTGATGTTTACCGCCAGGTTCACGCGACGGGGACCAAGGGTTCGGCCCCTCAGATCTTGTCGATGGAACACCTTCCCTTCGCCACCAAGAAGCAACTCCACGATCTCGCCAAGATCGGTGGTTACGCATCCTTCACCCACACACATATCCAGCGCGCCTACCAGTTCGGGTGGAACGGCGACAGCTACGGCGGAACCGGCCTCGTCGGCCAGAAACGCGGCAACGGCATCGTTCCCGCGGAAACGGCCCTGAGAGACGGAATCACGGTCTCGATGCACAGCGACTTCCCCGTCTCCTGGATTGGTTCACTGAATCCTGACCTTGATCCGAGCCAGACTTTCGTCCAGGGGCCGCTGGACTTCATGTCTGAACTGACCAACCGCGAACTGACCTCAATCACGAAGAGCGCCAACAACCCCACCACGGTCGTCAATCCCCGGGAGCGCATCTCCCGTCGGCAGGGCTTCCTGGCGATCAGCCTTTCGGCCGCCAAGAATATGAGCTTCGATCCCTGGATCGGCAGCCTGGCTGTGGGCAAGCTTGCGGATATGACCCTGATGGACAAGAACATCCTCAGTCCCTTCACGCCTCTGCAGTACGCCACGCCCACTCAGAGCGGCGTGAGTGTTCTCCAGACCTGGGTCGGTGGCAATTCCATCTACACGGCAAGCTAGGGCGGCCCCCGGGCCACCGTCAGTCCCACACCGAGCCCGCGCCTAGAGTATTGGCGTGAGCGAGAAGCCGACATTGATGTTGCTGGACGGCAATTCGCTTGCTTTCCGGGCGTTCTACGCGTTGCCCGCGGAGAACTTCAAGACCAAGAACGGTCTGACCACCAACGCGGTCTACGGGTTCACCGCCATGCTGATCAACCTGCTGCGCGATGAGGCCCCGACCCATATTGCCGCGGCGTTCGACGTCTCCCGGCAGACCTTCCGCGCCGAGCGCTACCCGGACTACAAGGCCACTCGCAGCGCGACCCCGGATGAGTTCCGCGGCCAGATCGACATCACCAAAGAGGTCCTCAACGCACTCGGGATAACGGTGCTCGCCGAACCCGGCTACGAGGCCGACGACATCATCGCCACGCTGGCCACCCAGGCCGACGCCGCCGGCTACCGCGTCCTGGTGGTCACCGGCGACCGCGACTCGCTGCAGTTGGTCAACCACGACATCACCGTGCTCTACCCGATCAAGGGCGTCAGCACCCTGACCCGGTTCACCCCTGAAGCCGTGGTGGAGAAGTACGGCCTGACCCCCGACCAGTACCCTGACTTCGCCGCCCTGCGCGGCGACCCCAGTGACAACCTGCCGGGTATCCCGGGCGTGGGGGAGAAGACCGCCGCCAAGTGGATCGTCGAGTACGGATCGCTGCAAGGTCTGGTCGACAATGTCGAGTCGGTGCGCGGCAAGGTCGGAGAGTCGTTGCGCGCCAACCTCTCCACCGTCGTGCTCAACCGTGAACTGACTCACCTGGTGCGCGATGTGCCGCTGGCCCAGACGCCCGACACCCTGCGGTTGCTGCCGTGGGACCGCGACCAGATCCATCGGTTGTTCGACGACCTTGAGTTCCGGGTGCTGCGCGATCGGCTGTTCGACACCCTGGCCGCGGTCGAGCCTGAGGTGGACGAAGGTTTCGATGTCCGCGGCGGCGCACTGGAACCCGGGACGCTGGCGGCTTGGCTGGCCGCTCACGCCCGCGACGGCAGGCGCGCGGGGATCGCGGTGGCCGGTACCCATGCCACCTTCGATGGGGACGCGACCGCCTTGGGGATCGCGACCGCCGACGGCGAGGGCGCCTATATCGACACCGTGACTCTGACACCCGAGGACGATTCCGCGCTCGCGGCCTGGCTGGGCGATGCCTCAGTTCCGAAAGCGTTGCACGAGGCGAAGATTGCGATGCATGACTTGGCCGGTCGAGGCTGGGCGCTGACCGGGGTCACCTCCGATACCGCCCTGGCCGCCTATCTGGTGCGGCCCGGGCAGCGCAGCTTCGCGCTCGACGATCTGTCGCTGCGGTACCTGCGCAGGGAGTTGCGGGCAGAAACCGAAGAACAGCAACAGCTTTCGCTCCTCGACGACACCGAGGGCGTCGACGATCAGGCGGTGCAGACCCTGATCCTGCGGGCCCGTGCCGTCGCCGATCTGGCCGACGCCCTGGACGAGGAACTGACTAGAATCGACTCGTCCTCGCTGCTCGGCGAGATGGAGTTGCCGGTGCAGTCGGTGCTGGCGGAGATGGAGAGCGTCGGGATCGCCGTCGATGTCGACGCGTTGGAAACCCTGCAGGGCGAATTCGGTGACCAGATCCGCGACGCCGCCGAGGCCGCGTACGCGGTGATCGGACAGCAGATCAACCTCGGCTCGCCCAAGCAATTGCAGGTGGTGCTGTTCGACGAACTCGGCATGCCCAAGACCAAGAAGACCAAGACCGGCTACACCACCGATGCCGACGCCCTGCAGTCCCTCTTCGACAAGACCGGCCACCCGTTCCTCGAACACCTACTGGCCCACCGGGACGCCACCCGGCTCAAGGTCACCGTCGACGGCCTGCTGAAGTCGACCGCCGCCGACGGGCGCATCCACACCACCTTCAACCAGACCATCGCCGCCACCGGACGGTTGTCCTCGACCGAACCCAACCTGCAGAACATCCCGATCCGGACCGAGGCCGGCCGCCGCATCCGCGACGCCTTTGTGGTGGGTGGCGGTTACAGCGAGTTGATGACGGCCGACTACAGCCAGATCGAGATGCGGATCATGGCGCACCTGTCTCGGGACGAGGGCCTGATCGAGGCCTTCAACACCGGGGAGGATCTGCACTCGTTCGTCGCCGCCAGGGCGTTCGGCGTGCCCATCGACGAGGTCACTCCCGAACTCCGCCGCCGGGTCAAGGCGATGTCGTACGGCTTGGCCTACGGGCTGAGCGCCTACGGACTGTCCCAGCAGTTGAAGATCTCCACCGAAGAGGCCAAGGAGCAGATGGACCAGTACTTCGCCCGGTTCGGCGGAGTCCGGGACTACCTGCACGCCGTCGTCGACCAGGCCCGGAAGGACGGCTACACCTCGACGGTGCTCGGCCGCCGCCGCTACCTGCCCGAACTGGACAGCAGTAACCGCCAACTGCGCGAGGCTGCCGAGCGTGCCGCTCTCAACGCGCCCATCCAGGGCAGCGCCGCGGACATCATCAAGGTCGCCATGATCGGCGTCGACCGTGCCCTGCGGGACACCGGTCTTTCCTCGCGTCTGTTGCTGCAGGTGCATGACGAATTGTTGCTGGAAGTCGCTCCGGGGGAGCGAAACGCCGTCGAGGAGCTGGTGCGGGACAAGATGGGCGGCGCTTACCCGCTCGACGTCCCACTCGAGGTTTCCGTTGGTTACGGCCGTAGCTGGGATGCGGCGGCGCACTAGCCGATAGCCCCACACGTGGCGTCCATGACGTGGAATTAGCCTGTTGCTCAGCGACATCCGTCGTTATGGGGCCTGAATGGGATTTTGCGAAAATCCCCTCGTCGTGTGCGGTAATTTCAGCCCAATTGCCTGCTTCCGATGGCATAGTCATCGGGCAACCGGACGCGGTCGCCTACACCGCACGCCTGACCACATCACTGCCTGACCAAGTCACTTAAGGAAGCACGATGGCCGTATCCAAGTCGATCAAGCCCCTGCAGACCGTCCGCCCGACGAAGAAGTGGTTCGCCGCCGCCGACGCCGGCAGCGCGCGCTACGTGGGCCGGGTAGGCGCATTGGCTGTCGCTCTGGGCATCGGCGCGGCCGTGGCGGGTCCGGCGCTCGCCGTCGCCGACACCTCCGGATCCGCCGGTTCCACGGGGTCGAATTCGGCGAGCAGCAGCGTTGCGGGAACACCGAGGACGCAGAGCGGTCCGAGCCGGACCGGGTCACGGGTGGGCGGCCCGGGCCGTGGATCTGGCTCAGGTTCTTCCACCGCCGACGCCCCCTCGCACTCCGGTCGAACCTCTCTTCCGCCGAACGCCGCCTCGGCCGTCCAGCGCCCCTCGACTCCGGCGGCCACCTCGGCACCGGCGATCTCGCCCCGGGGCGCTGCGTCCCTCCCGGATCTGTCCGCCCCACCACTGGCCGGCCCTGAGCCGACCTTGCCGGCAGTCAATGGTGTTTCCGCGCTGGGTTCGGTGGTCCCGTCGGCGCCGCGGCCCGCCGCCACTGTGTCGGATTCCGGGCCGGCCATCCGGCCGGTCGCGGCTCGGGTGAGTTCACATCCCGGCGCGGCCCACGGGGTGAGCGGCACGTTGCTGTCCTGGCTGGGCGGTGGCGCAGGCGGCGATGTCCCGGCCGTGGCGTCGCTGGCCTGGACCGTGGCCGCGGCAAGCCGGCGCGAGCTCGGTGGCCTCTCGGCAACGGCCACGGCGGCTGCGACGACCAGCACGGGCCTGGCGCATAAGTCAGGGACGGGACCGTTGGGCCAGTTCGTCCGGATCTTCATCGGGAACGGGACCGCGGAGAAGCCGAATGCCGGCCTGCTGATCGGCAACGGCTATAGCTACACCAGCTACGAGGGTGCCTGCACCAGCGACGCGTGCAACGGTGGGCGCGCCGGTCTCCTGGTCGGCTCGGGCGGTAACGGCTTCAACGGTGGCAAGGGCGGCTCGGCCGGTCTGATCGGATCGGGTGGCGCCGGTGGTGACGGCGTCGCGGGGGTCAACGGCGGTGTCGGCGGCTCCGGAGGCAAGGGCGGTGCGCTCTGGGGCAACGGTGGTGACGGTGGTGCCGGGGCCATCGCGCTCGCGGGCGCGGGGGCTGCCGGCGGCACGGGTGGCAACACTGGCCTGTGGTCGCTGAACGGCATCGGCGGCGCGGGCGGAGTCCTCAATGAGCGAGATTTCGCCAAAGAAA
>CAYTOD010000002.1:122868-143988 GCA_964439315.1 uncultured Mycobacterium sp. | reverse complement strand
TGCTGATGCTGCGCCAGGTCAGGTCCACCTGGAAGCAGTAGCCCTTGGAGTCGACGTCGGCAAGGTTCAGCTTCTCCAGCACCTCGCGCCGGTAGGCCCGGTAGCCGGCGGTGATGTCGTGGATGTCGACGCCCAGCAGCAGCCGCGCGTAGGTGTTGGCCGACCGCGACAGCACCAGCCGACGCCACGGCCAGTTGCGAACCGTTCCGCCCTCCACGTAGCGCGAGCCGATCGCGACGTCGGCCCCGTTGTCGATGGCGTTGAGCAACCGGTACAACTGCTCGGGCGCGTGGCTGCCGTCGGCGTCCATCTCGACCAGCACGTTGTAGCCGCGTTCCATCCCCCACGCGAACGCTGCCAGGTAGGCGGCCCCGAGGCCGTCCTTGGAGGTGCGGTGCATGACGTGGATGCGCTGACGCGAATCGTCTTGCGCCAGTTGGTCGGCGAGCTTTCCGGTGCCGTCGGGGCTGCCGTCGTCGACCACCAGGATGTGGACGTCGGGCGTCGACTTGTGCACCCGGCCGACAATGAGCGGCAGGTTCTCCAACTCGTTGTAGGTCGGGATGATGACCAGGGTGCGGTCGCTGGGACGCGCGGGCTGCTCCGGCTTCGGGGCCTTCCGCTGGGGGCTCATACCACTCCTTCTGGTGTTCGCGTGGTGCTCCTGCGCAACGGCCTCACGAAGCCTCCATTGTGCAATACCGCGACGCCCACGGCGGCAATTGCGGCCGCAACTAACAGCCACTGCAGCGGTTCGGCCCAGTCGGTCGCCGGCGTGCGGGCGGTGCGTAGGTGCACTGGGACGTCGAGGTAGGCCGGGGTGAAGAACTCGGTGCGGGCGAGCACCCGTCCGTTGGGGGCGATCGCGGCGCTGATCCCGGTGGTGCCGGCGACGATGACGTAGCGGCCGTGCTCGACCGCTCGCAGCCTGGCGAACGCGAGTTGCTGCTCGCTCATGGTCTTGTCGAAGGTGGCGTTGTTTGTGGGGACTGCCAGCACCTGGGCGCCGTTGCGAACCGACTCGCGCAGCGCGCGTTCGAAGATGACTTCCCAGCAGGTGGCCACCCCAACCGGGATGCCGGCCGGATGGACGACCCCGCTGCCGTGACCGGGCACGAAGTAGCCGGCCCGGTCGGCGTACGACGACAGGTGCTTGAAGAACGAACGCCACGGCAGGTACTCGCCGAATGGCTGGACTATCTGCTTGTCGTGGCGCTCCCCCGGCCCGGTCTTCGGGTCCCACACGATGACGGTGTTGTTGGCGAACGGGTGCTCCGGTGTCGCGTCCGGCCGTAAGACCACTCCTCCGACGAGGATCGGCACGCCGATTGCCCTGGCCGCCAGGTCGATCTGCTCAGCGGCGTCGGCGTTGGCCAGCGGGTCGATGTCGGCGGAGTTCTCCGGCCAGATGACGAACTGTGGTTGCGGGACGGCGCCGGCCTCGACGTCCTCGGCGAGGGCGAGGGTCTGACTGACGTGATTGTCGAGCACTGCGCGACGCTGGGCGTTGAAGTCCAGGCCCAGCCGAGGCACATTGCCCTGGACGGCGGCGACGACGACCGTGGGCTCGTCGTGGATGGGCAAGGCGGCCTTGCGGATTCCCGGAGTCGCCAATGCGGTGGCGAGCAGGATCACGCAGATGAGTGCAGCGGGGGTGATGAGGCCTTGCGCTTCCCTGGTCTCTGCTTGCTCGACGCGATGGACGCTAGTGTGCGTGACGCGATCGACGCTGGCGCCCTTGACGCAGAGGACGATCTCCCGGGTCAGCGCGAAGGCCGAAATACCCATCACGGCGATAGCGAACGACAGCAGCGGCGAACCTCCCCACTGCGCCAGTGCCAGGAAAGGACCATTGGTCTGGCTGTATGCCGTTACGCCCCAGGGGAATCCACCGAAGGGGACGCTGGACTTCAGCCATTCCTGCAGCGACCACACCAATGCCAGCCACACCGGCCATCCCGGCATCCGGGATACCAGCACGCCGAGCATGCCGAACAGCGCGGGGAAGAGCGCCTCGAGGACTGACACCAGCACCCATGGCATAGTCCCCACCAAGCCGCCGATCCACGGCAGCAGAGGCAGATTGAACGCCATTCCGAAGGCGAACCCGTAGCCGAATCCGCCCGCCGTCGTCGTCCTCGGGTCGGTGATCACCCAGGCAAGCAGACCGATCGCCGGGACTGCCGCCCACCACCAGCCCAGCGGCGGGAAGCTGGTGTACATCAGCAGTCCGGCGACGCCAGCGGTGAACAGCCGAACGAGTTTGGCTGTCTCAACCATGAATCACCATGCCCCGGTGCACGGTCTGGCGGGCATCCAGAGCCGTTGTGTCCCATGCTGTTGCCTCAGGGCCTGTTGCGTCAGGGCCTGTTGTGTCCCAGATCGCATAGGACGCCTCCGCACCCGGGGCAAGGTGTCCGGTGATGGATGCCGCGATCGCGGCGTCGACTGAGATCGCACTGCCCGGCGTGTGATGCCGGCTGGCCGCATTCACCCATTCCCAGGGGTTCATGCTGGTGACCGGGGTATCCGAGCCGAAGGCCAACCGCACGTTTGCAGATGCTAACAGCGCCAACGGATTGAGCCCGGCGGCACGCTGGGGACCGAGCCGCCGGGCATACATACCGGTATTGCCGCCCCACAGCGCATCGAAACTCGGCTGCATGCTGGCGGTGATCCCCCACGCTCCGAGTTTGGCCGCCTGCTCGGCCGTCACCATCTCCAGATGCTCCAGTCGATGCCGGCATCCGGCAACCCGTTGCGCGCCGAACCGTTCGACCGTCCTCTCCAGCGCGTTGACGACAGCCGTGACGGCGGCGTCGCCGATGACATGGAACCCCGCCGTCACCCCGGCCTCGGTGCAGGCGATGAGGTGCTCTTCGATAGCGGTGTCGTCGAGGTAGGCGTTGCCCGTCTGACCCGGCGCGTCGGTGTAGGGCTGGCACAGGTGAGCGGTGCGGGAACCCAGTGCGCCGTCGACGAACAGGTCGCCTGCCAGACCGTCGGCTCCGGTGGTCTCGATCAGCGCACGGGCCTGTGCGGCGGTGCCGACGGCCTCGCCCCAGTAACCGATGACGTCTACGGGGTGTTCGGTGTCGCGGAGTTCGGCCCAGTCCTCGGCGCCGCCGATTTCCGGCCCGGCGCATTCGTGAACGGCGACAATGCCTTTGCGGGCGGCCGCGTCGAGAGCGGTGGTGCGGGCTTCGGCGCGTTGCCGCCAGGTGAGCAGGCGTCGCGCTTCGGCACGGACGAGATGATGGGCATCGGCGGTCAGGGGGCGTTGCGGATCGAAGCCGCGTTCGGCCGGCAGGCCCGAAATCCGTTGGCGCAGAGCGGTGGACGCCGCCGCGGAGTGGACGTCGATTCGCGAGAAGTAGGCGGGCACATTGCCGGTGACGGCGTCCAGTTCGTCGGTGGTGAGCGGCAGCGGCCAGGTCGTGTCGTCCCAGCCGTGACCCCAGATCGGTTGGCCGGGGTGCTGTCGGGTGTGCTCCTCGATGAGGATCAGGCAGTGCTGCTTGGTGGCGGCCCGGGCCAGATCGAGGCCCGTCGCCGTCAGGCCGGTCGCGGTCAGGTGGACATGAGCGTCGACGAACGCGGGCGTGACGAGCGCACCGTCCAGGTCGTACCTGCGGGCATTCGGGAAATCCGCGTCGCCGTTGCCAATCCAGGCGATCACGCCGTCGTCGACGGCCATGGCGGTGGCATGCGGGTACGACGGGCTGTGGATCCGCCCGTTGAACAGCAGCGTGGTCACCGGGTCAGGGTTAGCACATTCCTCGGGGTGGCGTTCCTGGGCGCCACGCTCACCGGCGCGAAGTCGAGGACCTCGCCGTCGATGTAGTCGGTGCGGGCGGGGGTCAGGCCGCCGATGCGTCGCGCGATGCCCTTGGTGACCATGGCCTCAGCGAACGGGCGCATGGTCGCGCGGGTGGCCGGGGTCAGCATGAGCGCACCGGCCGCGGTGGTGACGATGCCGGGCATGAACACCAGGGCGGTGCCGAGGCCGACCAGCGCGCCGTCAGTGGCCGCGGAGCGAGGGCTTCTGCCTCGTTTGATCCGGGCGACCTGGCCTTTGAGCTGCGACCCGGCCAGCAGGACGCCGGCCATGAAGGCGGTGGCGACGATAAGCAGGGTCCAGCCCAGGCCGAAGGCCCAGATCAGTAGGGCGATAGCGACGAGTTCGGTCAGGGCGTAGAGGGCTGTGTAGCGGGCAAGAGGTCTCACCATGCTCTGTCCAACGGCGAACAGAGAGTCGCGGTTCCCGCGAATGGGCGTCGTTATGAATTCTGTGCAAGAACGTCTCTTGCCCTTCATCCACAGTTCCGAGTTCATCCCCAGGGCGGATTCGAGGCGGATGTGTTTGTCGTGGGCTGGACCTACGATTCGAACATGAGTTCTAATCCGGTGTCTGATGCGTTCGCCGCGCTGGAGAGTGCGGTCGAGGCGTTGGGGGCGTTGGACTGGGCGTCGTTGCCGGTGGGTGAGCAGTTGGGGGCGTTGGATCGGTTGGAGACGGTGCGGCGTAAGGCGACCGCGTGTGCCGGGGATCTGGTGCTGGCCGCCGTGCGTTGCGGGGATGAGGCGTTGGGTGGGGTGGTCCACAAGGTGATCGCCGACGTCATCCGGGTCAGCCCGGCCGAGGCCCGCCGGCGTGCCCGCGACGCCGCCCAGCTCTGCCCGCGGACCACCCTGACCGGACAGGCTCTGCCGCCGGTGTTGCCGGCGACGGCGAAGGCCTGGCACGCCGGGGTGATGGACCCCGCGCATCTGCGCACGATCCAGAAGTTCGTCACCGAGTTGCCCGATCACATCGACCCCGTCGAGGTCGCCAGGGCCGAGGAGTTCCTGGCCGAACAGGCCGCAGCGCTGCGCACCGACCAGCTGGACAAGGTCGCCGCCCTGCTGGCCATCACCATCAATCCCGACGGCACGTTCACCGATGAGGACCGCGCCCGGCATCGCGGGTTCGCCTGGGGGCCGCAACGCCCCGATGGGATGAGTGTGGGACGGCTGAGCGCCAACCCCGAACTGCGGTCGATGCTGGATGCCTGGCTGGCCAAGTTCGCCGCCCCCGGCATGTGCAACCCCGCCGACCAGAAACCCTGCATCACCGGCGAACCGTCCGAGGAGCGTGCGGCCGCCGATGAGCGCACCCACTCCCAGCGCCAGCACGACGCCCTGGCCGCCCTGGTACGCGGCCAACTCGGCGATCCGACACTCGGCCAGCATCGTGGACTACCGGTCACGGTGGTGGTGTCGGCGACCCTGGAGCAACTGCAGACCGGGGCCGGGCACGGGGTCACCGGCGGCGGCACCCTGCTCCCGATGGCGGATCTGATCCGGATGGCCTCCCACGCCTGGCACTACCTCTGCGTCTACGACACCCATTCCCGCCGGCCCATTTATCTCGGCCGGTCCAAGCGGATCGCCACCGCTGACCAGCGGGTGGTCCTGCATGCCAGGGACCGCGGCTGCACCGCCCCGGGGTGTCCGATGCCCGGCTATCTCACCGAGGTCCACCACACCACACCCTGGGCGGCCGGCGGCAACACCGACGCAGACCAACTCACCTTCGCCTGCAAGCCCCACCACCGCCTGCTCGACAACGGCTGGACCACCCGCACCCGCAACGACGGCCACACCGAATGGCTACCCCCACCACACCTGCCACTCAAGCCCGCCACCAACACCTTCCACCACCCCGAGCGTTTCCTACCAAGGGAGTGAGGGCCGGTTCAGGCCGAGCGGATCTCCAGGCCGACGGTGCGGCCGGCGCCGCCGCGCATTTTGGAGAAGATGGTGAACACCTTCCCGATGATCCCGTAGCGGCTGTTGATGGCCCGGTAGACCATGTCGGTCTGCGAGTCGTCGAGGACCTTCGCGACGGCTTCAACCGGCTCGCCTTTGGGATTGCCGCGCATGTCGCAGACCGCCAGCGTCACTCGCGGGGTGTTGCGGATCCGCTTGACCTTCCAGGAGTTCTTCTCAGTGATCACCAGCGCACGCTCTCCATCGCGCGCGATCCAGATCGGCGTCGGCTTCGGCCGGCCGTCCTTGGTGAAGGTGGTGAGGAGCACGTACTGGGCCTTGGAGACATCGTCAAAGGTCACGTGACCGGAAGTAGAAGCCATGCCGCCTAATCTACCGGGCCTCGAGGTCGCCCTCGGTCTCCAGCAGCACCCGCCGCAGACCCTCAAGGGTGGCCGGCTCGGGGTTGGCCCACATTCCGCGACCTACCGCCTCGAGCAATCGCTCGCTCATTCCGTGCAGAGCCCACGGGTTGGACTCGCCGAGGAACTTGCGATTTTCCGGATCCAGCACGTACTGCTCGGTGAGCTGCTCGTACATCCAGTCGGCCATCACCCCGGCGGTGGCGTCGTAGCCGAACAGGTAGTCAACGGTGGCGGCCATCTCGAAGGCGCCCTTGTAACCGTGCCGGCGCATCGCCGCCATCCAACGCGGGTTGACCACCCGCGCGCGGAACACCCGGGTGGTCTCCTCGGAGAGCGTTCGGGTGCGCACAGCATCGGGGCGGGTGTTGTCGCCGATGTAGGCCGCGGGGGCCTGGCCGGTCAGCGCCCTGACTGTCGCGATCATGCCGCCGTGGTACTGGAAGTAGTCGTCGGAGTCGGCGATGTCATGCTCGCGGCAGTCGGTGTTCTTGGCCGCGACGGCGATCCGCCGGTACTGGTTTTCCATGTCCTCGGCGGCCGGACGACCCTCGAGGCCGCGGCCATAGGCGAACCCGCCCCAGGCCGTGTAGACCTCGGCGAGGTCGGCGTCGTCTCGCCAGTTGCGGCTGTCGATCAACTGCAGCAGTCCGGCTCCGTAGGTGCCCGGTTTGGATCCGAAAATCCTTGTGGTGGATCGCCGTTCGTCGCCGTGCAGCTCGAGGTCGGCCTGGGCGTGGGCGCGGACGAAGTTCTGCTCGGCGGGCTCGTCGAGCGCGGCCACCAGTCGCACCGCGTCGTCGAGCATGGTGACGACATGCGGGAAGGCGTCCCGGAAGAAGCCGGAGATCCGCACCGTGACGTCGACGCGAGGCCGGCCGAGTTCGTCCAGCGCAATCGGTTCGAGGCCCACCACCCGGCGGGAGGCGTCGTCCCACACCGGCCGAACCCCCAGCAGTGCAAGGATTTCGGCGATATCATCCCCGGAAGTCCGCATGGCAGAGGTCCCCCACGCCGACAGGCCGACCGAGCGGGGCCACTCGCCGTAGTCGGCGCGGTACCGGGCCAGCAGCGAATCGGCCATGGCAACACCGGTCTCCCAGGCCAGTCTCGACGGCATCGCCTTGGGGTCCACGGAGTAGAAGTTGCGACCGGTGGGCAGCACGTTGACCAGACCGCGCAGCGGCGAACCCGACGGCCCGGCGGCGATGTAGTGGCCGTCCAGCGCACGCAGCACCTGGTCGATCTCGGCTGCGGTTCCGGCCAGGCGCGGCACCACCTCGGCGGCGGCGAAGCGCAGGATGGCGACAACCGCGGGGTCGTCGGACAGATCGGCGGCGGCCGCGGGATCCCAGCCGCGGGACTGCAAGGCGGCCAGCAGGTCCCGGGCCCGGGACTCGGCAGCGTCGACGGCGACACGGTCGTCGCTGCCGTCCTCGGCGAGGCCCAGCGCCTGACGCAGGCCGGGCAGATGCTGCTCGCCGGCGAACAACTGGCGGGCCCGCAGGATGGCCAGCACCAGGTCCAACTGCGCTTCCCCCGCCGGGGCCGCGCCCAGGATGTGCAGGCCGTCGCGGATCTGGACGTCCTTGATCTCGCACAGCCAGCCGTCGACGTGCAGGAGCATGTCGTCGAAGCTGTCATCCTCGGGGCGTTCGGCCAGACCGAGGTCGTGGTCCATTTTGGCGGCGCGCATCAGCGTCCAGATCTGCTGGCGGATCGCGGGCAGCTTGGACGGGTCCAGCGTGGCGATGGTGGAGTGCTCGTCGAGCAACTGCTCCAAGCGGGCGATGTCGCCGTAGCTTTCGGCGCGGGCCATCGGCGGGATCAGGTGGTCGACGAGAACGGCGTGCGCACGACGTTTGGCCTGGGTGCCCTCGCCGGGGTCGTTAACCAGGAACGGGTAGATCAGCGGGAGGTCGCCAAGGGCGGCGTCGGGCCCGCACTGCGCCGACATCCCGAGAGTTTTGCCGGGCAGCCACTCCAGGTTGCCGTGCTTGCCGATGTGAACGACCGCATGCGCGGCGAACTCGTAACGCAGCCAGAGGTAGGTGGCCAGGTAGTGGTGGCTCGGCGGCAGGTCGGGATCGTGGTAGATGGCGACCGGGTTCTGCCCGAACCCCCGTGGCGGCTGCACCAGGATGACGAGGTTTTCCGATTCCATTGCCGCAACGATGATCTCGCCGTCCGGATCACTGCTTCGGTCGACGAACAATTCCCCCGGCGGCGGGCCCCAGTGCTCGACGACGGCGTCGGCCAGTTCGGCGGGCAGGGCGGCGAACCACTCTCGGTAGCGGGCGGCCGAGATGCGCACCGGATTGCCCGCCAGCTGTCCGTCGGTGAGCCAGTCCGGGTCCTGGCCGCCGCGTTCGATCAGGGCGTGCATCAGGGCATCACCATCATTCGCCGCAACGCCGGGCACCTCGCCGATGCGATAGCCGTTGTCCCGTAGGGCTTTCAGCAGCGCGATGGCGCTTGCCGGGGTGTCCAGGCCGACGGCATTGCCGATCCGCGAATGCTTGGTCGGATACGCCGAGAACACCAGGCCGATTCGCTTCTCCGAAGGCCCAACCCGCCGCAGCAGCGCGTGATTGACGGCCAGACCAGCCACCCGGGCGCAGCGTTCGGCATCGGGCACATAGGCGATCAGGCCGTCTGCGTCGATCTCCTTGAACGAGAACGGCACCGTGATGATCCGGCCGTCGAACTCCGGCACCGCCACCTGGGTGGCGACGTCCAGGGGGCTCAGGCCGTCGTCGTTGTCGCTCCACCGTGACCGCGAACTGGTCAGGCACAATCCCTGCAGGATCGGGACGTCCAGGGCGGCAAGGTGTTTGACGTCCCAGCCGTCGTCGTCTCCCCCGGCCCCGACCGTCGCCGGGCGGGCACCGCCGGCGGCCAGCACGGTGACCACCATGGCGTCGGCCTCGCCGAGCAGCGCCAGCAGTTCGGGTTCCGGGGTGCGCAGCGACGTGCAGTACACCGGTAGCGGGCGACCGCCGGCCGCTTCGATGGCGGCACAGAGCGCTTCGATGTAAGCGGTGTTCCCGGCCAGTTGCTGGGCCCGGTAGTACAGCACCGCGATGGTCGGGCCGTCGGCGGTCGGTCCGTCGGAGGTCGGGCCGTCGGAGTAGACCGCGGCGCGCTCCAGCACACCCCAGGTCGGAGTGGCGGCCGGCGGGGCGAACCCGTACCCGGTCATCAGCAGGGTGTCGGACAGAAAGGCGTGCAGCGCCCGCAGGTTCTCCACTCCGCCCTGGGCCAGATACGTGTGGGCCTGCACGGCGATGCCCGCCGGCACCGTAGAGCGCTCCATCAACTCGGCGTCGGGGGCCTGCTCGCCGCTGACCACCACAACCGGCAGGCCGCTCAACACGCAGGCGTCGATGCCGTCCGGCCAGGCCCGGTACCCGCCGAGGACGCGCACCACCACCACAGCCGACCCGTCGACCAACTCGTCGAGTTCCCCGGGTGCCAGCCGCGCCGGGTTCGCCCACCGGTACGACGCCGCACTGGCCCGCGCGGTGATCAGGTCGGTGTCCGACGTGGACAGCAGCAGCACGGTGGGCACGCAGGTAACCCTAGGACTCGGCGGGAGGTGACCCGGCAGAAGGTGACCCGGCAGAAGCCGCGACGGCAGAGGGCTCGGGAGCCGGGCCGTCCCCGGCCAGCACGCCGGTCCGCTCGTCCGCCCACAACGGCAGGGCCACCACCACCAGGATCGCCACCACGATCAGCGGCGCCGCCAACGGCAACCACTTGACCTGCAAGTCCACTGCGGTAGCCGCGACGCCGGCCGCGGTGAACCCGACCAGGCCCACCGCCGTCGGCAGCGTCAGCGTTGCCGCGGCACTGCTGTCGCTGTAGCGCAGCACGAGGTACACCGCCGCCGACAATCCCGAGACCGCGGCGAACAACGGGTCCGGGTTGTCCACTGCCATCGCCACGACGCACACCAGCACCGCGACCACCGCGGCCTGCCGGACGAACAGCCCGGCCAGCAGACCCGCAGCCGAAAGTCCCAGTGCAACAAGCCCGATCACACCCGACGGCCGGACGGCGGTCAGAACCATGAGAATGCCGAACGCCGAGGAGAACAGCAGCGGGACCGCCTGGCGGTTCACCGGACCCTCCTGCGTGCCCGGCCCCGGCGGCCCTGCGGCAGCAGCCGCATCGCGACGTCGAGGGTCACCTCCGACGGCCAGGCCACCACGTCCACACCGACCGCGCCCATGTCGCGGTACATGGCCAGTCGCTGTAGCGCCCACATCCGCTGGATCGTGGGGTCCTGCTCGTCGTCCAGCGGATAGCCCTCGAGAACGTCGATCACCACCACGGTGTGGCCACGGTTCCGCAGATCCATCAGCGCCAGACCGAACGACGCGTCGAGCAGGGTGGAGAACGCGATGATCACCGCGCCCGGCGGGACGGCGGGTTGCGGCGCGAGCGTCCCGGTCATGGTGGTGAACCCGTCGCCGGCACCCAGCACGGTGTCCAGCACCCGGTAGAACTGCCGCTGACCGATATCCGCGCCAAGCCAGCGGGGCTGCTGACCACCGAGGCCGATCACACCGACGCGGTCCCCGCTGCGCAACGCCGACTGAACCACCTGCACAGCGCCCTCGACAGCTCGCTGGGTGGCGGCCGTCGCCGGGCCGGGTGCCTGCTGGCTGAGGTCGACGAGCACTGCGACGTCTACTGCCCGGTCGGTCAGTCGTTGGGTGACGTGCAGGCTGCCGCGGCGCGCGCTAACCGACCAGTTCACGGTCCGTAACTGGTCACCCGGCACGTAGGCGCGGATGTCCGCGTACTCCACGCCGGGACCGACGTGGCGGGTCAGGTGCGTGCCCAGTCGGTCGGGCATCTCAGTGCGCGGCATCGGGGTCGCCTGGGGAGCCGCCACCGGAAAGACGAAGACGTCGGCGATCTCGGCCGTACCCGTCCCGGCCAGCAGTCCGCCGGGAGCGACGACTTCGACGTGAGCCTGCAACGGGTAGCGGCCCCAGCGCTCGGCCGAGACCGAGAGGGACTGACGGTGCGGCGCGCCGCCCGCGCGCACCTCGATCTGCATTGCCGGCGGTGCGGTGACCGAGAGCACGGCGGCCGTTCCCTCGGCGACAGCGGCTAGTTCGACGACGGTGGCCGCCTGGTCGTTCTCGAAGCAGCGCAGCAGATCCGGAATTGCCTGCACCGACAATCGAGAGACCCGGGGCTGCCAGTTGACCGAGGCAAGCACGCCGAGGAACGGCGCGGCGAACGCGATCAGCTGCCAGCGGCCGGAAACCAACGCCGCTGCGAGCGCGGCGGCCGCACACACGAACAGCGTCCGGGTCAATTCCGTTGTGCGCCAACGCAGTGGGACGGCGACCTGGCGAACGTCGCTCGAGGTCTCCGTCTCCGTCACCGCCTAGCCCCGTTCCGGGGCCCGCGGCACCGGCAGCCTCTTGAGCAGTTGATCGAGCACGTCGCCGCCGTGCATATTGCGCACCCACATCTCCGGCCGCAGGCTGATCCGATGCCCGAAAGCCGCCGTCGCAAGAGATTTGACGTCCTCGGGCACCACGTAGTCGCGGCCGTTGAGCAGAGCGCGGGCACGGGACAGTTGCACCAGATCCAGTTCGGCGCGCGGACTGGCGCCCACCACCACCTGCGGATGGTTGCGACTGGCCGCCGCCAGCGACACCACGTAGCGCAGGACGTCGTCGTGAACGCTGACCCGTTCCACCGACTCCTGCATGGCCAGAAGCCGTTGGGCGTCAACCACTTGCGAGACAAGCGCCTCGGCGACGCCGCGGTCGAGACGGCGTCGCAGCATCGCCGTCTCCTCCTGCTCGGACAGGTACTTCAACGCCACCTTGACCGCGAACCGGTCCAACTGCGCCTCCGGTAGCGGGTAGGTGCCTTCGAACTCGATCGGGTTGTCGGTGGCGATGACGATGAAAGGCGAAGGCAGCTTGTGGGTTTCGCCGTCGATACTGGCCTGTCCCTCGGCCATGGCCTCCAGTAGGGCGGCCTGGGTCTTGGGCGGAGTGCGGTTGATCTCGTCGGCCATCAGCAGGTTGGTGAAGATAGGGCCGCGGCGGAACTCGAACTGTCCCGAGCGCATGTCGTAGATCGTCGAACCGAGCAGATCGGCCGGCAGCAGGTCAGGGGTGAACTGCACCCGGGTGAACTGCAACCCCAGTGCTGCGGCGAAGGATCGCGCGATCAGCGTCTTGCCCATGCCGGGCAGGTCCTCGATGAGCACGTGTCCGCCGGCCAGCACCGTCGTCAGGATCAGTGTCAGCGCTTCGCGCTTGCCGACGACGGCACGTTCCACCTCGTCGAGGACGGCCTCGCAGAGTTCCTTGGTGTCGGTGGCCGAAAGTGTCGATGTCATGCCTGCTCCAGTCGCCGGAGGATCTCGTCGAGAACGGCCCGTCCCGGGCCGGGTTCGTCACGGCCGGCCGGGGCCGCGTTCTGCGGGTCGACCCAGGGCCACAGGTCGTCGCCGAACACCATCCGTCCGGTGGCCGCGACCACCGCGGGCTCCTTGGCCCGGGTGGCGAGCATGAAGTCGCGGGCCAGCTTCGGCCGCAGGTGCCTGTCCCACTCTGCGCGTCCGGAGTCGGCCCAGCGGATGGTCGACTCGGTCTGCGACCGCCAGCGCTGGAGTGACTCCATGGCCTCATTGGCCGGCGGCACCGGCGGCGGTTCGGACTTGGCGCCGGCCAGATGGTTGCGTATCTCGACGGCCATCAGGGCCACGGTGACGCCGGCGATCGGCAGCACCCAGGGGCGACCGACGATGAACGCCGTCACCTCGGTCAGTAACACCAGCAGGAACGCGCTGGCCACCACCTTCGTCATGCCCGGTGTCATGCCCGGCTCCGCACATCGTCGAGCACCGACCGCAGCGCCCGTTCGGCGATCTCGCGGTGCTCCTCGGTCATCTCGTGGCGGCTGAACCTTGCCTCGGTGAACACCTCGACCAGCGGGGCCGCGCTGCCGGAAGTTAGCGTCCCGCTGCCGACCGCCCGGGCCAACACCTCGGACGGGGTGTCGGAGGCCTGCGGCGCGGCGCCCGGGGCGTCGGCGAGGGCCTGCTCCATGGCCGCGTAACAGGCGATGATGGCCGCCCGCGGTCCGCGGCTGAGGTCGCCGACCTCGGCCAGCCCGCGCTCGGCGGCCACCGCCAGCGGCTCCGGTGCGGGCGCGGGCGCCGGCAGGGCCTCGGCGATCAGTGCGGCCGGCTCCGGTTTGGGTCGGCGGATCGCACTGACCACCCCGCTGACGACGATCATCGCGGTCGTCAGCACCGCCGCGCCCATCAGGTACCAGAACGCACTCTTGCCGCCGGTGCGCGACGGCGCGGGCGGCCCCGGTACTGCGCCACCGCTCTCGGGGCTGATCGGCGGCGGCGGCTCCATCAGGGTGGGCCCGAAGCCGATCTGCTGGACCAGCACGAACGCAGCAAGCCAGGCGAGCGCCAGTCCGAGGGCGATCGTCTGCAGCCGCCGGCCCAGCCGTCCGGTGCCGTCGCCGGCGCCCAGGGTCATGTCGCGCCGGCCGGCGGCGACACCACGTTTGGGTTTGCGGGCCGCGATAACCAGCGCGATCCCCATCACCACCACCGCGACGCTGAGCATCGTGACCAGCCCGGCGAGCGTGGCAGGGCTGTCCTCGCCGCGTTCACGGGGGCCGTAGCGGGCGTCGGGCAGTCGGCCGCGCATCGTCACCGCGGCAGCGAAGACCAGCCCGAGCAGAACCCCCACCCGCGCGTAACCATGGTTTTTCGTTCCGATGGCTTCCATGGTGTCACGTTCGGCCGCGGTGTCCGGGGCGGCGCTGGGCCGGTCCGCCGTACCGTGGCCTGGTGAGCCGGACCCGGGATCCCGACACCCCCGACGCCTGCCCGGGCGCGCTGCAGGTGCACCGGGCCGCCGACGGCGGGTTGGCCCGGGTGCGACTCCCCGGCGGGATGATCGGCTCCGCCGCACTCGAGGCGCTGGCGCAGGC
Organism: uncultured Mycobacterium sp.; assembly: GCA_964439315.1. GTDB lineage: Bacteria > Actinomycetota > Actinomycetes > Mycobacteriales > Mycobacteriaceae > Mycobacterium. The sequence continues at coordinate 129,817 of CAYTOD010000002.1, read as the reverse complement.
CGCCGAGCGGTTCGGGACGGGCACCCTGGAGATGACGTCGCGCGGCAATCTGCAGGTGCGCGGGGTGACCGACGTCGACGGACTGGCCGCGGCGCTGACCGACGCCGGTCTGCTGCCGTCGCCGACCCACGAGCGGGTGCGCAACATCGTGGCCTCCCCGCTGTCCGGCCGAAGCGGCGGGCTCACGGATGTCAGGCCGTGGGTGGCCGACCTGGACCGGGCGATCTGCGAGTGCCCTGAACTGGCCGGGCTGCCCGGGCGGTTCCTGTTCGCTCTGGACGACGGCCGTGCCGACGTGTCGGGCCTGGGCGCGGACGCCGGGGTTGAGGCGCTGCCCGACGGAGTTGCGCTGCTGCTGGCCGGGCGGGACACCGGGGTGCGGCTGGATCCGGCTGTCGTGGTCGCGACGCTGACGGGAGTGGCCCGCCGGTTCGTCGAGGTTCGCGGAAGCGCTTGGCGGGTAAGCGAATTGGACGATCGGCCCGTGTTGCTGGACGGATTGGAGGCCGGCGCAGCCACGCTGGACATCGGGCCAGCCGGCCCGGCGCCGGTGGGCTGGATCGAGCAGGACGACGGGTTGGTCGCCCTCGGCGCGGCGGTGCCACTGGGGGTGCTGACGACGCGCCAGGCCCTGTTCGTGGCCGCGATGGACGCGCCTGTGGTGATAACGCCGTGGCGGTCGCTGGTGGTGTTCGACCTGGCCGAGGGGGTGGCCGACACCGCGTTGCGGGTGCTGGCGCCACTGGGTCTGGTGTTCGACGAGAATTCGCCCTGGTTGCAGGTCAGCGCATGTGTCGGAAGCCCGGGGTGTGAGCGATCGGCGGCCGATGTACGGGCCGACGCCGCCCGGGCAGTCGAGGCCGGACCATCAACGGGACCAGTGCATTACGCCGGCTGCGAGCGCGGTTGTGGCCGGCCGGCCCAGTCCAGGCTGCTGGTCGCCGGCGACGACGGCTACGTCAGCCGAGACTGATCACTTCGGCCGTCGGAAGCTCGCGGCCCTGTGGCAGCAGACGGCGGATAGCGAAGATCCCCTCGGTGAGTCCGGCGGTGTCAATCCAATTGGGGTGTCCGGGATCTCGCGGCCCCAGGATCACCTCGTAGCTGCCGTCGTCCTCAAGGACCACGTCGGCCCCGGTGCGGAAACAGCGGTGAGCGGCGACGTCGGGGGTGTTGAACCAGCGGTCGTAGAACACCAGCGACCAGAACCGGGCTGTGGGCGGGTTGCCCCGCAGTCGCAGCGCCTGATCCGGTCCGAGACTGACGTAGAAGCCGTCGTAGACGTTGTCCAGGGTGGGAAACAGCGCCCCGGTGTAGCGGGGCTGGTGAATGGGCGCGTCCGGTGGCGGATAGCCGTTCACCCCGGCCGCCCGCAGCGTCTCGGTGACGGCCAGCGTCGAGAGCACCTCGTCGCGGAAGAACGCCTCGGCGACCTCCGCCCGTTCGCTCCAGGACGGTCTCGGCGACCCCGGAGCGGACGGATCCAGGCAGACGATCGACAGCGGCGGGGGCATCCCCGGCACGCTCAGGTGGTAAAGCCGGATCATCACCAGGTAGTCGTCCTCTGCCAGGGGCAGCCACGGGGTGCCGTCGCCGGGGTCGGCGCCCCCGATCAGCAGGTCGATCTCACCGCCGCCGCGCAGCAGGCGGGTGTCGGAGATATTGGCCGACGGCGCGTTGAAACCGGGCCCCTTGGTGTAGACCTGCACGCCGGCGTAGACCGCGTCGCCCACCGGGCCGCGAATGCGGTACCGCAGGTGCGGCGACACCGGGGCGCTGAGGTAGATGGTGGTCGGGTTGTCGCCGCCGTACTTGCGCCAGGGCAGTTCCCAGTTGGTCAGCTCCGGAGCTGACGGGTCGCCTTTCTGGAACCACAGTTCGGTGGCCAGGTCGTAGGCGGACATCAGGAAGAACAGCGCCCGCTCCTCTTCGAGCGGCCCGAGGCCGGCAACTTCCCGGCTCACCACATCGGCGTTCTCCGCGAGGGCGTGCGCCAGGCTGACGGCTGGATGATCGATCACACCTGGAGACGCTAGCCGCCGCCGAACCGGGGACCGTAGGGTGACCGCCGCCGACGGGGCGGCCGTAGGGTGAAGCCGTGCTCGACTATCTCCGGGACGCCGCCGAGATCTACCGGCAGTCGTTCGCGACGATCCGGGCAGAGGCCGATCTGGAACGGTTCCCGCCCGACGTCGCGCGGGCCGTGGTGCGGCTGATCCACACCTGCGGACAGGTGGACCTGGCCGACCACATCGCCTTCACCCCTGCCGTGGTGGCCGCCACCCACGCGGCACTGGCCGCCGGGGCGCCGATCCTGTGCGACTCGTCGATGGTTGCCGCCGGGATCACCGCCGCCCGGTTGCCGGCCGGCAACGAGGTGGTGTCGCTGGTCGCCGACCCGCGGGCGGCGGAGTTCGCGGCACTCCGCGAGACGACCCGCTCGGCGGCGGCGGTCGAGTTGTGGGCCGACCGGCTCGACGGGGCGGTGCTGGCGATCGGCAATGCCCCGACGGCGTTGTTCCGGCTGCTGGAGTTGGTCGACGGCGGGGTGCCCGCGCCGGTGTCGGTGCTGGGCGGCCCGGTGGGATTCGTCGGCTCGGCGCAGTCGAAGCAGGAGCTGATCGACCGGCCGCGCGGCATGGAGTATCTGTTGGTGACGGGCCGTCGCGGGGGCAGCGCGATGGCGGCGGCCGCGGTGAATGCGATTGCGAGCGAACGCGAATGAGGCTTGCCGAATGAGCCGCGGGACGCTGTACGGCGTCGGCCTGGGTCCGGGCGATCCGGAGCTGGTCACGGTCAAGGCCGCCCGGGTGATCGGCGAGGCCGACGTCGTCGCGTACCACTCTGCCCGCCACGGCCGTAGCATCGCCCGCCGGATCGCCGAACCGTATCTGCGGCCTGGCCAGATCGAGGAGCACCTCGTCTACCCGGTGACGACCGGGACCACCGACCACCCCGGCGGTTACGCAGGGGCGATGGAGGACTTCTACACCGAGGCCGCCGCGCGGATCGCCGTGCACCTGGAGGCCGGCCGCGACGTAGCCCTGCTGGCCGAGGGCGATCCGCTCTTCTACAGCAGCTACATGCACATGCACAACCGGTTGACGGAGCGGTTCGATGCGGTGATCGTGCCCGGGGTGACGTCGGTGAGCGCGGCGTCGGCGGCGGTCGGCACTCCGCTGGTGACCGGCGACGAGGTGCTGTCGATCCTGCCCGGCACGCTGCCGGTGGGTGAGCTGGCGCAAAGGCTGACCGAGGCGGACGCCGCCGTGGTGATGAAGCTTGGCCGTACTTATCCACAAGTGCGCGAAGCGCTTTCGCTGTCCGGACGGCTGGAAGACGCGGTGTACGTCGAACGGGCGAGCACTGAGTGGCAGCGGGTGCTGCCGGCCGCCGAGGTCTCCGACGACGAGGTGCCCTACTTCTCGATAGCTGTCGTTCCCGGTGCCCGTCGGGATTCGTCGCTGCCGGGAACAGTAGCGGTCGTCGGCCTAGGCCCGGGTGACGCCGGATGGATGACGCCGCAGAGCCGCCGCGAACTGGCCGCCGCGACCGACCTGATCGGCTACGGCCCGTATCTCGACCGGGTGGCTCCCCGCGCGGAACAGCGCCGGCATCCGTCGGACAACACCGATGAGGCCGCCCGCGCCCGGCTGGCCTGTGAACTCGCCGAGCAGGGCCGTGCAGTGGCGGTCGTATCGTCGGGCGATCCAGGGGTTTTCGCGATGGCCACAGCAGTGCTCGAGGAGGCCAAGCAGTGGCCGAACATCGCCGTGCGGGTGATCCCGGCCATGACAGCGGCCCAGGCGGTGGCGAGCCGGGTGGGCGCCCCCCTGGGACACGACTACGCGGTGGTATCGCTCTCGGATCGGCTCAAGCCGTGGGAGGTGATCGCCGCCCGGTTGTCGGCGGCCGCCGCGTCGGATCTCGTGCTGGCGATCTACAACCCGGCCTCGAAGTCCCGTACCTGGCAGGTCGAGGCGATGCGCGATCTGCTGCTCGCACACCGTGACGCCGGCACCCCGGTGGTGATCGGGCGCGACGTGTCCGGTCCGAACGAGTCGGTGACGGTCACGCGCCTGGCCGATCTCGACGGTTCCACGGTGGATATGCGGTGCTTGCTGATCATCGGGTCATCGCAGACCCAGTGGTACTCGTCGGCCTCCGGAGACACCGTTTTCACGCCGCGCCGGTACCCCGACTAGTTGACTGCGCAAGCCCACCGCGCAGCATCCTCCACCGAGTCGACCACCTGAACCCCCGCCGGCAATGCCGGCCGTTCGATCATGACCACGTCGACACCCAGTGCACGCGCGGCGTCGAGTTTGGCCCGGGTCAAAGCTCCCCCGCTGTTTTTGGTCACCACTGCGTCGATTCCGTTGTCCCGCAACAATGCGAGTTCGCCCTCATAGGTATACGGACCGCGAGAGAACAGCAGCTGATGAGTACGCGGAAGGGCATCGGCGTCAGGCGCTGTCACCACGCGGATCAGAAACCATGTGTCGCTGCCGGTGAATGCCGCCGTCCCCGAACGCCCGGTCGTGAGGAATACCCTCGAATAGCCCCGTGCAGCCACCAGGTGCGCGGCCTCGGCGTCGGAGCCCACCAACAGCGCACCGGCGGCGTCCCAGGGCGGGCGGCGCAGCACCAGGTGCGGCAGTCCCAGTTCGGCGCAGGCCCGGGCGGCGTTCGCGGTGATAGTGGCCGCGAACGGGTGGGTGGCGTCCAGAACGGCACTGACTTCGTTGTCGCTCAGCCATTTTCGCAGACCGGCGACACCGCCGAATCCCCCGATGCGCACCGCGCCGGCCGGCAGGGCGGGGTCGGGCACCCGGCCGGCCAGTGAACTGATCACGTCGATCTGCGGGTCCAGCAGGGCCGCCAGTTCACGCGCCTCACCGGTGCCGCCGAGTAGCAGGAGCATTAGTGCCGGGTTCCCCGGGTTCGGCCGCTGGAGTACAGGTAACTGTCCGGAAACCCCTCTGCGGCGAGCACATCGCCGACGATGATCACTGCGGTGCGCGTGACGGCAGCCTCGTGCACACGATCGGCGATGTCGGCCAGGATGCCCCGCAGCACAACCTGACCGGGCCAACTGGCGAACGCCACCACCGCGGCCGGGGTGTCCGGGCGGTATCCGCCGTTGAGCAGTTGCGGAACAATGGAATCGATACGGTGAGCGCCCAGGTGAATCACCAGGGTGGCCCTCGATGCGGCGAGTATCGACAGATCCTCGTGGGGGGGCATCGCCGTCGACAGCGTGGCCACCCGGGTGAGGGTCACGGTCTGCGCCACTCCCGGCACCGTAAGTTCCCGGCCCAACGCGGCCGCGGCGGCGGCGAACGCCGGCACTCCGGGGACGATCTCGTAGTCGATGCCCAGGCGCTCGAGACGGCGGGCCTGTTCGGCGACCGCGCTGTAGAGCGAAGGGTCGCCGGAGTGCAGGCGGGCCACGTCCTGGCCGTCGGTGTGGGCGCGGGCGATTTCATCGACGATCTGATCGAGGCTCAAAGGCCCGGTGTCGACGATCTTCGCCTTCGGCGGGCACCACTCCAGCAGGTCGGTGGGCATGATCGATCCTGCGTACAGGCACACCCCGCAGCGTTGCAGGAGTCTCTGACCGCGGACGGTGATGAGGTCAGCCGCCCCCGGACCGGCGCCGATGAAGTACACCGTCATAGAACCCGCACCGCCCACTGGGTGATCGGCATCGCCGGGCGCCATCCGGTGAACCCGCCAAGCGGGTCACCGTGGTAATGCTGGAAACGGCGCAGCTCTCCGCCGAGGCGGGAATACCATTCCGCCAGAACAGCTTCGGACTCCACAGTGACGGCGTTGGCCACCAGTCGCCCACCCGGTCGCAGGGCGGCCAGACAGGCATCAACGAGGCCGGATGTGGTCAGTCCGCCGCCGATGAACACGACGTCTGGCTGGGGAGTTTCCCCGAATGCCTCCGGGGCTTCGCCGAGGACGGTGACATCGACGCCGAAGGCCCTGGCGTTGACCTCGATGCGGTCGCGGCGATCCGGACTCGACTCGAATGCGACTGCGCGACAACCGGGTGCGCTGCCGCACCATTCCACGGCGATGCTGCCGGATCCGGATCCGACGTCCCACAGCAGTTGACCGGGCCGGGGAGCCAGCGCCGCCAGGGTGACCGCACGGATCGTCTGCTTGGTGATCTGCCCGTCGTGGGCGAACGCGTCGTCGGGAAGGCTGGCGCCGAGGCGGTCGTCGGGCAGATACCGCACCGCGACGACGGTCAGGTCGTCGATGTCTCGGGGCGGGGCGGCCGCCCAGGCGTCGGCAGGGCCCTCGCGGATTCGTTCGTCCGGTCCGCCGAGTTTCTCCAGCACGGTGAACTCCGATGCACCGCGGCCATTTTCGGTCAGCACCGCGGCCAACTGCTGCGGCGTCGAGGCGTCCCGGCACAGCACCACCGCCTGGCCGCCGCGGCGCACCGCGGTGTGCACTGGGGCGGTCACCAGGCTGATGATCTCGATGTCCTGGGTCTGCCAGCCCATCCGCGCGCAGGCCAGGGTCACCGAGGAAACGTGCGGCAGCACCCGGACGTTGTCGGCGCCGTGCAGGCGGATCAGCGTTCCGCCGATGCCGTGCAGTAACGGGTCTCCGCTGGCGACCACGTGGATATCTCCCTGCGGCGCGCCGTCGAGGAGTGCGGTCAACGCAGGCAGCATCGGAGACGGCCAAAACTGCCGGGGTGCGGTGACGGTGTCGTCGAGCAGATCAAGTTGACGCTGCGAGCCATAAATAACTGTGGCGCTGCGCAATTCAGCGCGCGATTCCTCCGAGAGGCCGGCCATGCCGTCGGCCCCGATGCCGACCACGACGATCACACTCACCGGCACCCGACTCGGTTCTTCACTTCGTTCATCACCGGCACCCGACTCGGTTCTTCACTTCGTTCATCACCGGCACCCGACTCGGT
>CAYTOD010000002.1:105952-122768 GCA_964439315.1 uncultured Mycobacterium sp. | reverse complement strand
TCTTCACTTCGTTCATCACCGGGGCATCCTCCGCCACAGCGCCTGCGGCAACATCCGCATCCCCGCGAACAGTGGCCGCAATGCCCATGGCACCCACACCGTCCGTCGCCCCTTCGCCACCGCCCGCGCCGTCGCCTCGGCCACCTGCGCCGGAGTGCTGGACAGCGGCGCGGGGTCCATTCCCGCCGTCATCCGGCCGATCACGAACCCGGGCCGCACGACCAACAACCGAACTCCGCTGCCATGCAACGCATCCGAAAGCCCGCTGGCGAAGCCGTCCAGACCGGCCTTGGCCGATCCATAGACGTAGTTGGCCCGACGCACCCGCACGCCGGCGACTGACGAGAACACCACCAGCGTCCCGCGTCCCGCGGCCCGCATAGCCGAGGCCAGCCACGTCAGCAGATTGACCTGCGCGACGTAGTCGGTGTGCACGATCGCCACCGCATGCGCGGCGTCGGCCTCGGCGCGGCCCTGCTCGCCGAGAATCCCGAATGCCAGCACCGCGATGTCGATCGGCCCGAACCGCGCCACCAGACCGTCGACCAAAGGCCCGTGCGAATCCAGGTCGTCGGCGTCGAACTCCACCGTGTGCACGGCCGTCGCCCCCGCCGCTCGGACCGCCGCGGCCTCGTCGGCCAACCGATCCGCGCCCCGCGCGGCCAGCACCACCGTCGAGGCCGGTGCCAGCCGAGTCGCGAGTTCCAGACCGATCTCGCTTCGGCCGCCGAAGATCACCACAAGGCGCGCCGTGTCGTCCACGATGAGGATTATTCCCTGCGCTAGCGTGAGCGGTGATGTCCACTGCCAGGCTCACCGACGACGCGCTCGCCTTTCTCAGCGAACGGCATCTGGCGATGCTCACCACGCTGCGTGCCGACGGGTCACCGCACGTGGTCGCCGTCGGCTTCACTTTCGACCCGGAGACGCACATCGCTCGGGTGATCACGTCCGACGGTTCGCAGAAGACGCTCAACGCCGAGCGCAGTGGCGTGGGGGTGCTCTCGCAGGTCGACGGTGCCCGCTGGATCTCGCTCGAGGGCGAGGCCAGCGTGAATCGCGATCCGGAGGCCATCCGCGACGCCGAACTGCGCTACGCCCAGCGCTACCGCACCCCCAAGCCGAACCCCCGCCGGGTGGTCGTCGAGGTGCTCGTCAAGCGCGTCCTCGGTTCATCGACTCTGCTCGATCTGACCGGCTAGATCACGATCAGCTCGTGCGGTCGGGTGTTCACCGGCAGCGCACCGTCCGCTGTGACGATCACGATGTCCTCGATCCGCGCGCCCCAGCGGCCGGGTAGATAGATCCCCGGCTCCACGCTGAACGCCATCCCCTCGGCCAGCGGCAGTGTGTTGCCGGCGACGATGTAGGGCTCCTCGTGCACCGACAGCCCGATACCGTGGCCGGTGCGGTGCACGAAGAACTCGGCCAGCCCGGTCTCGGCCAGGACATCGCGGGCGGCGGCGTCGACCTCTTCGGCGGTCACGCCGGGGCGCACGGCGGCGACGGCCGCGGCTTGGGCGCGCTGCAGGACGGCGTATTGCTCGGCGACGTCGCGGGCCGGCTCCCCCAGGCTGTACGTGCGGGTGCAGTCGGAGTTGTAGCCCGGCTCGACCGGACCGCCGATGTCGACGACGACGACGTCACCCGGCTGGAGTACACGGTCAGAGCATTCGTGGTGCGGGTCGGCTCCGTTGGGTCCGGAGCCGACGATGACGAACGCCGCTTCGGAATGGCCCTCGGCGACAATGGCTTCGGTGATGTCGGCGGCGACTTCGGCTTCGGTCCGGCCGGGTCGCAGGAACTCCGGGACTCGGGCGTGCACCCGGTCGATCGCCGCCCCCGCACGGCGCAGCGCCTCGATCTCGCTGGGGTCCTTGGCCATTCGCAGGCTCGCGAGCACCGGCGTCGCCAGTACCGGCACCGCACCGAGGATTTCGGCCAGCGGCAGCAGATGCAGCGCGGGCATCGAGTCGGTGACGGCAACCCGCGCATGCCCGCCGAGGGCGGTGGCAACCAACGCGTAGGGGTTCTCGCCGTCGACCCAGTCCTGGACGTTGAGGCCGAGATCGGCGACGGCGGACTCTTTGATCGAAGCCAATTCGAGTCTAGGCAGCACTACCGTCGGGGCTCCCGTCCCGGGGATCACCAGAGCCGTCAGCCGCTCGAAGGTCTGCGCCCGTGAGCCGATCAGGTACCGCAGGTCGTAGCCGGGGGTGATCACCAGCCCCTCGAGCCCGGCCCGGGCCGCCCCGTCGGCCGCCGCGGTCAATCGGCGGGCATAGACCTCACTATCGAACCGTCCACTCACGGCAGCCACGTTAGCGTGGTCAGTTATGTCCGCACCGGTGTTGCTGCTCGACGGCGCCAGCATGTGGTTCCGTTCCTACTTCGGGGTGCCGTCCTCGATCACCGGGCCGGACGGCCGGCCGGTTAACGCGGTGCGCGGTTTCCTCGACAGCGTGGCCACCCTGATCACCCGGGAGCGGCCGTCTCGACTGGTGGTGTGCCTGGACCTGGACTGGCGGCCGGCCTGGCGGGTGGAGTTGATCCCGTCCTACAAGGCGCACCGGGTCGCCGAGCAGGGCAGCCCAGTCGGCGAGGCCGACGGGGCCGATAGGGGCGAGGCCGACGGGGCCGACGGGGCCGAAGCCGAGGAGATTCCCGACGACCTCAGCCCACAGGTCGACATGATCCTGCAGATCCTCGACGCCTACGGGATCGCCACAGCGGGCGCGCCCGGGTTCGAGGCCGACGACGTGCTGGGAACCCTGGCCACCGCCGAACGCCGCGATCCGGTGGTGGTGGTCAGCGGCGACCGCGATCTGCTGCAACTGGTGGCCGACGATCCCGTCGACGTCCGCGTGCTCTACCTCGGCCAAGGGCTGGCCAAGGCGACGAAGTTCGGCCCGGCCGAGGTGGCCGGTCGATACGGCGTTCCCGTCGACCGCGCAGGCGCGGCGTATGCGGAGTTGGCTTTGCTTCGAGGTGACCCGTCCGACGGACTTCCCGGGGTACCGGGCGTGGGTGAGAAGACGGCCGCCACCATGCTGACGCAGTACGGGTCGCTGGGGGGAATCCTCGATGCCGCCCATGACCCCACCTCGACGTTGCCCAAGGCTTTTCGGGCCAAGATCCTTTCAGCCGGCGACTACATCGAGGCGGCCGGCCCGGTGGTGCGGGTGGCTCGCGACGCCCCGGTACAGCTGTACACCCCAGACGACCGCCTGCCCCTGCACGCCGCCGACCCGGCGCGGGTTGCCGAACTGGCCGACACCTATGGCGTCAGTTCACCGGTGGCGCGGTTGCAGAAGGCGCTCGACGGGCTGTAGGCCCACTTGACCCGATTACGGCGCCAAGCGCCTACTTGACCCGATTACGGCGCCAAGCGCCTACTTCGGCCGACCCACCTCGTACGTGCCCTTGTCGTCCTGGAAGGTCACAGTCACCTGGCGCTTGGTGCCGTCGATGCTCACCTCGCAGTTGAAGGTGTCACCCTTCTTGACCGTCGGGTTCTGGCCGTTGTTGCACTTGACGTCCTTGACGTTCTTGGCGCCGTAGCCGTTGGCGTCGTCGGTGAGGATCTGCTGCACACCCTGCTGGGCCTTGTTGACGTCGAGCTTGGTCGTCACGAAGAACCCGGGCTTCCAGAAGCCCAGAATCAGCAGCGCCGCCAGCAGCACCGCACCCAGCGCACCGAGGATGACGCCCAGGGCGCGCTTGGACTTCGGCCCCGTCTCGGTCGCGCCCGGAGGAACGTACTGCCCGTATTGACCCGGCTGGCCGGGGTACTGGCCTGGCTGCGGGTACTGGCCGTACTGCGGCGGCGGGTACTGGCCGGGCTGCGGGTACTGCGGGTACTGACCGGGCTGAACCGGCTGACCGTAGGCGGTGCCGTAGTCCGGGGTGCCATAGGGCTGCGCGGGCGGGTAACCGGGGACCGGCTGGCCGTACTGCGGGTACTGCTGCGGGGTGTAGGCGGGCGGCTGCCACGCCGGCGCCTCGCTGCCCGGCGGCTGCCAGGAGGGGGCGGGGTCCGAACCGGGGACAGGCTGATCCTGACCCTGCCAGGGGTTCGGGTCAGATCCCTGCGGTCCGCTCATCGTCTCTCCTTCACGCCTTCAAGTCTTCGTGTCGTCGCTCTTTACGTCGTCGCTCTTTACGTCGTAGCGACGGCTCCCACCGTAGCCGCTGAACCACCCTAACCGCTGTCGACGGCGACGACGCCGCGCCGGATGTCGTCGATCGCGCGTTTCGCCGTCTTCCGCAGGCCCGCCTCCGGGGCTGCATTGCGAACCTGATCGAGCAGGTCGAGCACCTGGCGGCACCACCGCACGAAGTCGCCGGCCGGGAGCTGCGAACCGTTGCCGGCGACGTCGGAGGCGGCCAGTGCCGCGGCGAGGTCGCCGGTGGTGGCCCACCTGTACACCGCCGGTGCGAACCCCTCGTCCGGCTCCCGCGACGGGGCCAGCCGATTCCGGTTCTCGTCGATGCGTAACTGGCCGGAGATTCGACGGGTCTCGGCCAGCGCCCGGCGCACCGCGGGGGTCGGGAGTTCGACGGCGTTCACCGGGGTGGGGCCGTCACCGCCGCGGGCTTCGAACACCATGGCAGACAGGACCGCCGCCAACTCCGCGGGCTGCAGCCCCTTCCATACCCCCGCGCGCAGGCACTCGGCGACGAGCAGGTCGCTCTCGCTGTAGATCCGGGCCAGGAGGCGGCCGTCGTCGGTGACCCGCGGGGCGTCAGTCCCGTCGGCGGTGATGTATTTCCGCTCGGTCAGCAGTCCGACGATCCGGTCGAAGGTCCGGGCCAGCGAGTTGGTGGCGGCGTTGGCCTTGCCCCGGATCGCGGCGTTGTCCCGTTCCACCCGCAGATACCGCTCGGCCACCCGCACCTGCGCCTCGCGGTCGGCAAGCCGGTGACCGGGGTGCCGGCGCATCTCCTCGCGGAGCTTGAGAAGTTCGGGATCGGAGTCGCCGGCGTCGTCGGCCGCGCCGCGGGTTCGCCGGCGGGATGGCACGGCCAGCCCCTCGGCGGCCGAGAGCAGCGCCGAGGCCAGATCACGGCGTACCCGGGGCTGGCGGTGCTCGATTCTCTTCGGCAGCGTCATCGTGCCCATCGGCCCGGTGCCCCCCGAGTAGTCCGCGGAGGAGATCCGTCCCGCCCAACGGTGTTCGGTCAGCACCAGTGGCCGCGGGTCATCGCCATCCCGGGCGCCCTCGAGCACCACCGCCAGGCCACTGTGCCGGCCGGTGATGCTGATGATGTCGCCTCGGCGCAGCGCCGCCAGCGCGTCGGTGGCGGCCTGCCGGCGCTGCAGACGGGAACTGCGCGACGCCGACCGTTCGCGGTCAGCGATCCGGGCCCGAAGCCGCGCGTAGTCCAGTACGGGTGGCTCGACACTCAGCGCTTTCGGATCGGAAGCCTTTCGATCCCAACCCATTTCGGCTGCGATCTCGTCGAGCATCTTCTCGCCGCGCTCGGCCCCGCGCACCAGGCTGACCACCGAACGATCCGCCTGGTACTGGGCGAAGGAGCGTTCCAGCAGAGCGTGCGCCTGCTCCGGCCCCATCTGGCTGACCAGGTTGATGGTCATGTTGTACGACGGTGCGAATGAACTCTTCAGCGGGAAGGTCCGGGTGGAAGCCAGCCCGGCGATCTCGGTCGGTTCGGCGGTGGAGTCCGCCGGGTTCCACAGCACCACCGCGTGGCCCTCGACGTCGATCCCGCGCCGGCCGGCCCGACCGGTCAACTGGGTGTACTCCCCCGGCGTCAGCGGCATGTGCTGCTCGCCGTTGAACTTGACCAGTTTCTCCAGGACCACGGTTCGGGCCGGCATGTTGATGCCCAATGCCAGCGTCTCCGTGGCGAAGACGGCCTTCACCAAGCCTGCCGTGAACAGCTCCTCGACGGTGTGCCGGAAAGTCGGCAGCATACCTGCGTGGTGTGCGGCCAGACCGCGCAGCAGGCCCTCACGCCACTCGTAGTAGTCCAGCACGGCCAGGTCGGCGTCGGCGAGGTCAGCGCAGCGACGGTCGATGACCTCGGTGATGCGCGCGCGGTCGGCGTCGGTGGTCAGCCTCAGCGGACTGCGCAGGCACTGCTTGACCGCGGCATCGCACCCGGCGCGGGAGAAGATGAACGTGATGGCCGGCAGCAGGCCCTCGCGGTCCAGGGTGGCGATGACGTCGGGGCGCGACGGCGGCCGGTACCCCCCGGGTCCGCCGCCCCTGCCGTGGCCGTGCCGGTGGCCGTGTCCGTGTCCGTGGCCGGGGCCGCCCCGCCGGCGCGGCTCCCAGTCGGCCAGCCGGTCGGCCTCGCGGCGATGGGCGATGTGGCGCACCAATTCCGGGTCGACGCGGTGCTTGCCGTTGTTCGGGTCGGCGGCGTCATAGTCGAACAGGTCGAACAGCCGCTTGCCCACCAGGACGTGCTGCCACAGCGGCACCGGGCGGTGCTCGTCGACCACCACCGTGGTGTCGCCGCGCACGGTCTTGATCCAGCCGCCGAATTCCTCGGCGTTGCTCACCGTGGCCGACAGGCTGACCAGTCGCACGTCAGCGGGCAGGTGCAGGATGACCTCCTCCCAGACCGCGCCGCGCATGCGGTCGGCCAGGAAGTGCACCTCGTCCATCACGACATATGAGAGTCCCTGCAGCGCATCGGAGCCTGCGTAGAGCATGTTGCGCAGCACCTCGGTGGTCATCACCACCACCGGAGCGTCGCCGTTGATGGACTGGTCACCGGTCAGCAGGCCGATGCGCTCCGGTCCGTAGCGACGCACCAGGTCGGCGTGCTTCTGGTTGCTCAGTGCCTTGATCGGCGTGGTGTAGAAGCACTTCTGCCCGGCGGCGAGGGCCAGGTGGACGGCGAACTCCCCCACCACGGTCTTTCCGGCGCCGGTGGGCGCGCAGACCAGCACACCGTGACCACGTTCCAGGGCCTCGCAGGCCTGAACCTGGAACGGGTCGAGACGGAAGGACAGCTGTGCGGCGAACTCGTCCAGCTGGGGATCAGGTGATGTCGTCACTGGCGGCCACGGGAGTGGGCGGTTCGATGGGAGCCGCCTCGTCATCGGGGATGTCGGTCCGAGCTTCCCGCTTGGCTTTTCGCCTGTCGTGCAGGCGGGTGATCTGAATGGCGAACTCCAGCAACAGCGTCAGAGCCAGACCCAGGGCCAGCATCGAGAACGGATCCTGCCCGGGGGTGGCGATCGCGGCGAAGGTGAACACCCCGAAGATCAGGCCCCGGCGCCAGGCCTTGAGCTTCTCGTAGCTGAGCACCCCGACGACGTTGAGCATGATGATCAGCAGTGGGAACTCGAAGCTGACGCCGAACACCAGCAGCAGGTTGATCAGGAACCCGAAGTACTTCTCGCCGGACAGTGCGGTCACCTGCACGTCGCTTCCGACCGTCAGCAGGAAATGCAGGGCCTTGGACAGCACGACATAAGCCAGGACCGCGCCGGCGAGGAACAAGGCCGCGGCGAAGAACACGAACGCCCCGGCGAAGCGTCGCTCGTTGCGGTACAGCCCGGGGGTGATGAACGCCCACAACTCGTAGAACCAGACCGGGCAGGCCAGCACGATGCCGGCGGTCAAGGCGACCTTCAACCGCAGCATGAACTGGTCGAACGGCGCGGTGGCCAGCAGACGGCACCCGCCGTCGGCGCTGATGTCCGCCCGCGCCGAAGCCGGCAGCGAGCAGTACGGGTGGCGCAGCAACTCGCCGAGGCTCTCGAATCCGAACAACCCGTGGCTGTACCAGACAAATCCGACGATGGTGGTCAGAGTCACGGCGCCCATCGAGATAAGCAGGCGGGCCCGCAGTTCCCGGACGTGCTCGACCAGCGGCATGGTGCCGTCGGGGTTGGTGCGGCTGCGTCGCTGGCGAGGATCCAGCCGGGACGGAATTCGGGGAGTGCGCACAGCTACCTCACCGGCGCCGCGCGCCGGGTCGGACCGGTCAGACCGGCCGGACGTCGGTCGGGTTGGGCGGAGCCGGTTGTGCGACCTGGGCCTGCATGGGCTGAACGGGCGCGATCACCGGCGGCTGGGCCGCGGCGATCTGCGGGGTGTCGACCTTGACCTCGGTCTTGGGGTCGCCCTGCAGTTCCTTGACCTCGGACTTGAAGATGCGCATCGACTTGCCCAAGGAGCGGGCGGCATCGGGCAAACGCTTCGAGCCGAAGAGAAGCACGAACACCAAGATGACAATCAGCCAGTGCCAGGGACTGAGACTGCCCATTTCGTTACCTCCAGACGTCGGACTTGATGCTACCCGGCTTCGGAGCCGGACTCGTCCAGCACCGCGTAGGCGGCGAGCGCATCGGTCGCCGACTGCCGAACCCGCTGCGCCAGCCCGTCCGGCGCCAGCACCTCCACGTCCGCGCCGAAACCGAGGATCTGGCGGGCCATCCAGTCCTCCGCGGCGTAGGTCATGGACGCCTCGACATGGCCGTCGGGCAGTTCGCGCACCACCCGCATCGGGAAGTACTCCAGCATCCAGGCCGAACGCGGGGCGATCCGCAAAGTGGCCGACGGCAGCGCGGGGTCGGCGTCGAACAGCGCGGTGTTGGTGGGGGCCTCCACGGCCGGGCGGGGCGGGGCGGCGGGCTCGTCGAGGACGGTGGCGCTCAAGATGCGGTCGAATCGGAACAGCCGGACCCCCTCGGCCTCCCGCGACCAGGCCTCCAGGTAGCTCTGGTCGCCGATGAGCACCACCCGGATCGGGTCGACGACCCGACTGGACTGTGCGTCCCGGGACGCCGAGTAGTAGTCCAGCGCGAGGGCCCGCTGGTCATGGACCGCCGTCCGGACCGCCGCGGCGGCATCGCTTTCGGCGGATTCACTCGCGGAGGGATCGGACGCGACGGCGGAGACCCCGGCAGCGGGGGCACCGGCCGCGGCGGCGATCTTGGCGATCGCGCTGCGGGCCGCAGTCGGGTCCACCACGCCCGGAATGTCTGCCAGCCCACGCAGCGCCAGCAGCAGTCCGGTGGCCTCGCCGGCGGTGAGCCGCAGCGGACGGTCGATTCCGGCCGCGAAGTTCACGCTGATGGTGTCGCCGGACAACGCGAAGTCGATCAGATCGCCGTGGAAGTAGCCGGGCATGCCGCACACCCACAACTGGTCGATGTCCTTTTCCAGCTGCTTACGGGTCACCCCCAGGTCGGCGGCGGCCTTGGCGTAGCTGACCTCGGGGTTGGCCTGGAAATACGGGACCATGTTCAGCAGGCGCACCAGACGGGCGGGTCCGGCGGTCATGACCGGCGCTCCTCATGGACAAACGCGCGTACGGTCAACCGGGCCAGCACGTCGTCCCGAAGCGACGCCGGTTCCAGAACGAGGGCGTCGGCTCCGTGGCCTGCGATCTCGCGGGCCAGCCAGTCCGGCGATCCCACGTCGACGGAGATGACGTCCCCCTGCCGTCCGCCGACGGTGCGACGTCCGGTCTGGTGACCGGCGCGCCTTAGCGAGACGCCGCACCCGTCGGCAACCCAGACCTTCACCGGCCCGGCGGGCTGACTCCCGCCGGCGGCCGCCTGGATCGACTGCAGCACCAGCGACCGCAAGTCGGCGTCAGGGCGGCTCACGACACCCTGCGGCCCAACGGCTTTCACGTCGGGACCGATCCGGGAGAGCCGGAAGACCCGGGTGGCGTCGCGGTCACGGTCGTGGCCGACGAGATACCAGCGGCCCTGGGCGGTGACCACGCCCCAGGGCTCGACCGTCCGCACCGTGAAGGAACCGACGGGGGTGGGACGGTGCTCGAACTGCACGGCCTGTCCCGACTCGATGGCCGACAGCAGCACGCCCAGGGCCGTCTCGGAACCCCGCAGACCGGAGGGACCGGCACCGGTGGTGATCGCCACCTCGGTCACCGGATCGACGTCGACCCCGGCGGCCCGCAGTTTCAGCAGCGCCGTCTGAGTGGCGGTGATGCGCTCCGGCGACTCCCAGAGCGTGGTGGCCACCGCTACCGCGGCCGACTCCTCCGGCGTCAGTGCGATGTCGGGAAGCGCGTAGTCCTCGGGCTTGATGCGGTAGCCGTCGATAGCGTCGAAATAGGACGTCCGGCCGGTCTCCACCGGGATGCCCAGGTCGCGTAGTTCGTTCTTGTCCCGCTCGAACATCCGGGAGAACGCCTCGTCGGTGGGGCAATCGCCGTACCCGCTGACGGTCGCACGGATTTTCTCGGCCGTCAGGAAGCGGCGGGTCGACAGCAGCGCAATGAACAGGTTCGTCAGCCGCTCGACCTTGTGGGTCTTGGAGGACGTCACGCGGTCACTGTATCCGCTGGCGGGCGTCGGTCCGCGTCACTCACATGCTGGCGATCAGGCGTTTCACCCGCTCGTCGCTGGAGCGGAACGGGTCCTTGCACAACACGGTGCGCTGGGCCTGGTCGTTGAGCTTGAGGTGTACCCAGTCCACGGTGAAGTCGCGCCCGGCCTGCTGGGCGGCCGCGATGAACTCGCCCCGGAGTTTGGCCCTGGTGGTCTGTGGCGGGGTGTCGACGGCGGCGTCGATCTCCTCGTCCGTGGTGACCCGGGCAGCCAGACCCTTGCGCTGCAGCAGGTCGAACACACCGCGACCGCGCTTGATGTCGTGGTAGGCCAGGTCCAGCTGGCTGATCTTGGGGTCGGACAGTTCCATGTTGTAGCGATCCTGGTAGCGCTGGAACAGCTTGCGCTTGATCACCCAGTCGATCTCGGTATCGACCTTGGCGAAGTCCTGGCTCTCCACGGCGTCGAGTTGACGGCCCCACAGGTCGACCACCTGCTCCAGTTGTGCGCTCGGTTCGCGGGACTGCAGGTATTCGTGTGCCCGCGCGAAGTACTCGCGCTGGATGTCCAACGCGCTGGCCTGCCGGCCCCCCGCCAGCCGCACCGGCCGTTTCCCGGTCAGATCGTGGCTGACCTCGCGAATGGCCCGGATCGGGTTGTCGAGGGAGAAGTCCCGGAACGGCACCCCGGCCTCGATCATCTCCAGCACCAGCGAGGCCGTGCCGACCTTGAGCATGGTGGTGGTCTCGCTCATGTTCGAGTCGCCGACGATGACGTGCAGCCGTCGGTACTTCTCGGCGTCGGCGTGCGGTTCGTCGCGCGTGTTGATGATCGGGCGCGACCGCGTCGTCGCGCTGGAGACGCCCTCCCAGATGTGCTCTGCGCGCTGGGACAGACAGAACGTCGCCGCCTTGGGGGTTTGCAGCACCTTGCCGGCGCCACAGATCAGCTGACGGGTGACCAGGAACGGCAGCAGCACGTCGGAGATCCGAGAGAACTCACCGGCGCGGACGATCAGATAGTTCTCGTGGCAGCCGTACGAATTGCCCGCCGAGTCGGTGTTGTTCTTGAACAGGTAGATGTCCCCGCCGATGCCCTCGTCGGCCAGCCGCTGCTCGGCGTCGACCAGCAGGTCCTCGAGCACCCGCTCACCGGCCCGGTCGTGGGTGACCAACTGGATCAGGTCGTCGCACTCGGCGGTGGCGTATTCGGGGTGGCTGCCGACGTCGAGGTACAGCCGCGCGCCGTTACGCAGAAAGACGTTGGAACTGCGCCCCCAGGAGACCACGCGGCGGAACAGGTAGCGGGCCACCTCGTCCGGCGAGAGCCGGCGGTGGCCGTGAAACGTGCAGGTGACACCGAACTCGGTCTCGATGCCCATGATGCGTCGCTGCACGGCACGAGCCTACTGGTTGGTCGCGATTCGCGGTGGGCTACCGCGCCGCGCCGAACCCGGTCAACAAGCCCTCCGACCAGGGTGTGAGCAAACACTCATAGCCTCTGACCTGCATCGTGGCGTGGTGTGCTCCCCCAGAAGCATTCTGTTCATTACCCTGACAACCGTGGACCACGACACGACGCCCGGCCGCAGGCTCTGGATGTACCTGTTGGGCGCCGCAGCCGTCGTTGTCGTGCTGCTCGCCTGGCGAGTGCCCGAGCCGGCACCGTCGAACGCCAATCCGGCCCAGCGGGTGGCGCCGGTGTCCTGCGCGAAGCTGGAGGCCCCGGCCCCGAGCTACGGCGCGCGGACGATGAGCAACACCACGGCGACCGACGCCTCCAACACCTGCTTGAACTGACGTCCGCCTGTCCGGGCTGACTTCCCCGTCAGGACTTCTTTTTCTCCGGGCTCTTCTCCGAGCCGGTTCCTTTTCCGGACTCTTCGGCGTCCGACTCGGACGACGGCAGCATGGCTTCCAGCGCCGGGCCGGTGATCCGGCGGAACGCACGGCGGGGCCGGCTGACGTCCAGGATCGCCACCTCCAGCGTCGCTGGACCCAGCACCCGGGGTTCGGCTGCCGGGGTGGCGTTCCCCGTGGCGCTGGCGATGCCGGCCCGCAGAGCGTCGACGGCGACCCGCAACGCGTCGGCCAGCGCGGCGTTCTCGGAGTAGGACGCCTTGAGCGCGGTGATGATCGGCTCGGTGGTGCCGCCCATCACGACGAAGTGCGGCTCGTCGGCGATGGATCCGTCATAGGTGATCCGGTACAGCTCGGGAGCCTTGGTCTCGCCGAAGTGGGCGACCTCGGCCACGCACAGTTCGACTTCGTAGGGCTTGGCCTGTTCGGTGAAGATGGTTCCCAGGGTCTGGGCGTAGACGTTGGCCAACTGCCGGCCCGTGACGTCGCGGCGGTCGTATGCGTAACCGCGGGTGTCGGCGTACTGGATGCCGCCGCGGCGCAGGTTGTCGAACTCGTTGAACCGGCCCACCGCTGCGAACCCCACGCGGTCGTAGATCTCGCTGACCTTCTGCAACGAGCGCGACGGGTTCTCTGCCACGAAGAGCACCCCACCGGCGTAGGCGAGGGCCACCACGCTGCGTCCGCGGGCAATGCCTTTGCGGGCGAGCTCGGAACGCTCGCGCATCGCCTGTTCGGGCGAGATGAAATACGGGAAGCTCATGCGTCAGACCCTGTCATGAAGTCGGACCCTGTCATGAATCAGCCCTGGGCGCCTGATTGCTCGGCCCTTTACCGGGGCCGTATTCGTCGATGCGGGAACGGTTTTCGATCACTTCCCGGGCCAGCCTGGCGATCCGCTCCTCGGTGACCTCCTGCGCGCCCGCGGCCTCGAGGGTGACCGCCGTCGGGTAGATCCCGCGCACCAGGTCCGGGCCGCCGGTCGCCGAGTCGTCGTCGGCGGCGTCGTAGAGGGCCTCAACGGCTACCTTCAGGGCCGAATCGGCGTCAGCCACAGCCGGATACAGCTTCTTCATGGACGCCTTGGCGAACAGCGACCCCGAGCCCACCGCCTGGTAGCCCTCATCCTCGACGTGCCAACCGCCGGCGGCGTCGAAGGACACGATGCGCCCGGCGGCGACCGGATCGGCGTCGTCGAGGTCGTAGCCCACCAGCAGCGGCAGCGCCACGAATCCCTGCAATGCGGCACCGAGGTTGCCGCGCACCATGATCGCCAGCCGGTTCACCTTCCCGGGGAAAGTCATCGGCACGCCTTCGAGCTTCTCGTAATGTTCGAGTTCCACGGCGTAGAGCCGCGCGAACTCGACTGCGAGAGCAGCTGTTCCGGCGATCCCGGTAGCCGTGTAGTCGTCGGTGATGTACACCTTCTGCACGTCGCGACCGGCGATCATGTTGCCCTGCGTGGAGCGCCGGTCGCCGGCGATCAGCACACCACCGGGGTATTTGAGCGCCACGATGGTGGTGCCGTGCGGCAGGACATCGCCGGCAGCGCCGGAGCCGTCGAGTCTGGGCAACAGGTGCGGCGCTTGACGTCGCAGAAAGTCGGAAAAGGAGGACAGGTCGGACAGGGAGTTGGCGCTCGGGCGATCAGAGGTCGGCCAGGTCACTGTCCGCCCTTTTGAACGTAAGCACGGACGAAGTCCTCGGCGTTCTCCTCGAGAACGCCGTCGATCTCGTCGAGCAGGTCGTCGGTGTCGGCCGACAGCTTCTCGCGACGCTCCTGCCCGGCTCCCGCGTTACCGGCGGCGCCGTCGTCGTCGCCGCCCCCACCACCGCGTTTGGTCTGTTCCTGAGCCATCGCTGCCTCCTGCTCTCGTCGGCCTCCACAGTACCGTTCGGGTCCGACCGTTCGGGTCCGACGGTCCCGCCATCAGGTCGTCAGTTGTTCCACCAATTCCGCGGCGCTGTCCACCGAGTCCAGCAGCGCTCCGACGTGTGCCTTGCTCCCCCGCAGCGGCTCCAGCGTCGGAATCCGGATGAGCGAATCACCACCGAGGTCGAAAATCACCGAGTCCCAGCTCGCCGCGGCGACATCGGCACCGAACCGGCGCAGGCACTCCCCACGGAAGTAGGCCCGTGTGTCGGTGGGCGGGTTGTCCACGGCGGCAAGTACTTGCTGCTCGGTGACCAGCCGCTTCATCGACCCGCGGGCGACCAGGCGGTTGTACAGGCCCTTCTCCAGCCGTACGTCGGAGTACTGCAGGTCAACCAGCTGCAGTCGCGGGGCCGACCAGCTGAGATTCTCCCGGAGCCGGAACCCGTCGAGCAGCCGCAGTTTGGCGGGCCAGTCGAGCAACTCGGCGCACTCCATCGGGTCGCGCTCGAGCAAATCCAGCACGTGCGCCCAGGTTTCGACGACGTCGGTGGCCCGCGGGTCGGGGTCGCGGGCGTCCAGCAGCATGGCGACCCGGTCCAGGTAGATGCGCTGCAGAGCCAGGCCGGTGAGCTCACGGCCGTCGACGAGTGCGACCGTGGCGCGCAGCGACGGGTCGTGGCTGATCACGTGCACGGCGTGCACCGGACGCGCCAGCGCCAGGTCGGATAGGTCCAGCCCGTACTGCGGACCCTCCTCGATGAGGTCCAGCACCAGCGCGGTGGTGCCGACCTTGAGGTAGGTCGAGGTCTCGGCGAGGTTCGCGTCGCCGATGATGACGTGCAGCCGGCGGTACTTGTCGGCGTCGGCATGGGGTTCGTCGCGGGTGTTGATGATGCCCCGTTTGAGGGTGGTCTCCAGACCGACCTCGACCTCGATGTAGTCGGCGCGCTGGGACAGCTGGAAACCGGGCTCGTCGCCGGACTGGCCGATGCCCACCCGCCCCGACCCGGTGACCACCTGTCGCGACACCAGGAACGGCGTCAGGCCCGAGATCACCGCCGAGAACGGCGTCTGACGGCTCATCAGGTAGTTCTCGTGGGTGCCGTAGGAGGCGCCCTTGCCGTCGACGTTGTTCTTGTAGAGCTGAAGCTTTCCGGCGCCGGGGACGCTGGCCACGTGCCGCGCCGCGGCTTCCATCACCCGCTCGCCGGCCTTGTCCCAGATGACGGCGTCCAGCGGGTCGGTGACCTCGGGAGCGGAATATTCCGGATGGGCGTGGTCGACGTAGAGCCGCGCACCGTTGGTGAGGATCATGTTCGCCGCGCCCACTTCGTCGGCATCGACGATCGGCGGCGGCCCCATCGAGCGGCTCAGGTCGAACCCGCGGGCATCGCGCAGCGGCGACTCCACCTCGTAGTCCCAGCGGGTGCGTTTGGCACGCTGGATGCCGGCGGCCGCGGCGTACGCGAGCACCGCCTGGGTCGAGGTCAGGATCGGATTGGCGGTCGGATCGGTCGGCGAGGAGATGCCGTATTCCACCTCGGTCCCGATGATCCGCTGCATGAGGTAAGACTAGCCGGATGACGGTGCGCAGCCCCCGCGATCAGGAACCCGAAGAGGTGCGCGCTGCCGAGCGCTGGTTCCTCGCCCACGGCCTGCCCGCGGTGCTGCCCAGGCAGGCGATGGTGCGCCGGTTGTGGAGCCGATCCGCGCCCGCGCTGGCCGGTCTGGCGGCGATGGCGATCAACTCGGTCATCGTGGTGCGCCTGACCGGCCATCGCACGGTCGACATCAACGGCCGCCCCGATCTCAGCGAGGGCTTCGCGTTGGCGCTACTGGCGGTGGCACTGCCCGGGGCGGCGCTGACCGGGTGGCTGGTGTCCCGCCTGGCTGACCGGGGCCGGGTCGTCGCCGGCCTGGTGGCGACGGCGCTCGTGGCCGTCGGCGTCGTCTTCGGCGGTCCGGGCCCGCACGTCGTCGCCAGGGTGCTGCTGTGGGCCGGCGCCGTCGCGCTGATCCTTTTCCTCACCGCATCCGGCGCGGGCTCGATTCTCGGCTGGGCGACCCGGTCGACGCTGACCAACCTGACTCTGGTGGCCGGCATGTTCGTCCGGGCCCTGCCGGTGGTTCTGCTCACCTTCCTGGTGTTCTTCAACACCTATGTGTGGCTGATGGCGGCGATCGTGTCACGCCAAAGGCTTTGGCTGGCAGTGGCTTTCCTGTTCGTGATCGCGGGTGCGTTCCTGGTGTCGGGCACCCTCGACCGCGTCCGGCCGGTGCTGGAGACCCACCAACCGACGCTGTCCCACAGCGAGCGGGTCAACGTGGTGTTCGTGGTCGCCACCTCCCAGCTGGGCCAGGTGCTGACCGCCGCGACGCTGACCGGGGCGATCTTCTTCACCTTCGGCCTGATCCTGGTCAGCCCCGAGCTGCTGGACGCCTGGACTCGCGACGAGGGCTCCCACGACGGTCAGTTGCTCGGGATGACGCTGCCGATCCCGAACCCGCTGATCCAGACCACCCTGCTGCTCACGGCCATCACCTTCATGTATCTGTCCGCCAAGGCGGTCACCGACCGCGAGTACCGCGAAGCCTTCGTCGACCCGCTGGTCGAGGAACTTCAGCAGACGCTGCTCGAGCGCGACCGCTATCGTGCGGCACTGGGAGATTCGTGAGACCTGAACCCGACCGACCCGACCAACCGAGGAGTGCGGTGAGCGACCAGGGCAACAACGAGAAGGGCGGCGAAGTGCAGGGCGGCGAAGTGCAGGGCGGCGAAGTGCAGGGCGGCGA
>CAYTOD010000002.1:102621-105852 GCA_964439315.1 uncultured Mycobacterium sp. | reverse complement strand
AGGGCGGCGAAGTGCAGGGCGGCGAAGTGCAGGGCGGCGAAGTGCAGGGCGGCGATGTGAAGGGCGGCGACGTGTTCGGCAAGCGCTACGGCGAGGTGCTGTTGGTCCGGATGACCGAGACGGGCCCGGAAGCGACCGTCTACAACACCTATCCGCTCAACGACTGCCCGGCACAGTTATGGGACACCCTGGATGCCGGCGAGTTGGCACGCGACCACGATGCGGCCGCGGCTCTGCTCAACGGCCCGCGGTACTGGCTGATGAGCGGGATCGCCAAGCGGGCCGGCGAGCCGCAGCCGGTCACCAGCTTCGGCGGGCTGGAGATGATCGAGCAGGCGACCGTGCAGATGGCGTCGAACAATCCGGCGCCGTACTCGGTCAACAAGGTCGACCGCCGCGCGGTGTTCACCTTCGACGCCGGCCGGCCGGTGTTCGAGCTCGTCGACCCGCAGGGACAGTGCTGGGTGATGCAGACCTACAGCCAGGTGGTGGACAAGAACCTGACGCTGGACGACCTTCCCGGCCTCGGCTCGCGGCTCAGCCTCCCGGAGGGATGGCGCTACGAAACCCGAACGCTCACCGAGCCTTTGGTGGTGGACACCACCGGCCGCAAGGCCCACGTCCTGCAGGACGACCTGACCAACACCTACTCGCTGGAGTTCTAGCGGGCAAGAGGTTAGAGGTACTGCCCCAGGTTGGACTCGGTGTCAATCGCCCTGCTGGCCGACGACGTCTTACCGCTGACCAGGGTGCGGATGTAGACGATCCGCTCGCCCTTCTTGCCCGAAATCCGTGCCCAGTCATCGGGATTGGTGGTGTTCGGCAGGTCCTCGTTCTCGGCGAACTCGTCGACGATGGAGTCCAGCAGGTGCTGGATGCGCAAGCCCCGCTGGCCGGTGTCGAGCACCGACTTGATCGCGTACTTCTTGGACCGGTCGACGACGTTCTGGATCATCGCGCCGGAGTTGAAGTCCTTGAAGTACATGACCTCTTTGTCGCCGTTGGCGTAGGTGACCTCGAGGAAGCGGTTGTCGTCGATCTCGGCGTACATCCGGTCGACGACCTTCTCGATCATCGCCTTGATGCAGGCAGCCCGGTCGCCGCCGAACTCGGCGAGATCGTCACTGTGGATCGGCAGCATCTCGGTGAGGTACTTGCTGAAGATGTCCTGCGCCGCTTCGGCATCCGGGCGTTCGATCTTTATCTTCACGTCGAGGCGGCCGGGCCGCAGGATCGCAGGATCGATCATGTCCTCACGGTTGGAGGCACCGATGACGATCACGTTCTCGAGGCCCTCGACACCGTCGATCTCGCTGAGCAGCTGGGGTACGACGGTCGTCTCCACATCGGAGCTGACGCCGGTCCCGCGAGTGCGGAAGATGGAGTCCATCTCGTCGAAGAAGACGATCACCGGGGTGCCCTCGGAAGCCTTCTCGCGGGCTCGCTGGAAGATCAGCCGGATATGCCGCTCGGTTTCGCCGACGAACTTGTTCAGCAACTCCGGGCCCTTGATGTTGAGGAAGTAGCTCTTGGCCTCGCGGGCGTCGTCGCCGCGGACCTCGGCCATCTTCTTGGCCAGCGAGTTGGCGACGGCCTTGGCGATCAAGGTCTTGCCGCAGCCCGGCGGGCCGTAGAGCAGCACGCCCTTGGGCGGGCGCAGCGAATACTCCCGGTAGAGCTCCTTGTGCAGGAACGGCAGCTCGACGGCATCCCGGATCTGTTCGATCTGGCGGGTCAGGCCGCCGATGTCGCTGTAGGCGACGTCGGGCACCTCCTCGAGCACCAGATCCTCGACCTCGGCCTTGGGGATGCGCTCGAACGCGTAGCCCGCCTTGGTGTCGACCAGTAGCGAGTCACCGGGACGCAGCTTGCGGGGCCGCTGATCGTCGGCGTCATCGAGGGCCTCGGCGACGTCGGGGTCCATGTCCTCGACCGCGACCAGCGGCTCGGCCAGCCAGACGATGCGCTCCTCGTCGGCGTGCCCGACGACCAGCGCGCGGTGGCCATCGGCAAGTACCTCGCGCAGCGTGCTGATCTCGCCGACTGCCTCGAAGGTGCCGGCCTCGACCACAGTCAGCGCCTCGTTGAGGCGGACGGTCTGGCCCTGCTTGAGCTCCGCGACCGCGATATTGGGCGAGCAGGTGAGCCGCATCTTGCGACCTGAGGTGAACACGTCGACGGTGTCGTCCTCGTGGGTGCCTAGGAGGACCCCGTAACCGCTGGGGGGCTGGCCGAGCCGGTCGACCTCTTCGCGGAGCGCCAGCAGCTGCTGACGGGCTTCCTTGAGGGTGTCCATCAGCTTGGCGTTGCGAGACGACAGGGAGTCGATGCGGGCTTCCAGCTGCTGCACCTCACGCGGGGTGCTCTGGCCGCCGCTCTTCTGCAGCTGATCCCGCAGGATCGCCGCCTCCCGGCGCAGCTGCTCCAACTCGGCTGCGTCCCCGGAATGCTGTGACTCACTCATAACGGCTCCTTCCCCGCGCCGATAGCGGCCCGGCGGATACCTCAACGCTACCGACGATTAGACCATCATGCGTCCCGCGCGAATGCCGACACACTGACAACGCTGTTAACCTTGCCCGGTAACCGGGCCGATCGAAAGGACAGTCGTGACCCTGAAAATGCTTGCTACCGGCGTGGCAGCTGCCGCCGTCGTAGCAGGCGGAATCACCGCCGCCGCTTCTGTCCCAGTTTCTCTCACACCGAGCGATTCATCCGTCGTGCAGCCGGTGGTCTTCGGCGCTCCGCTGCCCCTGGACCCGGCCGCAGATTTGCCGTCTCCCGACCAGTTGAACGGCGTGCTCTACAGCCTTGCCGATCCCAGCGTGCCGTTCGCCTCCAAGAGCTACCTGGTCGAGGGTGGAATCGGCCGACTGGAGGCCAAGACCGCCGACGCGCTGATGAAGAACGCCGTGGCCAAGGGCCAGGTTCCGCTGAGCTTCTCGGTCGCCGGGATCGCCCCGGCCGGTCCCGCCGCAGCGACCGCGACCGTCACCGCCTCCGGGCCTGCCATGCCCGCCACCACCCAGGCAGTCACGTTCGTCGACCAGGGCGGCTGGAAGCTGTCCCGCTCGTCGGCGTCGACGGTGCTGGCGATCTTCGGAGGCTGATCCTGGGGAAGCCGACCCTGGCCGGGACCCTGTCCCGTGTGATGAGCGCCCCCACCGTAGTGGCGGCGCGCGGCGGCGCCGGGATAGAAAGCGGCCATGGCCTTTTCCGCCACGGGCACCG
>CAYTOD010000002.1:98146-102611 GCA_964439315.1 uncultured Mycobacterium sp. | reverse complement strand
TGGAACCATCGCTTCGACAGGCGCATTCACCGTCACGACGGCAGCGGGCAACCGCTTTGTCGGCATCGCGGATCCGGCGACCGGATTTCTCAGCGGCTCACTCACAGGAGGACCGGGAGGAAGTTTCATGGCCGCCATGGCGTCGGGAGTCTCGTTCAGCGATGGATTCCTGCGCAACTTGTCCACGCGTGGACAGGTGGGCACGGGTTCAAATATCCTGATTGCCGGATTCGTGGTGGGCGGCAGCACGCCGAAACAGGTGCTGGTGCGGGCGATTGGCCCGGGGCTGGCGGCGCTCGGCGTCTCCGGGTGCTCGGCCAATCACGATGATGTTGCGGCCCCGCAGTCGGCTGCATCGACGGCCATGAGCCCCGCCGTCCGCCAGGCCCCC
The DNA here is from genome assembly GCA_964439315.1 of uncultured Mycobacterium sp. Taxonomy (GTDB): domain Bacteria; phylum Actinomycetota; class Actinomycetes; order Mycobacteriales; family Mycobacteriaceae; genus Mycobacterium. Next base: position 102,220 of record CAYTOD010000002.1, on the reverse strand, counting down.
GCCCTGCCCCCGCCGCAGGCGCTGGCCGAGGTGGTGTCCCGGCTGGCCGACACAGCCGTCCCCGGCGGAGAGAAACTGGCGCTGATCGAGGACGGCGCACCGGCCGACGCGGAGACCCTGGACCGATTCGCCGCCGCCCTGCGCGACGGTGGATACGCGCCGGTGACTGTTTCGGCCACGGATGTGCACTGGTCACCGACCGCACCGGACGAGGCCGTCGCCATCATCACCGTCACCCCGCCCGAACAGCGGCCCGGAGTGTTCGCCTTCCCGCTGGCCTTCCGGACCGGCCCCGCCGGATGGCAACTGACTCGTGGCACCGCCGAGACGCTGCTCGCCTTCCCACCGGGTCAGTGACGAGCGGGACAGTGACGGCCGGCATGTGGATCGGGTGGCTGGAGTTCGACATCCGGCTGGGCGACGTGCATTCGCTCAAGCAGAAGCGGTCGGTGGTGCGGCCGATCGTCGCCGAGTTGCAGCGCCGGTTCGGCGTATCGGCAGCGGAGACCGGCTGGCTGGATCTGCACCGCCGGGCTGGCATCGGGGTGGCGGTGGTCGCAGCCGACGCAGCGCACGTGATGGAGGTACTCGACGCCGCCGAACGGCTGGTGGCCGCGCGGCCCGAGATCGAACTGCTGTCCGCAGGCCGGGGCATCCGGCGCAGCGACGACTGACTCGGCGCCGACAACTAGGCGCTGGCGCCCCGACAACTAGGCGCTCGCGCCCCGGCCCTTCTTGCGCAGCGGCGTGGGCGTGACGGTGCCCGGCGCCAGCCGTCGCGCGGATATCAGGAACGCTGTGTGGCCGCGCATGTTGTGTTGCGGACGCACCGCCAGGCCGACGACGTTCCAGCCGCGCTGCAGTGTCTCCCATGAGCGGGGCTCGGTCCAGCACTGCTGTTCCCGAAGAGCCTCAACGGTTTTCGACAACTGCGTGACGGTGGCCACGTAGATCACCAGCACACCGCCGGGCACCAGTACCCGGGCCACCGTGTCGAGGACATCCCAGGGCGAGAGCATGTCGAGCACCACCCGGTCGACCGAGCCCTCGGCGAGATCGCAGTCGTTGACGTCGCCCAGCGCAAGCCGCCAGTTCGGCGGCTCCTCGCCGAAGAACGTCGCGACATTGCGGCGGGCGTACTCGGCGTGGTCGTCGCGCACCTCGTAGGAGATCACCTCGCCGCCGGGGCCGACCGCGCGCAACAGCGAGCAGGTCAGCGCGCCCGAGCCGGCGCCGGCCTCCAGCACCCGCGCTCCCGGGAAGACGTCGCCCTCGTGGACGATCTGGGCGGCGTCCTTGGGGTAGATCACCTGGGCGCCGCGGGGCATCGACATCACATAGTCGATCAGCAGGGGGCGCAGCACCAGGAAGGCGTCGCCGTTGGCGGACTTGACCACGCTGCCCTCAGGAAGACCGATCACCGAGTCGTGGGTGAGCGCGCCGCGATGAGTGTGGAACTCACTGCCGGGGTTGAGCACCATCGTGTAGTGCCGCCCCTTGGCGTCGGTCAGCTGCACCCGGTCACCGACGGCGAACGGCCCGGTCCTGCGGGGCGCCTCCGGCCGGTCGGCCGCGTCACTCACAGAACGCTGGTCAGGTATGCGACGGCGATGCCGGCCGCGGCGGCGAAGATGTCCTCGCCGATGGCGATCGGCCGGTCCTTGCCGCCATTGGCGGCGACCAGCCGGGTGCGGGCCTCGTAGCCGCCGATGGTGCCCACCACCGCACCGATCATCCCTGCGCCGAGGCTGCCCCACCGGTATCCCCACGCGGTACCCAGCACCGCGCCCGAGAACGCGCCGCTGATGATCCGCGCGATGAACTGAGGGGCGCTCTTGCGGCTGGGCATGGTTTCCATCTGGTCGCTGAACAGCTCGATGACGGCCAGGACGGTCAGGACGGCGACGGTCGCCCAGTGGCCCATCCAGGACGTCCACGTCCCGTCGAGGTTGATCCAGTGCAGGAACGCCGCCCAGGCCAGCACCGCGGGGGCGGTCAACGTCCGCAACCCGGCGACCACGCCGATCAGCAAGGCCAGCAGCAGGACGAGCGCGTGCGTCATGAACGGTGACGCTAGCACGGGCACCCCCTGGCCGAGGCGCAGCTCAGAAGCGGCAGAACCGGACGTCGGAGGCCAGAATCGCCTTGACCCCGATGGCCGCGAGCTCGTCCATGATCGCGTTGACCTCACGCCGGGGCACCAGCGCGCGAACCGCAACCCACTCCGGGTCGGCCAGCGGCGCGATGGTGGGCGACTCCAGACCCGGGGTGATCGCCGTCGCGCGCTCGAGCACCGGACGCGGGCAGTCGTAGTCGAGCATCAGGTACTGCTGGCCGAACACCACGCCCTGAACCCGGGCAGCCAACTGGTCGCGGGCCGCGCGATTTTCCTCGTTCGCACCGGACCGTTCGATCAGCACCGCCTCGGAGTCGCACAGCGGTTCGCCGAAGGCGACGAGGTTGTGCAGGCTGAGCGTCCGGCCAGACCCCACCACGTCGGCGATCGCGTCGGCGACCCCCAGCTGGATCGAGATCTCCACCGCGCCGTCAAGCCGGATCACGGTGGCGTCGATGCCCTTGGCCGCCAGGTCCTTGCGCACCAGATTCGGGTAGGCGGTGGCGATCCGCTTGCCGGCCAGGTCGGCGGCGGTCCAGGGGCGGCCGGCCGGCGCCGCGTAGCGGAACGTCGACGAGCCGAAGCCCAGCGCGAGCCGTTCGGCCACCGGAGCGCACGATTCGGCGGCCAGATCCCGGCCGGTGATACCGAAGTCGAGCTCGCCGGAGCCGACGTAGATGGCGATGTCCTTGGGCCGCAGGAAGAAGAACTCGACGTCGTTGGCCCGGTCGAGAACGGTGAGGTCCTTGGGGTCGGTGCGGCGGCGGTAGCCCGCCTCGGAGAGGATCTCGACGGCCGCCTCCGACAGCGCACCCTTGTTGGGAACAGCGACGCGCAGCATCTACAGCTTCCGATACACGTCGTCGAGACCGAGACCGCGGGAGATCATCAGCACCTGGGTCCAGTACAGCAGCTGGCTGATCTCCTCTGCCAGTGCCTCGTCGGACTCGTGCTCGGCGGCCAGCCACACCTCGCCGGCCTCCTCGAGGATCTTCTTGCCCAGGCCGTGCACACCGCCGTCGAGGGCCGCGACGGTGGCACTGCCGGCCGGGCGCGTGCGTGCCCGCTCGCCGAGTTCGGCGAACAGCTCCTCGAAGGTCTTCACGGCCAGGGATTGTTCCATGCGCTCTGTACCGGCGTCACGGCGGTTTTCCTCACCCACGCCGTCCGCGCTCGGTAGTGTCGCTCCCACCCACGGGGCGAGGAGGAACAGCCATGCAGGGTCCGACCAGCGCAGGCAGCGTCGAGCAGGCGCCCGAAGAGCCCGTTCACACCGGCCGGGTGGTCGCCATCGCGACCATCGCCGCCCTGGGCGGCTTCCTCTTCGGCTACGACAGCTCGGTGATCAACGGCGCCAACAAAGCCGTCTTCTACGAGTTCCAGCTGACCGACAAGTTCATGCAGGGCTTCGTCGTGGCGGTGGCCCTGCTGGGATCCGCGGTCGGCGCGTTCATCGGCGGCCGGCTCACCGACAAGTTCGGCCGCCGCAAGGTGATGATCACCTCGGCGATCCTCTTCCTCGTCGCCGGTGTGGGACAGGCGTTCCCGTTCAGCACCGCCGACTTCATGTTCTGGCGCATCGTCGGCGGCTTCGCGATCGGCCTGGCCGCCGTGGTGTCGCCGATGTACATCTCCGAGGCCGCGCCCGCGCATCTTCGGGGGCGGCTGACGTCGTTGTTCCAGTTGGCCATCGTCATCGGTATCTTCACCACCCAGCTGATCAACCAGATCATCATCCACTTCACCCCGGACGTGGTGGAGAAGGCGATCAAGGATCCGACGGTCCCGCCGGTGGAGGCCAACAACGTTCTCGCCCTGGGCCTGCAGGCCTGGCAGTGGATGTTCCTGTGCATGGTCGTCCCTGCGGTCATCTACTGGGTGCTGTCGATGGGCCTGCCGGAGTGGGCGCCCCGGCGGGCGGGGCCCGCGGGGCCCCGCGGGGGGCCGGCGCGGGGGCG
>CAYTOD010000002.1:8673-98136 GCA_964439315.1 uncultured Mycobacterium sp. | reverse complement strand
GGATGTGCCTGTGCATGGGCGCCCCTGCGGGCATCTAGTGGGTGCTGGCGAGGGGCCTGCCGGAGGCGCGGCGCTCCCTGGGCGCCAAGGGCGACGACGGCGGCGCGGCGAAGGTTCTGCAGCAGATCTACGTGGGCGGAGTCAAGGAAAAGGTCGACGCGATCAAGGTCTCCCTGGCCGGTGAACACAAGATGCACCTGTCCGACATCAAGGGCCCGCGCGCCGGCCTGCTGCCGATCGTCTGGGTGGGCATCATCCTGGCGGTGCTCCAACAGTTCGTCGGCATCAACGCGGTGTTCTACTACTCCAACCTGATCTGGGGCGCAGTCGGTTTCGGCGAGAACAAGGCCTTCCTGACATCGACGATCATCAGCGCCGTCAACGTGATCTTCACGTTCGTGGCGATCGGCCTGATCGACCGGCTCGGGCGCAAGCCGCTGCTGCTGATCGGCTCCATCGGCATGGCGATCACACTGGGGATCCTGGCGTTCGTCTTCCAGTCGGCCCCGGCGTGCACCGAGGCCCGGCTGGGCACGGAAGGCTGCGCCACCGTTGCCGACCTCAACACCCCGATCCTGTCGAGCTCGGGCGGCATGGTCGCGGTGATCATGCTCAATCTCTATGTGGCGTTCTTCGCCGCAACCTGGGGCCCGATCGTCTGGGTGCTGCTCGGCGAGATGTTCCCGAACAAGATCCGCGCGGCTGCGATGTCGGTGGCGGTGGCGGCGAACTGGGTCGCGAATTTCATTGTCTCCGAGACGTTCCCGGGCCTGGTCGGCATCTCGCTGGGCTTGGCCTACGGCCTCTTCACCCTCGGGGCGCTGGTGTCGTTCTTCTACGTCTCCAAGTACGTCACCGAGACAAAGGGCGTCCAACTCGAGGACATGGAGCAGTTGGAGCGCGTCGCCATCTGACGCGCGGGATTCACCGGCGGGTGCTCACTCTGCGGATGCGAACCGGTAGATCTCGATCAGACGGGCGTGGTCGAGGCCGGCCAGTGAGCTCACCTGACGGCGGCGCGGGCCGACGGGAACCTCGACGTCGTTGGGCACCACCAGCACCGGGCAGCCCGCGTCCTGCGCCGAGGCAGCGCCGGTGACCGAGTCCTCGATGGCCAGGCACTGCGCGGGATCGAACCCGAGCAGATCGGCGGCTCTGCGATAGGGCTCCGGGGCAGGCTTGGCCGCCGCCACCTCGTCGCCGCACACGCTGGCGGCGAAATAGTGCCGGCCGATGCTGTTGAGCGCCCGTTCGGTGAGCGCACGGCGGGTGTTGGTGACCAGGGCCATCGGAACGGCCGCCGCGGCGAGGGTGTCGAGCAGTTCGCGGGCGCCGTCGCACCAGGGCAGGCCGGCGTCGAACAGATCGCCGGTGATGTCGTGCAGCCAGTCGGCGTCGGCGGCCATCGCGTCGGGGTCGAGGTCCAGACCCAGGTCGGTGTACACCAGCCGCAGCACCGCATCAGAAGAACTGCCGACGGTGGCTTCCCGCACCTCGGGCGTCATCACTCCTCCGAGCTTGGCGTACAGCTCCTGCATGGAGATGTCCCACAGCTTTTCGGAGTCCACCAGGGTGCCGTCCATGTCGAAAAGCACGGCCTTCATGGCGCAGATTGTCGCACCGGCTTCCCGCACAGACCAACGGTATGAGACAGTGCAGTCAGAGAGATTGCCGCTGTTCGAGAACAGGACACACAATGAAGACTTCTGCGCTGACCCGCCGGATCGCCCTCGTCGCCGGCGGCCTCGCCATCGTCGGAATGGGATCGCTGACCGCGTGCAGCAGCACGAAGGAGAAGGAAGCGCCGACGACGAGCAGCACCCAGTCGGCCACCTCGAGTGCCCCGTCGCTGTCGTCGACCGAGAAGGTCATCACGCAGAAGCCGATCCCCAGCCTTGAGGACCGCGGCAGCATGGACTCGCACGGCTGCCCGCCCGGTCAGTACAAGACCAACGGCATCTGCGGCTAAGTCCTGCGGCTAAGGCAGCCGCCCCGCGTCATCCCGTGTTCATCGTCGCGGCCCTCAGAATTGTCGGTGCCCGGTGAGATGCTTCTGTCATGTCCCCGACCGCGGCCCCAAGGGACGTCGATACGCGTCCCGATGAACGGCTCGCGATGCTCTTCGAGCAGCTGTCGGAGTTGACCGGTCAGCGCAACGCGATCGACGGGCGCATCGTCGACATCGTTGCCGAGATCGATCGTGACGAACTGTGGGGTGCGACCGGGGCGCGTTCCGTCGCAGCGCTCGTGGCGTGGAAGACCGGCGCATCGCGGGCCAACGCCGAAGCGATCGCCACCGTGGCGCACCGACTGCAATCATTCACGCGCTGCGCCCAGGGAATGCGGGAGGGCCGACTCTCCTTGGACCAGGTCGGGGTGATCGCCTCGCGCGCCGGTGAAGGATCTGACGAGCACTACGCCCAACTGGCCGAGGTCGCCACCGTCAGCCAGTTGCGCACCGCGATCAAACTTGAGCCGCGCCCCGGTCGTCCACCCCGGCCCGATCCGCGGCCGGCGATCACCAAGACCAGTGACGACGAATTCGACTTCTGGCGAATCACCCTGCTGCACAACGAATCAGCAATCTTCGAGGCGGCGCTGCAATCCCACCGCGATGCGCTATTCGCCGAGCGGAAAAGCGACCAGGAGGGCAACAGCCCGCCTTCCGTTCACACTCCTCCGATGCCGACGAATATCGACGCGTTCATGCGCCTGGTCGAGACCGGCTGGGATGGCGAGGTGCTCCGCCGTCCCCACGGGCAGCGCACCACCGTCGTCGTGCACCTCGATGTCGAAAAGAAAATTGGCGCCTTGCATCTCGGCCCACTGCTGCCGGACTCCGAGCGTCAGTACCTGACCTGTGATGCCACCTGCGAGGTGTGGTTCGAAAGCCGCGGAGAGGTGGTCGGCGCCGGCCGAACCACCCGCACGATCAGCCGCCGTCTTCGCCGCGCGCTCGAACATCGCGACCGCACCTGCGCAGTTCCCGGCTGCGGCACCACCCGCGGTCTGCACGCGCATCACATCAAGCACTGGGAGAACGGCGGCGAGACCGAACTGCACAATCTGATTCTCCTGTGCCCCTTTCACCACCGGCTGCACCATCGCGGCGTCATCACCATCACCGGTCCAGCCGACCATCTTGTCGTGACCGACAGCGACGACGAAGAACTTCACCCCGGCTCTCTGGCACGCCCACCCAGCACACCGCCACCCTCCGTCGCACCCTGCCCCGGTCCTAGCGGTGAACGGGCGGATTGGTGGTGGTACGAACCGTTCCAACCACAAGCGCCCCCATCCCCCAACTGATCGCCGAAAGGCAAGTTCATGAGCTGGTTCCACCCTGAAGAAGCCGTCATCTATCCGGCCTCGCACGACGGCAGAACCGGCGCGCCTTAGTCCTCCGGGTTGTAACCGAGGTTGGGGGCGAGCCAGCGCTCGGCTTCCGGCAAGGTCCAGCCCTTGCGCCTCGCGTAGTCGGCGACCTGGTCCTGCGCCAGCCGGCCGACGACGAAGTACTGCGACTGGGGATGTGAGAAGTACCAGCCGCTGACGGCGGCGCCGGGCCACATCGCCATCGACTCGGTCAGCTCGATGCCGGTCCGCTCCGTTACGTCCAGGAGGTCGAACAGGGTGACCTTCTCGGTGTGCTCCGGGCAGGCCGGATAGCCGGGCGCGGGACGGATTCCCACGTACCTCTCGCCGATGAGCGCCTCGTTGTCGAGGTGCTCCTCGGGCTGGTATCCCCAGAACTCGGTGCGGACCCGCTGGTGCATCCGCTCGGCGAACGCCTCGGCCAGCCGATCGGCGAGCGACTCCAGCAGGATCGCGCTGTAGTCGTCGTGGACTGCTTTGAATTCGGCGATCTTGCCGGCGCAGCCGAGGCCCGCGGTGACGGCGAAAGCGCCGACGTAGTCGGCCAGACCGGTGATCGTGGGCGCGACGAAGTCACCCAACGACCGGTTCGGGACGCCGTCCCGGTGCTCGCCCTGCTGGCGAAGGTTGTGCAGCCTCGCGAGCACCTCGGTGCGGGTCTCGTCGGTGTAGACCTCGATGTCGTCACCGACGGCGTTCGCCGGGAAGAACCCGATCACGCCGTTGGCCGTCAGCCACTTCTCCTCGATCGCCGTGTCGAGCATCTCCTGCGCGTCGTCGTACAGCTTCCGGGCGGCCTCACCCGACGCCGGGTTGTTGAGGATGTCGGGGAAGCGCCCCTTCATCTCCCAGGCGTTGAAGAACGGCTGCCAGTCGATGTATTCGCGCAATTCCGCCAAGTCGTAGTCGGAGAACGTCCGCACACCCAGACCCTGGGCCGGCACCGGCGGCGTGTAGCCGTCCCACTCGACGGGAGTGCGGTTCGCACGCGCCTTCTCCAGCGTCAGCATCGGCCGGTCGTTCTTCTGGGAGTGCCGCTCCCGTAGCGACGCGTAGTCCTTTTCGGTGGCTTCCAGCAACGCGGGGCGCTGCTTGTCGTCCAACAGCGCGGCAGCGACGGGCACCGAGCGCGAGGCGTCCTTGACCCAGACCACCGGACCGCTGCGGCGCGGCGCGATCTTCACCGCGGTGTGAGCGCGCGAGGTGGTCGCCCCGCCGATCAGCAGCGGGATCGAAAATCCCTGACGTTCCATCTCGACAGCGACGTTGACCATCTCGTCCAGGGACGGGGTGATCAGGCCGGACAGCCCGATGATGTCGGCGTTGTGTTCCTTCGCGGCATCCAGGATCTTCTGCGCGGGGACCATCACCCCGAGGTCGATCACCTCGAAGTTGTTGCACTGCAAGACAACCCCGACAATGTTCTTGCCGATGTCGTGGACGTCGCCCTTGACGGTCGCCATGATGATCGTGCCGTTGGTGTCCTTGGCGCCGGCATCGGCGCCGGACTCTGCTTTCTCCGCCTCGATGTAGGGCAGCAGGTAGGCGACTGCCTTTTTCATCACCCGCGCGGACTTGACGACCTGGGGCAGGAACATCTTCCCCGCGCCGAAGAGGTCGCCGACGACGTTCATACCGTCCATCAGCGGACCCTCGATGACCTCGATGGGACGCCCGCCCGCGGCGTCGATCTCGGCGCGGAGTTCCTCGGTGTCGTCGTCGACGTGGGCGTCGATGCCCTTGACCAGGGCGTGGGTGATCCGCTCGCGGACCGGGAGACTGCGCCACTCCGCGGCGGTCGGGTCCTCTGATCTCTCTGTGCTGTTGAACTGCTCGGCGATCTCCAGCAACCGCTCCCCCGCGTCCGGGCGGCGATTCAGCACCACGTCTTCGATGCGCGTACGCAACTCGGGGTCGATCGAGTCGTACGGCACCAGCGCGCCGGCGTTGACGATGCCCATGTCCAGGCCGGCCTTGATGGCGTGGAACAGGAACACGGCGTGAATCGCCTCGCGGACGGGGTTGTTGCCCCGGAACGAGAAAGACACGTTGGAGATGCCGCCGGAGATGTGCACCCCGGGCAGGTTCGCCTTGATCCAGGCGCAGGCCTCGATGAAGTCGATCCCGTAGCGGGCGTGCTCCTCGATGCCGGTCGCCAGCGCAAAGCAGTTCGGATCGAAGATGATGTCCTCGGCCGGGAACCCGACCTCGTCGGTGAGGATCCGGTAGGCGCGCCCGCAGATCTCCTTACGCCGCTCGAGGTTATCGGCCTGCCCCTGCTCGTCGAAGGCCATCACGACGACGGCGGCGCCGAACTTGCGGCACAGTCGGGCCTCTCGGACGAACTTCTCCTCGCCCTCCTTCAACGAGATCGAGTTGACGATCGGTTTGCCTTGCACGTTCTTGAGGCCGGTCTCGATGACCTCCCACTTGGAGGAGTCGATCATCTCCGGGACGCGGCTGATATCGGGTTCTGCCGCAATCAATTTGGTGAAACGATCCATGGCGGCGACGCCGTCGATCATGCCCTCGTCCATGTTGATGTCGATGACTTGCGCACCGACCTCCACCTGCTGCAGGGCCACGGACAAGGCGGTGTCGTAGTCCCCGGCCTTGATCAGGTTGCGGAACCGGGCGGAACCGGTGATGTTGGTGCGCTCACCGATGTTGACGAACAGGGAGTCGTCGGTGATGTTGAGCGGCTCCAGGCCCGCCAGCCGGGTGGCTACCGCTATCTGCGGCACCCTTCGCGGCGGCAGGCCGTCGACGACCTTGGCGATCTCGGCGATGTGTGCCGGCGTCGTTCCGCAGCACCCACCCACCATGTTGACCAGGCCGGCCTCGGCGAAGTCGGCGATGTAGCCGGCCTGACGTTTCGGGGACTCGTCGTACTCGCCGAACGCGTTGGGCAGGCCGGCGTTCGGGTAGCAGGAGACGAAAGTGTCTGCGATGCGGGACATTTCGGCGATGTAGGGCCGCATCTCGGGGGCACCCAGTGCACAGTTGAGGCCGACCGCGATCGGCTTGGCGTGCCGAATCGAATTCCAGAACGCCTCGGTCACCTGACCGGACAGCGTCCGCCCGGAGGCATCGGTGATGGTGCCCGAGATGATCACCGGCCAGCGGCGGCCGCGCTCCTCGAACAGCGTCTCGACGGCGAACACCGCGGCCTTCGCATTCAGCGTGTCGAAGATCGTCTCGACGATGAGGATGTCGGAACCGCCGTCTACCAGGCCGTTGGCCGCTTCGAGGTACGCGGCGACCAACTGGTCGTAGGAGACGTTGCGGGCGCCGGGGTCGTTGACGTCGGGCGAGATCGACGCGGTCCGCGTCGTCGGCCCCAGCGCCCCGGCGACGTAACGGGGCTTACCCGGGGTGCTGTAGTCGTCAGCGGCCTTACGGGCCAGGGCGGCGCCGGCGTGGTTCAGTTCGTAACTCAGCTCCTCCATGCCGTAGTCGGCGAGTGACACCGCATTGGCGTTGAAGGTGTTGGTCTCGATGATGTCGGCGCCCGCTTCGAGGTATTCGCGGTGGATGCCCTCGATGATGTGCGGCTGGGTCAGGGTGAGCAGGTCGTTGTTGCCCACGAGATCGCTCGGCCAGTCCTTGAAACGCGCGCCGCGGTAGCCGGCCTCGTCCGGCCGGTCCCGCTGGATCGCCGTGCCCATCGCGCCGTCGATCACCATGATTCGTTCGCTAAGGGCAGCCGCGAGTTCGTCGATGCAATCGGGGCGGATATTCGGCTCCATATGCGCTCCTTCCTCAGCGGAAGGCGTCCTTGAGCTCCGCCGAGCGTGGCGGTCACCAGGAGTCCGGACTCCCGAAACGACCGTTGCAACGCCTCTCGACCCCCGGGAGTCTACGTGGTGTCAAGCGGGCTCATCCCAGCCAGGCAGGGCTTAGGCTGGAGGTGTGACCGCGTGGAACCTCGGTGGCCCGGGAGGTGACCCGGAGGGTTTCGCCCTGCCCGAACTCCACAACACCGTGGTCGTGGCCGCTTTCGAGGGATGGAACGACGCGGGGGACGCCGCCAGCGATGCGCTGGAGCACCTCGATGCCATCTGGGAAGCCAAACCGCTGGTCGAGATCGACGACGAGTCTTACTACGACTACCAGGTCAACCGGCCGGTGATCCGGCAGGTCGACGGCGTGACCCGCGAATTGGTCTGGCCGTCCATGCAGATCTCCTACTGCCGTCCGCCGGGCAGCGACCGCGACATCGTGCTGATGCACGGCGTCGAACCCAACATGCGCTGGCGCACCTTCTGCGCCGAACTGCTCAGGATCGCCGACGAGCTCGACGTCGAGACCGTCGTCATCCTCGGCGCCCTGCTGGCGGACACCCCGCACACCCGGCCGGTGCCGGTGTCCGGGGCGGCCTACTCCGCGGAGTCGGCCAAGGCCTTCGGTCTGGAGGAGTCGCGGTACGAGGGCCCGACCGGCATCGCCGGGGTCTTCCAGGACTCCTGCGTCGCGGCCGGGATTCCGGCGGTTACGTTCTGGGCCGCGGTGCCGCACTACGTCTCGCAACCGCCCAACCCGAAGGCCACCGTCGCACTGCTGCGCCGTGTCGAGGAAGTGCTCGACATCGAGGTCCCCCTGGGCGACCTGCCCGCCCAGGCCGAGGAGTGGGAGCAGGCGGTCACCGACATGACCGCCGAGGATGAGGAGATCGCGGACTACGTCGCCAGCCTGGAGGCTCGCGGCGACGCCGAGGTCGACGTCAACGAGGCGCTGTCCAAGGTCGACGGTGACGCGCTGGCCGCAGATTTCGAGCGCTACCTGCGCCGCCGGGGGCGCTAACTCCACTTACGCCCGGTGCGCTAGCGTGCTGTCCATGAGACTGGCACTGAGCGACGCCGACGCCGCTTTCCGCGACGAACTGCGGCAGTTCTTCACCACCGAGATCCCCGCCGAAATCCGGGAACGCGCCCTCAACGAGCAGCTGCGCTACCCCGACGACATCGTCACCACCCAGCGCATCCTCAACAAGGCCGGACTGGCAGTGACGCACTGGCCCGTCGAGTGGGGCGGCAAGGACTGGACGCCGCTGCAGCGCCAGATCTACGCCGATGAGCTGCAACTGGCCTCGGTGCCCGAACCACTGGCGTTCAACGCCTCGATGGTGGGCCCGGTGATCGCGCACTTCGGCTCCCAGGAGGTCAAGGAACGCTTCCTGCCCGCGACGGCCAACCTCGACATCTGGTGGGCCCAGGGGTTCTCCGAGCCCGAGGCCGGATCGGACCTGGCAAGCCTGCGCACCACAGCGATCCGCGACGGCGACCACTACGTGATCAACGGCCAGAAGACCTGGACCACGCTGGGCCAGTACGCCGACTGGATCTTCGTGCTCGCCCGCACCAACCCGGACGCTCCCAAGAAGCAGGCCGGCATCTCTTTCATCCTGGTGGAGATGAACACCCCGGGCATCACGGTGCGCCCGATCAAGCTGATCGACGGCAGCTACGAGGTCAACGAGGTCTGGTTCGAGGACGTCCGGGTACCTGTCGACCAGCTCGTCGGCGAGGAGAACGCCGGCTGGAGCTACGCCAAATTCCTGCTGTCCAACGAGCGGTCCGGAATTGCCCGGATCGGTACCACCAAGGTGTGGCTGGCTAAGGTCAAGGAGCGGGCCGCCAAGACCCCGGTGGGTGACGGCACACTGCTGGAGGATCCCATGTTCGCCGCCCGGGTCGCCGAGGTGGAGAACGAGCTGCTGGGCCTGGAGCTCACCCAGCTGCGGGTCAGCGGCGACGAAGCCGGCGGCAAGCCGAACCCGGCGTCGTCGATCCTGAAGCTGCGCGGCTCGCAGTTGCAGCAGGCCGTCACCGAACTGATGGTCGAGGTGGCAGGCCCGGACGCGCTGCCGTTCGGTGCGCCCGATGTGGACTCCCCGGACTGGGCCCAGCACGCGGCCCCGCACTACCTGAACTTCCGCAAGACCTCGATCTACGGCGGCAGCAACGAGGTTCAGCGCATCATCATCTCCTCGACGATCCTTGGTCTATAGGAACTTAAGAGAAATAGGCACAGCGACAATGAATTTCGACTTCACCGACGAGCAGCAGATGCTGGCCGACACCGCCCGCGAGGTGCTGTCGCGCAGCTACGACACCGAGAGCCGCAACAAGATCGTCGATGCTCCGCTGGATGCCGGACCGGGCTTCAGCCGCGACGTCTGGAATCAGCTGGCCGAGATCGGAATCCTGGGCCTGGGCATGGATCCCGAGGAATCCGGACCCATCGAGGTGATGGCCGTGATGACCGAGATCGGGCGGCGACTGGCACCTGAACCCGTTGCGGCAGCGGCCTTGATCCCCGGTGCGGTGATTGCCGCTCACGGCTCCGACGAGCAGCGCGCCATGCTCGACGATGTGGCCGCCGGCGAACGCATGCTGGCATTCGCCCACACCGAGCATGACAGCCGCGGCAGCAACCGGTTGTCGACTCAGGCTGCAGGGCACGGTGATTCGTGGACGCTGACCGGACACAAGAGCCCGGTCGCAGCTGGCGATTGCGCGGACGTGCTGCTGGTCAGCGCCGCCCTGCCGGGTGGCGGGTCCGGCCTGTTCCTGGTTGACGCCGATGCGGTCACCCGCCGGCCCTACCGCACCTTCGACGGGCAGCGCGGCGCTGAGATCGTTCTCGACGGTGCCGCGGCGCGACCGTTGGGCTCCGGCGGCGAGGCCTCCGACGCCATCGCCGAGACGGTGATCCGCTTCCAGTCCGCGCTGTGCGCCGAGGCGGTCGGAGCGATGGACGAGTCCCTTCGTCTCACCACCGAATATCTGAAGACGCGCAAGCAGTTCGGGGTGCCGCTGAAGACCTTCCAGACCCTGACCCAACGGGCTGCCGACATGTACGTGTCACTGGAGTTGGCCCGCAGCATGAACTTCTACGCAGCGATGTGCGTGGCCGACGGGCGGTTCGATCCAATGGTCGCGGCCCGGGCCAAGCTCCAGATCGGGCGCTCCGGCCGGCACATCGCCCAGGAGTCCATCCAGTTGCACGGCGGGATCGGAGTGACCGCGGAGTATCCGATCGCCCATTACGCCGCCCGACTGACGGCGATCGAGCAGACCTTCGGTTCGGCGACCGACCAGTTGCGCTACCTCGGTGGACGGGTGGGCGACTACGGGGTTGCGGCCCTTTAACTTCGAGCGGTTGCGCTCGGATTAACTTCGAGCGGTCGCGCTCGGCGATCGGCGGCCGACGCCACCGCGGACGGGAAGACGTTGATCAGGCACTGCCCGCCGAAGTACAGGATCCAGTTCGCGGCGTAGAACGCCGTGGGCACCGGCGTGCCGTCGGCCAGCCTCAGCCAGGAGTCGAACAGCACCAGGTCGGAATAGACGATGAAGACCACTCCGACCATGACCACGACGGCGTCGACGCCGAACCGCCGGGCGATCAGGTAGCGGATACCCAGCCACGGCAACAGGACGTACAGCGTCGCATTGAACACGAACGACCCATAGTTCAGGATCGGGTGGGCCTCGACCAGGGGCCGCACGCGAGTGATCCAGGTGGAGACATTGGCCACCAGGATTACCGGGAGCAACAGCCACAATGACCGCGGCACAACGGTTTTGCCGCCGGACAGCAGCGCAAGGCCCTTCCACATGCCGGCGACGTAGCAGCTGTAGCCCAGCGCGAAGAACAGCAGCGCCCAATTCAGCTTGGGGGTGACCGGGTCGACCGCGCTCAGCGCGCTGTTGACGTAGTCCCCGACGAAGGTGAAAGCCAAGCCGCCCGCGAACCACAGCGGCACGGCCGAATCCCCGGCACCGCGAGACCGGCGGTTGCGGGACAGCGCCAGGGTCGCCGCCAGCACCGTGGCCATCAGCACCAGGTGGATCGCGTGGTAGGCGCCCACCGGCAGGGGCCATAGCCCGGACAGCACCCCGCATTCCAGGCCCACCGATACGGCGAGCAACACGGTCAGAAGCTTCACCATGGTTTCGGGAGCCACGGTCGTGAGCGTACCGTTGGGCACATGGCCACTTACAGCTGTCCCACCTGCAACATGTCCACCGTCGTCACCTGCGGGCACTGCGGCGCAGATCTGGTCGACGGCTCCATCACCACCGCCGAGGGCGCCAGCGTGCGCGTCGCGGAGTGCCCCAACGGTGACGGGAAGATCAAATCGCCGCTGTGCTGCGGCACCGACATGACCTGCTCGGTCTGAGTCAGACCGGTTTGCTTTAGCCGACCTTCACCAGTTTGGGCGGCTTCCAACTGCCTTCCAGCGCTTCTGGTTTCGGCCAGTACAGGCGCATGAAGACAGTGAACGGGCCCGGCGGAGCCGGCAGCCAGTTCGGCGTCCGGTCCGACTCCGGCGGGTTGTTCTGCACGTAGATCGTCAGGCCGCCATCGGGGTTCTTGACGAGGTTGGGCAGCATCGGCGAGTTGATCAGGTAGCGATTGATCGGGTTGTCGACCAGAAGGCTCTCCGGCATCTTGTACATCGTCACCGACCAGAACGCGTTGACCGGTGGCAGCTGGTCGGGTCCGAAGGTGAGCGTGTACTTGTTCGCCCCGGTCAGCGGTACCCCGTCCGCGTCGGTGCTCAACACCGGGTACATCGCCTCCGCCGCGGAGTTGGCGTAGATGCCTATCACCGCGCCCGCCATCCGGTAGAGGTAGTTGCCGTTCAAAAACTCCTTGGTGCCGAACATCTGAGCCGA
Organism: uncultured Mycobacterium sp.; assembly: GCA_964439315.1. Classification (GTDB taxonomy): domain Bacteria; phylum Actinomycetota; class Actinomycetes; order Mycobacteriales; family Mycobacteriaceae; genus Mycobacterium. The sequence goes on along the minus strand of CAYTOD010000002.1, from coordinate 86,074 downwards.
GGTGAGGGCGCCGGTGTCGATCTTGTCCTTCTTCAGCGCCGCGAACTCCGCCCAGGCGTCTGCCATTCCGGCCTTGAACGCCTCCTTCAACTCGGGGCTGAGCTTCTCGGAAGTGAAGGTGCCGTCGCCGGCCAGCCCGGTCGAGGCGAACCGCGCCCGAATGTCCTTCTCCGACGGCATCGTCGGCGCGTACTTCAACTGGAAGTCCAGGAGATCGAAGAACCGCAGTGCGGTCTTCTCGTCGTCCGCGCTCAGCGGTGCCGGCCAGTCGATGACCGGCGCGGCGTCCGGCGCGGGCTGCTTGAGGAAGTCCGACAGCGGCTGCGCGGTGTAACCCGCCTGGATCTTCTTGACGTTCTCCAGGTCGTCCGGTCCGAACTGCTGGGTGCGGTAGGCCACCAGCACGAAATCGGTGTCGGCCCTGATGACGTCCTTGATGCCCGCGGGCTTCTCGCCATTCCATCCGGGCCCGGCCAGCAGATAGGCACCGCCGTCGTTGCCGGTGGTGCGGCTGCCGACGTAGGCGAAGTTGTAGGTGTACCCGTCGATGAACTGCAGGGAGTAGTAGCGGCCCTGGTCGATCGGCGGCACGGTCAGCACCAGCGGTTCGGCACGCAGGTCCGCACCCAGCATCGAGTACGGCGTGTCGGAGTTCGGCGTCTGCACGGCGGTGTCAGCCGGGGTGAACACCCTTGCCACACTATGGACTTCGTTCCACGGGCCCTTGTACTCCGGGCTCTTGGGGTTGATGAAGTAGGCGTGCTGGATGCGGTAGCTGTCGACCATCGGGAAGCCGTAGATGTAGGCCTCTTTGGCGACGGCGCGGGCCTGCTCGGGCGTCACCGCGCCGCCGGCGACCGATGAGGACGCCGCGGAGGCATCCGACGACGAGGTCTGACCCGCCTTGTTTCCGCTGCATCCGGCAGTCACCGTGATCATCAGTAGTGCGGCCAGCAGGCCACAGAACCTCATGACGCGCAAACTCATGACGACATCCTTCCGGCTCAGGACCGGGTCTCGATCCCGAGCAACGCGTCCAGTGCGGTCGCCACCAGGGCTGGCGAGTCGGTGTGGTGGCCACCGTACTCCAGCGCATCGGTAGCCCATCCGTCCATCGCGGCCAGTGCGCGAGGGGTGTCGAGGTCGTCGGCGAGATAGCGGCGCAGCCGTCCGATCAGATCGGCGGCGTCGGGGCCGGCCGGCAGGTTCGTCGCCTCCCGCCAGCGTTGCAGCCGGGTCTGGGCCTCGGCGAGGGTGTCGTCGCTCCAGAACCGGTCACTGCGGTAGTGCCCGGCCAGCAGGCCCAGCCGGATCGCGGCCGGATCGACGCCGCCGGCCCGCAACTGGGACACCAGTACCAGGTTGCCGCGGCTCTTGGACATCTTGTGGCCGTCCCAGCCGATCATCCCGGCGTGGACGTAGTGCCTCGCGAAGCGGCGCTGGCCGGTGGACGCCTCGGCATGCGCGGCCGAGAATTCGTGGTGCGGGAAGATCAGGTCGCTGCCGCCGCCCTGCACGTCGAAGCCGAACCCGATGCGGCTCAACGAGATCGCCGAACATTCGACATGCCAGCCGGGCCGGCCGGGGCCGAACGGCGAGGGCCAACTCGGTTCGCCCGGGCGCTGCGCCCGCCAGAGCAGGGCGTCCAACGGTTCGCTCTTGCCGGGCCGGTCGGGATCTCCCCCGCGTTCGGCGAACAGGCTCATCATGGTGGACCGGTCGTAGTTGGACTCGTAGCCGAACTGCACGGTGGCCTCGGCCCGGTAGTACACGTCCGGGAACTCCGGGTCGTCGACGACATAGGCGGCGCCGGCGGCCACGAGTTTCTCGATCATCGCGACCACCTCGCCGATGGCCTCGGTGGCGCCGACGTAGTCGCGCGGCGGAATCACCCGTAACGCGGTCATGTCCTCGCGGAACAGTTCGGTCTGCTCGTCGCCCAGTGCGCGCCAGTCCACGCCGTCGCGGGCGGCGCGCTCGAACAACGGGTCGTCGACGTCGGTGACGTTCTGCACGTAGTGCACCCGGTGACCGTTGTCCCGCCAGATCCGGTTCACCAGATCGAAAGTCAGGTAGGTGGCGGCATGACCGAGGTGGGTGGCGTCGTAGGGCGTGATGCCGCAGACGTAGAGGGTGGCCGTCGGTCCGGGTGCGGTGGGCCGGACCTGGCGGTCCGCGCTGTCGTACAGCCGCAATTGCGGCCCGCGCCCGGGGAGTTCGGGGACGTCGACGTCCGGCCAGGCCCGCATCAGTGGGCCGCCCACATCGCGTCGAGCAGCAGCGTGGCCATCTCCGGACGGCACATCAACAGGTCGGGAAGGTACGGATCGGGCCGGTTGTAGCGCAACGGCGCGCCGTCGATACGGGTCGCGTGCATGCCTGCCGCCTGCAGAACCCCAGCCGGGGCGGCGTTGTCCCACTCCCACTGGCCGCCCGCGTGGATGTAGGCGTCGGCATCCCCGCGGACGACCGCCATGGCCTTGGCGCCCGCCGATCCGATGCGGATGAACTCGATGTCGAGAATCTCGGCCAGCCGCCACAGCACCGCCGGCGGACGGTTGGAACTGGCCGTGATGCGGATCGGCCCGTCGTGGTCGCGGACCGGGGCGGAAACCTCGTCGCTGCGGTGCACCTCGCCCATCGCGGGCAGCGCTACCGCGGCGTCGGTGATGCTGCCGCCGTTGGCATCTCGCTGCCACAACGCGACGTGCACCGCCCAGTCGTCCCGGCGCGGCAGCGAGAACTCGCGGGTGCCGTCGAGCGGGTCGACGATCCACACCCGGTCCGCGTGCAGGCGGCCGAGGTCGTCGTGGGCCTCTTCGGAGAGCACCGCGTCGCCCGGGCGCTCGGCACGCAGCCGGCGCAGCAGGAGGTTGTTGGCGGCGACGTCACCGGCATCCCCGAGCGCGGGCGGGAAGTCGTGCCCGATCTCGGCGCGCACCTTCAGCAGCAGCTGGCCGGCCTCTTCAGCGAGGTCGGCCGCCAACTCGGCGTCGGTGCGTGCCACCGGGCCAGTATTCCAGGCTGGGCGGGGTGCGCTTGCGGCGCGTACATTGCCTGGCATGCGGATCGGGTACGCCCTCGCGGCCGCGGCCGCGGCCGCGGCCGCCGCCGTCAGCCTCTCGGCCTGCGGTTCGGCCGAGGCCGCCGATCCCCTGTCCGGCACCACCTGGCAGTTGGTCAGCATCGAATCGATGGCCCCCGCCGAGCAGCCCGGCGTCACGATCGACGACCCGGCGAAGTACACCGTGACGTTCGGCACCGACGGCCGCGCGGCGTTCCGGCTGGACTGCAATCGCGGGACGGGGACCTGGCAGGCCGACGCCGCGGCCGTCGACTCGGGCAGCCTGACGTTCGGACCGATCGGGGTCACCCGGATGTTCTGTCCGCAGCCGTCGGTGGACACCACGGTGGCCGCCGATCTGGCACAGGTCCGCTCCTACCTGATCGCCGACGGGAAACTGAACATGTCCCTGATGGCCGACGGCGGCATCCTGCGCTGGCAGCCGCAGCCGGCAGCCCCGAGCTAGAACGCCGGCCAGGGCAGCGGGCGCCGGCGGTCCGGGGCCGGCATCACCGGCCGCTCCAGCAGAGCCTGCACCCGCTCGCGCAGCGCCTCCACCTCCGCGGCGGTGAGGTGCCGGCGCAGCTGCTCCCCCAGCACCGAGTCGATCTGTGCAGCAAGGGCTTTGACCCCGTCGAGAGTCTCGTCGTCGACCGGCTGTCCGGCCCAGCCCCACAACACCGTGCGCAATTTGTCATGGACGTGCAGCGAGACACCGTGGTCGACGCCGTAGACGCGCCCGTCGGTACCGGCCAGAACGTGGCCGCCCTTGCGATCGGCGTTGTTGACGATCACGTCGAACACCGCCATCCGCCGCAGTTGCGGATCGTCGGCGTGCACGAGTGCCACCTCGCCGCCGCTGTAGTCGTAGGCGGTCAGCACCGAGAGGTAACCGGGCGGAACGGCATCCACCGGACACAGATCGACCAGACCGGTGCCCTCGGGATCCTCGGACTGATCCACCCAGAGTTGGATCATGCCGGGCCCGGCGGGGCCCTTGCGAATGATGGTGTGCGGCACGATGTCCCAGCCCAGCGCCTCCGACACCAGATGTGCGGCCAGTTCGCGGCCGGCCAAAGTGCCATCCGGGAAGTCCCACAGCGGCTGCTCGCCGGCCACCGGTTTGTAGACGCACTGCACGCGATCGTCGCCGAGTCGGGCCTCGCAGAGGAAGGTGGCGTTGCTCGCCGACCGGATCCGGCCGATCACCTCCACTTCACCCTTCCGCAGCGTCTGGTGCCGCGGGTCGGGGCCGGTCACGTTTCCTCGGGCGCCCCGCCGCGGCGGTACCCATTGGTGCGCACGCAGAGATGGCCCTGCGGATCCAATGGTTCGTCGCACAGCGGGCAGGGCGGCCGTCCCGCCGAGATCACCCGATGGGACCGGGCGGCGAACTGCCGGGCCGACTCCGGCGAGAGGAACACCCGCACCGCGTCCGGGCCCTCCTCGGCGTCGTCGAGGATCACCGATGCGTCCAGTTCGGTGTCGCTGACCGCCAGGAGTTCCACCACGACGCTCTGCGCCTCGGCATCCCAGCCCAAACCCATTGTGCCGACACGGAATTCCGCCTCGATCGGGGTGACCAGCGGGCTGAGGTCCTCGACGTCGGCCTCCGGCGGAACGGGGGTGCCGAACCGGCGGTTCACCTCGGACAGCAACGCACCGATCCGCTCGGCCAGCACCGCCACCTGCTGCTTCTCGCACAGCACCGAGATCACCCGGTTCTCGTGGACGGCCTGCAGGTAGAAGGTGCGGTCGCCGGGCTGCCCCACCGTCCCGGCGATGAACCGGTCCGGCGTGCGGAAGACGTGGATTGCGCGGGCCATGGTGCCTCCAAAATACCGGCCGGGGCAGGCTCAGCCGCCGATTAGTCCGTCGAGCCGCCCACGACGGCGTCGCCGCTGGAACCGGGCGTCCCTTCCGCGACGGCCGGCCGGTGACCCAGGGTCGAGGCCAACTGGGCGCCGGTGTGGTTGACGTGCACCACGAACGGCCGCAGGGTCGTATAGCGGATGACGCTCATCGACGCCGGGTCGGCGGTGATCCGTTGGAAGCTGTCCAGGTGGGTGCCCAGGGCGTCGGCGACGACGGCCTTGATCACGTCGCCGTGGGTGCAGGCCACCCAGAGCACGTCGCCGCCGTGTTCCTCGGCGAGCCGGCGGTCGTGCTCACGCACCGCGGCAACCGCCCGGGCCTGAACCTGCGCCAGGCCCTCGCCGTCGGGGAACACCGCCGCACTGGGCTGGTGCTGGACCACCGACCACAGCGGTTCGGCGAGCAGTTCACTCAGCGGCCGGCCGGTCCACTGGCCGTAGTCCACCTCCGCCAACCTGTCGTCGACCAGCGGCTCGAGCTCGAGCGCGGCGGCGAGCGGCTCCAGGGTCAGCCGGCAGCGCAGCAGGGGTGACCGCACCAGAGCCTTGATCGGCAGGTCCGCGAGACGCTCCGGCAGTGCGGCGGCCTGGGCGAAGCCCTTGTCGTCGAGTTCGACGCCTTCGGACCGTCCGGCCAGCGTGTGGGCGGTGTTGGAGGTCGAGCGGCCGTGGCGCAGCAGGATGACAGTCATTAACGAACAACCCTAGGTGGCCGCCACCACTCCCGTGCCGAGCAGTGCCATCATGGTCAGCGCCAGCGCCACCCGGTATCCCACGAACCAGTACATCTCGTGCCGGACCAGAAAGCGCAGCAGCCAGGAGATGGCCGCGTAGCCGACGACGAAGGCGATCACCACCGAGACGGCCAGTTGCAACCCGGTGGCGCTCATCCCCTCCTGGACCGGATGGAAAGCATCGGGCAGGGAGAACAGCCCCGAGGCGAACACCGCCGGGATGGCCAGCAGGAACCCGAACCGGGCGGCCAGCGGCCGGTCCAGCCCGAGGAACAATCCGGCGCTGATGGTCGATCCCGAGCGCGATACCCCGGGCACCAGCGCCAGACACTGCGCCATACCGATCAGCAGACCGTCGCTGGCGCGCAGTTGCGGCGCGTGGCGGTTCTGTTTCCCGAAGTACTCCGCCGCGGCGATGACGGCGGAGAACACCAGCATGGCGGTGGCGATCACCCACAGATTGCGGACCTCGGAGCGGATGACGTCCTTGAACAGCACGCCGAGCACCCCGATCGGGATGCTGCCGATGATGACGTACCAACCCAGCCGGTAGTCGACGTCGGCGCGGCGGGTCTTGTCGAACAGGCCGCGGAACCATGCGGTGACGATCCGGACGATGTCGCGGAAGAAGTAGACCAGCACCGCAGCCTCGGTGCCGAGTTGGGACACCGCGGTGAACGACGCTCCGGCATCACCGGAGAAGAAGACCTTGGACACGATGGCCAGGTGACCGGACGAGGAGATCGGCAGGAACTCGGTGAGTCCCTGCACGATCGACAGCACCACGACCTGCAGCCACGACATCGGGGTCACATTCACGGCGCTGACCGTACCCGGCCGGGAAGGCCGTCCCGCTGGCAGAGCGCTGTCAGCGCACCGGCGCAGCGGCTCCCACGGCGTCGCGGACCGCCGCGGTGAGGCTGCGCGGATCGTTGACGTCCAGATCGAGCAGGGCGCGGCGCGCGGCGGCGACGACGTCCTCGGGCATCGGCACCGGTCCACCCAGCCGGGGCCGGTAGATCTCCACGTCCAGGTAACCCCGGTGGACGTGGAAGGCGAACGCGCGACCGTCGGCCAGGTGACCGAAACCGCTGGCGAACATTCCGGTGGTGAGATCTTCGATGACGAAATCCGTCCGGTGGGACTCGGGGGCGGCAGCCAGCGTCATGGGCACACCATAACGCGACTTACGCCGTCTGGGTGGGAATTGGCGCACCGCTTAGAATTCCGGGCAGACTGGATCGACCGACTTCGAGGGGTTCCCGTTGGCACAGCACGGACACCGCGCCGCGGCGAGCGGGCTGCTGGCGCTGGCGCTGGCACTCGGGGGTTGCTCGTCCAATCCGATGGACGCGCCGCCGCCGACGATCGAACCCGCGCGGGCGGCGGTGTCGCCGCCGACGGCCACACCCCCCGCCGGCCGGGTGGTCCCGCTGGCCGGTCGACCGAATGCGGCCGTGTTCGACCGCACGACACAGTCTTTGGCGGTCCTGGTGCCCGGGCCCGACGCCCAGGCTCCCGCCGCGGTGGCGATCGTCGGCGCCGGATCTACTCGCACCGTCACCCTGCCCTCAGCCGCCACCGCGATGGCCGGCGACGGTAACGGGAAGGCCTACCTGTCCGCGCGGGGCGCGGTGATCACCGTCGACCTCGGTGCTGGATCCGCCACCCGCAATCCGGTCGGTGGGCACCCCGACACCGACTTCACCGCGATCGCCCGCCGTGCCGACGGCCGCCTGGTACTCGGCGGCGCCGACGGCGACGCCTTCACCCTCGGCCCGGACCTGACCGTGGCGCACACCGCGACGATCTTCGCCCGCATCGACGCGATCGTCACCCAGGGCAACACGGCCGTCGTCCTGGACCGGGCCCAGACCTCGGTGACGGCCCTGAACGCCGAGGGCGCGCCCGAGCAGGCCTTGCGGGCCGGACTCGGCGCCACCTCCATCGCCGCCGACTCCGCGGGACGGGTACTGGTCAGCGACACCCGAGGCGGCCAACTGCTCGTGTTCACCGCCGACCCGCTGATCGAACGGCAGGCCTACCCCGTGCCGGACGCCCCCTATGGCGTGGCCGGATCCCGCCGGCTGGCCTGGGTTTCGCAGACCGCGACGAACACCGTCGTTGGCTACGATCTGGCTACCGGCATCCCCGTAGAGAAGGTGCGCTACCCGACCGTGCAGCAACCGGACACCCTGGCCTTCGACGACGACACCGGCACCCTGTACGTGGTGTCGGGGTCGGGGGCCGGCGTGCAGCTGATCCCCGGAGCAGGCGGTCCCGGGTGAGTGCCGTTGAGCGCGGACGGCTGCCGGCGGCGTGGGAGGTCGAACTGTCCGCCGACCACGCCGAAGACTACGAGTGGATTCCGCTGCGCCTGCCTCCCGAGGTCACCAGAGTGACCGCCTCGACCCGGTTGGCGATCGAAGCGGAGTTCCGCGGCTGGGAACTGTCGCGGGTCCGGCTCTACACCGACGGCAGCAGACGGGTGTTGTTGCGGCGCAAGAAGTCTCGCATCCTCAATGCCCAGCCGACCGATCAGCCGGGCCTGTGATCTACGACGCGGTGCGCCGCTTCCTGTTCCAGGCGCCGCCCGAACGGATCCACACACTGGTGTTCGGCGCGCTGCGTGGCGCCACCGCCACGGCGGCGACCCGCGCCCCGCTGCGCCGGGCTCTGGCACCCCGGGACCCGATCCTGGCCAGCACGGTGTTCGGAGTGCGTTTCCCGGGCCCGCTCGGCCTGGCCGCCGGCTTCGACAAGGACGGCCTGGGCCTGAACACCTGGGGCGCATTGGGATTCGGATATGCCGAGATCGGGACGGTGACCGCCCAGCCCCAGCCGGGGAATCCCGAACCCAGACTCTTCCGGCTACCGGAGGATCGCGGGCTGCTCAACCGGATGGGGTTCAACAACCACGGCGCAGGAGCGTTGGCGCTGCGCCTGGCCCGCCACACCCCGGACGTCCCGATCGGGGTGAACATCGGCAAATCGAAGGTGACCCCACCGGAACAGGCCGCCGAGGACTACGCCGCCAGCGCCCGCCTGCTCGGACCGCTGTGCGCCTATCTGGTGGTCAACGTCAGTTCCCCCAACACCCCCGGCCTGCGCGACCTGCAGGCCGTCGAGTCGCTGCGGCCCATCCTGGCGGCGGTCCTGGCCGAGACGACGAGACCGGTACTGGTGAAGATCGCCCCGGACTTGTCCGACGACGACGTCGACGCAGTCGCGGATCTGGCCCTCGAGATGGGCCTCGCCGGAATCGTCGCCACCAACACCACGATCTCGCGTACCGGTCTGCGGACCCCGCACGTCGCGGACCTCGGGCCGGGCGGGGTGTCGGGGCCGCCGGTGGCCGCGCGGTCGCTGGAGGTGCTGCGCCGGTTGCATGGCCGGGTCGGCGGGCGGCTGGTGTTGATCAGTGTCGGTGGGATCGAGACAGCCGACGACGCCTGGCAGCGCATCGTGTCCGGCGCGTCACTGCTGCAGGGCTATACCGGCTTCATCTACGGCGGGGGGATGTGGGCCAAGCACATTCACGACGGGCTTGCCGCCCGGCTGCATGCCGGCGGATTCGCCGGGCTGGCCGAGGCCGTGGGCTCAGCGGCGCGGTAACCACTCCCGCTCTGCGCTACTTCTGTTCATAAGTGCCGTGGATGACGGCCCTGGCGATGGCGTGCATGAAGAGGTTGAAGCCCAGGAACGCGGGGCTGGCGTCCTCGGCGAGGTCGAGCGCCTCGACGTCGAGGGCGTGCACAGCCACGAAGTAGCGGTGGTAGCCGTGTCCGGCCGGCGGGGCGGCACCGACGTAGCGGCGCATACCCGCGTCGTTGACCAGGGTCTGGGCGTTGCCGGGCAGTAGGGACCCGTCACCGGCGCCGGTGGGCAGTTCGGTCACCGTGTCGGGCAGGTTGTAGACCGCCCAGTGCCAGAAGCCCGATGCGGTCGGGGCGTCCGGGTCGAAGACGGTGACGGCGAAGCTGCGCGCGGCCTCGGGGAAACCCGACCAGCTCAGCTGCGGGGACAGGTCCTGACCGCCGGCGCCCATGATGCCGCTGACCTGGGCCATCTTCAGCGGCTTGCCGTCGCTGATGTCGGTGCTGGTCAGCGTGAAGCCCGGCAGTTCGGGCAGAAAGTCGTAGGGGTTGTAGTCAAATGCCATGGGGCATCCTTTCTTTGGCGTTTTGGGGCGGCGGTAGGTCAGCAGTGCGTCAGGAAGTGCTCGAGAACCCGGGTGCCGAAGTGCAGGGCGTCCACCGGGACCCGTTCGTCGACACCGTGGAACAGCGCCGAGAAGTCGAGATCGGGCGGCAGCCGCAGCGGCGCGAAGCCGAAGCACCGGATACCAAGTTCGGCAAAGGCTTTCGCGTCGGTTCCGCCGGAGAGCATATAGGGCACGGTCCGCGCCTCCGGGTCGACCGCCAGGATCGCGTCGTTCATGGCGTCCACCAGGTCTCCGTCGAATGTCGTTTCATACGAGGACAACTCGGAGATCCACTCCCGGGTGACGTCGGTTCCGATGAGCTCGTCGATCTCGCGCTCGAACGCCGCCTGCCGGCCCGGCAGCACCCGGCAGTCGACCACGGCCTCGGCGGTCGCCGGAATGACGTTGGCCTTGTAGCCCGCCTTGAGCATGGTGGGGTTGGCGGTGTCACGCAGGGTGGCGCCGAGCATCCGGGCCATCGGGCCGAGTTTGGCCACCGAGCCCTCGAGGTCGTCGGCGTCGAAGGTCAGGCCGGTCTCCTCGGAGATGACGGCGAGGAACTGCGCGACGGTGTCGGTGAGCACCAGCGGGAACCGGTGACGGCCAAGTCGCGCAACGGCTTCGGCGATCGCGGTGACGGCGTTGTCGTCGTGCACCATCGAGCCGTGCCCCGCCCTGGCCCGCGCCGTGAGCCGCATCCACAGCAGGCCCTTCTCGGCGGTTTCGATGAGATACAGGCGGCGTTGACCGCCGTCGCTGCGCGGCAGCGTGATCGAGAATCCACCCACCTCGCCGATCGCTTCGGTGACACCCTCGAAGAGGTCGGGCCGATGCTTCACCAGCCAGTGCGCCCCGTATTTACCGCCATGCTCCTCGTCGGCGACGAAGGCGAACACCAGATCCCGCGGCGGCACGATCCCGGCGCGCTTGAAGTGGCGGGCGACGGCCAGCATCATCCCGCACATGTCCTTCATGTCGACCGCGCCGCGGCCCCACACGTAGCCGTCGGACACCGCACCCGAGAACGGGTGCACGCTCCAGTCCGCAGCCTCAGCCGGAACGACATCGAGGTGGCCGTGGATGAGCAGGGCGCCGCGGCCCCGGTCCCGGCCCGGCAGTCGCACGAAGACGTTTCCGCGCCCGGGGGCGCCGGACTCCAGGTACTCCGGTTCGTAGCCCGCCTCGCTGAGCCGGGCGGCCACCCATTGGGCGCATTCCGCTTCGCCCTTGGTGGTGGCCAACTCTCCGGTGTTGGACGTGTCGAATCGGATCAGGGCACTGACAAGTTCGACGACTTCCTCGACCGGACTGCTCACGCCTCTTTCCTACCACTGGGCCGTCCGGGCCACGGCCCTACCGTTGGACCCCGCGAGCCTCGGAACCGAGGGTGGTTATCACATCTTTACCTCAATCCCCGTATGCAACACGCGCATCATGGGGTTGTATTTAGCGATGACGCCTCGGCTGCTGGTGACCGTCTCACTGATGTGCCTTGCCGCCAGCGGTTGCGCGAGCACCACCGCCGGAACCGCGACGACGGCGTCCTCACAGACTGGATCCACCAGACCGACGACGGCGGAGACCCTCCCCACGCTGCTGTTGGCGGCGGCCGACGTCGGACCGGCGCTCGGCAGCGACGTCGTCGTCACCCGGGAGGTGACCACGCCGTGGACGAACAGCGGTCATCTGCAGGCCGGTAACCAGGACCCCGGTTGTCTCGCGGTGGCCGGCGCCGCCCAGCGGTCGGTGTACGACGGAACAGGCTGGACCGCGCTGCGCGGGCAGGTGCTGCGCGAGCCGCCGGCGGCGACCTGGTCGCACTACGCCGTGCAGGCCGTCGTCCTGTTCCCCACCGTTTCGGCGGCCACCGAGTTCTTCGATCGCTCCCGCGACGGCTGGTCCGGATGCGCAAACCGGGAATTGACCTACGCCCAGGCTCCGGCCCCCGACCAGGTCTGGTCGGTGGGCCCGGTCCGAGCCGAGCGCGACATGCTGTCGGTGTCCCGCGAGCAGCGCAGCCCCCAGCGGTGGTCCTGCCAGCGCGCCCTGACGGTGCGCGGCACCGTCGCCGTCGACGTGGAGGCGTGCAGCCTCGAGGGGCCCACCTCCGCCGCCGCCACGATCGCCGCGGCCGTCGGCGACCGGCTTCCGGCGGCCTAGCCGCCTGGGCGGGGGCCGGTTTGGGCCGGCCGTTTTGGGCCGATGCGTACGATCCGATAGCCTTAGGCGCCCTCTCCAGCAGAGGGCGCCCGGGTCCGAGTGGCGGAATGGCAGACGCGCTAGCTTGAGGTGCTAGTGCCCTTTAACGGGCGTGGGGGTTCAAGTCCCCCCTCGGACACAGTTATTTTTCGATATGCCGCACGCTGCGACGGGTTTTGATCAGGCTGGCCACCGTGGTGATCAGCAGCACGACCGCGATGACCCCGATCGACATGCCGGTGGTGATCTCCGGGACGTCGACGTGCCGGCCGCCGTTGAGGAACGGCAGGGTGTTCTTGTGCAGCGCGTGCAGGATGAGCTTGACCCCGATAAATCCCAGGATGACGGACAACCCGGTTGACAGGTACACCAGCCGGTCCAGCAGTCCGCCGATGAGAAAGTACAACTGCCGCAGTCCCATCAGCGCAAAGGCGTTGGCGGTGAACACGATGAAGGGCTCTTCGGTGAGGCCGTAGATCGCCGGGATGGAATCCAGCGCGAAGAGCAGGTCGGTGAAACCGATGGCGACCAATGCCAGCAGCATCGGGGTGACGGCGCGGACGCCGTCGACCCGGGTGACGAACCTGTCCCCGTCGTACTCGTCGGTGGTGGGCACGAAGCGCCGGACGAATTTCACCACCCGGCTTTCCCGTTCGACCTCGGCGTCGCGCTCGTGGCCGCTCTCCCGGGCCAGCTTCAGGGCGGTGTAGATGAGAAACACCCCGAAGAGGTAGAACACCCAACTGAATGCGTTGATCGCGGCCGCACCGACGGCGATGAACCCCGCCCGCATGATCAGCGCCAGCACGATACCCATCAACAGCAGCTTCTGCTGGAAGGCCCGCGGCACCTTGAACGAGGCCATGATCACGGTGAAGACGAAGAGGTTGTCCACCGACAGGGCCTTCTCGGTGACATAGCCGGCGAAATACTCCCCGCCGTACTCCCCGCCCCACTGCCACCAGAGGAAGAGCCCGAAGACGGCCGCGATCGCGATGTAGACCGTCGACCAGAGGGCGGACTCGCGGAAGGTCGGTTCATGCGGCACCCGCGCATGGGCGAAGAAGTCGAAGACGAACAGCCCGAGGATCACCAGGCAGGTGATCACCCATACCTGCGTGGACACCCCCATGTCAGCGGGCTCCGGCTGGTGTTGGAACCCCGGCCGATCGGGTTCGCCCTGAGCCGCGCGCGAAGATCACCCAGGAGACCAGCACCGCTGCGAACGCGGCCGCTTGGACGTAGCCAGTGGCCCAGGTCGGATAGATCACGCCGGTGACGTAGTGGTCGATGAAGCCGGCCGACCCCAGCGGCGCCATCCCGGCCCGGGGGCGGGCCCACTGCTCGAGTGCGGTGAGCGGACACCAGAAGTGCAGCGTCACACTGCCGATCGCCCAGAGCACGGCCGCGACGTGCAACCAGATCGAGTGACGCCGGGCCAGTGCCAGGAAACCGCCGGTGGGCAGATAGATCAGGAAGGCGAAATGGGCGGCGACGACCAAGCCCACCAGGGCGGTATAGAGCGGCCGCATGAACCCAACCTAACGTAACGTGAGCCGATGGCCCGCACGGTGCTGTTCGTCCGCAACGATCCGTCCGCACCGGAAGCGTTGCTGGGCGACGCCTTCGCCGAATCCGGTTTCGACATCGAGACTTTCGCGGTGGTGCCGCCCGACCGGACCGGCGACCCGGCGATGGAGGTGACTTTCCCCGATCCCACCCGCTACGACGTCGTCGTCCCACTGGGCGGACGGTGGCCGGTGTACGACCGGACCCTGCCGTGGGTGGCCACCGAGATCGCGATGGTGCGCCGCGCACTCGAGGCCGGCGTCGGGGTACTCGGGGTGTGCTTCGGCGGGCAACTGCTTGCCGCCGCACTCGGAGGAGCGGTGGCCCGGTCCCCACTGCCCGAGATCGGCTGGCACGAGGTGCACAGCGACGCCGGGGACCTGGTGCCGGGCGGGCCGTGGTTCCAGTGGCACTTCGATCGCTTCACCCCACCGACCGGCGCCACGGTGATCGCCCGGAACGACTCCGCCCCACAGGCTTTTGTCCACGGCCGAGCGCTGGGGCTGCAGTTCCACCCCGAGGTCGACGAGGCCCTGGTCGAGCAATGGCTGCTCGAGGACGCCGGCGAACTGGCGGACCTCGGGATGGACCCCCGCGACGTACGTGACCGCACCGCCGCGGTGGCCGGTGACGCCGCCCGGCGGTTACGGACCCTGGTGCGCGGATTCCTCGACCTGCAGGGCCGGACCCCCGAGGGCGGAGAGCACTTCGGCTGACGCAGCCGGTACCGCAGCGGCCACCGCAGGACTCAAGCCGGTCCCGTGGCCGGTGTCGGCGACGTCGACGGCAACCACCACGACACTCTGCGGTGCGCGGCCCAGAGCGACGCCTAGTTCGTAGGCCTGCGCCAGGTTCAGGTCGTGGGAACTCACCGGCGCGGCGGCGGCGAGGTCGTGCGGCGTGCATCGCCGGACCCGGCCGGGACTGCCACCGGCGGCGGCATCGACGATGACGGCGATATCGGCGCCCGCCCAGGCGTCCAGCAGTGCGGTGGGTTCAGCCGGACAGGTGCGCACGCGCACACCCGGAATATCCTGCCGGGCAATGACTTCGGCAACTTCCGGCCCGATCCCGTCGTCGCGGCGGTGGATGTTGCCGATGCCGATGACGACCGCCCGGACGCTCACCTCCGGTCGACGTGGACGGTGAGGAAGTGGGTGGCGCAGGATATGCACGGGTCGTAGTTGCGGATGGTGCGCTCGCACATGGCCGTGAGTTCGGCGTCGTCGAGGCCCTCCCCCGCCACCACCACGCGGGCCAGGTCGTCTTCGATCGCCGCCTGGTTCTGCGCCGTGGGCGGCACGATGTCCGCGGCGGCGATCAGTCCGTCGGCGTCGATCTCGTAGCGGTGGTAGAGCAGGCCGCGGGGGGCCTCGCTGACTCCGTGACCCACTGCGGGCCGGGCCTCCACGTCGACGTGCGGCCGCGCCGGACGCCGGTACTCGTCGATGATGCGCAGCGCCTCCTCCACCGCGTACACCGTTTCGACGGCGCGAACGATGATGCTGCGGAAGGGGTTCCGGCACTCCGAACCCAGACCGGCCGCACTCGCCGCCTCCCGGGCCAGCGGCGTGAGCAGATGATGGTTGAGCGAATAGCGGGCCAGTGGGCCGGTCAGGTGGCGCTCACCGTCGAGCGTGGCGTGCAGTGCGGTGGAGTGCGGCACCTGGGTCTCGCGCACATGCTCGCCGAATTCGGCCACGCCGAAGGCCGGTCCGGCACTGCGGGCGATCCGGCCGTCTTCCATCGGGTACCGGTCGCCGGTCAGGGCCAACAACTCGTGCTCGACGGTGAGGTCCGGAAAGTCGAATCCGGCAACCCAACTCACGCAGTCCAGCGCATGGTCGAGGGCACGGCGCAACTGTTCGGCCATCGCCTTCATGTCGGCGGCGACCGGCGTCGAGTAGAAGCCGCCGACGCGAACGTTGACCGGATGAATCGAGCGGCCCCCGACGAGTTCCATCAACTGGTTGCCGGCCTTCTTCAGGGCCAGCCCGGTCTCCACCGCCTCGCGATGGTCGCGCGCCACGGTGATGATGTCGGGTGCGCCAAGGAAATCCGGCGCGTGCAGCATGTAGATGTGCAGCGCGTGGCTGTGTATCCACTCCCCGCAGTAGAGCAGCCGGCGCAAGGCCACCAGCTCCGGGTCCAGCGTCACCCCGCAGGCGTCCTCGATGGCGTTGCAGGCGCTGGTCTGATAGGCCACCGGGCAGATGCCGCAGATGCGTGCGGTCAGATCGGGAGGCTCGGTGTAGGCCCTGCCGCGCAGGAAGGCCTCGAAGAAGCGGGGCGGCTCGTAGATGTTGAGTTCGACGCGTTCGGGCTTCCCGTCGCGCAGCTCGACGTGCAGGGCGCCTTCCCCCTCAACCCGGGTCAGCGCTGCGACCCGTAACGTGCGCTGGGTCATCGGCCCCCCCCGAACTGGGTCACCGTGAAGGTGTGGAAAACCCGATCGACGTCGTCGCCGGACATCCCGTCGCGATGCAGCAGAGGAATCATCGCGCCCATGTTGGGGGTGGCCGCGGGACCGAAGCAGCCGTAGCAGCCGCGATGGTGCCGCGGGCACAGCGCCCCGCAGCCGGCGTGGGTGACCGGCCCCAGGCAGGCGATCCCCTCTGCGACGGATACGCACGTCACCCCGGATCGTTTGCACTCGGTGCACACCGTTGCGGCTGGGAGCCGGGGCTTGCGGCCGACCAGCAGGGCGGCCAGGGTGTCCAGCAGCTGTCCCCGGTCGATCGGACAGCCGCGCAGTTCGTAGTCGACGGTCACGTGCGCGGAGGCGGGCGTCGAGGTGGCCAGGGTTTCGATGTAGTCCGGCCGCGCGTACACCACCGAGGCGAACTCGCCGACGTCGGCGAAATTGCGCAGCGCCTGGATGCCGCCCGCGGTGGCACACGCGCCGATCGCGACCAGCACAGCGGACTGGGCACGGATCTCGACGATCCGGCGCTCCTCGGCCGGCGTGGTGATCGAGCCCTCGACCAGCGACACGTCGTAGGGGCCGCCGACGATCGCGCTGGAGGCTTCCGGGAAGGCGGCGATCTCCACCTGCTCGGCGAGGGTGAGCAGTTCGTCCTCGCAGTCCAGCAGCGTGAGCTGGCAGCCGTCGCAGGACGCGAACTTCCACACCGCCAAACGGGGATTCCCCGACCGGTTCATAGCTCCTCGACTTTCAGCAGCGGCGCCGCGACGTCGTACCCGACCACCGGCCCGTCCCGGCAGAGCAGCAGCGGGCCGAGCTGGCAATGCCCGCACCAGCCGATCCCACACTGCATGTTGCGCTCCAGCGATACCCGGATGTCGCGGGCGGCGACGCCTTTGGCCAGCAGGGCCTGCGCCGCGAAGCGCATCATCGTTTCAGGGCCGCAGAGGAACGCGGTAGTGCCGGCCGGCTGCAGCGCCAACCTGCGCAGCGGTTCGGTGACGAAACCGGTCTCCCCCGGCCAGCCCTGCAGAGGAACGTCGACGGTCAGGTGGACTTCCAGGCGCGAATCCTCTTTCCAGTCGATGAGTTCCGCGGCGTAGAGGAAATCGCGCTCGGCCCGCGCACCGGCGATAAGCACCACGCGGCCGTAGCGGTCCCGATCGGCCAGCGCCGCCAGCACCAGTGGGCGCAGCGGAGCCAAGCCGACCCCGCCCGCGACGATCACGAGGTCACGGCCGGCCGCCCGGCCCAGCTCCCAGCCCGTGCCGAACGGCCCCCGCATGCCCAGAGTCGAGCCGGGCTCGGCCGCGCACAGGGCAGCGCTGACCGCGCCGACCGCGCGAATGGTGTGCGTGATGACGCCGTCGTCCCCGGCCGGGACCCCGCTGACCGAGATCGCGACCTCGCCGACGCCGAACGCGGAGATCATGGTGAACTCCCCCGGCTGCGGCGGTGCCAGGGCGGTGTTCACCGGTTCGAGTGCGAGCGTCACCGAGTCGGCGTTCTCGACCTGCTTGGACCGCACCCGGTAGGGCACCGGGGCCATCGCGCTAGCCGGCTGTGCCATCGCCGTCATCCTGCTCCCGGTGGAAGGCCGCCATCTCCTCGGTGATGTCGATCCCGGTGGGACACCACGCGATGCAACGACCGCAGCCCACGCAGCCGGAGCTGCCGAACTGGTCGTGCCAACTACTGAGTTTGTGGGTGAGCCACTGCCGGTAGCGCGACTGTCCGGACCGGCGGACCGGGCCCTCGTGGATGAAGCTGAAGTCCAGCTCGAAACAGGACGCCCACTCCATCCACCGCTCGGCATGTTCACCGGTCAGGTCGGTGACGTCAGACGTACTGGTGCAGAAACAGGTCGGGCACACCATGGTGCAGTTCCCACAGGTCAGACAACGCCCTGAAACCTCAGCCCAGTGCGGCGACTCGCGGGAGTCCACCAGTAGCCGGCGCAGGTCCACCTCCGGCATGTGTCGTCCCATTGCCGTTGCAGCAGCGGCGATCTCGGCTGCCGCGGCGTCACATTCGGAAGGTTGAGCCGGCCGGTGCGGAACGGCCGCGATGACCTCTGAACCGGCGCCGCTACCGATATCGACCAGATAGCTGACCTCGTCGCCGTCGACCCGTTCGGTCAGCGACAGGTCGTGGCCGGGCCCGCAGGCCGGGCCTGTTCCCATCGACGAGCAGAAGCACAGTCCGCCAGGCTCGGTGCAGTTGACCGCGACGATGAACGCGCCACTGCGACGGCGTGCGTAGGCGTCGTCGGGGTGTGCGCCGCCGACCAGGACCCTGTCCAGCACCCCGAGTGCCGCCAGGTCACAGCCGCGGACGCCGAGAAATGCGTATTTGCAGGGCTTTTCGTCATCCGCAGGACCGTCCGAGGACCACACCCGTTGCCGGGCCGGGTGGACGAACTGCTTCCAGGACTGCGGACCCGCGGAGTGCCCGAACGCCGCGCTGTCGGGGCGGCGGCGGAGCCGATAGGTTCCGGGGGCGACGTCGACGCCCCAGCCATGGGGCAGTTCCTCGGCGCTCTCGATTTCGGCCAGCACGATGGCGTTGTCCCGCAGGGTCGGCCCCACCACGCGATACTCGCGGCGGCGCAGTTCGGCGACCAGCTGCTGCAGACCCGCGCGGTCGATCACCAGGGAACCGCCAGCCGTCATGTCCCTATCGTGCCCCATGGCCGGCGGTTCGCAAGGGGGCCAAAGGTCATCTGCTTACAGCACTCCGGGCGCGGGGTCGTGGCCCAACTGGTGAGCCAGTGCATCCTGCACGGTGGCCTGGCGGAACCGGTGGCCGAAACCGGTCAGCTTGGCCGGAGCGACCCGCTGATTGGCCTCGGCGAGTTCGACGGCGCCCTGCTTTCCCAGCAGCAGACGGGGGCCGAAGGACGGGACCGGCAACAGAGCCGGCCGATGCACGGTGGCAGCCAGAGCCGCGGTGTAGTCGCTGTTGCGCAACGGGTTTGGCGCCACGGCGTTGACCGGACCGGTCAGCCGGCTGTCGTAGAGCGCCCGGTAATAGATGTCGAGCAGGTCGTCGATCCCGATCCAGGACAGCCACTGGGTTCCGCTGCCCAAGCGGCCGCCCAGTCCGGCGGCGAACAGCGGCCGGAGCAGTTTGAGGGTTCCGCCGGCGGCGGCCTGCACGATCCCGGTGCGCACAGTCACCACCCGCAGTGCCGCGGCGGCGGCCGGAGCGGTGGCGGCCTCCCAGTCCGCCACGACGTCGGCCAGGAAGCCTTCGCCGCGGGGACTATCCTCGTCCAGCACGGTGTCACCGCAGTCGTAGCCGTAGTACCCGATCGCCGAGGCGCTGACGAAGGCGCGCAGACCCGCGGTCCGGGCGGCGACCTCGGCCAGTCGTCGCGTCGGTTCGATGCGGGAATCGCGGATGGCCCGGCGGTGTGCCGCGGTGAACCGGCCGGCGATCGACTCACCCGCGAGGTGCACCACGGCGTCGACACCCTCCAGCAGATCCGCGGCCGGATCCTTTGGATCCCAACGACGTTCGTCGACGCCGCCCGGCTCGTGGCGAACCAGCCGGATCACCCGGTGCCCGCCGGTGCTCAGGAACGCCGCCAGAGCGGTGCCCACCAGACCGGAGGCTCCGGTCAGCGCGACCGTCAGCGGACCCACGCCGGCCTCGGCGGCATCGCGGTGAGCGGCAAGATCCTCGGCAAGCTGGCGGTGGCGATAGGCGAAGGTCGACCGCAGGGCGAACCCGGGCACCGTGGTGTCCACTTCGTCGTGCACGCGGGTGGTTCCGTTTCCGGCATCGGCGAACCGATGGGTGTGGCGCCACCAGCCGATGGCCCGTGGCGGCAGGGTCAGCAGACCCCGAGTCCCGGGCTCGGAGGACAACACGTCCACGAATTGACGCGGCGGGTCGTAGCCGGCCGGATCGTGCTGGGCGATCCAGCGCAAGCCACCCGGCAGGCCGAGGATCGCCTGGCCGTCGGCCAGCGACTCGGTCTCCTTGACGACCCGCATCGGCTGCCATGGCGGGACGAGACGGCGCATGGCGCCGGCACGGGTGTGCCAGGCGAACACGTCATCGAGCGGATGATCGACGATGCTGGCGTACTGAATCCCCATGGGGTCCAGGTTACGGGCGGTCGTCCTCGCCGGGGACCTCGAGGTCGACGCCTTCCGATCGGTAGCCGAGGTCGACATCGTCCTCGTCCACCGTGGTCACGTCGGCCTCATCATCGGAGGGATCGATCACCACGGTGTGCAGCGCAGACTCCTCGGCCGATTCCGGATACTCGGGCTCGTCGTCGCTGTACATGTCGTACTCGGGCTCATCGTGGACCACTTCTTCGGGATGGTCTTCAGCCTTCTCGAGATTCCCCACCGAGACCTCCTCCACCGTCTCCTCGGCCTGTTCACGCTCGGCCTGTTCACGCTCGGCCTGTTCACGCTCGGCCTCTTCGGTCACGTCGGTATCGATCACGTCGTCGAAGTAGTCGTCGACGGCATCCACGTCTGCGGCCAGATCGTCCGGATCCAGGACAGCACCACTGTCGGCCGCCGCGATCACGGCGGTCGCCGAGGAGGCCGCCAAGGCTTCCAGCCGACGACGCTTGCGGTCCCGGATCGCGTCGGCGATCAGCAGCAGCACACCCAGTGCGCTCGCCCCGACACAGACCCAAGCGATGAGCTCATTGCTGGTCACCACTGCGGTAACCAGGGCGGCCAACGCGATGACAGCGAGCACCAGCGCAATGATCAGCATCGGGCCTCCAGCTGCTCAGGTGCGCCTTGGTCTACTACTGCAGTCTTAGTACTGGGCGTCGCCGACGTCGGTCGGAGCGGCCGAACCGCGCTGACCCAACTCCTCGAGCTGGGACTCCAGGTAGGTCTTCAACCGGGTGCGGTACTCGCGCTCGAAGGTGCGGAGTTGTTCGAGGCGCCCCTCCAGCAGAGTGCGCTGCTGGTTGATGTTGGTCATCAGCTCGGAGTGCTTGCGCTCGGCGTCGGCCTGCAGGAAGTCCGCCTTCTCGTACGCCTGACGGAGCTGAGCCTCCGAGCGGACCTGGGCGTCGTTGAGCATGGCGTCGGCCCGCTGCTTGGCGTCGGCGACGGTGGTCTCCGCCAGCTCACGCGCCTCGGTCATGATCTGATCGGCGTTGGCATGCGCATCGGCGAGCATCTTCTCGGCGTCCGCGCGGGCGGTGGTCGTCAACCGATCGGCGGTGTCCTGCGCGAGGCTCAGAACCCGGGCGGCCTTGGCGGCCTGCTCCTCGTTGATGCTCGGGGTGTGGATGGGCTCTTCGACAACGGTCAACTGCGCGACCGGCTCGGCCTCGGGCTGGGGCAGCGGAATCACCTGGGTGGGCTGCACTCCCGATCGCGCCGCCGTCAATTCGGCGTCGAGCTCGGCAACCCGCTGGCGCAGATCGGCGTTCTCCTCGACGAGCCGGGACAGCTCGGTCTCCACCAGATCGAGGAAGGCGTCGACCTCGTCCTCGTTGTATCCGCGTTTGCCGATGGGCGGCTTGCTGAACGCCACATTGTGCACGTCGGCCGGTGTCAGTGGCATCGTGTGCCCCTCCGATCTGGGACGGTGGAAAAAACCCGGGTTGCAGTGTTAGAGCGCGCCTGAAGAGCCCTCGGAACTGTAACTGGCGCCCATCCTGTCACACCAGACCCGCCGGTTGCACCAGTGACCGATATTTTAAGAACGATTTTCAGATTCCAGGACCCAGCGGCCCGTGCTGCCCGAGATCGGGGTACCCCGATTACGAAGCGGCGCCGAACGCCAGTTGCATCCCGAAAAACGCCAGCATCAGAAGGACCATCACGGAGAAGTCCAGACGGACCGAACCGATCGTGAGCTGCGGGATCACCCGACGGAAGAGCTTCACCGGCGGATCGGTGACGGTCATGATCGCCTCGAGGATCACCACCGTCACCCCGCGCGGGTGCCAGTCCCTGCTGAACGAGCGGATGAACTCGACGACGATCCGGGCGATGAGCAGAAGCCAGAACAGAAACAGTGCAAAGCCCAGGATTTCGAAGAAGAGCGCCACCTACGCCAGCCTACTGATAGCTCTGCCGGCGGCCGGCCGGCTACTGATAGCTGTAGAAGCCGGCCTCGGCGATACGGCGCCGCTCCTCGGCGCTGACGTCGACATCGGCGGGCGCCAGCAGGAAGACCTTGGTGGCCACCTTGTCGAAGGATCCGCGGAGGGCGAACGCCAGACCGGCGGCGAAGTCGACGAGCCGCTTGGCATCGGCGTTCTCCATGGAGACAAGGTCCATGATGACCGGCTGGCCATCCCGGAAGCGCTCACCGATGGTGCGGGCCTCGCTGTAGTCCTTGGGCCGCAGCGTGGTGATCTTCGAGAGCGGGCTGCCCTCTTCGAACAGCACCGCCATCCGGCGCGGATCCATCGCCAGCGCGCCGCGGGTCGACGACCCGCGCAGGGGTGCGAACCGGGAGCGCTGCATGTCGTGGTCGAACTCGCGCGGGCGGAACCGGGGTTCGTCGGAGTAGCCACCCTCGTAGCCGGCCCGGAACCCGCCGGTGGGCGCGTAGTCGGCTTCCCGCTCCGCGTAACCGTGATCTCCGTAGCCGTGGTCTCCGTAGTCGTTGCCCTCGTAGCGGCCGGGCCGCTCGGAGCGCTCGTACCCGGCGTCCTCGAAGCGCTCGGCGCGGCGGGAACTGCCGCGGCCGCGGGAGGTGCCGCTCTCGCGGTCGTCCTCGTAGTACTCGTCCTCGTAGTCGTCCATCGGTGCCATACCGAAGTAAGCCTTGACCTTGTGCAGAGTGCTCATCCGCGGGAACCCTTCTGAATCTGGGATTTTGGGTTGTCTGTGGTGCTAGGTGTTTGTGATAAGCCTGTGACTGGAGTGAATACTTAGGGAGACGTTAGAGGACGCGGCCCCATAAGCGCCGTACCGACACGCACGCATGTCGAGCCGTGTCGCACGGCGGCCTCCAGGTCGTGCGACATGCCGGCCGAGAGTTCGGTGGCCGAGGGGTGCGCACGCAGCACGCGGCGGTGCTCGTCGGACAGCGCGGCGAAGGCCTGATCGGGGTCGGCGCCCAGCGGCGCCACGGCCATCAACCCGGCCAGGGTGAGTGCCTCGGCCTCGGCAACTCGGTCGCACAACGCGTCGACTGCACCCGGATCGCCCACGTCCACGCCGCCGCGGGCGGTGTCGCCGTCGAGGCTGATCTGGATCAGCACCCGCATCGGGGCACCGCGCCGGCCCTCGGCCAGCGCCTCGGCAACGGCGCGATCCAGGGCATCGGCGACCTTGGCGGTGCTCACCGAATGGGCCGTATCAGCCCAGGCCGCAATACTTTTCGCTTTGTTGCGCTGAATCTGGCCGATCATGTGCCACCGTGGCCGACCGTCGTCGCCGGCACCGGTCAGCCGGTCGAACTCGGCCACCTTGACCGCCGCTTCCTGGACCCGCGACTCGCCGAAAGCGCGGCAGCCCAGCCGCCAGAGGATCGCAACGTCGGTGACCGGGAAGAATTTGGTGACCGGGAGCAGCACGATCTGCTCCGGCGGCCGGCCCGCGGCGTCGGCGGCCCGGGCCAGCCGAGCACGCAGAGCGGCCAGGCTCGCGGTCAACTCCGCAACCCGCTCGCCGTTCTCGAGAAAGCTCTCTCTCTCGAAGTGGCCCGGCGTCATGTCAGGCCGATTCCATCCACACCACCGACGCCAGGCGACCGGTCGGTGCGTCCCGGCGGTGGCTGAACAGGGCGGGATCGGCGACGGTGCAGCGGGGGTCGACGTCGATCGAGCGCACCCCGAGCTCGCTGAGTTGCCGGGCGAGGCCGGCGCGCAGATCCAGCGCCGGGGTGCCCCGCGCGGTCGTGGTGCGGCTTCCGGGCAGCCGGGTCTCGACGTCGGCGGCCATCTGTTCGGGAACCTCGTAGTTGGTACCGCTGACGGCGGGTCCCAACAGGGCCGAAATGTCGGGGAGGTGAGCACCGAGAGACTGCATGGCCTCCACCGTGCGCAGTACCACTCCGTTGGCCGCACCGACCCGGCCCGCGTGCACCGCACCGATCACACCTGCCCGCGCGTCGGACAGCAGGACCGGGACGCAATCCGCGGTCACCACCGCAAGGGCGAGACCCGGAGTCGCCGTCACCAGGGCGTCGGTGGCGTCCAGGGCGCCGGTGCGGGGCTCGGCGACGATCTCAACGTGGTCGCTGTGGACCTGGTTCATCCACACCACGTGGTCAGGGGCGAGTCCGATTGCCGCGGCCAACCGTGCGCGGTTCGCCGCCACGGCGGCCGGATCGTCTCCGACGTGATCGCCGAGATTGAAGGAGTCGAACGGCGGGGCCGACGCTCCCCCAGCTCTGGTGGTGGTGACGCGCCGGATGCGAACGCTCACCGGGAAACCTCCGGACTCAGTGCCGTATCAACGGCTCAGTGCCAAATCAGAAACTCAGTGCCGCATGAACGGCGGGACGTCGACGTCGTCGTCGTCATCACCGAATCGCGAGGCACCGTTGGTGTGCGCGGCAACGCCGACCGGCTCGAGCGGCTGGACCTGCACCTGCTCGAAGATCGACGGGTTCACCTGGCCCGCAGCGCCGGCCGCGATGGTCGAGGACGCCGGCGTCGCGGGAGCCGCGTGGGCCCCGGCGCCGGGCGCGACGGCCGGAGCGGTGGTGATGGGCTTGCGGTTGCCTCCGTTGGCGTCGAAGCCGGCGGCGATCACCGTCACGCGGACCTCGTCGCCGAGCGAGTCGTCGATCACGGTACCGAAGATGATGTTGGCTTCCGGGTGCGCGGCGTCCTGAACCAGTGAGGCGGCTTCGTTGATCTCGAACAGCCCCAGGTCGCTGCCACCGGCGATGGACATCAGCACACCCTGGGCGCCCTCCATCGAGGCCTCCAGCAGCGGGGAGTTGATCGCGATCTCGGCGGCCCGCAGTGCGCGGCCCTCGCCCCGCGACGAACCGATGCCCATCAGGGCGGTGCCCGCGCCGCTCATGACGCCCTTGACGTCGGCGAAGTCCACATTGATCAGGCCCGGGGTGGTGATCAGGTCGGTGATGCCCTGCACGCCGTTGAGCAAGACCTCGTCGGCGCTGCGGAAAGCGTCCATCAGGGAGACGTTGGCGTCGCCCATCTGGAGCAACCGATCATTGGGGATGACGATCAGGGTGTCGCAGCTCTCCCGCAGAGACGTGATTCCGTTCTCCGCCTGGCCGGCACGACGCTTGCCCTCGAAAGAGAACGGCCGGGTGACAACGCCGACGGTCAGCGCGCCGAGCTTGCGGGCGATGTTGGCCACCACCGGCGCGCCGCCGGTGCCGGTGCCGCCGCCTTCGCCGGCCGTCACGAACACCATGTCGGCGCCGCGCAGCAGTTCCTCGATCTCGTCCTTCGCGTCCTCGGCGGCCTTGCGGCCCACCTCCGGATCCGCGCCGGCGCCGAGGCCGCGGGTGGAGTCCCGGCCGACGTCGAGCTTGACGTCGGCGTCACTCATCAGCAGCGCTTGCGCGTCGGTGTTGATGGCGATGAACTCGACGCCCTTCAGCCCTTGTTCGATCATCCGGTTGACGGCGTTAACACCACCGCCGCCGATGCCAACGACCTTGATGACGGCGAGGTAGTTGTGCGGTGGGGTCATGTCTGTCTTCCTCCGTGGTGGGACTCGAGGCGGGTGCGACTTCCCTGGTCAAACCCTCAACCTCAACCAGAGGCTTAGAGTTATGTCAAGTTGGGCCGTGGTTCAGAACTTAGGACCGAGCCGCGCCGGATTGGGGAGGCGCGCCGACGTGTCGCGAGGAATTTCCGGCGGGACGGCAACGCCGGGCCGAGGACGGCGGGAGGGCGCCGCCGGGCCGAGGACGGCGAGAGGGCGCCGCAGGGCGGAGGACCGGCGGGAGTGCGCCGCCGGGCCGAGGACCGGCGGGACCGTCGGGGTACGGCTACTTGACCGTGGGCAGTTCCGGGCTCGATACGTCGTACACGCGGCCGGGCTGGGTGAGCAGCGCGGCGAGCTCCTGGGCCTTCTCCTCGGTCCGGTCGGTGGTTCCCCACACCACGGTCCGGCCGTCGCTCAGCGTCAGCGTGACCGAGGACACCGATGGAGCCGCGACGCGGCTGACCTGGGCCACCACTTCGGGCCGCAACGCCGTCATGACCTCCAGCGCGGCCATCGTGGGCGGGTCGCCCGGTCCGGGGTTCTCGACATCGAGATAGGGCAATCCCGGCGGCGGCGGCGCGGTCGCGAAATCCACGCCGTCCCTATCGAAGAGGTGAGGACCGTCGGCGAAGTCTTTGACCACCAGGGGTTCGCGCTCGACGACGGTGATCCGTAGCGCGGACGGGTACTCGCGCTGAACCCGCACGGTGCCCACCCGGCGGATGCCGGCGACCCGGTCCGCCACCTCGTCGGTGTCGATCTGCAGCAGCGGCGTGCCGATGCGGACCTGAGCGGCGTCGACCACCTCCTCGCGGGACACCGCTGCAAGACCAAGGACGTCGAGCGATCGCGCCGACATCAGCGGGGTGAAGTACAGCACCAGACCGAGGCCCACGGTCACCACGCTGAGTACCACGAGCCAGATCAGCGTCCTGAGACCTTTGACCGAGTCGACACCCGGCTTGACCGGGTCGGCCGAGAGTTGGCCCCGGGCGCGACGTTTGGCCTCGCGGCGGGCCTGCTCGATAGCCATCGCCCGCTCCTGGGCGGCCCTGCGCTCGGCCCGTTCCCTCCGGGCCCGACGGCGCGGGCCCTCGAGGTCGACGGCCTCCTCGCCCGCCTCGGCCGGCTCCCCCGATTCGCCCGACCCGGGCGGCGAAGCCGGCTCGGTCGCGGCGTCAGCCGCCGGTTCGGTCTCGAGATCGACGTTGCCGTCGTCGTCTTCCTCGTTGTTCCGCCCGTTCCCCGGCATAGGAGCCTCGGGCGGTCCGCTCACCGGTACCCCGCCGAACGGTTCAGGGCCGCAATGATTTCCGGGCCCAGCAGCGTTACGTCACCGGCCCCCATCGTGACCACCACGTCCCCCGGCCGTGCGGCCGCAGCCACCTGGGCGGCGACGGTCGAGAAATCCGGCAGATACCGCACCGGGGCCTTGATGTGCTCGGCGATGGTGGCGCCACTCACCCCGGGCAGCGGTTGCTCACGCGCGGCATAGACGTCCAGGAGGAAAACCTCGTCGGCGTGGCCCAGCGCCTCCCCGAATTCTCGCGCGAACGTTCTTGTCCGGGAATACAAGTGCGGCTGGAACACCACGATGCTGCGCGCACCGACCACGGTGGAGTGTCCGGTCTTGTCCTGCCGCGCGACCGCGCGCAGGGCGGTCAGAGCCGCGAGAACCTCGGTGGGATGGTGCGCGTAGTCGTCGAAAACCCTCACGCCGCCGGCGGTTCCCACCAGTTCGAAGCGGCGTCGCACGCCCTCGAATCCGGCCAGTCCGTCCAGCACATCCTGCACCGGAGCGCCGGCTTCGACGGCGGCCAGCACCGCACCGAGTGCGTTCAGGGCCATGTGCCGGCCCGGAACCGCCAGGCGCATGGTGCGTGAACGCGGTTCGCCGGCCAGCTTGATCTCGGCCACCGCACCGGTGCCGTGCTGTTCCCAGCCGACCAGCGCCCCGGCGAGATGGCCGGTGTCCGACGGCTCGGCGCTGCCGTAGCGGAGCACCCGAACCCCAAGGGCCGCACTGCGTTCGGCAAGTGCAGCCGCACCCGGGTCGTCCACACACACCACCAGCGCACCGCCCGGTGCCAGCCGTTCGACGAAATCGTCGAACACCTGCGTATAGGCCGCGGGGCTGCCGAAGAAGTCCAGGTGATCGGCTTCGATATTGGTCACCACGGCAACGTCGGGGGTGTACTCCAACAGCGATCCGTCCGACTCGTCGGCCTCGGCCACGAAAGTGTCACCACTGCCGTGGTGAGCATTGGTCCCGGCTTCGCCCAGGTCGCCGCCGACCGCGAACGACGGGTCAAAACCGCTGTGCTGCAACGCCACGATCAACATCGAGGTGGTGGTGGTCTTGCCGTGGGTGCCGGACACCAGCAGCGTCCGGTGGCCCGCCATCAGCTTGGCCAGCACGGCGGGTCGCAGGATCACCGGAATCGCGCGGCGGCGGGCCTCAACCAGTTCCGGGTTGGTCTTGGGGATCGCGGCATGGGTGGTGATGACGGCGGTCGGCCCGCCGGGCAACAGGTCGAGGTTCGCCGGGTCGTGGCCGATGCTGATCGCGGCGCCGCGAGCCCGCAATGCGGCCACCCCGCGGGACTCCTTGGCGTCCGAACCCGAGACCTGCCCCCCGCGGTCCAGCAGGATGCGGGCGATACCGGACATTCCGGCCCCGCCGATTCCCACCATATGAACACGCTGAAGCTCCGGGGGGAGAGTCCGGCGGCGAGGTGCCGTCGTGGAATCCGTTGTCGGATCACTCATCTCAGCGCCCTCCGGTGTGCGTCACGGCCTCCCTGGCGAGCCACTTCGAGGACCACCTCAGCCACCCGGCGGGCGGCATCCCGGTGGCCGACACCTGCCGCTGCCGCCGTCATCGCCGCCAGTCCGGTGCCGTCGGTCAACAGTCGCACCACCTCACCGCCGACGAAAGCCGGGGTCAGCTCGGAGTCGCCCACCAGCACTCCCCCGCCGGCCTGCACCACGGGAAGGGCGTTGAGCCGTTGTTCGCCGTTGCCGATGGGCAGCGGCACGTAGACCGCGGGCAGTCCGACCGCGGACACCTCGGCGACAGTCATCGCGCCCGAACGGCAGATGGCGAGATCCGCCGCCGCATAGGCCAGGTCCATCCGGTCCAGATAGGGCACCGCGACATAGGGCGGGTCCCCGGGGCGGGGTGCGGGCAGATCCAGGGTGTTCTTGGGGCCGTGCGCGTGCAGGACGGAGATACCGGCGTCGGCGAGCTCGGTGGCCGCGGCTGAGACCGCGCGGTTGATCGACGCCGCACCCTGCGAACCGCCGAAGACCAACAGCACCCGGGCGTCGTCGGCGAATCCGAAGTGGGCGCGGGCCCGGGCCCGCAGCGCGGGACGATCCAGTCCGGTGATCGACGCCCGCAGCGGCATGCCGACCACCTCGGCGTCGCGCAGCCCTGAGTCGGGCACCGCGGCCAGCACCCGAACCGCGGTGCGCGCCCCCAGGCGGTTGGCCAGCCCGGCCCGGGCGTTGGCCTCGTGCACCACCACCGGAATCCGGCGACGGCCCGACACACCACCCCGGGCTGCGAGGTAGGCCGGCACCGAGACGTAACCGCCGAAGCCCACGACCACGTCGGCGTTCACGCTGTCGAGCACGGCTCGGGTCTCCCGGACCGAACGGCGGACCCGGCCGGGCAGCCGGAACAAATCGGCGTTGAGCTTTCGCGGCAACGGAACCGGGGTGACCAATTCGAGGGAGTAGCCGCGTTCAGGAACCAGCCGGGTCTCCAAGCCCCGGGCGGTGCCCAGTGCGGTGATGCGGACCCCAGGGTCCAGCGCGGTCAACGCGTCGGCGACGGCCATCGCCGGTTCGACGTGCCCGGCGGTGCCGCCGCCGGCGAGGACGACCGAGATCCTCGAGGCGCTCACCCGTAACGCTGACCTTCCAGTGGTCGGGGGCGCCGCGCACGGGCACCACCCTGGCTTACTTGACCGACGTGGCCCTGGGCCGCGGCGGCACGCCTCTGCGCAGAGGCTCCTCCATGATGCCCTGCGCGTCCGCGGCCCCGCTGGGCCGTCCCCGCTGCGGCGGCCGGGGCGGGTCGTTTCCGAGGCGGCGGTGTCGCTGCGCGGGGCGATCCCCCGGCTTTGACCTGCTGAGCCGGACCGGCCGGTTTGGCGGCCCTGGCCGGCTTAGCAGGTTTGGCCGGCTTCGCCGCCGTGGCCGGCTTCGCTGCCTTGGCCGGCTTAGCCGGTTTCGCCGCCCTGGCCGGTTGCCCGCTCCTCAGGGTGCCCTCCGGGCGGGTCTTCAGCCGATCGCGCAGTGCCTCGACCCGGCTGGGCAGATACGGCTCGGGCAAAGGCAGCCGCAGCAGGCGGTTCATCTTGTCGTCCCGGCCGGTCCGCAGCGCGGCGACCGCGGCAGGTTCGTGGCGGGCCGCATTGGCGACCAGGCCGATCATGAACAGCGTTGTCACCGTTGATGTTCCGCCCGCCGAGATCAACGGCAGCTGGATACCGGTGACCGGCAGCAGACCCACGACGTAGCCGACGTTGATGAAGACCTGGCCGACGACCCACACGGTGGCCGCGGAGGTGAGTAGGCGAAGAAACGGGTCGGCCGAGCGCTTCGCGATCCGCATGCCGGCGTAGGCGAACAGACCGAACAGTGCCAGCAATCCGAAGGCCCCCACGAACCCGAGTTCCTCGCCGATGATCGCGAAGATGAAGTCGTTGTGGGCGTTGGGCAGATAGTTCCACTTGGCCGTGCTCTGACCCAGCCCGTCGCCGAAGACCCCGCCGTTGGCGAGGGCGTACTTCGCCTGCCGAGCTTGATATCCCGCGCCCTGGGCGTCGGCGGATGGATCCAGCCAGGACCGCACCCGGTCGGACCGGTAGCCCGCCGACACCGCCAGTACCGCCCCGGCCGCCAGGGCCGCGGCCAGCGAGCTGACGAACACCTTCAGCGGCAGGCCCGCGAACCACAGCAGCGCCAGCAGGATGATGCCCAGCGACACGGTCTGTCCCAGGTCGGGTTCGATCACGATCAGCGCGAGCGTGACGACAGCCGCGGGAAGCAGCGGTACCAGCATCTCCTTGAGTGAGGCCCGCTCCATCCGGCGCGCCGCCAGCAGATTGGCGCCCCAGATCGCGAACGCGATCTTGCAGATCTCGGAGGGCTGGAACGACAGGCCGGCGATGACGAACCAGCCGCGGGTGCCGTTGGATTGGTGGCCGATGCCGGGAATCAGCACCAGGACGAGCATCACGACCGTGACGGCGAAGGCCGCGAACGACGTCCTGCGCAGGAAGTTCACCGGCAACCGCAGCGCGATCCAGAAGGCCAGCAGGCCGATCGCCGCCCACATCGCCTGGCGCAGGAAGATCGCCCACGGCGACCCGTCCTCGTCGTAGGAGTGCACGCCCGAGGCCGACAGCACCATGATCAGCCCGAGCGTGGTGAGCAGCGCGGTGACCGAGACGATGAGGTGGAACGACGTCATCGGCCGGGACAGCCAGGCGCCGAACTTCGCCGGCGGGGCGAACCTTCTCGTCGCGCCACCCGCACCTGTCGGGGCATCCGGACCTGCGGTGTCCGTACCGCGCCCCCACTTGCCCGGCCCCCATTTACCCAGGAACCGGGACGTCTTTCCGTCAGCGACCCCGCTCACGGTGTTACCGGGACGCCTCGTCCACCGCGGCCGCGAAGGCATCGCCGCGGTCTGCATAACCGGAGAACTGATCGAAGGACGCTCCTGCCGGAGCCAGGAGCACGGTGTAACCCGGGCGGGCCAGACCTGCCGCCGCGGCGACGACCGCCGACATCACTTCGCGCCCAACCCCCGACCCCGAGGCATCGACCACCCGAGTCTCATTCGTCACAGCTGACTCGTTTGTCACACCCACCCCAGCATCCTCCCGTGTCACAACCTGGATGACCGGGACATCGGGGGCGTGTCGCGATAACGCGTTGGCAAAGACGGCGCGGTCGCGGCCGATCAGCACCGCTCCGGCCAGGCGGTCAGCCACCCGTGCGACGGTCTGGTCGACCGACGCGCCCTTGAGCAGCCCGCCGGCCACCCACACCACCCGGGGATAGGCCAGGATCGAGGCCTCGGCGGCGTGCGGGTTGGTGGCCTTGGAGTCGTCGACATACCGGACCCCGTCGATCACACCGACCGTCTCGGCACGGTGCCGGCCCACCCGGAATCCGGTGAGCGCCTCGCTGATCGCCCCGGCCGGGACGTCGACCGCCCTGGCCAGTGCGGCGGCGGCCAGCGCGTCGAGGATTCCGACCGGCCCGGCCACCGGAATCGAATCGACCGCAGCCAGTTCCAGACCGCCGGAGCCGGCCGGGGCGAACGCGCGGTCGACGAGCATGCCGTCGCGGACACCGAGTTCACCGGGGCCCGGCTCGCCGAGCCGGAATCCGGCCTTCACCGGCGCGGGGCACCCCGCCAGCAGCGCCGCCGCCGGCGGGTCGTCGAGACCGGCCACGGCCACACGGCCCCGCAACGCACCGGCTTTCGCGGTCGCGTAGGCCTCGAAGCCGCCGTGCCAGTCCAGGTGATCCTCGGCGACGTTGAGTACCGCGCCGGCCTCCGGCCGTAGCGACGGCGCCCAGAACAGCTGGAAACTGGACAATTCCACGGCCAGCAGCTCCGATGGCGCGGCGAGCACGTCGAGGACAGGTTCGCCGATGTTGCCGCACAGCGCCGCGGCCCGGCCGCCGGCCACCAGCATGGCGTGCAGAATCGACGTGGTGGTGGTCTTGCGGTTGGTACCGGTCACCACCAGCCAGCGTCGCGGCGGTCCGTAAAGGCCCGCCGCGTCCAGGCGCCAGGCGAGTTCGACGTCGCCCCAGATCGGCACACCCGCCGACGCGGCCGCGGCAAGCACCGGTGCGGTGGGCGGAAAGCCCGGGCTGGTGACGACGAGATCGAACTGATCGACCCGTCCGATCGCCTCCGATGGGGCGAGAGTGCCGACACCGGTGTCGGCCAGCACCCGCAACGCTGCGGCGTTGTCGTCACAGACCCGGATGTCGTCACAGACCCGGATGTCGTCACAGACCCGGATGTCGTCGCAGACCCGGATATCGGCACCGCTGACCTCCGACGACAGCGCCGCCACCACCGCGCGCCCGGTGATCCCGGCTCCGGTGACCAGGACCCGCGCGCCCGGCCCGAGCGGACTAATCCCCGATGGCACCGAGCCACTCGCTGTAGAACAGCGACACGCCCAGCCCACAGGCGATCGCGGTGAGCAGCCAGAATCGGATGATCACCGTTGTCTCCGCCCAGCCCACAAGCTCGAAGTGGTGATGGAACGGCGCCATCCGGAACACCCGTCGGCCGGTGGTGCGGAACGCCACGATCTGCAGCACCACCGACGTCACCTCGGCGACGAACAGTGCACCCAGCACCACCGCCAGCACCTCGGTGCGGCTGGT
The DNA here is from genome assembly GCA_964439315.1 of uncultured Mycobacterium sp. Lineage (GTDB taxonomy): Bacteria > Actinomycetota > Actinomycetes > Mycobacteriales > Mycobacteriaceae > Mycobacterium. Next base: position 52,930 of record CAYTOD010000002.1, on the reverse strand, counting down.
GACGGACAGCCCGGCGATGATGCCGCCCAACGCCAGCGAGCCGGTGTCGCCCATGAAGATCTTGGCCGGAGCCGCGTTCCACCACAGGAATCCGATACAGGCCCCCGCCGTTGACGCCGCGATGAGGGCCAGGTCGAGGGGGTCGCGGACGTTGTAGCAGCCCAGGCCCGGGGCGGTCGCGCAGTCGTTGCGGTACTGCCAGAAGGTGATCAGCACGTAGGCCGCACTCACCATGGCCATGCTGCCGGCCGCCAGTCCGTCCAAGCCGTCGGTGAAGTTCACCGCGTTGGACCAGGCGCTGACCACGACGACCACGAACAGCACGAACACCGCCGGCGGCAGAGTGACGGTGGCGATCTCGCGAACGTAGGACAACTCGTTGCTGCCCGGGGTCAGGCCGTCTGCGTTGGGAAACTGCAGGACCAGGACTCCGAACAGCACCGCGGCGCTGATCTGGCCGATGGTCTTGGCGGTCTTGTTCAACCCGAGGTTGCGGGCCTGCCGGATCTTGATGAGGTCATCGAGGAACCCCACGCCGCCCAGTGCCGTGGCCAGGCCCAACACCAGCAGGCCGGAGACCGTCGGGCCTTCGCCGTCCAGAGCGAGGCCGACCAGGTGCGAACCGAGGTACCCGGCCCAGATGCCGGCCAGGATCGCCACTCCGCCCATCGACGGCGTGCCCCGCTTGGCGTGGTGGCTGGGCGGACCGTCCTCCCGGGTCTGGTGGCCGAAGCCCTGCCGGGTGAACATCCGGATCAGAGTCGGCGTCAGCAGGATCGACACCATCACCGAGATGGCCACGGCGACCAGGATCAGCCTCATACGCCGGACTCCCCCGCGCCGGCCTCGGCGACAAGGGCTTCGGCGAGTGCGCCCAGCCCGCCCGAATTCGACGCCTTGACCAGCACGACGTCGCCCGGGGCCAGCTCAGTGCGCAGCAAATGCAGGGCGGCGTCGGCGTCGGCCACCATGGTGGCCTCCCCCGACTCCTGTGCAGCGGCCCCCGCAAGCATGGCGCTCATGGGCCTCCCGGTTCCGACGACGATAAGTCGACTGATATCTAAGCGCACCGCGAGTTCTCCGATGCGTTGGTGCTCGGTCAGCGAGTCCTCGCCGAGCTCGCCCATCTCGCCGAGCACCGCCCAGGAACGCCGCGACTGGGTACGCGCCATCGCCGCCAGCGCCCGCAGTCCGGCCCCCATCGAATCCGGGTTGGCGTTGTAGGCGTCGTTGACCACGGTGACGCCGTCCTTGCGGGTGCGCACCTCCATCCGGTGCCGGGAGGCGGCTGCTGCTCCGGCCAGCGCGTCGGCCACCTGCTGGAGCGTCGCACCGCACTCCAGGGCCACCGCGGCCGCCGACAGCGCGTTTCCGACCTGGTGCTCGCCGTGCACGGCCAGTCGCACCGGCACCCGCCCGGCGGCGGTGACCAGGGTGAAGCGTGGCCGGGCCAGCTCGTCGAGTTCGATGTCCTCGGCGCGGACATCGGCGGTCTCGGCCCGTCCGGTCAGTACCACCCGCGCCGCGGTTTTGGCCGCCATCGCCGCGACCACCGGATCGTCGGCGTTCAGGATCGCCACCCCCGACGCTGGAATAGCTTGCACCAGTTCGGCTTTCGTCGAGGCGATCACTTCGCGGGAGCCGAACTCACCGAGGTGGGCGGTGCCGACGTTGAGCACCACCGCTACCGACGGCGGAGCGATCCGGGCCAACGCGGCGATGTTGCCCGGGTGGCGGGCCGACATCTCCAGCACCAGGAAGTCGGTGTCGCGGGTGGCTCTCAGCACGGTCCAGGGATGGCCGAGTTCGTTGTTGAACGACCCTGGCGGGGCCACCACCTCGCCGAGCGGGCGCAGAACCGCGGCGATCAGATCCTTGGTCGAGGTCTTGCCCGAGGAACCGGTGATGCCGATGATCCGCAGGCCCCCGGCCGTCAGCTCAGCAGCCACCGCGGCGGCCAGCCTGGCCAGTGCAGCCAGGACCGCCGCACCGGCACCGTCGGGGTCGTGTTCTAGAACGCCCGCACCTGCGTCGGCCGCCGGCGCCGGCGGGACCACCACCGCCGGTACACCGACCGGACGAGCCGCCAGGACTGCGGCCGCGCCGGCCTGCACGGCGGCGGCGGCGAAGTCGTGGCCGTCGGAGCGGGCCCCGGGCAGCGCCAGGAACAATCCGCCCGGGGCGACGGCACGGGAGTCGAATTCCACCGTGCCGGTGACCTGCCGCGCGGCGGCCTCCTCCGGGCTGATGTCGGCCAGCCGGCCACCGACGATCTCGGCGATCCGCGCCACCGTCAGCTCGATCATCGAGGAACCTCCTCAAGTGCGCGCGCCAGCTCCTCGCGGTCGTCAAACGGCCTGGTCAGCCCGGCGCTGGTCTGTCCCCGCTCATGTCCCTTACCGGCGATCACCACCACGTCACCCGGCCGGGCCCAGCCGACCGCGTACTCGATAGCGGCCCGGCGATCGCCGATCTCCAGGACATCGGCGGAGTGTTGGACCTGCCGTGTTCCGGCCAGGACGGCGGCGCGGATCACCGCGGGGTCCTCGTCTCGGGGATTGTCGTCGGTGATCACCACCAGATCGGCAAGCTCGGCGGCGGCAGCCCCCATCGGCTCCCGCTTCCCCGCGTCGCGGTTGCCGCCGGCGCCGAACACCACTGCCAGCCGGCCCGCGGGCCGGCGCAGCGTCTGCAGAACCGCGCGTAGAGCACCCGGCTTGTGGGCGTAGTCCACCACGGCGAGGAACGGCTGCCCGCGGTCCACGCACTCCAGGCGTCCCGGCACCGACGCGGTGCGCAGGCCGGGCGAGGCTTGTTCGGGCGATACCCCGATGGCGTCCATCATTGCCAGCGCCAACAGGGCGTTGGCCACGTTGTAGCGACCGGGCAGTCCGATCCGCAGTCGGTGGTGCACGCCCGCGGGATCGACGGCGGTGAATTCCTGCAGGCCGTCGGCGGCTCCGCCGTGCAGGACGACGACGTCCTCGGCCCGCCAGTCAGCCGGGTGGCCCTCGGCGCTGACCGTGATCGCGCGGCCCGCGCTGACCGTGATCGCGCGGCCCGCGCTGACCGTGATCGCGCGGCCCGCGCGGTCAGCCATCGCGCGGCCCGCCTCGTCGTCGACACACACCACCGAAATCGCGGCTCGCCTGGGCGAGGCGGGGTCGAACAATCGGGCCTTGGCGTCGAAGTACGCCTCCATCGTGGGATGGAAGTCCAGGTGATCCCGCGACAGGTTGGTGAAACCGCCCACCGCAAAACGGATTCCGTCGACCCGGCCCAGCTCGAGAGCGTGACTGGATACCTCCATCACAGCGGTGTCGACGCCCCGCTCGGCCATCACCGCAAGCAACGCCTGCAGTGCGGGCGCCTCCGGGGTGGTCAGCGCGCTGGGCACCTCCGACCCCGCGATGCGGACTCCCACCGTGCCGATCATTCCCACGGTACGTCCGGCCGCGCGCAGCCCGGCCTCGATCAGGTGGGCGGTCGTCGTCTTGCCCGACGTCCCCGTGACGCCGAGGACGACGACCCGGTCCGAGGGGTGTCCGTAGACGTCGGCGGCCACCGCCCCCAGTACTGAGCGGGGCTCGGGATGGACCACGACCGGGATCGGGGCAGGGGTGCCCAGCAGGCGGTGGATGACCTCTACGCCGGCCGGGTCGGTCAGCACACCGACCGCTCCGGCGTCCACGGCGGCCGCGGTGTACTCCGCGCCGTGCGCGCTGGCGCCCGGCAGCGCGGCGAACAGGTCACCGGGGAGGGCATCCTGGGCACGCAGCGTGACGCCGCTGATCCGCACTCCCGGAACCTCGGTGCCGCTCTGGGCGGGGACCGCTCCGATCCTGGAGGCCAGGGCCGCGAGGGTCAGACCCGGGGTGGTCCGGGGCCGCAGAACACTGGTCACGCCGGTCACCTCCGTCCCTAGCACCGGACTCCCGGGACACCCTACCGAGCAGAACGCCCGGAAAGGGTCAGGTGGCCTGCAGCGTCAGCGGAGCTCCGGGGTCAGCGGAGAGCGGAACGTTCTCGCGTTGCAGCAACCAGCCGGCGATGTTGTGGAACAGCGGCGCCGCCGAGTGCCCGGGCGTCCCGTCGGCGTTGCGCGACGGGGCGTTCATCATCACCCCGATGACATACCGGGGATCGTCGGCGGGAACCATCCCGGCGAAGGTGATCCAGTAGACGTCCTCGTAGTAGCAGCCGCACGCCGGGTTGATCTGCTGGGCGGTACCGGTCTTGCCGGCGATCTGGTAACCGTCGACCGCGGCGGCCGGCCCGGTGCCCTGCTGGGCGCCCGTGGGGTCACGCTGGACGACCGCGCGGAACATGTTCCGCAGGACTCGCGCGGTGCCCTCGTTGACGACCTGGATGCCATTGGGCCGTGGTTCCTCGGTGCGGGTCCCGTCCGCTGCGATGGTGGCCTTGACGATCCGCGGCGGAATCCGCAGTCCGTTGTTGGCGATCGCCTGGTACATGCCGGTCATCTGCAGCAGCGTCATCGAAAGACCCTGCCCGATAGGGAGATTGGAGAAGGTACTGCCCGACCACTGGTCGATCGGGGGGACGATACCCGCGCTCTCGCCGGGCAATCCGACGTTGGTGCGCTGGCCCAGTCCGAACTTGCCCAGCAGATCGTAGAAGCGCTGCGGCCCCACTCGTTGCGCGAGCATCAGGGTGCCGACGTTGGACGACTTCCCGAACACCCCGGTGGTGGTGTAGGGCATGACGCCGTGGCCCCAGGCATCGCGGACGTTGACCCCGCCCATGTCGATGGAGCCGGGCACCGACAGCACCTCGTCGGGGTTGGTCAGGTCGTATTCGATGGCCGCGGCGGCGGTCACGATCTTGTTCACCGAACCCGGCTCGAACGGCGATGAGACCGGGAGATTGCCGATCTGCCGGTCGCTCTGACGGCCGATGTCCTGGGACGGATCGAAGGTGTTGTCATTCGACATCGCCAGGACCTCGCCGGTCTTGGCGTCGAGCACCACCGCCGAGACGTCCTTGGCGCCTGAGGCGTCCCTGGCCATTTGGACCTGTTGCTGGACGTAGAACTGGATGTCGTCGTCCAGGGTGAGTTGCACGGTCGAACCGTTGACGGCCTCGTGACGGTTGCGGTAGCTGCCCGGGATGACCACACCATCGGAACCCCGGTCGTAGGTCACCGACCCGTCGGTGCCCGCCAGCATGGAGTCCATCGCGTCCTCCAAGCCCAACAGGCCGTGGCCGTCCCAGTCGATGCCGCCCACCACGTTGGCGGCCAGTGAGCCGCCCGGGTACTGCCGCAGATCCTGCCGTTCGGCGCCGACCTCGGGGTACTTCGCGATAATCGCCGACGCGATGCCCGGGTCGACCGCGCGCGCAAGGTAGACGAAGCTCTCGTTGCTGCGCAGCTTCTTGAGCAAGGTCGCGTAGTCCGGCTTGTCCCCCAGCTTGGCCGACACGTCCCGGGCGATCGCCATGAGCCGCTGGTCGGGGTCGGCAGCGTCGGTTGACTTCTTGCGGGCGTCGGCGAGTTGCTGACGAATCTTGACGGGCTGGAAGGTCAGTGCCCGCGCCTCGGTGGTGAAGGCGAGTTTGGCGAAGTTGCGGTCCACGATGCTGCCCCGCACCGCCTTCTCGACATCGGTGACCTTGAGCTGTCCGGCAGCCTGGGCGCGGAGGTCGCCGGCGCTGGGCACCTGCAGATTGAACAACTGGGCCGCCGCGGCGAGCAGCGCCACCCCGATGACCGCGTTTCCGACCTTGTAGCGGTAGGCGAATGAAGCACTGGCCGGGCCGGATTCCTCTGCCACGCGAGTCCGGCGGGCATTCGCGGGACGCCCCTGACCCGGAACCTCGGCGCGGGTCACTGGGCCGCTCCCACCGGAGCCGCCGGAACCGGGGCCGGGGCTTCCGGCGCGGGCATGACCGGAGCGGGAGCTACCGGAGCGACACCGACCGGAGCCGTAACCGCCGGAGCGACGGGTGCCGGGGCAACGAGCGCCGGAGCAACGGGCGCCTGAGCAACCGGTGCTGCGGGCACGGGCTCGAGTACCAGGCCGCCCAAGACCGGTGGAGCGGCGGGCGCCACAGGTGGAGCCGGGGGAAGCACAACCACCGGCGGCGTCGCCGGTACGAGGCGGGAAGGAACCTCCGCGGCAGCACCGGGCTTGGGCTTGGCCGGGACCTGGACAACAGGACTGGGCAAGACCGGCTTCTCCTCGGGCAGCTTGGTGTTCAGCGGCGGCGGCGGCGATCCCGCAGCCGGCTTGGGCTGACCCACGACAACCCAGTTGCCGCCGGGATCCTGGACGAGGTGCGCGGAGTCCCGCGACGGGATCATCCCGAGGTTGCGTGCCGCGTCGGCCAGAGCGGGAGCGGACTGCGCCTCCAGCACGTCGCGCTCGAGGGATTCCTTCTGCTGCGCCAGTGCGTCGTTCAGCGCCCGGGTGCTGCCGAGTTGGTAGGAGCGTTGTGCGGCATCGGTGGACAGCCACAGCGTGATCGCCAGCCCGATTCCGAGAGCGGCGATGATGAGCACGACGAACGGGATCCTGGCCAGCAGGGCCTGGGGCCGCAGATCGACCCCGGTCAGTTTCTCGAGCAGCCGCTCGCGCAGCGGACGCCGGATGACCTTGGGCGCCTTCGCTTTCCGCGCCTTGGCGCGAGCCTTGGCCTGGCTGGCGGTCTTGGCCCGCGACGGCTTCTCGACGAACCGCGGCATCGGTGCCGTCTGAGGCCCCGGCCGCAGCCCGCGGGGCTCCTGGGGGCGTCGTGCAGATGCGCCGCCACGGGGGCGTGCGCCCCGCGCCGGTCCGGCCGGGGCGGCCGTTGCGGTCCTGGACTTCATCGGCGGCCCTCCTGAAAAGCCCGTTCAATGGACCGCAGTCGCACGGGTGCGCTTCGCGGGTTGTGCTCGATCTCGGCGGTGCCGGCACGATCGGCCCCACGGGTCACTGCAGTGAATTCTGGCTCATAACCGGGCAGTTCAACGGGTAGACCCGCCGGGGAACGGGAGGCTGTTGCCGAGACGAAAGCGGTCTTGACGATCTTGTCCTCCAACGACTGGTACGCCATCACCGCGATCCGGCCACCCGGACGCAGAGCGGCCAGCGCGGCGGGCAGAGCCGCTGTCAGCGAATCGAGTTCGGCGTTGACCGCGATCCGCAGCGCCTGGAACGTGCGCTTCGCGGGGTGCCCGCCGGTGCGCCGGGCGGGTGCCGGAATGGCGTCGTAGATCGTCTCCACCAGTTGCCCGGTGCGGGAATACGGTGTGCGTCCTCGCCTTTCGACGATGAAGCCTGCGACGCGCGAGGCGAACTTCTCCTCGCCGAAGCGGCGGAGGATGTCGGTCAGTTCCCCGCGGCTCCACGTGTTGAGGATCGTAGCGGCGGTCAACGGCGACTCCGGATCCATCCGCATGTCCAGCGGGGCATCCTGGGAATAGGAGAATCCGCGATCCGGCTGGTCTAGCTGCATTGAGGAAACACCGAGATCGAACAGCGCGCCGTCGATGGATTGTGTTGCAGGAAGACCACTTTCGTCCAGCGCATCGGCAATCCCGTCATACCGGGTGTGCACGAACTGCACCCGGTCACCGAATCGGGCCAGGCGCCGTCGCGCGATCGCCAAAGCGTCAGAGTCACGGTCGAGTCCGATCAGCCGGAGCCCGGGAAACTCGGTGAGAAAACGCTCGGCATGCCCCCCGGCACCCAGCGTCGCATCCAGCAGAACAGCGCCGGAGCCGTCAGCAGCGGTCCGGGTGAGGGCCGGGGCGAGGATCTCCACGCAGCGCTCCAGCAGCACGGGGATGTGTCCATGGCTCTCGCCGGCCTGGCTCTCGCTGGCGTCAGCCATGGCACCTCCTCCGGGTCGGTGGAGCGTCACCCGTGCGGCGAGGTCCCTGTCCGATACGAACCTGGCGTTGGGGAAGTACGCCAGGGTCGTTTCGGGCAGAGACCACGCCGCACGGGCGCGCGACTCAGATGATGTCGCTGAGTGCTTCATCACTGGCCGCGGAGAAGTTCTCTTCGTGGGTCTGCTGGTAGCTCTCCCAGGCCTGGGCGTCCCAGATCTCCAGGAAGTCCACCGCCCCGATCACCACGCAGTCCTTGGACAGGTGGGCGTAGCGCCGATGGTCGGGAGACAGAGTGATCCGGCCCTGGGCGTCGGGGTGCTGCTCGTCGGTACCGGCAGCCAGGTTGCGCAGGAACGCGCGGGCCTCCGGGTTGCTCCGCGAGGTGGCCGCCGCCCGGCGGGCCAGCTGCTCGAACTGCGCACGGGGGTAGACGGCGAGGCTGTGGTCCTGGCTCTTGGTGACCATCAGCCCTCCTGCCAGTGCGTCGCGGAACTTGGCGGGCAACGTGAGCCGCCCCTTGTCGTCCAACTTGGGCGTGTAAGTGCCGAGAAACATCTCTGCACCTCCTTGAACGCCCGTGCGGTGTGACCCGCTAGCCGCCACATTACCCCACAACGCCCCACTTTGCTCCACATTTATAACGAAACGACACGCCCTTCCCCCACTCCGCCAGGAAAGGCCTGCTGATTCGGATCCCGACGCCGCCCGCGGCATCCGCTCAGAATTGCAAATCCCCAGGTCACAGGAGAGAAAACGCAGGGCGCACCCTCAGTGGGGCGTTGTGGGGAGGCACGAAGAAGGGCACAAAGAAGGGCACAAAGAAGGGACTGAAATCCCTCGAAAGGAAAGATCGGCGCTAACTACAGAAAAAGGGCGGCCAACCGGCCGCCCCTCGTGGCGCTTAAATCCCCGTGGTCACTCGTCGAAACGGCGACGGAAACGATCTTCCATCCGACTGGTGAAGGAACCCGAACCCCTGACCCTGCGAGGCCGACCCGGACCCGCCGCCTGGGCGCGGTCGCGCCCCACCGGAAGGCGCGGACCCGTGACCGCGAACACCACACCGACGAACATCATGACGAAACCGAGCACCGACAGTGCCGGAAAACCGCCGATCATGGTGGCCTTGATCGCCACGCCGGCGACCAGCATGGCCAACCCGAGCAGGAAAAGACCAGCCCCCTGCAGTCGCCGGCGGGCCGACGTCCCACGGAGATGCCCGCCACGGACACTGGATGCGAACTTGGGATCCTCGGCGTAGAGAGCGCTCTCGATCTGATCCAGCATCCGCTGCTCGTGCTCGGAGAGTGGCATTCGTCCCTCCTTCGCCTGCGGTCATAGCGCGGGGATGACACCGCGATGAGGACCATGATACGAGGCGCCGCTGTCGTGGGCCACCCACTTCGACCCACCGATTTGTCTCTCACCGGCGCGCCGCGATTCGTGGGCGTGCCGCCACCATAATGGCGGGGGTAGATGAGCTCAGTGGGTTCGGAGGCGAAGGGGATGATCGACGTTGACGACGTTCCTGATCGACCTCTCGGCCGCCGATATGCAACGACGTCTCGACGACGCGCTCGCGGTCTACGTCGACGCCATGCACTACCCCCGCGGCACCGAACGCCAGAGAGCGTCGATGTGGCTGGAGCACACCGGCCGCAGTGGGTGGACGGCCGTGGCCGCCGTGGAAGTCCCCGGTCCCGACCACCCCGTACCGCCCGACGACCAGTTGGCGGCCGCTCCGCTACTCGGGATCGCCTACGGCTACAGCGGTGCGCCCGACCAGTGGTGGCAGCAACAGGTGCTGCGCGGCCTGCACCGGGTGGGCTATCCACGCGATGAGATCGCCCGCCTGATGAGCGACTATTTCGAACTGACCGAACTGCACATCCATCCGCGAGCTCAGGGTCAGGGACTGGGCGAGGCGCTCGCCAGGCGACTGCTGGCCGAACGACCCGAAGCGAGCGTCATGCTGTCCACTCCGGAGATCTACGGCGAGGCCAATCGCGCCTGGAGGCTCTACCGCAGGCTGGGATTCGGCGACGTCATCCGCGGCTACCACTTCGCGGGAGACCCGCGGGCGTTCGCCATCCTGGGTCGAAGCCTCCCGCTGTAGTCCGGGTCTGGCACGATACCCCTCGTGCGAACCATCGATCGGCAGCGAGACTCGCGCCTGCGGCGGCGGGCACTCACACTTCTGCTGCTGATCCTTGCCCCGCTCGCGGCGGGCTGCCTACGGGTGAACACGTCGATCACGGTGTCGCCCGACGACAAGGTGTCCGGTGACATCGTCGCCACGGTGAAACCCCGCGACGCCGATGACCACGGCCCCCAGTTCGACGAGAACCTCACATTCGGCAACAAACTCGCGGTCTCGAACTACGAATCGGACGGGTACGTCGGATCGCAGGCTTCGTTCTCCGACCTGACCTTCGCCGAAGTGCCGCAACTGGCCGATCTGAGCCGCGACGCCACCGGCGTCGACGTCTCGTTGCGGCGGGCCGGCGAACTGGTGATCCTGGAGGGGCGCGTCGACCTGACCAACGTCACCGACCCCGACGCGGACGTGAAGTTCAGCGCAGCCTTTCCCGGTGAGGTGACCTCTACCAACGGCGATCGGATCGACAGCGGCGTCGTGGAGTGGAAGCTCAAACCGGGCGTGGTCAACACCATGAGCGCCCAAGCCCGCTACACCGACCCGAGCACCAGATCGTTCGCGACGGCGGCCATCTGGCTGGGAGTGGCCGCGCTGCTGGTGTCCGGCCTGATCGGTTACCTGGCCTGGCGCGACCGCGACCAGTCCGCACTGCGCTTCGCTCCCGCCGAACAGGGCGAAGACGTCTAATCTGGGTCGCACCTGATCGGCTCGCGCCTGATTTGTTCGCACCTGATCTGTTCGCACGAGGGAAAGGGGCCCCGCGCTGAGCATCGATGCCACAGCGCCGTCGGCCGCCGAACTGGCCGCCGCGGTCACCGACGAGCTCCGCACCTACCTGTCGGCTCGTCGCGCCGAATCGTCCTACATCGGCGATGACTACGACGGACTGATCGCCGCGCTGGAGGATTTCGTGCTGCGCGGCGGGAAGCGGCTGCGCCCCGCCTTCGCCTACTGGGGCTACCGGGCGGTGACGCCCGGCCCGGACGACCCGGTCAGCGCCGACACCCTGCGGTTGTTCGCCGCGCTGGAACTTCTGCACGCCTGCGCCCTGGTGCACGACGACGTCATCGACGACTCTGCGACCCGGCGCGGAATGCCCACCGTCCACGTGCATTTCTCCGAGTTGCACCGCGGTCGCGGATGGCGCGGCTCCGCCGAACAATTCGGGCGGTCGGCGGCCATCCTGCTCGGCGACCTCTCACTGGTGTGGGCCGACGACATCGTCGCCGACACCGACCTGCCGGACGGTGGACCCCGACGGGTCCGGCGGATCTGGTCGGACATCCGCACCGAGGTGCTCGGCGGTCAGTACCTCGACATCGTCGCCGAGAGCAGTGGCGCGGAGTCCATCGCCTCGGCGATGAACGTCAACACCTTCAAAACCGCCTCCTACACGGTGTCCCGGCCCCTGCAACTGGGCGCTGCGGCCGCCGCCGACCGCCCGGACGTCCAGGCCGTCTTCCACAGCCTCGGCAATGACCTCGGCGTGGCGTTCCAACTTCGCGACGACGTGCTGGGTGTGTTCGGAGACCCCGCGGTCACCGGCAAGCCGTCCGGCGACGACCTCCGTTCGGGCAAGCGGACCGTCCTGCTCGCCGAAGCCGTCGACCGCGCCGAACGCACCGATCCCGCCGCGGCCGCCCTGCTGCGGTCCTCGGTCGGTACCGACCTGAGCGAGGCGCAGGTGCGCCAACTGTGCGGCCTCATCGAGTCCGTCGGCGCACTTGCCGCCGTCGAGGAACGCATCGACCTCCTGACCCGCCGCACCCTCGCGGCACTGGACAGCGCGCCGATCAACCCACCGGCCAAGGTCGGCCTGGCCGAACTCGCCGGACTGGCCGCCAACCGGTCGGCCTGACATGACCAAGACCGCACCGATGAGCGGACTGGCCCGCCTGATCGCCTTCGCCCGGGCAGACGAGGGCAGACCTGCACTGCTGGGGTTCCTCGGCGCGGCGTTGATCACCGTCGGCGGACTCGGCGCCGGCAGCACCCGCCAGCACGATCCGGTGCTGGAGTCGGTGGCGCTGTCGTGGCTGCGGTTCGGCCACGGACTCGTGGTGTCCTCGCTGGTGCTGTGGATCGGCGTCCTGCTGATGCTGGTGGCCTGGCTGTGGCTGGGCCGGCGGATCGTCGAGGGCAGGCCCGACAGCGAGTACGCGATGATCGCCACCACGGGCTTCTGGCTGGCTCCGCTGCTGGTGAGTGTCCCGCTGTTCAGCCGGGACACCTATTCCTACCTGGCGCAGGGAGCGCTGCTGCGCGACGGCTTCGACCCCTATGTGGTGGGCCCGATCGACAATCCGAACACGTTGCTGGACAACGTGAGTCCGATCTGGACCACCACCACCGCCCCCTACGGCCCGGCGTTCATCCTGGTGGCCCGGTTCGTCACGATGATCGTCGGCAACCACGTGGTGGCCGGCACCATGCTGCTGCGACTGTGCATGCTTCCCGGACTGGTGCTGCTGATCTGGGCCGCACCCCGGGTGGCCCGTCATATCGGCGCCAACGGCGCTGTCGCGCTGTGGATCTGCGTTCTGAACCCGTTGGTGATCATCCACCTGATGGGCGGGGTGCACAACGAGATGCTCATGGTCGGGCTGATGATGGCCGGCATCGCGCTGACCCTGTCCCGGCACCACGTGGTCGGCCTCGCCCTGATCGCGATCGCCGTCGCCGTTAAGGCCACTGCCGTGCTGGCACTGCCGTTCATGGTGTGGGTGTGGGCGCGCCATCTGACCGGAAACCGCCTGCGCGCGTTCGCCGTTGCGGCTGTCGGATCGGTGGCCACCCTGGTCGGCGTGTTCGCCGTGCTGTCCTGGCTGGCCGGGGTGGGCCTGGGCTGGCTCACCGCCCTGGCCGGCTCGGTCAAGATCGTCAACTGGCTGACCATCCCGACCGCGATCGCCAACGTGATCAGCACAGTCGGCAACACCTTCGGGTCGGTCAGTTTCTACGCCGTTCTCGAGGTCACGCGCCTGATCGGGGCGGGGATCATCGTGGTGGCACTCCCCTTGCTGTGGTGGCGATTCCGGCACACCGACCGCGAGGCCCTGCAGGGCATCGCCTGGGCGATGCTGGTGGTGGTGCTGTTCGTACCGGCCGCCCTGCCCTGGTACTACACCTGGCCGTTGGCCGTGGTGTCGGGGTTGGCCCAGTCCCGCGCAGCGATCTCACTGATCGCCGGGTTCTCGACCTGGATCATGGTCGTCTTCAAACCGGATGGCTCCCACGGCATGTACTCCTGGCTGCACGTACTGCTGGCCACCACATGCGCGGTCGGGGCGTGGTACTCACTGCGGCGCGAGGAACCCCTGCCGGTGCGGGTCAAGTAGGCCCCGCAGGCCTCGGTAAGGCCCGCAGGCCGCAGCCCCGCAGGCCTCAGTAGGCCATAGCCTGGGCTCGCCTGAGTACCTCGCGCGCCTGGTGGGAGTGCAATGCGTCAACCGGACGGGCGTTGGGCACCGACTCGCGGACGCGGTCGCGGGTCAGGGTCAAGGACGGGTCGGCGGTGAACAGCCAACGCAGGATCTCGGATTGGCCGTACCCCCCGTCACGCAGCACCGCGAGCAGGCCGGACAGCGGCTTGACCACGGTGCCCGAATCGGTGAAGAAGATCCGGGGAATGACCAGAACGCCGTTCCGGCGGACCGCCACAAGATGGCCCTCCCGCAGTTCCTGGTGCACTTTCGTCACCGGGACACCCAGCAACTCAGCCACCGCCGACAGGTCGTATACCGGTTCCTGGGGGTCAAGGACGTCGTCACCGGCCGGAATGCTGCTCACACGCCCAGTCTAGGGCCGGACTTAGGATGAGCCGGTGACCTCGGACCGACTCGTCGGCACCCTGCTCGACGGGCGATACCGCGTCGAGGCAAGGATCGCCTCCGGTGGCATGTCGACGGTGTACCGGGGGTTGGACGTCCGGTTGGACCGCCCGGTTGCCTTGAAGGTGATGGACGCCCGCTATGCCGGCGACGTCCAGTTCCTGGCCCGCTTCCAACGCGAGGCGAGAGCGATCGCCCGCCTGAAGGACCCCGGCCTGGTGGCCATCTACGACCAGGGCGACGACGGTGTGCACCCGTTCCTGGTAATGGAACTTATCGAGGGCGGGACGCTGCGCGAATTGCTGCGCGAACGCGGCCCGATGCCGCCGCACGCCGTGGCGGCAGTGCTGCGTCCAGTCCTGAGCGGGTTGGGGGTGGCCCACCGGGCCGGTCTTGTCCACCGCGACGTCAAACCAGAGAACGTGCTGATCTCCGATGACGGCGAGGTGAAACTCGTCGACTTCGGCTTGGTACGCGCGACCGCGGAGGCCGGTATCACCTCGACCAGCGTGATCCTCGGGACCGCCGCCTATCTCTCGCCGGAACAGGTCCTCGGGACCGAGGTCGGGCCGCGAAGCGACGTCTACTCCGCAGGCATCATGGCATTCGAACTACTCACCGGCGCAATGCCTTTCCGCGGCGACAACCCGTTGTCGGTCGCACACCAGCGCCTCGACCGGGAGGTGCCCCGACCGAGTTCGGCGATTTCCGGCGTGCCGCCGCAGTTCGACGCGTTCATCGCGTCCGCCACCGCGCGGGATGCCGACGCACGGTTCGCCGACGCCTCGCAGATGTGCGCCGGATTGGATTCCATCGCCGCAGAGTTGAACCTGCCGGCGTTCCGCGTTCCGGCCCCGCGGAATTCGGCGCAGCACGCGGCTGCCACCGCCTACCACCTTCAGCACGCCGGCCGCCCGACTCCCCCGCCCGCCGGGCCCCCCGGGCGCCAACCGACCCGTCAGTTCACCCCCGACCCGCGGACGTGGCGGCCCGCCGTCGAAGAACCGGGCCAACCCGATGACGAAGCCGAAAACTGGGAGACACCAACTCAATTCGCCGGGATCGACATCGACGAGTTCATCTGGGCCCGACAGCGGTCCCGGCGGGCCGTGGTGTTCTGGGTGTGCGCGGTACTGGTGCTCACCGGCGTTGTGGCCGCCGCAAGCTGGACCGTCGGCATGAATTTCGCGGGCCTCGACCTCGGCGGCATCCTCGGTCGCTGACCCAGCGACGCCGCGGAGACTGCTGCGCTCCGTTCAGTCGCGCAGCATCTCCGCCCCATCCAACCGCGGAGACTGCTGCGCTCCTTTCAGTCGCGCAGCATCTCCGCGACCAAAAACGCCAGCTCCAAACTCTGCTGCGTGTTCAGCCTTGGATCACACGCGGTCTCGTAGCGCCCGGCGAGGTCGGTGTCCGAGATGTCCTGGGCACCACCGAGGCATTCGGTGACGTTCTCCCCGGTGAGCTCGATGTGGATACCGCCGGGATGCGTGCCCAGCGCCCGGTGCACCTCGAAGAACCCCTGCACCTCGTCCACGATCCGGTCGAAGTGGCGGGTCTTGTATCCGGTTGACGACTCGTGGGTATTGCCGTGCATGGGGTCGCACTGCCAGATCACCTGGTGGCCGGTGGCCTGGACCTTCTCGATGATCGGGGGAAGTACGTCGCGCACCTTGTGGTTGCCCAACCGGCTGATCAGCGTCAGACGTCCGGGCTGGTTGTGCGGGTCGAGGCGCTCGACGTACTCCACGGCGAGTTCCGGGGTCATCGTCGGCCCGATCTTCACTCCGATCGGGTTGGCGACAACCTCGGCGAAGGCGATGTGGGCACCGTCCAGCTGGCGGGTGCGCTCCCCGATCCAGATGTAGTGCGCGGACAGATCGTAGAGGCGCGGCTCGCCGGACTCGTCGGACAGCCGCAGCATGGCCCGCTCGTAGTCCAGGACCAGAGCCTCGTGGCTGGCGTAGATCTCCGCGGTGTCGAGGTTGCGGTCGGCCACCCCGCAGGCGCTCATGAAACGCAGGCCACGGTCGATCTCGTTGGCCAGCGCCTCGTAACGGGCGCCCGCCGGCGAGGTGCTGACGAATTCCCGGTTCCAGTCGTGGACGGCGTGCAGCGACGCCAGTCCCGACGAGGTCAGTGCCCGCACCAGGTTCATCGCGGCGCTGGCGTTGGCGTAGGCCCGCACCAGGCGGGACGGGTCGTGTTCGCGCGTGGCCGGGTCGGGGGCGAACCCGTTGACCATGTCGCCGCGGTAGGACTTCAAGCCCAGCGAGTCGATGTCCGAGGACCGGGGCTTGGCGTACTGCCCGGCGATACGGGCCATCTTCACCACCGGCATGCTGGCGCCGTAGGTGAGCACCACGGCCATCTGCAGCAGGGTGCGGATGTTGGCCCGGATGTGGGGTTCCGTGTTGTCTGCGAAGGTTTCGGCGCAGTCGCCGCCCTGGAGCAGAAACGCCTCGCCGCGCGCGACCGCAGCCAGCTGGCTGAAGAGCTTCTCGACCTCGGAGGCGACCGTCACCGGCGGAACGCTCTCCAACACGGTGCGCATGGCCTTGGCCTGGTCAGGGTCCCAACTCGGCTGCTGGGCGGCCGGCCTCGACAGCGCGTCATCAAGCCGCGCGCGCAACTCGGCCGGCAGCGGCGGCAAGGACGGCAGCTGCTCGATCGGCACGTCAACGGTCCAGTTCACCGGTACATGGTAGCCGGGACCGCCCGGGCGTTTTCCACTCCGTGAGGCCTGCGGCGGAACTACCGCGCCTCCGCCATCAGCCGGTAACGCAGCAGGTTGTGGCGGGCGTCGACGAGGGCGTCGTGGGTGTCGGCCGGGCGGGGAGGCATCCGCGGACACCCCAGGTCCTCCCAGACCTGCCGCAATTCGCGGGTGAAGCGCGGGATCTGCGGCGGGAGGCTGGTCATCGGCCCCCACAGCTGGCACAGCGCGACGTGGTCGTAGGCACCGACCCACGCCCACAGTTCGATCGGCTCCACGCCGTCGATCCCGAGGAAGTCCTCCAGGCCTTCGCGGATCTGCCGCCGTGAGCGCCACAGCGGCGACGCCGGCGAGGGCAGCTTGGGCAACACGTGGGTCCGCACCCAGCGCCCGGCGGACTCCGGGTCGAACTCGGTGGAGACGGCGTAGAACTCCCGGCCGTCCTCGGCGGCAACCCCGATCGAGATCAACTCGATGGTGCGGCCGTTGTCGATGAACTCGGTGTCGTAGAAGTAGCGCACCTAGGCCTCCACCGAAGTGTTCTGGGCGGCGGACTGGGAAGTGGCCTGCGAAACGGCCTGGGATTCGGCCTGGGGCCCCACCGGGTTCTGCTGGCCGGGTGCCGGCGCGGCGTGGACCTGCCGGTCCAGTTCGGCGTTGACCTCGTCGTCGCTCGGGAAGCGCGGCTCACCGGCGATGACATGCTGCAACCACAGGTTGGCCTGCACGAACGGCCGCCGGAGATAGCGCTCCCGCTCCAGGGATCGGTGCATCTTGCGGGGCTTGTCCTGGTAGTGCCAGCGAGCCCACGGTGCGTGCGGGCGGGACAGCCGGATGGCGCCGACCAGCAACAGCGGCGTGATGAACATGCCGATCAACCCGGTCCAGAGTTTTCCTTTGAGCAGAACGACGACCGCCAGGGCCAGCGTGGCCACGGCCATGGCGATAACGGAGGCCCGGGCCAGCAGCGAGGTGTCGTCGCGCCAGATGCCGCCGTTGAAGAACGACAGCGGGTTGAACCCCATGATCAGCAGGCCCGCGACGGCGACCGCGACGAACACCGCATCGACCGAGGTGCGCCCGTCCTCGGACCAGTAGACGTCCTGCAGGTGCAGGATGAGTGCGAACTCGTCGAGCACCAGAGCGGCACCGATGCCGAAAAATATTGCTGCAGCAGTGAATTCGTGGGCAGTGCCATCGGTGTTCATGGTGACCATGGTGACGCCGGAGACCAGCACCAGGATCACCCCGAACACGGCATGGTGAATGTGCGTGCCGCCTTTGCCGGAAATGTTGTGCGGTTGCCACCACTTGCGCGGCCCGGTCTGATTGGCCGTCGCGCGGATGTAGCGGGTGATCGTCCGGGTGATGAAGAAGGTCGAAATGAACGCGATCAGACACCACAGCAACGGCACCCGCCCGGGTGCCATGAAGTCGAGATTGACGTCGAGGCGGAGGGCAAAGTGCACGGCGTGAAAACTACGCCACCCCGATTCGGCCGCATTGACCGATAGTCTGGTGCGGTTATGCGCAGCGATTTCAGGGCAGGCCGCCCGGCGACCGTTGTCTGGCGAGTGACCCAGGTTCTCGTCGTCGCCGCCGTGCTCAACACCTGCTGGCAACTATTCGGACACACGCCGTACCGGATCGACGTCGACGTCTACCGGATGGGCGGCCAGGCCTGGTTGGCCCATCGCCCGCTCTACGCGGACGGCGCGATGTTCCACACCCAGGGCGGCCTGGACCTCCCGTTCACCTATCCCCCTTTGGCAGCCATCGTGTTCGCACCGCTGGCCATGGTGTCGCTGACGGCGGCGAGCGTGGCGATCACCGTGACGACCCTGGTACTGCTGGCGGTGTCGATCTGGATCGTGCTTAACGCCCTGGGCGTTGATCGCGCGCCGTGGCTGGCTGCCGGCATCGCCGCCGTCGCCGCGGTGACCCTGGAGCCGATTCAGGCCAACTTCTCGTTCGGCCAGATCAACGTCGTGCTGATGACACTGGTCATCGCCGACTGCCTGCCGCGGCGCACGCCGTGGCCGCGCGGCGCACTGCTGGGTATCGCGATCGCGCTCAAGCTCACCCCTGCGGTGTTCCTGGTGTACTTCGTGCTGCGCCGGGACGTCCGGGCAGCGGTGACGGCCATGGTGTCGTTCGCACTGGCCACACTGCTCGGATTCGCACTGGCCTGGCGCGACTCCAAGGAGTACTGGACGACGACGGTCGGCCACACCGACCGGATCGGCACGCCCACCCTGAACACCAATCAGAACGCCGCCGGAGCGCTGGCCCGCCTCGGCCTGGGCGAGACCACCCATTTCGTGTTGTGGACAGCGGCCTGTTTCGCGGTTCTCGGCCTGACCGTGTGGGCGGTGCGACGAGTGCTGGCTGCCGGCGAGGCCGCCCTGGGTTTGATGTGCGTGGCCCTGTTCGGCCTGGTGGTCTCGCCGGTCTCCTGGTCGCACCATTGGGTCTGGGCGCTGCCCACTGTGATCGTGACCGCGGTACTGGCCTACCGGCGGCGAAACCCGGCGCTGGCGGTGGTCAGCGCCGCGGGAGTCGCTCTGATGGTGTGGACACCCATTCATCTGTTGCCCGAGCACCACGAAGAGGCCGCATCCTGGTGGCGGCAACTACTGGGGATGTCATACGTGTGGTGGGGACTGTCGGTGATCGCCGTCGCGGGACTGACCGTGACTCGGGCCTGGGTCAGCCCGCAGCGCTCTCCGGGATCCGCGCAGGCGGCTGACCTGCGGCTTCCGGCTTAGCCGGCCCGGCCTGCTTGAGGCTGGCCGCGTAGATGTCGACGTACTCCTGTCCGGAGAGCTTCATCAGCTCGTACATCACCTCGTCGATGACGGCCCGTTCGATGAAGCGGTTACCGGACAGGCCCTCGAACCGGGAGAAGTCCATCGGCTTTCCGAACCGCACCGTGACCCGGCCGAAGCGCCACATCTTGGAGCCGGGCGGGTTGACGGTGTCGGTGCCGATCATCGCAACCGGGATCACCGGCACACCGGTCTCCAGCGCCAGCCGGGCCAGGCCGCTCTTGCCCTTGTAGAGCCGGCCGTCCGGGGATCGGGTGCCCTCCGGGTACATCCCGAGCAGCTTTCCCTGACCCAGGATTCGCTCGGCGGTGTCCAGGGCGGCCTGCGCCGCATCGGCGTTGGTGCGGTCGATCGGCACCTGCCCGGCGACGGTGTAGAACCACCGGTTGAACGCACCCTTGATGCCCTTACCGGTGAAGTACTCGGACTTGGCCAGGAAGGTGATCCGCCGGCGGACCACCAGCGGGAGGTAGAAGCTGTCCGCCACCGCCAGGTGGTTACTGGCCAGAATCGCCGGTCCGGAACGCGGAAGGTATTCCAGCCCTTCGACTTTCGGACGCCCGAGGAAAGCCAGCAGCGGGCCCATGAAGATGTACTTAAACAGGTAGTACCACATGGAACCCCCCTCGGCAGTCGGGCCCGGACGGGTCGTCGTCGGGACTTGTCCGGCCAACTCTACCCAGCCCGCCGCCCGCGGCGCGCACTAGCAACGCGGTTTCACGGGCAATCCACAGCAGCTCGTACGTCACTCGTCGACGGTGGTCTGTTCGATCACGATCGGAATCGATTGATAGCGACCGGGGATCTGATCGCCGGGGATCTGATCGGCCTCAGCCGTCGGTTGACCGGGCGCCTCCTCAGGGGACTCTGCAGGCGCGGCAGACCCGGAAGCGGCCGCCATGTCTCGCAGAAGGGCCATAACGGTCACGCTGTGTTCGGCGACCAGGGTCAACATCGGGTGCTGCTCACCGCTGACCAGAGCCGCGAGCGCGCAAACCGGACACCAGACCTGCTGGCAGCGACCCGCCTCGGCGGCCCCGCTGCTCAACAACGTCGCGGCGGCGGCCCGCACGGCGGGGTCCAGGCGATCGAGAATCGACTGGGCCAGCGCGCGCAGCTCGGGTCCGATGTCGGGGTGGGTCATCGGGGCCACACCTCCGGGTTGGGTCGGAACCGCACGGTCAACTCGCTGCCGCGCAGCGCAGCGTCGGTGACGATGCACCGGCGCAGCACTGACGCCAGCCGCACCCGGCGGCGCAGCCCCGCGACACCGATGATCAGGTCATCACCGGCCCGCCCGAGACTGAGCGAGCCGGGGTCGAGTTGCGGCAACTCTAACCGCATCCGGTAGACGGCTTCGAGCCCGGAGCCCGACTCCCGGTCGACGATCGGCCGCAACGGTCCGGGAGGCGGGGAGCCGTCCCGCAGCCGCGCCTCGTCGAGTAACTGCCCCAACGCCTTCGGCCCGATGGGCTCCCCGGCCAGATGGGGAGTCAGCACCAGCTGAACCTCGCCTATCGAGCCGGCCAGGTCGCTGAGCACCGCCTGCTGCTCAGCGATCCGGGCGGAGTACCAGTCGAACGCGGGATGCTCCGGAAGGTTGCGGTATTCGAAGGAATCATCTTGAAAGAGAACCTGATTGACGATCAGCTCAGCCACCGGCACGCCCATCAGAGCGAGCGAACCCAGCGTGCGGACCGCCTCGGCGGACACCACCCGTTCCGGCGTCAGAACCAGGTGGGCGCTCACCCGGTCGGAGGCGAGCAGCGCCGCCAACGATTCGGCGCCACCGCTCGCCGCCTCGATCAGTGCGACGGTGGCGACGGTCCGGAGGTCGTCGGTGGAGGAGCTGAGGCGACGGTGCCGGGGCCAGCCCCGTTCGAGGTACTCGGCGAACGCCGCTGGCAGGGTCAGCATCCGCAGCGCATCGGCGGTGGACGCGCAGTCCACCACGACGTAGTCCCAGCGGCCCGAGGCGGCCAGCTCGGCCACCGTGCGCAACCCGAGCACCTCCTGAATACCGGGTAGGGCGGAGAGTTCTTCGGGTGCAAGGTCTTTGAGATCAGAGGCCGGGAACTGCGCGGCCAGCACCGGCACGATGGCGCGCCACGCCGTCTCCAACAGGGCCAGGGTGTCCAGGGCGAGGGCGTCGAGGTGTCCGCCGCCGCTGTCGCCACCGCGCTCCTCGGTCAGGATGCGTACCGGCTCGGGGGTGCCGCTGGGCTCCACGGGCACCCCGAGCACATCGCCGAGCGAATGGGCCTGGTCGGTCGAGATCGCGAGCACGCGATCGCCGGCGAGCGCCGCCCGGACGGCCGTCGCCGACGCCAGCGTGGACTTGCCCACCCCGCCCTTGCCGACGAAGAAGCTGATGCGGGGTTCAGCAGCGGCTGGGGCCGAGTCAGCGGAGTACATCCGGTTCCTCCTCGGCGCGCCCGCCTTCCACCCGCTTCTTGAGGTCCTTGAGCGCGGTGTCGGTGAGCCGGCGTTCGGCTTTCCGTTTGAGCAGCCCGATCATGGGGATGGCCAGGTCCACCGCCAACTCGTAGGTGACGTCGGTCCCCGAACCGTGGGGTGTGAGGGTGTAGGCGCCGTCGAGTGCGGTCAGCAGCGAGCTGGACACCAGCGACCACCGCACTTCGGACCGGTCGGCCGGCCAGTCATAGGCCAGCTCCATGGTGTCGTTGAGCACCGCGGCCTCGAGCACCAGCCGGGCGCGCAGCGGGTAGCCCTCTGAATCGGACTCCAACACCTCGGCGTGGGTGTATTCCGACACCCATGCCGGATAGGACGCGATATCGGCGATGACGGCCATCACGGTGCGGGGGTCCGCATCGATGTGGATGGTCTGGGCCGTCCGTTCCGCCACTGTTTGCCACTTCCGCGTTGATCTGTTCCTCGCGCAGCGCTCGCCCATTGCGCGGGACAACCAAAACCGTACCCTCTCGGGTCCCGGGCTCAGGTGCCCGGCGCGACTCCGACCGGCCGGCCGGCCTCCAGTCGGTTCTTGACCTCGAACGCCATCCGCTTGCCCGCGACACGGCGCTGGTGGGTCATCGCGGCCGGGCTCACCTTCTCGAGCGAGCCGGACGGCTCGGCGTGCAGGAAGTAGTGCAGCACAACGCCATCGAGCACCGGCTCCAGCCAGATCTCCATGGTTCCGGTCAGGGGGCCCGCCACCGTCCAGCGCATGCCCTTGTCGGCGCGGTCCTCGACCACGGTCAGGGCGAGGTCGGGAAACCACCGGCGCAGGTCTTTGGGGTCCGACACCGCGCTTCCCACGGCAGCGGGGTCAGCCGCCACGAACGTCTCATCGGCGATCTGGATGCTGTGCACGGAGATTAGCTTCACACACCGGCCGGGGGCACCCGAAGCAGGTCCGCCAGCCGGGCGGCGTGGGTGGCCCAGTTCCAGTCCCGGACGATCCAACGACGGCCGGCCTCCCCCATCCGCCGGGCTGTTTCCGGGTCCGCCAACAGGCCCGCCACCGCATCGGCGATCTCGTCCACCGACCGGCCGTCCACGACCCGGCCGGTCTCGCCGTCCAGCACGGTCTCGGGTGCGCCGCCGGACCGTCCGGCCACCACCGGCACCCCGGTCGCGGAGGCCTCCAGAAAGACGATGCCCAGGCCCTCGACGTCGAGGCCGTAGCCGCGGGTCCGGCACGGCATCGCGAACACGTCGCCCATCGCGTAGTGCGCGGCCAGTTCGTCGCCGGGAACACCCGCCGTGAAGACGACGTCGTCGGCCACCCCGCAGCGGTCGGCCAGCCGGTGCAGCGCCTCGGCATGGGGGCCGCCGCCGACGATGACCAGCGTCGCGCCGTCCACCCTGCGCCTGATCTGCGGCATCGCGCGGATCAGCATGTCCTGGCCCTTGCGCGGCACCAGTCGTGACACGCACACCGCCACCGGACGTTCGCCCAGGCCGTAGCGGTCCCGTAACCGCGCCCGCGCCGCGGGATCCGGGCGGAAGCGATCCGTGTCGACACCCGGTGGAAGGTGCTCCAGACGGGCGCGCGGACCGAACGCCGCCGCGAACCGTCCCCGGGTGTAGCGGCTGACATAGGTGATGACGTCGCTGCCGTCGCCGATCCGGCGAAGGGCCGAACGGGCCACCGGCAGCATGGACCAACCCACCTCGTGGCCGTGCGTACAGGCCAGCACCCGCGCCGCACCGGCATCGCGCGCCCGGCGAGCGAGCAGCGCCAGCGGGGCCGCCGCCCCGAACCACACCGTCTCGATGCCGTGCTCGGTGATCAGGTCGCGCATCCGGCGGTCGACGCCGGGCTCGGGAAGCATCAGCGTGCCCGGGTGGCGCACGACGCGCATCGGCGCAGCCCGGTCGTAGTCGTCGGACCCCTTCCATCGGGGCGCGTACACCGTGAGGTCGTGTTCACCGTCCGAAACCAGCCGCAGCACGAACTGCTCCAGGTAGGACTGGATACCGCCGCGCCGGGGCGGAAAGTCATTGGTGACCAGAAGAATCCGCGTCATCACCGCTCACGCTAGCGGGTCAGCCACCGCGCCCACTGCGATTGCAAGCCCGACATCTCGACACCAAGGGCTTGACGCACCGCCGTGGCGAGGTCCCCGTGATCCGGCCCGCAGGCCGATTCGTACAGCCGGCGCAAGCCGTCGACGCCGTAGTCGTCGGCGACGAACCGGGCGAACCACCAGGCCCGGTCGTAGCCGGTGACCCGCTGCGGTCCGGAGACGTCGAGGTCCGCATCGGTGGGCAGCGCAGTGTTCCGCGCGGCGGGTCCGGAAGGGATCGGGGTGGCCGGGCGGGCGACGTAGTCGGCAACTCCCTCGGTGAGCCAGCGCGGCGCGTCCAGCGCGGTGTCGGCCCGGGTGGCGAAGTGAAAAAGCTCATGGACCAGCACGATTCGCAGCGCGGAATCCGTCATGTCGGACGCGCCCGGAGCCAGCACGATCCGCTGCCCGACAGCGCGGTGATGGTCGAAGTCGACTCCGTCGGCGACGGCAACAGCGGCGATGTCTTTCCACTGCCGGGCCGGATTCAGGTGCGCCTCGGCGGCGAACTGGGCGTCCGAAGCGGTCGCGACGACGACGATCTCTTGCGGCCAGTCGGTGCCCCAGAAGTCCTCGACGGCGCCGACGGCCCGATCGAGATCCGCGTCGACCCGGCGCAGCAGGGCGGCAGCGGGCGCGCCGTCGAGATTGATCAGCCGGACGCCGGAAACGTCAGACCGGTGCAGATGGACCAGAAGAACTGCCGCCGAAGCGAGTTCGACAACCAGAGCGGCCAGCAGCGCGGCCCTCCGGCGACGGGGTCGAGCCAGTACCGACCGAGGCTCAGTACCGACGGACGTTGTAGATCGGGGCGTTGTTGACCGGCGCGACACCGACCGGGACGCCATAGGTCGAGGCGTGAACCATCATGCCGTTACCGACGTACATCCCGACGTGCGAGGCGTCGCCGTAGTAGGTGATGATGTCGCCGGGTTGCATGTCGTCCATCGACACCGGAGTCCCTCCCGCAGCCAGCGCCTGGCTGGAGTGCGGCAGGTAGATCCCGGCCTGCTGGAACGACCACATCACCAGACCGGAGCAGTCGAAGGCACCGGGGCCGGAACCGCCCCATACGTAGGGGTCGCCCGTGCGGGACAGCGCCGCCTGCACGGCGATCGCTCCCGCGGCGCCGCCACCCCCGCCGGGCATCGGAAGCGATGCGAGGGCCGCGATGTCGCTGGACGGGGCGGCCTCGGGTGCGGGGGCCATGACGGCAGCCACCGACGGCGGAAGCACGGCCGGCGACGCCAGCACAGCGCGCTGCATCGGGGTCAGTGCCAGATACCGGGCTTTGACCGAAGCGATCTGGACCTGCAGTTCGGACTGCTTACGCTGCAGGTCGGCCCGCACTGCGGCGGCTTCGTCGGCAGCGGCTTTGGCATCGGCGGCGGACTTGGCCGAAACACCTTCCGCCGCGAGCGCCGCTTCACTGGCCTTGCGGAAGCTCTGCATCTGGACGGCCATCTCGGTGCCCATGATGCGCTGCACCGACATCTTGTCGATCAATCCCTGGGGGGAGGCCGCGGTGAGCATCGCGTTCATCCCGTCGGTGCGCCCGCCCATGTATACGGATGCCGCGAGCTTGTTGACCGCGCCCTGATAGTCGCCCAGCTGGACCTTCGCCGACTCCAGTTCAGCGAGGTCGGCGTCGTGTTTCTGGTCGGCAGCGCTCTGCGCCTGCACCTTTTTGTCGAGGTCGAGCTCGGCGGTGTGCATGCTCTCGGTGAGCTGTTCGGCCTGCCGGGAGAGTTCGTTGAGTTTGGCCAGGGCGTCTTCAGCCGGGTCAGCGGTGGCGGCCGCGCTCAACACACTTGTCAGAATCGCGATTCCCGCGGTCACCCCGACCACCGGTTTGTTGACAAACCTCAAGTTGAAATCCTTTGACTGCGTTTGACGTTCCTGTCTCGGCCTGCCTTAGGTCTCGAACAGGTTACGAAACGGCATCGACGTTTGTCCAACGCTCACAGTCAACTTTTAGGAGAAACTTACGTCACACCAGTAACAGCAAACATTGATCAGCCCGCCATGCAGGGATATAGCCCCACCAGCTAATTTAAGAAACTAACTGGCAAGTCCAGCGTCATTATTACGATGAATAGGGACCAGCCGCAGCCTCGGAGCCAGGCCGGCCTCGGCGAGTACCTCCAGGGCTGCCCGCTCGTCGTCCAGCAACGTGTCCGGAACCCCCAGCAGCACGCTGACCACGCAGTCCCGGCATCCAGGTCCCCGGACGGCGCACTCGTCGCAGTCGATGACCACCGGCTCACCCTCGTCCCTCGTCCCCGCGTCCTGCGTCATAGCGCCCCTCTCAGTTCTCTCCGGCCGCACTTGTCTTCGGCCGATCGCACGGTAGCCGCGGGCACCGACAAGTTCGGACCTCAAGGCGTGGCGGACCCGGGTTGTCGGTGCGGCTGCCTACCGTCAGAGCCGTGCCCCGCGATCTCCAGCTGAGTTTCGCCGACGCGTACTCGGACGCCGCCGGGTTCGAGGCCGCTCCGGACCACGCTGGCGCCCCGGAGGTCGAGATCCCCCTGCGAGAGACCACCTTCGTCGTCGTCGACCTGGAAACCACCGGCGGACGATCCAAACCCGGTCCGGACGGCGGCCGGGACGCCATCACCGAGATCGGGGCGGTCAAGGTCCGCGGCGGGGAGATCATCGGCGAATTCGCCACCCTGGTCGATCCGCAGCGCAGCATCCCCCCGCAGATCGTCGAACTCACCGGAATCACGACGGCGATGGTCCGGGACGCGCCGACGATCTCGGCCGTTCTGCCGATGTTCCTCGAGTTCGCCCGAGGCGCGGTGCTGGTCGCCCACAACGCCGGGTTCGACATCGGGTTCCTCCGAGCCGCCGCCGAGCAGTGTTCGACGCCCTGGCCCCGCCCACCGGTGTTGTGCACGGTGCGACTGGCCCGCCGGGTACTCAGCCGCGAGGAGGCGCCCAGCGTGCGACTGGCCGCATTAGCCAAGCTGGTCGGAGCGTCGACGACTCCCACCCACCGGGCCCTCGACGACGCCCGCGCCACCGTCGACGTCCTGCACGCTCTGATCGAGCGCGTCGGCAACCAGGGCGTGAGCACCTACGGTGACCTTCGGTCCTACCTGCCCAACGTCTCCAACGCCCAGCGCGGCAAGCGGGTCCTAGCCCGAGATCTGCCCCGCCGGCCGGGGGTCTACCTCTTCCGCGGTCCCGGCGCGGAGGTCCTGTATATCGGCACGGCGACCGACCTGCGACGACGGGTGTCGCAGTACTTCACCGGCGCCGATCCGCGCGGACGCATGAAAGAGATGGTCGCGCTGGCCGAGACGGTGGACCACGTCGAGTGCGCCCACGCTCTGGAGGCCGGGGTCCGCGAACTGCGACTGCTCGCCGCGCACGCCCCGCCGTACAACCGGCGCTCCCGGTTCCCCCAACGGTGGTGGTGGGTGACACTGACCGACGAAGCCTTCCCGCGATTGGCCGCGGTGCGCGGCCCACGCCACGACCGAGCGGTCGGGCCGTTCCGATCCCGCACGGACGCCATCGACACCGCAAACCTCATCGCGCGGTTCACCGGAGTGCGCACGTGCACAGCCCGGATCGGCCGCCGGGGCGAGCACGGTCCGGCCTGCCCGCCGAGGGAAGTCGCGCCGTGCCCGGCGGCTCCCGGTGTGTCGGCGGCCGAGTATGCAGAAGCACCCCGGCGCGCCGCCGACCTGATCGACGGACTGGACAACTCCGCTCTGGCGGCCGCCGTCGAACGGATCGCCGAACTGGCCTCCCGCACTCACTTCGAGAGCGCAGCCAGACTCCGCGACCACACCGCCGACGCCGTCGATGTGCTGTGGCGAGGGCAACGCCTGCGCACTGTGGCCGCGGTCGCCGAACTCGTCGCAGCCGCCCCGGACGGTGCCGGCGGCTGGCTGCTGGCCATCGTTCGCCACGGCCAACTGGCCGCCGCGGGCTGCGCCAAACGCGGAGTCCCACCGATGCCGGTGGTGGAGGCGCTCCGCAGCGGCGCCCAGGTGGTGCTCCCGCAACCCGCTCCGCTGGGCGGGGCACTGGTCGAAGAGACATCGCTCATCACACGGTGGCTGACCCAGCCCGGTGTCCGGATCGTCTGCACCACAGAGGGTTTCGCGTCGCCCCGACATTCCGCTGGTTCCTGGCTGGAGTGGGCGGCCGCAGCCCGAAGCGCACGGTGCGCGACCTCAGAACTGCTGGGTGAGCTCAACCCATCGCGTGAGCAATCGTTCGGCCGCACCGGAGTCGATCGCGGCGGCGGCGCGATTGAGCCCGTCCTCCCAGGACGGCAGCCATTCGGCGTGGCTGGATAGCCCGGCATGGGCGACCATCGCCCCCGCCGCGTTGAGGATGACGGCGTCGCGCACCGCGCCGGGCGCGCCGGCGAAGACGTTCCGCGCCTGAGCGGCGTTGGCCTGCGCATCCCCGCCCACGAGTTCCGAGACGTCAGCGCGCGGAAATCCGAACCCCAGCGGATCGAAGGTCAATTTGTCGATGGTGCCGGCCTGCACCCGCCATATGGTGCTGGTGGTCGACGTGGTCAGTTCGTCAAGTCCGTCGTCGCCGTGAACAACCAGCACGCTCGCGCGTCGCGCCGCGAACACACCGGCCATCACCTCGGCCATGTCGCCGAAGGCGCACCCGATCAAGCCTGCCCGCGGCCCGGCCGGATTGGTAAGCGGTCCAAGCAGATTGAAGACCGTCGGGACCCCGATCTCCCGCCGGGGCGGCCCGGCGTACCGGTACGACGGATGGAACACCGGCGCAAAACAGAAACCGATACCAACATCCGCCACGCAACGGGCCACCTCCTCGGGCCCCAATTCGATACGCAACCCCAGGGCCTCGAGCATGTCGGCGCCCCCACTGCGTGACGACGCCGCGCGGTTGCCGTGCTTGACCACCGGAACGCCCGCGGCCGCCACCACGATGGCCGCCATGGTCGACAAGTTCACCGTGTTGGCGCCATCGCCCCCGGTGCCCACCACATCGACGGTCTCGGTACCGATCACATCGGTGGGCACCCGCCGCGCGAAACCCAGCATGGTGTCCGCCAGTGCACGCACCTCATCGGCAGTCGGAGGCTTCATCTTCATCGACACGCCGAAGGCGGCGATCTGAGCGGGTGTCGCCTGCCCCGTCATGATCTGGTCCATGGCCCAGGCCGCCTCGCCGGCAGCCAGGTCGGCGCCCGTGGTCAACCGGCCCAGGACCTGCGGCCATGTCGGCTCGGGAGACAGGCCGGAACGTGTCGCAGTCACCGCCAGATCGTCGCACGTCAGACACCCCACACCAAGGCGCGGGAAAACTTCTTGAGACCAATTCTGCCCCTGGCTGTACCTCAACAACTACAAAGCGTCATACTTCTCTCTGTGACGAGCGCTGTAGGAACCTCTGGAACTGCGATCACGTCGCGCGTGCATTCGCTGAACCGACCGAACATGGTCAGTGTCGGCACCATCGTGTGGCTTTCCAGCGAGCTGATGTTCTTTGCTGGACTGTTCGCGATGTACTTCACCGCACGCGCCCAGTCCGGGGGGGTCTGGCCGCCGCCGCCCACCGAACTGAACCTCTACCAGGCCGTTCCGGTGACGCTGGTGCTGATCGCCTCGTCGTTCACCTGCCAGATGGGCGTGTTCGCGGCCGAGCGCGGTGACGTGTTCGGGCTGCGCCGCTGGTACACGGTCACGTTCCTGATGGGGCTCTTCTTCGTCCTCGGCCAGGTGTACGAGTACTACCACCTGGTCACCCACGGAACCACGATCTCGAGCAGCACCTACGGAAGTGTCTTCTACCTGGCGACCGGCTTCCACGGCCTGCACGTCACCGGTGGTCTGATCGCGTTCGTGCTGCTGCTGCTCCGCACGCGGATGAGCAAGTTCACCCCGGCCCAGGCGACTGCAGCGATCGTCGTGTCCTACTACTGGCACTTCGTCGACATCGTCTGGATCGCTCTGTTCGCGACGATCTACTTCATCCGATGATGAGAAGGGGTTCGATGGACAACATTGAGTCTCGCGTGAGCGATAAGTCGAGTCGGGCGTCTCGCGTGAGCGATAAGTCGAGTCGGGCGTCTCGCGTGAGCGACAAGTCGCGTCGGCGGCTGCGTCGCCGGCTGACCGGAGCCGTGCTACTGGTGTTCGGTCTGGGCTTCGCGGGCATTCTCGCCGCCACCTTGACGCCGCGTCCCCAGGTCGCGGTGGCCGACCAGTCGCAGTCGGCGCTGATCCGCACCGGCCAGCAGCTGTACGAGACGGCTTGCATCAGCTGCCACGGCGCCAACCTGCAGGGCGTCGATGGCCGCGGGCCCAGCCTGGCCGGCGTCGGTGAAGCCGCGGTGTTCTTCCAGGTCAACACCGGCCGCATGCCCGCGGTCCGCGGTGAGGCCCAGGCTCCGCGCAAGAAGCCCATCTTCGACGAGGGCCAGATCGACGCCCTCGGCGCGTACGTCCAGAGCATCGGCGGCGGCCCACTGGTCCCCCGCGATGCCAACGGGCAGATCGCCGACCACTCGCTGCTGGGCAATGATGTGGCCCGCGGTGGCGATCTCTACCGCCTCAACTGCGCGTCCTGCCACAACTTCACCGGCCGCGGCGGTGCGCTGTCCTCCGGCAAGTACGCCCCCGGTCTCGATCCGGCCACGCCGGCCCAGATCTACACCGCGATGCTGACCGGGCCGCAGAACATGCCGAAGTTCTCCGACCGGCAGCTCTCGCCGGAGGAGAAGAAGGACATCATCGCCTACGTCCGGTCGTCGTCGCAGACCATGAACCCGGGCGGCTATGGGCTCGGCGGCTTCGGCCCCGCGCCGGAAGGCATGGCGATCTTCGTCGTCGGAATGGCAGCCGCCATCGCGGTTGCGCTCTGGATCGGATCCCGCGCATGAGCGGAGCTAACAGCGGAGGCGGATCAGGCATGAGCGAATACTCCAAGGAGCAGCTCTCGCAGATGTCCACCGAGGAACTCGCCGCACTCGGCGGCCGCCTCGACGGCGTCGACACCATCTTCAAAGAAGAGCGCTGGCCAGTCCCCGGCACCCGTGCCGAGAAGCGGTCCGAGCGGCTGGTGGCCCTGTGGTTCCTGGTCGGCGGCCTCATGGGCCTGCTGCTGCTGCTGGTCTTCCTGTTCTGGCCGTGGCAGTACGTGCCGTACCACACCAAGGGCAACCTGCTGTACTCCTGGGCCACCCCGATGTACGGCATCACCTTCGGGTTGTCCGTCATGGCGATCGGCATCGGCGCGGTGCTCTACCAGAAGCGGTTCATCCCCGAGGAGATCTCGGTGCAGGACCGCCACGACGGACCGTCGTCGGAGTTGGACCGCAAGACCGCAGCCGCCACCCTGGTGGACGCGTTCGAGGGTTCGACCATCAAACGCCGCAAGCTGATCGGCATGTCGGCCGGAATCGGCCTGGGCGCCTTCGGGGTCGGCACTCTGGTTGCCGGTGTCGGCGGCATGATCAAGAACCCGTGGAAGCCGGTCGTCCCTACCGCCGAGGGCAAGAAGGCCGTGCTGTGGACCTCCGACTGGACTCCGCGGTACACCGGCGAGACCATCTACCTGGGCCGGGCCACCGCCCGCCCGGGTGAGTCCCCGTTCACCAAGATCCGCCCGGAGGACATCGACGCCGGCGGCATGGAGACGGTCTTCCCCTGGCGCGAGGAGGATGGCGACGGCACCACCGT
This sequence comes from uncultured Mycobacterium sp., assembly GCA_964439315.1. Classification (GTDB taxonomy): domain Bacteria; phylum Actinomycetota; class Actinomycetes; order Mycobacteriales; family Mycobacteriaceae; genus Mycobacterium. The sequence continues at coordinate 21,332 of CAYTOD010000002.1, read as the reverse complement.
CGAATCGCACGAGCGTCTCACCGCCATCTCCATGGGTGTCCGCAATCCGGTCATGCTGATCCGCATCAAGCCCGTCGACATGGCTCGGGTGGTCAAGCGACAGGGCCAGGAGAGCTTCAACTTCGGTGAGCTCTTCGCCTACACCAAGGTCTGCTCGCACCTGGGCTGCCCGTCCTCGCTCTACGAGCAGCAGACCTACCGCATCCTGTGCCCGTGCCACCAGTCGCAGTTCGACGCGCTGCACTTCGCGAAGCCGATCTTCGGCCCCGCCGCGCGTGCCCTGGCACAGTTGCCCATCACCATCGACAAAGATGGATACCTGGTCGCCAACGGCGACTTCATCGAACCCGTCGGACCGGCATTCTGGGAGCGCAGATCATGACCCGCGTTGCTGACCACATAGATCAAGCTGCCGACAACATCGACTCGCGGTATCACCCGTCGGGGGCGTTGAGGCGACAGCTGAACAAGGTGTTCCCCACCCACTGGTCGTTCCTCCTGGGTGAGATCGCCATGTACAGCTTCATCGTGCTGCTGCTCACCGGTGTGTACCTGACGCTGTTCTTCGACCCGTCGATGACCGAGGTGACCTACAACGGCGTCTACCAGCCGCTGCGGGGCATCCAGATGTCCCGGGCCTACGAGACGGCCCTGGACATCAGCTTCGACGTCCGCGGCGGGTTGTTCGTCCGGCAGGTCCATCACTGGGCGGCGCTGCTGTTCGCAGCCTCGATCATGGTCCACAAGGCCCGCATCTTCTTCACCGGTGCGTTCCGCCGGCCGCGTGAGGCGAACTGGATGATCGGCGCCCTGCTGCTGATCCTGGCGATGTTCGAGGGCTTCTTCGGGTACTCCCTGCCCGACGACCTGCTCTCCGGCACCGGCATCCGGGCCGCCTTGTCGTCCATCACCCTGGGCCTGCCGCTGATCGGCACCTGGATGCACTGGGCGCTGTTCGGCGGTGACTTCCCGGGCACCATCATCATCCCGCGGTTGTACGCCGTGCACATCCTGGTCTTCCCGGGGATCATGCTCGCGCTCATCGGTCTTCACCTGGCGCTCGTGTGGTTCCAGAAGCACACCCAGTTCCCCGGCCCCGGCCGTACCGAGACCAACGTGGTCGGGGTGCGCGTCATGCCGGTGTTCGCGGTGAAGTCCGGCGCCTTCTTCGCCATGATCGTCGGCATCCTCGGCCTGATGGGCGGACTGCTGCAGATCAACCCGATCTGGCAGCTCGGTCCCTACAAGCCGTCGCAGATCTCGGCCGGCTCGCAGCCCGACTTCTACATGCTGTGGACCGACGGCCTGATCCGCCTCTTCCCGCCGTGGGACATCTACATCGGCAACCACACGATCCCCGCGGCCGTCTGGGTGGCCGTGATCATGGGCCTGGTGTTCCTGCTGATGATCATCTACCCGTTCCTGGAGAAGAAGTTCACCGGGGACGACGCGCACCACAACCTGCTGCAGCGTCCGCGTGATGTCCCGGTTCGCACCGGGATCGGCGCCATGGCGATCGCTTTCTACACGGTGCTGACCTTCAGCGCGATGAACGACATCATCGCCTACAAGTTCAACATCTCCCTGAACGCGACCACCTGGATCGGGCGCATCGGCATGCTGGTGGTTCCGCCGCTGGCGTTCTTCATCGCCTACCGGTGGGCCGTCGGCCTGCAGCGGAGCGACCGCGAGGTGCTCGAGCACGGCGTCGAGACCGGCGTTCTCAAGCGGCTGCCGCACGGTGCCTACATCGAGCTGCACCAGCCGCTGGGCCCTGTCGACGACCACGGCCATGCGATTCCGCTCGAGTACGAGGGCGCTGCGGTGCCCAAGCGGATGAACAAGCTGGGCGCCGCGGGCAAGCCGGGCCACGGCAGCTTCCTGAGTGCCGATCCGGCGGTCGAGGATGCCGCGCTCAACGAGGCTTCGCATGTCTCGGAGCACCGGGCCCTCACCGCGCTCAAGGAGTACCCGCCCCCCGTGGCGGGCACCGCACCGCACTAGACGGGCCTCCGCCAACCGCCCCCCCCCCCCGGCGGGGGCGTTTCTCGTTTTGGGGGCTGAGGCTGACAACGTTGCCGCGACCAGTGTGCGCCCAGGGTCGGTGCGATGCCCGGCGAGCCGCCGCGGCCGCACAGTCACCACCGCCGGCGCACACAGTCACCGCCGCCGGCTCACACTCACTGCCACGGCCGCAGAGTCACCGCCGCCGGCGCACAGTCACCAGTCCAGCCCCACACTCAACGCCGCGGGCACGCACTCAATGCCGCAACCGCACAGTCAGAAACGCGAGCAGATTCCGCCACCGCAGGCACAGATGACCAGTCGGCCCCAGGGCCGTGGGCAAGTTAAGCGGCCGCCTCTTCCACGGCCTCCCCCAGCTGGCGCTGGAAGGCCACCAGAACGGCCGGCATCGCGACGGTAACCACCCCGGCGAACCCGAGGGCCACCCACGCGCCCGTGGTGCTCGACACTGCAAGCAGATAGGTCCCCGCTGCGACGCCGATAAGAGCCACTCCGATCGCAGACAGCAAGCCCGTGGTGCCACGCAGCCACAATCGGTTCAGGACAGCCGGATCAAGGTGCGAGGGGGCGCGAGGCGCTTCTGGGAGTGGCTTGTCATAGGGGTCGACCGACGTGCCGAACACCCGTAGCTTCTCGGTTTTGGCCTCAGTCGGACGCACCGGAGCGACGGCCTCAGCCACCTCGCCCTCGAGTTCGGCCGCCGGCGCCGCACCGGCGCGCCTGGCCCGTAGCAACAGCGGAACAGCAGCGATCAGGATCAGCGCAGACACCCCGATGACGGTGTACAGCAGCCACGACGAGTTCCCGGACCCGCCGGCGGCAGCGTGACCGCGGCCCAGGTCGATCAGCGCAAGAATCGAGACGGCACTGATCCCCACCAGTGCGAGCCAGATGGCGCCGCATCCGCCAACGAAAATGCGGTCGACTGTCTCCGGAGACCGGCCGTGCGCCGTGTGCTCGGGAGCCATCAGCAGCTCGTCTGAGGTCCGTTGTTCTGATTCGATGACAGCACCGTCCCGTCGCTAGTGGTGATGGAGCAATTCAGTCTGCTCACCAGGAAAAGACTGGAAGCTTGAACCGAGCCTACGTCGGATTGCGAGATGGGCGTCACGGTCAGCGACCACGGAATATAGACGTTGCGCTGCGTCTTCCGCCGCCCTGAAGAGTCGACGTAAGTGATCGTGATGACGTCACCGGGCGCTTTGGTACCGGTGACGGTGTAGGTCACCTGGCGCGGACCGGCCGGGGCCGTCGTCGTCACCGGGGGCGGGGGCGGAGGAGCCGCCGAAGTCGGGGGCGGCGGGGGCGGCTGCTCGGTGCTCGGCGGCGGGGGCGGAGGCGGAGGTTCGGGGGTCACCGTCACCGTCTCGGTGGGCGGCGGTGGCGGGGGGGGCGGTTCCTCGCTGGGCGTCGATTCCGGCGGCGCCGACGCCGACGGCGACGGCGGGGTCGTGGTGATCTCGTCCTGAACCGGCGGCTTGCTCACTGTGGTCAACGCCGACGACGCGGCCACGCTGCTGCCATGCCTGGTGACCAGGAGCGACACGGACACGACCAGAGATATCGCCGCGATGATCGCCGCCACACCGACCACCCACGGCCATTTCGGCGGCTCGAGATCGACCGGAGTCTCGCCGGCATCAAATGCGTCGTAGTCGTAGAGAGCTATCTCTGCCGGCAGGTACGGGGCGATCGTGTACTGCTCCGACTCTGGGGCGGAGTAGGCACGAGAAAACCCGGTATCGGTCAGTTCCTCGCGGTCACCGGCGTCCGACGGGCCGAGGCCCGGCTGCTGATCCGGCGGATTAGGCCCGCTCATCCGGGTGCGCGGCGCTACTTCGCTAGTGCTTCTCAGGCCCGATGTAGTACTCGAACACGAATCCGCACACCGAAGCCAGCACGAACACGATGCCGGTGAAGATCAACCAGGGCAGCCACAACGCGGTGCCGATCGCCGCGGTGGAGAAGGCACCGGCGATCAGGATCGGCCACCAGCTGTGCGGCGGGAAGAAGCCGAGCTCCCCCGCGCCATCGGCGATCTCGGCGTTCTCGTAGTCCTCCGGACGGGTGTCGAGACGACGCGCGACGAACCGGAAGAACGTGCCGATGATCAGCGTGAGGCCGGCGGTCAACACCAGCGCGGTGGTACCGGCCCACTCAATCTGACCCCTGAAGACGTGCGTGAGAACGCCGTACACCACGGAGAGGACGACGAACACACCGGTCAGAATCTCGAACAGCCTGGCTTCAATCCGCATGAGGACTCTCCGCTCCTACTTGCTGGCCTGCGCGGTCATCGCCGGGATGACCTGCTCGCCGCGACGGGTGTCGAACGGCTTGGTGCTGGTTGCGACAGGTGACTGATTGATGGCCTGCAGAGCATCGGCATTGCTCTTGCCGGCGATGCGCGCCTGAAGGTAGGTCTTGAAATCATCCGCCGAGACCACGCGGATCTCGAAGTTCATCATCGAGTGGTAGGTGCCACACATCTCAGCGCAGCGGCCGACGAAGGCGCCGGTCTTCTCGATTTCCGAGACCTGCCACACGTTTTGGGAGTGGTTGGCCTTGGGCTCGGGGAAGACGTCGCGCTTGAAGAGGAAGTCCGGGACCCAGAACGAGTGGATCACGTCAGCGGAGGCCTGCTCGAACTCGATCCGCTTGCCGACGGGCAGGACCAGCACCGGGATCTCGTCGCTGGTGCCGAGGGTCTCGACCTTGTCGAAGTTCAGGTAGCTGCGATCCTCGGGGTTCAGACCGCGGATGGCTCCGACGCGCTCTTCGCCGTGAGCGTCCTTGCCCTCGGGCTTGGACTCCATCGCAGCCTTGCGGGCGGTGTCAACGCCGTCGTAGTTGAACGAGCCGTCCTTGAAGGCGACCTTCTGGTAGCCGAACTTCCAGTTCCACTGGAAGGCGGTGACGTCGACGGTGACCTCGGGATTGGGGTCCCGGCTGATCATCTTGTTCTCGGTGATCACGGTGAAGTAGAAGAGCACCGAGATGATGATGAGCGGAATCGCGGTGAGCACCAGCTCCAGCGGCAGGTTGTAGCCGAACTGGCGGGGCAGTTCGGTGTCGGTCTTCTTTTTACGGAAGGCAGCGACGCACCAGAACATCATCGCCCACGTAATGACACCGATGACCAGGGCGGCGATGACCGACCACAGCCACAGCTGGTGGTTGGCCCGGGCCTCCGGGGTGATCCCCTCCGGCCAGCCCAGGCTGAGCGCATGGCGCCAGCTGCATCCGCTCAGCGCGAGCGCTAGCCCGGCGAAGGTAACGGCCAGCGCGGCCGCCCGCCCCGGACGTGCGCTGTGGCCCTTGTTACGGCCTAGCCCGCGTGCTGTCACCTTGCCGCCTCCTGTGTCACAAGCTGGACCGATACTCATTTCAGCAGCCTGTGAACGGGCCGCCTAGACGCGCATCGCAACTCGAATACTACGCAGCGTAGACCACCGGACAACAGCACGCGGACACACCTGGCGATTCGGATCGGCGCGGGTTCGGCCGGCACCCCCGGTTGCGGCATACTAGGCCGAGTGTGTGGACTGCTTGCCCTGGTCGGAGACGCGGCCGGCGCCATCACCCAGCAGACCGTCGACGCCGTGTCCGGCGCGTCGCCCCTCATGCGTCACCGCGGCCCCGACGAGCCGGGGACCTGGCACGACGATCGGGTGGTTCTCGGTTTCAACCGGCTGTCGATCATTGACATCGCACACTCCCACCAGCCGCTGAGTTGGGGGCCGCCAGAATCCCCCGGCCGCTACGAGCTGGTGTTCAACGGCGAGATCTACAACTACCTCGAGCTGCGTGAGGCGCTGCGGACCGAGTTCGGCGCGGTGTTCCACACAGATGGCGACGGCGAGGCGATCGTCGCCGCCTGTCACTACTGGGGTGTCGACGCGCTAAGCCGGCTGCGGGGCATGTTCGCCTTCGCGCTGTGGGACACCGAGCGCGGCGAGCTGTTCTGCGCCCGCGACCCGTTCGGGATCAAGCCCCTCTTCATGGCGACCGGCCCTGGCGGCACCGCGGTGGGCAGCGAGGAGAAGTGCCTGCTGGCGCTGGCCGACGTCCTGGGCCTGGACACCGGCATCGACACCCGCGCACTGCAGCACTACACCGTCCTGCAGTACGTGCCCGAGCCGGAGACCCTGCACCGCGGCGTGCGCCGCCTCGAGTCGGGCTGCTACGCGGTGATCCGGCCCGGCCAGCAGCCCGAGGTACACCGCTACTTCCGGCCGAAGTTCGCCGCGGTTCCGTTCCGACCTGGTACCGAGCAGGCCCGCTACGACGAGATCACTGCGGTCCTGGAGGACTCGGTGGCCAAGCACATGCGCGCCGACGTCACCGTCGGGGCATTCCTGTCCGGGGGCATCGACTCCACCGCGATCGCCGCGCTGGCCATTCGCCACAATCCCCGGCTGATCACCTTCACTACCGGATTTGAGCGCGAGGGATTCTCCGAGGTCGATGTCGCCGTCGCCTCCGCCGAGGCGATCGGCGCCCGGCACGTGGCGAAGGTGGTCAGCCAGGCGGAGTTCGTCGCCGCCCTGCCCGAGATCGTCTGGTATCTCGACGAGCCGGTGGCCGACCCGGCGCTCGTGCCGCTGTTCTTCATCGCCCGGGAGGCGCGCAAGCACGTCAAGGTGGTGTTGTCCGGCGAGGGCGCCGACGAGTTGTTCGGCGGCTACACGATCTATCGGGAACCGCTGTCGCTCAAGGCTTTCGATTATCTCCCGCCCAGGATGCGCAAGTCGCTGGGCAGGGCGTCCAAGCCGCTGCCGGAGGGCATGCGAGGCAAGAGCCTGCTGCATCGCGGTTCGCTCACCCTGGAGGAGCGCTACTACGGCAACGCGCGCAGTTTCTCCGACGAGCAGTTGCGCGCGGTGCTGCCCGATTTCCGGCCGGACTGGACGCACACCGACGTCACCCGGGCGATCTACGCCGCTTCGGCCGGCTGGGATCCGGTGGCCCGGATGCAGCACATCGATCTGTTCACCTGGCTGCGTGGGGACATCCTGGTCAAGGCCGACAAGATGACCATGGCCAACTCCCTGGAACTTCGGGTTCCGTTCCTCGATCCCGAGGTGTTCGCGGTGGCCTCACGGCTGCCCTTCGATCAGAAGATCACCCGGACCACCACCAAGTACGCACTGCGCCGCGCTCTGGAGCCGATCGTTCCGGCGCACGTCCTCAACAGGGCCAAGCTCGGGTTCCCGGTACCGATCCGGCACTGGCTGCGATCCGGTGAACTGCTGGATTGGGCCTATGCCACCGTCAACGCATCGCAGGCCGGCCACCTGGTGGACCTTGCCGCGGTACGCACCATGCTCGAGGAACACCGCAACGGCGTCAGCGACCACAGCCGGCGGCTGTGGACCGTGCTGATCTTCCTGCTCTGGTACGCGATATTCGTGGAACACAGCGTGGTGCCGGCGATCAGCGAACCGCACTACCCGGTTCAGGTCTGAGGCTGAGAGCCAGACCTCGCGGCGAGAGCGGCTCAGACCTTGGCGGCGAGAGCGTCGGTGATCTCGTCGGAAGCCGCCGATCCATACGCGTCGGCGAGTCGCCGGCTCGCCGTGGCGAGATCCCAGGTCCAGTTCTGGGTGCCGGTGGTCTCCAAAACGAGGACAGCCACCAGCGAGCCCAGTTGGGCGGAACGCTCCAGATCCAGGCCCGCTCCGCGGCCGGTGAGGAAACCAGCCCGGAACGCGTCGCCGACGCCGGTCGGATCCAGTCGGGCGGTCTCCGGAACCACACCCACGTGGATGCGGGTGCCGTCGGCGCTCACGAGATCGACGCCGTCGGCGCCCAGGGTGGTTACCCGAAGGCCGACCTGCGCCTGAACCTCGGCCTCGGTCCAGCCGGTCTTGGACAGCATCAGGTCCCACTCGTAATCGTTGCTGAACAAGTAGGCGGCGCCGCCGACCAGGCTGCGGATCTGCTCGCCATCCAGCCGGGCGAGCTGCTGGGACGGATCAGCGGCGAACGCCAACCCGAGCTTCCGGCACTCCTCGGTGTGGGCGAACATCGCGTCGGGGTCGTTGGCGCCGACGATCACGAGGTCGGGTTCCCCGGCCGCAGCGACAACGTCGGCAAGTTTGATGTTGCGGGCCAGCGACATGGCGCCGGGATAGAACGACGCGATCTGGGCCATGTCGAGGTCAGTGGTGCAGACGAACCGGGCGGTGTGCTGGGTGTCGGAGATCAGCACCCCGTCGCAGTTCACCCCCGCCGACTCCAGCCACTCGCGGTAGTCGGTGAAATCCACCCCGGCCGCGCCCACCAGGACCGCGTCCCCGCCGAGCACTCCGATGGCGTAGGCCATGTTGCCGGCCACACCGCCGCGGTGCACCACCAGATCGTCGACCAGGAAGCTCAGCGACACCTTCTGAAGGTGTTCGGCCAGGAGCTGTTCGGAGAACCGTCCCGGGAACCGCATGAGATGGTCGGTGGCGATAGATCCGGTCACCGCGATGGTCACGAGCATCCGCCCTTCATGTGAACGTAATTGGCTTGTTCCGCCCTGATCGGAGCCCCGATCGGCGTAGTGACGATACCCCGGTCGCGCCGAAGCCTCGCCATCGCGACGGTGCGCTAGCCTGCGTACATCGACTGGGTCGCCCGCGACCATCGACTGAGTCGCCCGCGACCGCGCGTGATCGACTCCGGAGTTCAGGAGAGCTATCGCATGGCAGGCCCCTATCCGCCGTACCCACCGGTCGGCGGCGAAGGCCAGCCGCAACCCGGGCAGCAGGTTTATCCCAACTATCCCTACGCCCCTCCGAACACCTATCCCGGTCCGCTTCCGCCGCCGGTCGATTACCCCGCTTCCGGCCGTAAGCCGCGCGCACGGTGGTGGATCCTGGCGGCACTGGCGGTCATCGCGGCCCTGGTCGGGGCCGCGGCCGCCTTCAACGGGTTCCGGGGCTCGTCAGGGGCGGCCGGGTTCTCCGATTCGGCGGTCAAGAACGCGATCCAGAACTATCTGACGGCGTTGTCGGGCGACGACACCGAAACCATCGCCCGCAACACCGCGTGCGGAATCTTCGACGCGGTCAAGGACCGCAAGGCCGATCTCGCACTGGCGGGGTTGGTCAGCGACGCGTTCCGCAAGCAGTTCGACAGCGCCGATGTCACCTCGATCGACAAGGTGGTGCTGTCGTCGCCGTACCAGGCTCAGGTGCTGTTCACCATGCGCGTGGAACCGGCGCCGGGGTCCCGTTCCGCCAACGACGAGATGCAGGCGGTCGCGCAGGTATTGCGTCAGGACGGCCGGTTGCTGGTGTGTTCGTACCTGCAGCGCACCGCGGCGCAGTACTAAAGCGCTCAGTACTGTGCGCCCAGAACTAGGGCGCCCAGTACTCGAGCTGCCAGTACTAGGTCAGTTGAACGAGTCGCCGCAGGCGCACGAGCCCGTCGCGTTCGGGTTGTCGATGGTAAAGCCCTGCTTCTCGATGGTGTCGACGAAGTCGATGGTGGCGCCCTGCACGTAGGGAGCGCTCATCCGGTCGACGGTCAAGGTGACTCCCCCGAACTCCACGGTGAGGTCACCGTCGAGGGCGCGGTCGTCGAAGAACAGGTTGTAGCGCAGACCGGCGCAGCCCCCGGGCTGTACGGCGATGCGCAGGGCCAGGTCGTCGCGGCCCTCCTGATCGAGCAGCGTCCTGGCCTTGGTGGCGGCGGCATCGGTCAGGGTCACGCCATGGGCGGTTGTGGTGGCCGACTCGTCGGACACAGTCATTGGGTCTCCCTCAGGTTCTGGATGGCGCCGTCTTGCCTGACGCCCACCTGCTCAACGGTACCCGCTGGGCCCGCTATTCCCGGTGGCAGTTCGGCTGCGGTGCGCCGGGCCAGCTCGGCGAGTTGGGCCGCCGCGTCGTCGATGGCCCGTTGCACCGATCCCGCGTGATCGGAAAGCGAGTGAACGGCGGTGATCCCGGCCGCCTCAACCGCCTGCGGATCGAGCCGAACCTGCCCGGCAAGCACGACCACCGGAAGGTGGCGCGCAGCTGCGGCGCTTAGGAGCGCGCCGACCACTTTGCCGTGCATCGATTGGTCGTCGAATCGCCCCTCTCCGGTCACCAGCACGTCGGCCCGGGCGATGGCATCGGCCAGACCAGTGTGGGCGGCGACGACGGCGGCGCCGGACTCCCGGTGCCCTCCCAGGGCGAGCAGCGCCGCGCCCAGTCCCCCGGCCGCGCCGGCTCCGGGCTGCATGCCGACCGGATAGCCGGCGGCCTCGTCAAGGTCGGCCGACCACGCAGTCAGCCGTCGCTCCAGATCGTCGACCGTGGCCGGCTCGGCACCCTTCTGAGGGCCGAACACCGGGGCGGCTCCTCGCGGTCCGAGCAGCGGGTGCTCGACATCGGTGGCGGCCACCAGCGTCACTCCGGCCAGTCGGCGTCGCGCCCCGGCCAGACCGCCCAGCGCCGAGACCATGCCGTAGCCGCCGTCGGTGCAGGCACTGCCGCCCAGCCCCACCACGATGGTCTTTGCCCCCGCTTCGAGGGCCACCTCGATCAGCTGTCCGACACCGGCGCTGTGCGCGTCCAGCGCGGTGCGCACGTTGGGCGGACCGCCCAGCAGCGCCAGTCCACAGGCCTGGGCGCATTCGAGGTAGGCCGTGGCGGCGGCGGGGTCGTAGACCCACGCGGCATCGACGTCGGCGTCCAGCGGACCGCGGACCCGGCTGTGGCGCAGCTCCGCTGCGGGCAGGCTTGCCGCGAGCACGTCGACGAAACCCGGTCCGCCATCGGACTGCGGTGCGGCAATCAGGACGTCACCGGGCCGCGCTCGGCCCCAGCCCGACGCGATGGCCTGGGCCGCCTGGGCCGCGGTCAAGCTGTCCCCGAAGCAGTCCGGGGCGATCAGCACGCGCAGGACACCCACCCCAGCAGGGTAGATCCCCCAGCTCGATGCCCGGCCAGGCGCAGTAACCTGGCAGGCGTGAAACTGCTGGGCCGCAACAACGACGACGCCGACGGCGAGGCAGCTCCGACCGAGGAGCCAGCTGCAGCACCGGCCGCCCACTCCGGGACCACCGCACCGAAGGGCCGGCCGACGCCCAAGCGCGACGGCGGGAAGCGTCGCGGCCCGGTGGCGCCGGCGCCGATGACCGCTTCTGAGGCGCGGGCGCGCCGCAAAGAGGCCCGCAACACGATGACCAAGGAAGAGCGGCAGGCCGACAAACTGCAACGCCGCGCTGCGATGGCCGAGCGCCGGAACCGGATGATGGACGGCGACGAGGCGTACCTCCTGCCCCGCGACAAGGGGCCCGTGCGTCGATACGTCCGTGACCTCGTCGACTCCCGTCGCAACCTTCTCGGCCTCTTCATGCCCGCCGCGCTGGCGATGATCTTCGTCATGCTGGCCATCCCCCGGGTCGAGGTTCAGGCGCTGATCTCCCCGATCATGCTGGGACTCATGGTGATCATGGCCATCGACGCGGTGTGGCTGTCGCGCAAGGTCAATCAGGCGGTCGACGCGAAGTTCCCCGACAACACCGAAACCCGTTGGAAGCTAGGCGTTTACGCTGCCAGCCGGGCATCTCAGATGCGCCGCATGCGCATGCCCCGGCCGCGGGTCGAGCGCGGCGCCAAGATCGACTGAGCCGGCCGCTCCGATGCGCACGCTTGTGCTCGGCGGTATCCGGTCCGGTAAGTCTCAATGGGCGGAAGAGGCTATCGCCTCTGTTGAGGCACAACCGAATCCGGTCCGGTACATCGCCACCGGGTATGCCGATGCCGCCGACGAAGCCTGGGCCGGCAGGATCGCCGCCCACCGCGTCAGGCGACCCCGGACGTGGGTCACCGTCGAGTCCGGCGAGGTGGCGGCCCACTTACGCAGCAATCCCAGGTCCCCCGCCCTGGTCGACGACATCGGCGGCTGGCTCACCGGCGTTCTCGATCGCCGCGGGTGGGACGGCGGCTCGATCGATGCCGAGGTCGACGAGTTGCTCTCCGCGGTGGACGCTTTCAGCGCGCCGCTGACGTTGGTCAGCCCGGAGGTGGGGCTGACGGTGGTCCCGGCCACCGCCGCGGGCCGCAGGTTCGCCGACGAGCTTGGGACCCTGAACCAGCGCTTGGCCGGTCATTGCGATCAGGTCGTGCTGATCATCGCCGGGCAACCGGTCTGGGTGAAACGGCCCGGTGCTGATGGACTTCGATGATTTTGCCGAGATCGCCCCACCGGACGGCCGTGCCGGTGCTGCGGCCCGGCGCCGTCAGGACCTACTGACCAAGCCCACCGGGGCGCTCGGCCGCCTGGAAGACCTGTCGGTGTGGGTGTCGTCCTGTCAGGGCCATTGTCCGCCAACGCAATTCCAGCAAGCCAGGGTCGTGGTCTTCGCCGGCGACCATGGCGTGGCGAGCGCCGGGGTGTCGGCGTATCCCTCAGAGGTCACCGCCCAGATGGTGGCCACCATCGACTCCGGGCGGGCGGCCATCAATGTCCTGGCCGAACTCGTCGGCGCCACCGTGCGACTGGTGGACGTCTCCGTGGATCGGGGCGAACCTGCCGGCCCGCACAAGGTGCGGCGGTCCAGCGGCAACATCGCCGTCGAGGACGCCCTGACGCACGACGACGCCGTCGCCGCCGTGCGGGCCGGCCGGCGGGTGGGCGACGAGGAAGTC
>CAYTOD010000002.1:3874-8663 GCA_964439315.1 uncultured Mycobacterium sp. | reverse complement strand
CCCGGGGGGGGGGGGGGCCGCGCGGCGCCGCCCGGGGGGGGGGCGGGGGGGGGGGCCCCCCCCGGCGGGTGGCCGACGAGGAAGTCGACGCCGGCGCCGACCTGCTGATCGTCGGCGATCTCGGAATCGGGAACACCACCGCTGCAACGGCATTGATCGCGGCCCTCACCGGCACCGAGCCGGTGGTCGCCGTCGGCCGGGGCTCAGGGATCGACGACGCGGGCTGGGCCCGCAAGACGGCCGCCGTGCGCGACGCGCTGTACCGGGCCCGGTCGGTGCACGCGGACCCGCTGGGCCTGCTGGCCGCATGCGGCGGAGCGGACCTGGCGGCGATGGCGGGCTTCTGCGCCCAGGCCGCGGTGCGCCGCACCCCGCTGTTACTCGACGGCTTGGTGGTCACCGCAGCGGCACTGGTGGCCGAACGCATGGCCCCCGGTGCCCGCAACTGGTGGCAGGCCGGTCACCGCTCCCCCGAACCGGCACACACATTGGCTCTGACGCAACTGGGACTTGAGCCGATCGTCAGCCTCGGGATGCGACTCGGCGAGGGCACCGGCGCGGCGGTCGCGCTGCCGGTACTGCGCGCCGCTGTTGCCACTCTCGCGTCGATGGCCACCTTCGACGATGCCGGGGTGTCGGGCCGCAGTGCGCCGGGCATGCCATCGGACGAGACGTGATCGCCCGAGTGGCAAGTGCTTTCGCGGTCGGCACGGTGCTGCCCACGTCGAGGAACGGTCTGGTCCCGGGAACCGTCACCGCCCTGCCCCTGGTCGGGGCCGCGCTGGGGCTGATCGTGGGCGGCGCGCTGTGGCTGGGCCGGTGGGCCTTCGGTGTGCACTCCCTGCTGCCGGCTCTCATCGCCGTCGCCATCGCGCAGTTGCTCACCCGGGGCCTTCATCTCGACGGCCTGGCCGACACCGCGGACGGCCTGGGCTGTTACGGCTCGCCAGAGCGGGCGCGGGCGGTGATGCACGACGGCGGCACCGGGCCGTTCGGAGTCGCCGCCGTCGTGGTCGCCGTACTGGCCCAGACGGCCGCGCTGTCCGCCCTGCCCTCGGGACTGCCCTCGTTCGCGGGGCCGGTGGTCGCCATTACGGCCGGCCGGGTGGCGGCGGTACTGGCCTGCCGCCGCGGCATCCCCGCGGCGCCCGGGAGTGGTCTGGGCGCCCTGATGGCCGGCTCCCAGCCCGTCGCGACCGCCGCCGCATGGGCGATCGCGGTCGCGGTGGCGTCCGTCCCGGTCACTCCGCGCCCCTGGCAGGGTCCGATCGTCGTGCTGGCGGCCCTGCTCGTCGCGGCCGCACTGGTCCGGCACTGCGTGCGCCGGTTCGACGGGGTCACCGGGGATGTGATGGGAGCGGCGGTCGAGGTGACGACGACGCTGACGATCGTGGGGCTGGTGTTCCGATGCTCGGTGAGCTGACCGAATCGCAGATCGAGGATCTGCTTCAGAGCGAGGTGATCGCCCGCATCGGCTGCCTACGGGAGGGCCGGGTCTACGTGGTGCCGGTGAGCTACGCCTATGACGGCACCTACGTCTACGGGCACTCGATGGACGGCGAGAAGCTTCGCGCGATGCGGGCCGACCCCCGGGTGTGCGTCGAGGTCGAGCACGTCAACGACATGTCGAACTGGCGCAGCGTGATCGCTTGGGGAACCTTCGAGGAGTGCGCCGGGGAGGACTGGGATGCGGGGCTGGCACTGCTGGTCGAGCGGATCATGCCGCTGCTGAAATTCCCGCCGCACCGGAACCCACCGGACCTATCCGTGCTGCGCCGAGGGTCCGTGTACCGAATTCGGCTGGAGACCAAGACCGGCCGCTACGAGCAAGTGACCGAGGCCGACTAGCGGAGCCGGGTCAGCCAGCCCCACCCGAAGCGCTAGCGGAGCCGGGTCATCCAACCCCGCCCGCGAAGCGCTAGCGGAGCCGGGTCATCCAACCCCGCGTGTCGGCGAAGGTGCCGCGCTGGATTCCGGTCAAGGTGTCGCGCAGGGCCATCGTGACCTCGCCGGGCTGGCCGTCACCGACGGTGAACTCACCTTCGCCGTATTTCACGTGCGCCACCGGGGTGATCACCGCCGCGGTGCCGCAAGCGAACACCTCGGTGATCTCCCCCGTCGCGACGCCCTTTCGCCATTCCTCGACGTCGATCTTGCGTTCCTCGACGGCGAATCCGGCGTCACCGGCCAACTGCAGCAACGAATCCCGGGTGATTCCGGGCAACAGCGACCCACTCAGTTCCGGAGTGACCAGACGCGCCGAACCGCCGCTGCCGAACACGAAGAACAGATTCATCCCGCCCATCTCTTCGATGAAGCGGCGCTCGATGGCGTCCAGCCACACCACCTGGTCGCACCCGTGGCCGGCGGCCTCGGCCTGGGCCAGCAGGGAGGCTGCGTAGTTGCCACCGAACTTGGCCGCCCCGGTGCCTCCGGGACTCGCACGGACGTAGTCGGTGGACAGCCAGACGCTGACCGGCTTGATGCCGCCCTTGAAGTACGCGCCGGCCGGTGAGGCGATCACCAGATAGCGGTATTCCGACGACGGCCGCACTCCCAGCCCGGGCTCGGTCGCGATGATGAACGGCCGCAAATACAGCGAAGCCTCACTGCCGGCCTCCGGCACCCACTCGTGGTCGACGGCCACCAACTGCCTCAGCGACTCGAGGAACACCTCATCGGGCAGCTCCGGGATGGCGAGGCGCCGCGCAGAAGCCCGCAGGCGCGCGGCGTTGGCCTCCGGCCGGAACGAGACGATCGAACCGTCGGCCCAACGGTAGGCCTTGAGCCCTTCGAAGACCTCCTGCGCGTAGTGCAGGACGATCGCCGACGGGTCGAGTTCGATAGGGCCGTAGGGCACCACCTGCGCGTCGTGCCAGCCACGGTCGCGGTTGTAGAGCACCGAGATCATGTGGTCGGTGTAGAACTTGCCGAAGCCGGGGTCGGTGAGTACAGCGCTCCGCTGCGATCCACTCGCCGGGTGCGCCGAGCGCTCGACGGTGAATTTCAGCGGGGCGTCAGCCATGGCGGGAATTGTATAACCGCCGCTGACACCGGCTGGTGGCCACCGATCGCGCGCTGATCGGTCCAGCGGTCTGCGCTACGGCTTCACCGAGGGGTACACAACCCGCCGTCGACCGCGCCCATGAACTGACCCGCGAGGCCCCGGTCGAGCTTCAGGTCCTCGACGACCATCTGCCTGAGCTGATCCCAGCTCTTGCCCTGCGCCCTGGCAGCGCACACCTTCCTGCCCTCGTCGAGCAGCACCGAATCGGAGAATCGGTCTCGCAGCGGGCCGGATGCGATGCCGAGGAAGGTCTCATCGCGGGCCTGACCGGTGACATCGGGCGACGTCGACGTCGACGTCGACACCGAACACGCGGACGGCGCCAGCATCAGGAACAGCCCGGTCAAGACCACTTTCACCACACCAGGTGATCTCATCTCGGCGCCCCTCGTCCGTCGGTGAGGTCAGGCTAACGCGTCTTGACGTCGACGAACGGCGGCTTGACCACCTGGCACTCCAGCAGTCGGCCCCGCACGTCCACGTCGACAAGGGAGCCGTCCGCGATATCGGCGTCGGCGTCGATCAATGCCAGGGCGATACCGGCCCCCAGCGTCGGCGAGAAGGTCCCGGAGGTGGTCACTCCGACCGGTTGGGAATCACGGAGCACCGTCATCTCCGCGCGCGGCACTCCGCGACCGACGGCCCGCAGGCCGCGCAACAGCCGGCGTGGGCCGGCCTGCTTCTCGGCCAAGAGTGCCTCGCGTCCCCAGAAGTCGTCTTTGGACCAGCCCACCGCCCAGCCGCAGCGGGCCTGCAGCGGCGAAATGTCCAGCGACAGTTCATGACCGTGCAGCGGGTAACCCATTTCGGTGCGCAGCGTGTCCCGGGCCCCGAGGCCGGCCAGTTGACCCCCGCGCGCCTGGACCTCGGTCAACAGTGCGTCGAAAACAGCGGGTGCGGAGTCCCACGGCGGCAACAACTCGTAGCCGTGCTCACCGGTGTAGCCGGTCCGGCAGACCCGCACGGTGACCCCATCGAGCACTGCGTCCCGCCAGCCCATGTAGTCCATGTCGGTCGGCAGGCCCAAGGCCGACAGCACCTCGGCCGATCTGGGGCCCTGGACCGCCAGGACCGCATACGAGCGATGCTCGTCGGTGACTGTTATCCCCTGTGGTGCAACTGCTTTCAACTCCGCTACCACCGCCGCGGTGTTGGCGGCGTTGGGCACCAGGAAGATCTCGTCGTCGCTCAAGTAGTAGGCGATGAGGTCGTCGATCACGCCGCCGTCGGGTGTGCAGCACAACGTGTACTGGGCCTTGCCCGGCCCGATCCGGCGCAGATCGTTGGTCAGGGCGGAATTGACGAACTCCGCCGCCCCGGGCCCCTTCACCAGCGCCTTGCCCAGGTGACTCACGTCGAACAGGCCGACCGCCTCGCGGGTGGCGGTGTGCTCGCCGACGGTGCCGGCGTAGGACACCGGCATCAGCCATCCGCCGAACGGGGCGAACGTGGCCCCATGGTCGCGGTGGCGGCTCTCCAGCGGTCCGTGCAACAAATCGTCGCTCACGGGGACCAACCCTAGTCTCCGCCCCACTAGGGTGTCGCTGGTGAGCACCCGACCCGGTTACACCGCCCCCGCCGTCACCGTCGCCGCCACGCTGCCCCGCCGCGGATCGGGCGGGGCCGTCCTGATCGTGCCCGTCGTCGCCCGCGCCCCCCGCACCCCCGCCGGATTAGGGGGGCCCGTGCACCCCGCCCCCGCCCACCGGGTGAAAGACGGGG
>CAYTOD010000002.1:0-3864 GCA_964439315.1 uncultured Mycobacterium sp. | reverse complement strand
CCGCCCCCGGGCGCCCCCGCGGGCCCCGGCGGGGGCGGGGGGGGGCCGGGCCCGCGGGCGCCCGGCGCCGCGGGCCCCCACGGCTCGCCGGCGGTAGTCGGGGGCCCGTTCCTCGACGCCGAGGCCATCGGTGAGATCGAGGTGGCACTGCGGGCGCTGGGCGCCAAGGGAACCGCCGAGCAGGTGACCCGATTGCATGTCCCGTCGCTCCCGGTGGCCAGCGTGCTGACCGTCGGCCTGGGCGCCCCACGCGACGATGACTGGCCCGCAGAGACCATCCGGCGGGCGTCCGGCGTGGCCGCCCGGGCACTGACCGGGACGGCCTCGGTGATCACCCTGCTGAGCGAACTGGACGTCCAGGCCGCCATCGAGGGCCTGATCCTCGGGGCCTACCAGATGCACGAGTTCCGCAGCGCGAAGCCCGCGCCCAACGCGCCCGGGCTGGCGATGATCACGGCGCTGAGCACTGCACGCGACGCCCAGGCGCTGGCCGGCCGGGCCGCGGCCGTGGCCACCGCGGTGGCCACCGCGCGCGATCTGGTGAACACTCCGCCCAGCCATCTCCATCCGGCCGAATTCGCGAGCCGGGCAAAGGCCTTGGGCACAGCGGCAGGCCTGACCGTGGAGGTGCTCGACGAGAAGGCCCTGGCCAAGGCCGGCTACGGCGGAATCGTCGGTGTGGGCAAGGGCTCGGCGAATCCGCCGCGGCTGGTTCGGCTCAGCTACAAGGGCGCAAAAGGCAAGGGCAAGAAGGTCGCTCTGGTCGGGAAGGGAATCACCTTCGACACCGGCGGCATCTCCATCAAGCCGGCGGCGCAGATGCACCACATGACCTCGGACATGGCGGGCGCGGCCGCGGTGGTCGCCACCATGGTGCTCGCCGCCGACCAGAAACTGCCGATCGATGTCGTCGCCACCGTCCCCATGGCAGAGAACATGCCGTCGGCGACCGCACAACGGCCCGGCGACGTGCTGACCCAGTACGGCGGGATCACCGTGGAGGTGCTCAACACCGACGCCGAGGGCCGGCTCATCCTCGCCGACGCGATGGTGCGGGCCTGTGAGGACAACCCGGACTATTTGATCGAGACCTCGACGCTGACCGGCGCGCAGACCATCGCATTGGGAGCCCGCATCCCGGGCGTGATGGGCAGCGACGAATTCCGCGACCGGGTGGCCGCGCTGTCCCAGCGGGAAGGCGAAAACGGTTGGGCCATGCCGCTTCCCGACGAACTCAAGGACGACCTGAAGTCGACCGTGGCCGACCTGGCCAACGTCAGTTCGCAGCGGTTCGCCGGCATGCTGGTCGCCGGGGTGTACTTGCGCGAGTTCGTCGCCGAGGGCGTTCAGTGGGTCCACATCGACATCGCCGGGCCGTCCTACAACACCTCCGGGCCGTGGGGTTACACCCCGAAGGGGGGCACCGGGGTGCCGGTGCGGACGCTGTTCGCCACCCTGGAGGACATCGCCGCGAACGGGTGAGCGGCGCAGCAGACATCGCCGCGAACGGGTGAGCGGCGCAGCAGACATCGCCGCGAACGGGTGAGCGGCGCAGCGGCCATCGCCGCGAACGGCCTAGACCACTTTCCCGCGCGCGGTGCTGCGCAGCACCTGGGGAAGCATCCGGGAGGTTCCGTACAGCAGGTACGCCTCCGGGGTGACCGGCCGCACTGCCTTGTTCTTACGCACCGCCGACAGAATCGCGTCGGCCACTTTCTCCGGGCTGTAGCTGCGGAGGTCGAACATCCTCTCCAACTGCGCCCGCCGGCCCGGGACTTTCGAATCCCGGCCGTCGGGAGCGTGAATGCCGGTGGCCGAGACGATGTTGGTGTTGACCAGCCCGGGACAGATCGTCGTCAGACCGATTCCGGACGCGTCGAGTTCGGCGCGCAGACAGTCGGAGAACATGTACACCGCAGCCTTGGACGTGCAGTAGGCGTTCAGCGAACTCAGCGGCGCGTAGGCCGCCATCGAGGCGACATTGACGATGTGCCCGCCGGTGCCGCGCTCGACAAGGCGGCGCGCGAACGCGCGGCAGCCGTTGACCACCCCACCGAGGTTGACGTCGAGCACCCGGTCGAACTTCTCGGCCGGGGTGTCCAGGAACGCCCCGGCGACGCCGATACCGGCGTTGTTGACGACGACGTCAGGCACCCCGTGCTCGGCGCACACCGCGTCGGCGAACCGCTCGACGGCGTCGGCGTCCGCGACGTCGAGGACGTAGGGATGCGCCACCCCGCCACCGGCGGCGATCTGTACGGCCGTCTGCGTGGCGCCGGCCTCGTCGATGTCGCTGACCACCACCTCGGCACCCTGCTCGGCGAACGCCAATGCGGTGGCCCGGCCGATGCCGCTGCCGGCTCCGGTGACGGTAACCAGCATGTCGCCGAAGGGCTTTCGCGGTCGTCCGACCTCGGCTCGCAGCAATTCCCGCGCCGCCGGGCCACCGTCGATGAACCGGGCCAACTCGTCGACCGCCGTCGCCACCACCTGGGGATGTGACATCGGCAGCCAGTGCCCAGCCCGGATGTCGCGCCGCCACAACCGGGATACCCATCGCGGGGTGTCGTCGTAGACGTAGGGCCGCACGAACTTGTCCTGGGAGTTGACCAGCAGCTGCACCGGGACATCGACGCGGCACTCGCCGGGCTTGCGGGTCAGGGCCCGAAAGAAATTGGCGCGGTAGATCTTCAGACCGTTCGTTGCATCGGCGACGAAGCCGGCACCCTGATGGCGCCGTTCTCTGGGAATGCCCGCGGTGATCAGGTGCCGGTTCCCCCACTTCGCCAGGAAGGAGCGCATGGCCAGCGGGGCGAGGACCGGCAGCGAGAACGGGAACATGTAGCCCATGTGGGCGGCCTGACGGAGCGCGCGACTGAACCGCCGCGGACGATAGGGCCGGGCCAGACCCTCGCGGACGTAGCGGCTCAGGTGACCCGGGTGGGGTCCGGAGATCGACGTGTAGGACGCCACCCGCTCGGCCGCTTCCGGCCGGCTCACGTACTCCCACATCGTGGCCGAGCCCCAGTCATGGCCGACGACGTGGACCCGGGTGCCCGGCGCCGACGCCGCGACGACGGCATCGAAGTCGTCGGCCAGCTGCCCGACGTCGTAGGCCTCGACCGGCCCCGGCACCTCCGAGGCGCCGGCGCCCCGGTTGTCGTAGCGGATGATCCGGTATCGCTCGGCGAGCAACGTGACCACGCCGTCCCACAGCACATGGGAGTCCGGCCACCCGTGCACCATGACGACAGTCGGACCGTCGGGGTTGCCGTCCTCGTAGACCGCGAGCCTGGTTCCATCGCTGGCCTCGACGTACCGGGCTTCTGTGTACCTGGTTTCCATCAGGAGAAGGACCCTGCCGCCGCCGATGAACGGTGTCAAGGCGCGCGGGATCGGCCGAAGTGACCGGGTAGCGCCGCGGGAATGACAGGATGGGAATGCCACGCTGTGGTAAGGCTGTGGTGTCCGGTGTCGACCCGCGTTCGAGGAGTCAAAGATGGCCGTCTCCGTCCAGATGCCCGCTCTGGGTGAGAGTGTCACGGAAGGCACTGTCACCCGCTGGCTAAAGCAGGAGGGTGACACCGTCACGGTCGACGAGCCGTTGCTGGAGGTCTCCACCGACAAGGTCGACACCGAGATTCCGGCACCTGCCTCGGGCGTGTTGACCAAGATCGTCGCTCCGGAGGATTCCACCGTCCCGGTCGGCGGCGAACTCGCCGTGATCGGGGAAGCCGGTGAGGCAGCCCCGCCGCCCGCCGCGCCGGCACCGGCCGCAGCGCCCCCACCGCCTCCCCCGGCTCCCACGCCCCCACCGCCGGCGGCCGCACCTGCGCCCCCGCCGGCACCACCTGCACCCGCGGC
>CAYTOD010000001.1:144845-171045 GCA_964439315.1 uncultured Mycobacterium sp. | reverse complement strand
GGGCAGGTCGTCGAAGGCCCGGCGCAGCGCCGGTCGCAGTTCGGCGGGGGCCGACACCAATTCGCCGTGTCCGCCCAGTGCCCGCACCACCTCGTCGTAGCGGGTTCCCGGGGTCAGCTCGGCCACCACCGAGTATCCGTAGAGGGCCTCCATCGGGTGTTTCTCCAGCGCCCAGATGCCGTTGTTGCCGACGATCGACACCACGTGCACACCGTGGCGCACCAGGGTGTCCCACTCCATGCCGGAGAAGCCGAAGGCCCCGTCGCCCTGCAGCAGGACGACCTGGCGCTCCGGACGGGCCAGCTTGGCGGCCAGCGCATAGCCCGGGCCCGATCCCAGGCACCCGAACGGTCCGCTGTCCAACCAGGCGCCGGGCACGTAGCTGTCGATGACCCGGCCCGCGTAGGAGCCGAAGTCGCCGCCGTCGACCACGACGATCGCGTCGCGGTCAAGGAGCGGAATCAGTTCGGCGAAGACCCGCATCGGGTGCAGCGGGGTGCGGTCGTCGGCGAGTTCGGCGGTCTCGGCGGCACGGGCTGCTGTCTCGACGGTCCGCAGCTGGGCGATCCAGTCGGCGTGATCGGAGCCGGTGGCGCCGGCCAGCGCGGTCAGGGTGGACGGCAGATCGCCGTACAGTTCGGCGGCAGCGGCACGCGGGTGCGGGCGCGCCGGCGCGCACCGGTCGGCGACGATCAGCTGGGTGTCCGCCCCGAACACGCCGCCGAAGCCCAGCCGGAAGTCCATCGGCACACCGATGACGAGGGCGACGTCGGCCTGGGACAGCGCAGCCGAGCGCGCCCGGGAGAACGCCACCCGGTGGTCGGCGCCGACGATGCCACGGGCCATTCCATTCGCGAACACCGGGATATGCAGCTTCTCGGCGAGGTGAACGAGCTCGTCCTCGGCGTGGCCCCACCACACGTTGGTGCCGGCCATGATCACCGGGCGCTGCGCCGATGCGAGCAGGGCCACCGCGCGGTCGAGAGCGTCGCCGTCAGCCGGCGGCAGCGCGGCGAGTTCGGTCAGCGCGCCCGGCTCGCCGCGGTCCTGCGCCGGCCCGAACACGTAATCCATCGGGAAGTCGACGAACGCGACCCCGGACGGCGCGCCGACTGCGGCGCGCAGCGCGTCGTCGACCCGGTCGCCGACAGCGGCCGACGACTCCGCGGTCACGGCGTAGCGGCACAGCGGTGCGACGAACGGGACATGGTCGATTTCCTGCAGCGAGCCCATTCCCCAGCGCAACGCGGGCGCGCGGCCACCCAGCACCACCATCGGCGACTGGTTCTGACTCGCGGCGCCCATGGCGCTCATGCCGTTGGTGACCCCCGGACCTGCCGTCAGCGCCACCACCCCGGGCACCCGGGTGACCTTGGACCAGCCCTCTGCGGCGAAGGCGGCGGTCTGCTCGTGCCGGGTGTCGATCAGCCGGATGCCCTCGTCGCGGCAGCCGTCGTAGATCGAGAAGAGATGTCCGCCGGACAGCGTGAACATCGTGTCGATTCCACTGGCGCGCAACCGGCGAGCGATGAGGCGCCCGGCGTGGACGTGGGTCTCGGAACCGGAGTCGTTGGCCATCGCCCGAGCCTAACCAGTTCCCGGGGCCCAGCCGGTGTCGTGGCCTAAGCGGTGCTGCGCCGCATCCTGAGGTAGCTTCGCGGGACACCCGCAGGTGCCGCGGCCGGGGCACCCGAGGAGGAGAACGCGATGAAGTTGTATGAGCCGTCGATGGACTGGGCGCACGAACTCGTCCCGTCACTGCTGTGGATTCTGCGGGCATGGGCCCTCTGCGGGTCGATCACCATGGTCGTGCTGGTTCTGCTGGCGCGGTTCACCGTCTGGGGGCGCCAGTACTGGCGGATCACCGGCGACTACTTCAAGGGCCGCTCGGCGATCCTGCTGTGGGTGTGGATCGCCGTCCTCCTGCTGTCGAGCATGATCTCGGTCCGGGTCAACGTGCTGCTGAGTTACTTCAGCAACGATCTCTACACCTCGCTGCAGTCGGCGTTCGAGGCCACGGCCGCCGACAACAGCGAGGCCAGCTCGGTCGCGGTGCACGGATTCTGGTCATCCCTCATCGTTTTCGGGGTCCTGGCGACGATCTACGTGACCCGCGTGATGCTCGACATCTACCTGACACAGCGGTTCATCATCCGGTGGCGCACCTGGCTGACCGACCGGCTCACCGGCGACTGGCTCACCGGCCGCGCCTACTACCGGGCCCGGTTCACCGACACCAACACCGACAACCCGGACCAGCGCATCCAGCAGGACATCGACGTTTTCACCACCGGTGTGGGCAGCAGTCCCAACTCGCCGACCGTCGGCGCCGGTTCGACCCTGCTGTTCGGCGCGATCGAGGCGATCTCGACCGTCGTGTCGTTCGTTCCGATCCTGTGGCGGTTGTCCGGTCCGGTCACGGCGTTCGGCTTCACCCTCGATCGCGCACTGTTCTGGGTGGCGTTCGTGTACGTGTTCTTCGCGACGGTGGTGGCATTCTGGATCGGGCGACCGCTGATCCGGCTGAGCTTCCGCAACGAGGCCACCAACGCCGCCTTCCGCTACGCGCTGGTCCGACTTCGCGACGCCGCCGAGGCGGTCGGCTTCTACCGCGGCGAGAACGCCGAGCGGAGCCTTCTTCGCGAGCGTTTCGACAAGATCATCAGCAACTACCGGCGCTTCGTACGACGCACGCTCGAGTTCACCGGGTGGAACCTGGCCATGAGCCAGCTCCTCACGCCGCTGCCGCTGATCGTCCAGGCGCCGCGATTGTTCAAGGGCGAGATGGACTTCGGCGACGTGACCCAGTCTTCCAGTGCCTTCTCCAACATCAGTGATTCACTGTCGTTCTTCCGTAACGCCTACGACCAGTTCGCGGCATACCGCGCCGTGATCATCCGTTTGCACGGGCTGGTGGACACCAACGAGCAGGCGCGCGAGCTGCCGAGCCTGGCCACCGAGGCGACGCCGGACGGTTCTGTCGAGCTCGACGCCGTCGAGGTCCGTACACCCTCGGGCGCCCAACTGGTCGACCCGCTGAGCATCCGGCTCCAGCCGGGTGAGGGCCTGGTGATCACCGGGCCGTCCGGGGCGGGGAAGACGACGCTGCTGCGCAGCCTCGCCGAGATGTGGCCCTACACCAGCGGCACCCTGCGGCGCCCGATGGACGACCACCAGACCATGTTCCTGTCGCAGTTGCCTTACGTGCCGCTGGGCGACCTGCGGACCGTGGTGTCCTACCCGGCTCAGGTCGGCGAGATCCCCGACGAGGAGATCCTGGCGGTGCTCTCGAGGGTGGCCCTGCCCCATCTCGCCGCGCGGCTCAACGAGACCCAGGATTGGGCGAAGGTGCTGTCCCCCGGCGAGCAACAACGGGTGGCTTTCGCGCGGGTGCTGCTCACCAAGCCCAAGGCCGTATTCCTCGACGAGGCCACCTCTGCCCTCGACGAGGGCTTGGAGTTCATCGTCTACGACCTGGTGCGAACCGAACTGCCCGACACCATCCTGGTGAGCGTGAGCCACCGCCCGGAGGTCGAGCACTACCACGGTCGGCACCTGGAACTGCTCGGCGAGGGGGCCTGGCGCCTCGTGCCGATGAAGGGATCCGAGCCCGCGCCGGCCTGACCGCCCGCAGACCCGGGATTCGGGTCTGCCGCGCCGGGAAAGCTGGGATGCTTTCTGCGCATGGAGATGTACCACCCCTCATTGGACTGGGCGAACGAGATTCCGCATTCGCTGCTGTGGGCGGCCAAGGCGTGGGTGTTCACTTCGGTGGGGGCATTGGTGGTGCTGGTCCTGCTGGCCCGGTACACGGTGTGGGGCAGGCAGTTCTGGCGCGTCACCGGCGACTATTTCCGTGGACGGGCCAGCGTCCCGGTCTGGGCCTGGCTCGGGGTTTTGCTCTTCTCGACGCTGATTGCGGTTCGTCTCGACGTGCTGCTGAGCTACTTCAGCAATGACCTCTACTCGTCGCTGCAGACCGCCTTCGAGGGAAACGGCGCCGGCGACGATGCCGTCAAACAGTCCGGGGTGCATGGGTTCTGGATCGCGATCGTCACCTTCATGCTGATCGCGACCCTCTACGTGAGCCGCCAGATCATCGACATCTACCTCACGCAGCGGTTCATCATCCGCTGGCGCGTCTGGCTCACCGACCGGTTGACCGGCGACTGGCTCGACGACGAGGCGTTCTACCGCGGCAGGTTCATCGACAACCCGATCGACAATCCCGACCAGCGCATCCAACTCGACATCGATGCGTTCACCACCTGCACCGGACAGGGGCCGAACACGCCGACCGTCGGGACGACGACGACGCTGCTGTTCGGCGCGATCAACTCGATGGTGTCGGTGGTGGCGTTCACGCCGATCCTGTGGAGACTGTCCGGACCGCTGTCGTTCATGGGCTTCACGCTGAACCACGCGCTGTTCTGGATCGCCCTGATGTACGTGTTCGCGACGACGGTGATCGCGTTCTGGATCGGCCGGCCGCTGATCCGGTTCAGCTTTCGCAACGAACTGACGAACGCCGCCTTCCGCTATGCGCTGGTGCGGTTCCGGGACGCCGCCGAGGCGATCGCCTTCTACCGTGGCGAACGAGCCGAAGGTTCGGTTCTGCGAGAGCGTTTCGTCGGCATCATCAACAACTACCGCCGCTTTGTGGTACGCAGCCTGGCCCTGCTGGGCTGGAACCAGGCCATCACCCAGATCATCAATCCCCTGCCCCTGATGGTCCAGGCGCAGCGACTCTTCAAGGGGCAGATCACCTTCGGCGATGTGACGCAGTCGGCGAGCGCCTTCAACAGCGTGCACGACTCGCTGTCCTTCTTCCGCGCCGTGTACGACTCGTTCGCCTCCTATCGGGCGACCATCATCCGGCTCGACGGACTGGTCGAGGCCAACGCGCAGGCCAGAGCGCTGCCGCATCTCGTCGCTGAGCAGAGTCGCGATGGCTCGCTCGAACTGCGCGACATCGAGGTTCGCAATCCGGACGGCAAGCAACTGCTCGACGGGCTGAACCTCCGGCTGGAGCCGGGCGAGTCCCTGGTGATCACCGGGCCCTCTGGTTGCGGCCGAACCACGTTGCTGCGCAGCATCGCCCAGCTGTGGCCGTTCACCAGCGGTTCGCTGAACAAGCCCGGGGACGACCGCGACGCGATGTTCCTCTCGCAGGTTCCCTATCTTCCGCTCGGCGATCTGCGTGCGGTGCTGTCCTATCCGAACCCCGAGGCCGAGATCCCCGACGAGGAGCTCATCGCCGCACTGGACGAGGTGGCGCTGGGGCATCTGACCGCACGGCTCAACGAGAACGTCGACTGGGCCAAGACGCTCTCCCCCGGCGAACAGCAGCGCATCGCTTTCGCGCGCGCCCTGCTGCACAAACCGCGACTGATCTTCCTCGACGAGTCCACCGCTGCGTTGGACGAGGGCAACGAGTACAGCCTGTATCGGCTACTGCGCACCCGGTTGCCGGACAGCATCATGGTGTCGGTCACGCATCGCGACACGATCAAGAAGCACCACGATTACCATCTGCACCTCATCGGCGACAGCGGCTGGGAATTGCATCGCGTTGCCGAAACCGTGCCTGCCTGAAGCGCGTTCGCGCTGGGTCTATGGCGCGGTCGCCCGCGCTGCCGCGCGCGTTCCCGCTGGGTCTATGCCGCGGTCGCCCGCGCTGCCGCGCGTGCTCCCGCTGGGTCTATGGCGCGGTCGCCCGCGCTGCCGCGCGTGCTCCCGCGCGCCGCCCGAAGAAGGATCCCGAACCCAGTTGCGTCCCACTGGAGTAGCCTTTGCCGTCCTGGGCGAGATTCGATGCGCACGCGCCCGCCGCGTACAGGCCCGGAACGGCGTGCCCGTCGGAGTCCAGCACCTCACCGTCCACGCTGGTGGCCAGACCCCCTACGGTGAAGCCCGAATACATCGCCTTCCCCAGCGACAGGTCGAAGGCCGCCCAGGGCCCATTGTTCTGTGGCGCAAGGAATTCCGGCTGCTTGTGGAAGTCCGGATCCTCACCCTCGGCGGCGTACGTGTTGTAGCGCGCCAGAGTGGCGACCAGATTTCCGGCCGGAATTCCCAGGGCACTCTCCATCTCCTCGACGCTCTCCCAGCCGTCGATGAAGGTGATCAGCGGGAGCGCCGGGCGCTGCAGGTGGTCCTCGTCGACGATCAGGTAGGCGGCGCTGTCCGGCTGGTCCAGGACGAAACCGGAAGTGCGCGAATGGTAGGAGTCCTCGGCGACGAACCGCCGGCCGAGCTTGTTGACGATGATGCCCGTCAACAGGATCGACGGCGGATAGGCCGGAGCCGTGATGAAGGCTTGGTCCATGTGCTTGGTCGCCCCGCCCGCCGATACCCCGAGCCGGATGCCCAGTCCGTCGTCGTAGGTGTTTCCCAGGACGAACAGCTTCTCGGCCAGTTGCGGGGTGTAGGCCGCCACCATGTCCTTGTTCATCACGAATCCGCCGGTGGCGATCACCACGGCCTTCGCCCGCACCGTTCCTGTCTCGCCGAAGTGCTTCCACGTCACGCCGGCCACCGCGTCGCCGTCCATCACCAGATTGGTGGCCCCGGTGTCGTAGCGGATCTGCACACCCAACTCGGCGGCCCGTTTGAGCAGCAGGTCGATCACCAAGGCCGCGCCCTGGGTGTCGCCGGGCACCGGAACCTTGTGTCCGCGCGGAGCGGGCACGGCAATGTCCTTGAACGGCCAGACCTTCTCGTTGCCGGTGAACATCAGCCCTTCGGTGTTGGGCTGGATCACCGCTTTCTCAGGGTAGTAGCTGCGCTCGAAGTGAATGCCCAAGCGTTCCAGCCAATCGAAATGCTCGACGCTGCCGTCGCAATAGGCGCGGATCTTGTCGAGTTCGGGCTCGCGGGACATCGCCACCAGATACGCGAACATCTCATCGGCGCTGTCGGGATGACCTGTGGCCTGCTGGACGGCAGTGCCGCCGCCGAGATAGAAATGGCCGCCGGCCAGTGCGGTGGTTCCGCCGGCGACTCCGGCCCGCTCCAGCACCAGCACCCGCGCGCCGGCGGCGGCAGCCGTGACCGCCGCGCACCCGCCGCCGATCCCGAAGCCGAGGACCACGACGTCGACGTCATCGGACCACGTGACGCTCGAGGCGTCGACCGTGGCGGGGATGTCCAGACCGCTCATGGGCGGCCGGTTCGGAAGGGGGTCCGGGAAGCAGGCATCGCCGTCGAGGATATCTCCGGGCCGCGACCCTGACGACGACGTTCGGCTAGCTGGTCAGGTTGGCGGACACCACGGGGTTGGCCGCTCCGACACCGGCGTCCTCACGCAACTGCTGACCGGTGGCCTGCCATGACACGGCGGCCGGCAACCGGCCCCAGGTGCTGTTGAAGAGTCCGACGAGCAGCGCCTTGCCGTCTACCAGGATGTAGACGGGGCCGCCCGAATCGCCCTTCTGGCTGACCACGCCGTTCTCCATGGTGAACCAGCCGTTGTTGACCCGTTCGATCGAGCCGCAGCTCTCTCCGGTGACGATGCCGAAGTGGCAGATCGGCTGGCCGGGCGCCAGCGGCGCGGCCAAATTGGCCACCAGCTGGCGGCCGCCGGGCAGTACGTCGTTGATGGTGACCTCGGGAGCCAGGTCGATGGCCTCGTAGTCGGAGATCACTTGATCGGTGCGCACCACCGTGCCGTCCGGGGTGTTGTCCCGGGAGCCCGAGACCACGCCGATGAACCGGCCGTTGCGATCGGTCACAGGACCGCGGGTACGGCAGTGGCCTGCGGAGAAGGCGATGCGCAACACCGGATCGACGTATCCCAGTGTGCAGACGGTGGTCTCCTGGCGGATCTCCATGCCCGGATAGACCACGACAGAGTCGGCCGTGGCGGCCGGGGCGACTGACGCCAATACTGACGCCAGGGCGACCCCGACCGCCACGGTGAAGGACTGCGGGAAAGGCGCCACCGTACACCTCAATAGGTCGGGGACCCGTCAACGACGCGGTCGCAATTGTGTGTCGATTATGTATCGGCTTTGAACGCCGAGTGTTACCAACGCACTTTTTGCGTACCCGCACCGCTCCCGCGGGGGTTACTGCTGCAGGTCAGGGGATGTTGATGACCTGACCGACCTCGATGTGGTCGGGGTTGGCGATGCCGTTGTGGGCGGCCAGCTCCTGGTAGCGATTGCCGTCGCCGAGGAACTTCTCGGCGATGTTGAACAGCGTGTCGCCCGCGACCACGGTGTAGGTCTTGACCTCGTTGGCCACCGGGGCGATCTCGACAACCTCCGCCGCCGGTGCCTCGTCGGTCTCGGTCCGCGAGGTCCACGCGACGCCGTCGGCGGAGTAGAGGACGACGTTGCGGTCATCCTGAACGACCAGCTTGACGTCCTTCTTGCCCTTGGTGTCGGTGTGCCAGAGCGGCTTGTCGCCGGCGTACAGCACGAAGTTGCCGTCGCTCTGGACCTCGGCGCGGTCCACGCCCTGGTTGTTGGTTCCGGTCGCCCAGACGGCTTCGCCGCGTGCGGCCAGGACCAGATTGCCGTCATCCTGCAGCGTCAGGGTGTAGGCACCGTTGTTCGAGGTGAGCGAAGTGCCCTTCGCGAGTTGCTGTCCTGCGGTGAGTGTGTCTCCCACGACTGTGTTTCCTCCTCTAGGCCGCCATCTTCCCGGCGGGCGTTCGCGAGCCTAGCGGAAATTCCCGGACCACGGCCGGTGAGGTCGCGGGCCCGCCCAAGCGGCCCCCTGGGGTCCGGAGTCCGGCCCCGGCGTCATGAGTCGAAGCCGAGTCCCAGCCGGTCCAGGGTGCGCAGCAGAAGGTTGCGGCGACCGGCGTTGTGGTCCGCCCGATTCAACGACCAACGGGTGGCCTGGATGCCGGCACTGGCGAGCGGTTCGGGGGGAAACGGCAACGGCCGGCGTCGCACCATCTCCAATTCGGTGCGCTCGGTCGGACGGCCGTCGAGCAGATCCAGGCAGACGTCGGCCCCGAACCGGGTGGCTGCGACTCCCAGGCCGGTGAACCCGTTGACATAGGCGATTCGCCCACCGCCGGCCAGCCCCCAGTGGGCGCAGAACCGGGTGTTGGTGTCGATGGGCCCGGCCCAGCGGTGGCTGAAACGGACGTCGTCGAGTTGGGGGAAGGTAAGGAAGAAGTGCGCAGCGAGCCTGCGGTACGACTCGGGGCGGTCTTCGTAGCGGGGGTCGACCCGGTGGCCGTAGCGGTAGATCGCGTCGTAGCCGCCCCACAGGATCCGGTTGTCGGCCGAGAGGCGGTAATAGTGGAACTGATTGCCGCTGTCGCCGATGCCCTGGCGGGCGCGCCAGCCGATGCGGTCGAGTTGGGCGTCGGTCAACGGTTCAGTGCCCAGCGCATAGTCGTACACCGGCACGGTGTAGAGCCGATTGCGGCGCAGCAGGCTGGGAAAAACATTGGTGGCCAAAACAACTCGCTTCGCGGTGATCGTGACCAAGTCGGTGGTGACGGTCACGGCGGCGGAACTGCGGTCCCGGCGAATAGCGCGGGCCGTGGTGTTCTCGTGGATCTGCACCCCCTTGGCGACGCAGGCTCTGGCCAGTTCCATCGCCAGTCGGGCGGGGTCGACGATGGCGCACTCGGCGGCGAACAGTCCAGCCTGGTAGGTGGGTGAGTCGACCTGCGCGCGCACCGCCTCGCGGTCCAGGAAAACCCCGTCGCCCTCGGCGGCGGCGTCGCGCAGGCCGTCCACCTGATAGGGCTCCGTCGCCACGCTGAGCATGCCGGTGTTCTCCCAGGCGACCTCCATGCCGTTCTCGGCGATGTCGGCCTGCATGCCCTCGAGATTGGCGATGCCGAGCCGCTGGAGTTCGGGGAATTCGTCTGGCCAGCGGGACTTTCCGTTCGCAGCACCGTGAGTGAGGCTGGGATCGACGAAACCCCCGTTGCGTCCGGAAGCAGCCCAGCCGATCCGGTCGGCCTCGATCAGTACGACGTGGGACCCGGGGTTGCGGTCGGCGGCGTGCAGAGCCGCCCACAGCCCGGTGTAGCCGCCGCCGACCACCAGCAGGTCGCAGTTCGTCGAGGTGGACAGCGCCGGAAATTCGGGGCGGTCGTCCAGCAAGTCGAGCCACATGGACCCGAAGGACGCGGGCGCCAGGGCGCGGGAGATCAGCGCGGGGTCGACGTAGCCGTCGAAAACGGTCTGCATGACCACTCCTACCTGGTGAACCGGGCCAACAGCGGCCCGATGATTGCTAACACAAAAACATAGGGCGTGGCGACCGCGCCGAGGACGCCGGACCCCGCACCGAGCAGACCGATGATCACCAACGAGAACTCTCCTCGGGCGATCAACGCGGTACCGGCGCGCAACTGTCCCGGGCGGCCGGCCCCTTCCCGGCGGGCGGCGTAGATACCGGTGGCCACTTTGGTCGCAGCGGTGATAGCGGCCAGTGCCAGCGCGACCGGCAGTTTGGGGAGCAGGTCACTCGGCGCAACCTCGAATCCGATCGCCACGAAGAACACCGCTGCGAAGAGATCGCGCAACGGGCTCAGGACCGTCCTGGCGCGGTCGGCGGTGGCGCCGGTCAGGGTGAGCCCTACCAGGAATGCACCCACGGCCGCGGAGGCGTGCACCTGCTCGGCGACGGCGGCCACGATCAGTGTGAGGCCGAGGATCCGGAGCAGGAGTTGTTCGTCTTCGGGGTGGCCGAGAATCCGGCCGACGTGATCACCCCAGCGGTAGGACACCAGAAACGCCAGGCCCAGGGCGCCGATTGCGAGCGTCATCCAGAACAGCGCCTCCCCCAGCGTCCCGCCCGAGGCGACCACGGTCAGCACCGGCAGGTAGGCGGCCATCGCGAAGTCCTCGAGCACCAGCACCGACAACACCGCCGGGGTCTCCCGGTTTCCTAGGCGGCCGAGGTCGCCGAGCAGTCGGGCGATGACCCCAGAGGACGAGATGTAGGTGATACCGGCCATCGCCAGGACGGCCGGGCCGTCGAATCCCAGCAATACTCCCGCGATCGCCCCCGGTGTCGCGTTGAGCACCAGATCCACAGCCGCCGAGGGCAGGTGCCGCCGAAGGCTCGCGGTGAACTCGGTGACCGAGAACTCCAGGCCGAGCGTCAGCAGCAACAGAACGACACCGATGGAGGCGCCGGTCTCGACGAAGTCGGCTGCGTCGGGCACCGGGGCGATGCCGCCCTTGCCCAGGAACAGGCCGGCAAGGAGGTAGAGCGGGATCGGCGAGAGGCCGTACCGCCGCGCGGTCGAACCCAAAACGGTGAGTACGACGAGAATCGCGCCGAGTTCGAGGAGCAATCCCGTGGAGATCTCCACTGGTCGGATTCCCCGGTCAGGTCTGCTCGATGAGATGCCGGATTCCGGCGATTCCCTGGTCCGTTCCGATTACCACCAGCACGTCCTCGGGGTGTAGTACCTCCTGGGGGCCCGGCGAGGCCAGCACTCCCTCACCGCGCACGATCGCCACGATGGACGCGCCGGTTCGGGTGCGGGCCTGGGTATCTCCCAACGGCCGTCCGCTGTAGCGGGAGCCGGCCGGGACCGGAATCTGACCGGCGCCGAGGCCGGGAATCTCCCGCGTGAGGTCGGCGTAGCTCTCCACCATCCGGGGCGCGCCCAGGATCTGGGACAGCCCGTCGGCCTCCTGGTCGGTCAGACGGAAAACCCGGCGGGCGCTGTCCGGATCCCTGCCTGCGGCGCTGACGAAAACCTCGAAATCGCCACTGCGGCGGGCGATCACCGCGATCCGGTCGCCGTCGGCGTTGTCGAATTCGTAGCGAAGCCCCACACCGGGCAGCAGAGTCTCGGAGATGTCCACGGTTCCTATATTGCCGTGCCGGCGTGCCCTAGTGTGCCGTGCCGGCGGGTTCGGCCGGATGCGCCTGGGCGATCGCCCGGGGTTCCCAGCCTGGCGGGCCGAAGACATATCCGAGCCGGTCTCGCCAGGACCCGGCGGCACGGACGTCGCGGGCGATCGACACGTACTCGTGCGTCTCGAGTTTCCAGATGTTGAAGGTGTCCACCGGTTTGGTCAGGCCGTAGTGCGGGCGGAAGGTCTCGGGCTGGAACGTGCCGAACAGCCGGTCCCAGATGATGAGGATGCCGCCGTAGTTGCGGTCCAGGTACTCCGCGTCCATGCCGTGGTGGACGCGGTGGTGCGAGGGGGTGTTGAACACGAACTCGAAGGGTCGCGGAAGAGTCTCGATGCGCTCGGTGTGGATCCAGAACTGGTAGATCAGGCTGATCGAGAAACTGGTGAACACCATCCACGGCGGCACGCCGAGCATCGGCAGCGGCGCCCACATGACGAGTTCGCCGCTGTTGTTCCACTTCTGGCGCAGCGCGGTCGCGAAGTTGAAGTAGCGGCTGGAGTGGTGGGCCTGATGGGTCGCCCAGACGATCCGCACCCGGTGGGCGATGCGGTGGTAGAAGTAGAACAGCACGTCGACGCCCACCAGGGCGATCACCCACGTGTACCACTGCCTCGGTGACAGGTGCCAGGGCGCTACATAGGCATACAGCGCGGCATATCCCAAGAGCCCGAGGAACTTCCAGAATCCCATCGTCGCCACGGACACCAGGCCCATCGAGATCGATGCCCGTGCGTCGCGCGCGAAGTACGAGCCGCGTTCCGGATGCCCGGGCCTCTCGACGACATGCTTGAGTTTTCGGGCCGCGGTCCACTCGATGGCCAGCAGCAGCAGGAAGAAAGGCACCGCGAACAGCACCGGATTGCGCGGCGGGCATCGCCGCCAGCTTCGCGTTGAACGGCACGGCGAACAGCACCGGATCCCGCATCGGGGCGGGTAGAACGGACAGCATGCCGGCGATTCGGTCCAACGAGCACCTCCATCCGAAAGTTTAGTCTGCTGCCCATGGCAAAGATGCCCGCGCCGATCCCCGCGCCGACCCCCGCGTCCGGCACGGCGACGGCGGGGACGCACCGGTGGCGCACCTGGTGGCTGCTGCTGGGCGCCATCGCCACCGAGGTCACCGGGACTCTGTCGTTGCGGGCGTGGCAGGACCACGGAATCTGGCTGATCCTGGTGGTGGCTGGCTATTCGGCGTCGTTCTTCCTGCTCACCCGTGTGTTGCGGGCCGGGATGCCGGTAGGGGTCGCCTACGGGATCTGGGGTGCGCTGGGGACGGCGATTACCGCGGTGGCCGCTGCCGTGATCTTCGGCGATCCCTTCACCCTGGCGGTCGTGCTGGGGATCGGATTGATCATTGCCGGGGTCCTGCTGGTGGAGTTGGGGTCGCACGCCGACGGGCAGGCCCGCTGATGGCCTGGCTGGCTCTGGGGGCGGGAATCCTGGTCGAGGTGTTCTCGACGCTCGGACTGCGCGCGTCCGACGGCTTCCGCCGCCGGCGGTGGATCGCACCGGTGATCATCGGCTACGTCGCATCGTTCGCGTTGATCTCGCTGGCACTGCGCCTGGGCATGCCGGTCGGGGTCGCCTACGGTGTCTGGTCGGCCTGCGGGGTCGCATTGGTGGCACTGGCGGCCAGGTTCCTGTTCGACGAACCCCTCACCCCCGTCATGCTGGCCGGAATCGGGCTGATCATCGCCGGCGTGCTCACCATCGAACTCTCCGGCGCTGCCGGCTGAGAAGCGGCTTCTCCGGCGCTGCCGGTTGAGAAGCGGTGCCGGCTGAGAAGCGGCGTCGCCGATCTGCCGCGCCGAGGCGATCGACCAAGCAAGATGACTCCCATGATCTCGGAGTCGCTGCGCGCCCTCGCCGAGCGGATGGGGGTGGCCACCGCCTACCACGACTGGGTCGGCAACTTCAACGCCGTCGACCCGGCCACGGTGGTGGCGGTGCTGGCGGCGCTGGGAGTGCGTGCCGACACCGAAGAGCACTGTGCCGCAGCGCATTCCGAGCAGGATCGCCGCTACTGGTCGAGGCCGCTGCCGACGACGGTGGTGACACGGACCGGCGCCGAGACCACCTTCTGGGTGCACGTGACCCACGGTGCTCCCGCCGAGGTGTGGATTCGGCTCGAGGACGGCACCGTCCGCACCGGGATCCGCCAGGTCGACAATTTCACGCCCCCGTTCGACCTCCGCGGGCGTCTGGTCGGTGAGGCCTCCTTCGCCCTGCCGGGGGACCTTCCCCTCGGCTATCACCGGCTGCACCTGCGTTCCGGGGACGACGAGTTCGACACCCTGCTGATCGTCACGCCGGCCTGGCTGGGATTGCCCGACCGGATGGGCGGGGGGCGCGCCTGGGGGCTTGCCGCCCAGCTGTACAGCGTCCGCTCCAAGGACTCCTGGGGCACCGGCGATCTCGTCGATCTGGCCGACCTCGCGGTGTGGGCCGGCGCGCAGCACGGCGCGGGATACGTCCTGATCAACCCGTTGCACGCCGCGTCCGGGGCGGACCGGATGGAGCCGTCGCCCTACCTGCCGACCTCGCGGCGCTACGTCAACCCGCTGTATCTGCGGGTGGAAGCCATCCCGGAATACGCCTTCCTGCCCAAGCAGCGCGAGGTGGCGAAGCTGAAGGATGCGCTGAATTCACGCTCACGCACTGTCGACACCGTCGACCGCGACGCCGCCTGGTCGGCGAAGCGGGCTGCGCTGAAGCTGGTCTACCGGGTCCCCCGCTCCCCCGGCCGCGAAATTGCTTTCCAGGCCTATAAGGACCGCGAGGGAACGGCGCTGGACGACTTCGCCACCTGGTGTGCGGTGGCCGAAAAGCACGGCGGCAGTTGGCAGGACTGGCCGCTGGAGCTGCAGTACCCGTCGAGCCCCGAAGTGGCCGAGTTCGTCGAGAAGCACCAAAAGGCCGTGGACTTCCACCGGTGGTTGCAATGGCAACTCGACGAGCAGCTCGCCATCGCGCAGTCCCAGGCGGTGCGCACCGGGATGCCGCTGGGCATCATGGCCGACCTGGCCGTCGGGGTGCACCCCAGCGGAGCGGACGCCTGGGCGTTGCAGGACGTCCTTGCGCTCGGGGTCTCGGCCGGGGCGCCGCCCGACGAATTCAATCAACTGGGCCAGGACTGGTCGCAGCCCCCGTGGCGGCCGGATCGCCTGGAAGAGCTTGGCTACGAACCATTCCGGGCGCTCATCTCCGCGGTTCTCCGGCACGCCGGCGGGGTACGCATCGACCACATCATCGGGATGTTCCGGCTGTGGTGGATTCCGCATGGTTCACCGCCGACGCAGGGCGCCTATGTGCGCTACAACCACGACGCGATGATCGGCATCATCGCCCTCGAGGCCCACCGGGCGGGAGCGGTGGTCGTTGGCGAGGACCTCGGGACCGTCGAACCCTGGGCCCGTCACTACCTGCATGACCGCGGGCTGCTCGGGACGTCCATCCTGTGGTTCGAAATCGACGCAGGCACTCGAGGGCCGCTGGTCGCCGAGCACTGGCGGGAACTGTGCCTGTCGTCGGTGACGACCCACGACCTGCCCCCTACTCCGGGCTACCTGGCCGCCGAGCACGTCAAACTCCGCAACGAGCTGGGTCTGCTGACCCGTCCGGTGGAGGACGAACTGGCCGACCACGACGTCGAACAGGCGGCCTGGATGGACGAGCTGCGCCGGGTCGGCCTGCTCGGCGCCGAGGCCGACGAGGAGGACGTCGTCGTCGCACTGCACCGCTATCTGGGCCGCACCCCGTCGCGGCTGCTGGCGATGGCGCTCACCGACGCGGTCGGCGAGCACCGCACCCAGAACCAGCCCGGTACCACCGACGAGTACCCGAACTGGCGGGTGCCGTTGGGTGGCCCGGACGGAGCCCCGATGTGGTTGGAGGATGTGTTCACCGACCCGCGGGCTGCCAGGCTGGCCCAGGCGATGCGGCAGGCCGTCGAACCGGACTGAGCTCGAGCCGAGTCCAGCGATGCCGAAACTCAGTGCGGGAGTGCTGCTGTTCCGGGTGCGGTCCGAGGAACTCGAGGTTCTGCTGGCCCACCCGGGAGGTCCGTTCTGGGCGCGCAAGGACGAGGGCGCCTGGTCGATCCCCAAGGGCGAGTATGACGCCGGCGAGGATCCGTGGCAGGCGGCCAGCCGTGAATTCGCCGAGGAAACCGGCCATCCGGTGCCCGACGGACCGCGGCTGGACCTGGGAACTGTGCGCCAGTCCGGTGCCAAGACCGTTGCGGTGTTCGCGGTGGGTGCTGATTTCGACGCCGGCGCGGTACGTAGCAACAGCGTGTCCCTGGAGTGGCCGCGGGGATCGGGCCGGATGATCGAGTTCCCGGAGATCGACCGGGCGGCGTGGCTGTCGCTGCCGGAGGCAATGGTCAAAATCCTTGCAGGACAGCGGGTCTTCCTGGACCGCCTGACCGACCGCCTGAGCGGTCGGGTCGGCTAGCGGACGGCCTGGGTGGCTTCGGCGATTGCTTCGCGGGCCGCCCGGCGGCGCATCTCGATGGCTTCACCGATCTGCCTGGCGAGTCGGTGGTCGCGTTGGACGACGTCGTTCATCGCCTCGCGGGACACCGCCACCACCGTGGTGTCGGTGAGCGCGACGACCCCCACCGGCATCTTCTCCATGGTCAGCGACGATCCGCCGATGTAATCTCCGGGCCCCAAGTCCCCCAACGAGACTCGGACGCCACCGTGGGTCGAGGCGACCAGTTCCACTTTGCCCTCTGTGATGAAGGCCATGGAATCGGGAACACTGTTGATGGCCTGGATGACCTCGCCGTCGGCGAAGAGAAGAACCCGGGCGCCGGGGAGCATCGTCGCGGCAGCCTCGGCGTCCAGGCCCAAACCGGCGGCGATCGCGCCGACATGCTCGGCCAAATATGCGTCGGCGCCCTGGAACGCTGAATCGACGTCGTCCAGATGCAGGCCGGCCCGCTGGGCGGCGTACCAGACTCGATGCAGCAGAAGCGAAACGGTGCCGTCGGCTTCGGCGGGCGAGGCCACCGGCACTACGACTCGATAGCTGACCGCCCCGGCATGAACCGAGTGGGAGCCCAGTGGAACCACCGAGGGCCGTTCATCCTGCAGCCTGGCCGGCATGGCCTCGGCGACCGACAACAGGGTCGACTTGACCAGCCCCGGCCGGTCGCAGGCGGCGAAGGTGAGGGTCGCTTTCGCCTTGAATTGGGAGGCGGTGGTCCGGCTGAGGTTGACGAAGGCATCCCCGGCCAGCGCGGCGTTCGGAATGACCTGCATGCCGTTTCCGGTGTCGATGTGCACCGCGCGCCAGTTCACCTCAGCCACGCGGCCTTTGCCGAACTTGGTGTCCAACCAGTCGCCGATTCGGAAGGGTTGCTCGAAGAGCAGGAGCAAACCGGAGATGACCGGGCCCACGGCATTCTGCACCGCCAGGCCGATCACGATCGAGGTCACTCCGACCGCCGTGATCAATCCCCCGATGTTGGCGCCCCACACCCAGGACAGCAGCAGGCCGATCCCGATGATGATGAGGATCAGCCGGCCCAGATCGACGAAGATGCCGGGAAGACGACTGCGCCAGCTATCGGCCCGTGCCTCCCCGAACAGCGCGGCGTTCGCCCCGGACAACAGCACCAGCATGATGAAGAAGCCGACGACCGTGGCGGCGATCTTGGGCCAGGTCGCGTGCTCGGCGGCGGTCTCGCCCCCGTGGTTCAGCTGGTCCAGCAGCAGGTAGATGGCCGCGGCTGGCAGCAGCCAGTTCCTCAGCAGCCCAACAGGTTTCGCGTAGGCACTGCCGCGGCGCACGAGGACGACCTGGATCTCGTTGAGAACCAGCAGCGCCAACGGCAGCCCGACGACGACGGCCAGCGCGGGCCAGAACCACGGCTGGTCGGTCAGGCCGCTCATACCGACTGCCGTGTTCCGACGTCGAGGCGCCACACCGTCTCGGTGCCGGAGGCCCCGGTGATGTGCCCGGCCTCGGAGAACGGGTAGATGCCGACGACCGAATCGTGGACCCGGTCGCTGACGAAGATGCCCGGCGAACGGGTGGCTTCCCGCACCCGGTGGGCCAGGTCGACGGCCTCGCCCCACAAAGCGTAGACGGTGGAGCGTTCACCGACCAGGCCGCTGGTGACCGGGCCGCTGTCGATGCCCACCCGCATCGACAACTGGGCGTCGTGCTGATTGTTGAAGCGCTCCAGGATCTCGACCAGTTCCTTGGCGAAGGCGATGGTGCGGCTGGCGTGGTCCACCCGCGGTACCACCAGCCCGCAGGTGGCCAGCAGGCCGTTGTCCTGCATGCTGCGCACCCGCTCCACACCGTGCCGTTCGGCGGCGCCGTCGAAGGCCTCCACCAGCGAGTTGAGCATGGCGACCGACTGATCCGGGGTCATAGACCGGGAGAAATCGTCGAATCCGAGCAGTTGTGCGTAGATCACCGACACGTCGCGATGCTCGGTGCTGATGTTCTCCTCGCCCTCCCGGTAGCGTCGCGCGACGGTTTCCGGCATCAGGCTTTTCAGCAGTTCGTCGTTCTCCTGACGCTGGGCATCGATCAGTTCCTGCTTAGTCTGCAGGCTGGCACTGAGGTCGTTGAATGAGGACGCGAGTTCACCGATCTCGTCGCGTGAGGTCACTGGAACGCGGATGCCGAGCTCCCCGCCCTTAACCCGTTCGACCGCTGCCGCGAGCTGCTTCACCGGCCTGGTCAAGATTCGGGCGAACAGTAACGCGAGCAGGCACACGGCGAGCACGATCGCCCCGGTGGAGAGCGCGATGTTGCGCGCGAACCTGGCAACGGGGGCCAGAGCCTCGCTCTCGTGGATCCTGGCGATGATCGCGTAGCGCAGGCCCGGCAAGTTCAGCGGCCCGTAGGCGGACAGCACTTTGACATTGCGGCCCAGGTAGTTGTCTCCGGTGCGTACTCCGGTATTGCCGCTGAGAGCCTCGCTGACCGATGTGCTGTCGCCCATCGACTGCAGCAATACGGTGTCTTCGGAAGCGAGTTCCTGCTTGACCACATCCTCCGGAGTGCCGTGTTCCGCCGCTTCGCGGGCAAAACGCTCCGGGTCCTCGAGCAGCAGTCGGGACACCGAGCGCATCAGTTTGTCCGGTCCTACGAGATACGTCTCACCGGTCTTTCCCAGCCCGTCCTTTTCCCAGCCGCGGTTGCCGGTCATCACATTGTCCAGGGCCTCCGATGAGAGCTGCATGGCCAGAACGCCATAGATGCCGCCGCTGTCACCGATCGGGGTGAGGATCCACGGTGTCGGCAGTCCGTAGGCCGGGGCGTAATCCTCGAAGTCGGTCAGGGTGATCTCGTCCACCGACGTCGCTTGCATGGTCTTGCGGAAACCTTCGGCCAGTTTGGTGGTCTTGAACGGGCCGCTGTTGACGTTGGCGCCCAGATCGGTCTGCTTCAGTGTCGAGTACACGACGTTGCCGTCGGTGTCGATCAGCATGGCGTCGTCGAACGGGAAACGGCTGGCGAAGTCGCCGAAGAACGGTTGGTAGCGCTCGTTGAACTTGGTCCAGGCACTCGAGTCACCGGCATTCATGATCTTCGCCGATGCGGCGAAGTCGCCCTTGGCCGGCACGGTGTAGAGGCTCTGCAGGTAGGTCTGGGCGTTGGACGTGGGACGGTACAACGCCCCGTCGACTTTCTGACCGCTGTATTTCTCCAGCGCTGGGTCGAACACTTCTGTGTAGTACTTATCCACCGCCTCCTTTGCCCCGGGCGGCAACGGGGTCTTCTGCAACTCGGCGAACGCCCCGGTGAAATCCTTCATCGCCGTGACCGCCGCGTTGGAATGGGTGAGCACCGTCGCAGCATTGCTCAGGTCGGTGTAGAACGTGGTGACCTCTCGGGCGCGCGATTCCCGTAGTTGGGTGAGCCTTTGGTACTCGGCATCACGCAGTGAGTTGGTGCCGGAGATGTATCCGATGAGCCCGGCGACGAGTACCGACAGCACACTGACGGTCAGCAGCATGACGAGCAGCTTGGACTGGAAACCCAGCGACCGCAGGCCGCGCCAATCCCGGAGTCGGACCACAGATGGCCTCGCATTCTTGTCTGTTGCGTTGCTGGGACGGCCGGATCGTAACGCAATTCAGGTTGTTGATCGGGCCGTACGATCTGCGAGGTGACCACCCCGCTGTGGCTCTTCGCAGACCAACTCAGTCCACGTATCTACGGAGGAGACAACGCGGACCGG
This sequence comes from uncultured Mycobacterium sp., assembly GCA_964439315.1. Lineage (GTDB taxonomy): Bacteria > Actinomycetota > Actinomycetes > Mycobacteriales > Mycobacteriaceae > Mycobacterium. The sequence goes on along the minus strand of CAYTOD010000001.1, from coordinate 150,980 downwards.
CCGGTCCTGCTCGTCGAGGCGACCTCGGCGCTGCGCCGGCGCCGATCGCACCGGCAGAAGCTGCATCTGTTGCTGTCGGCGCTGCGTCACGCGAAAGCCGAACTCGGTGACCGGGCCACCCTGATCCGCGCGGACACCTACGTCGAGGCTCTGGCGGAGTACGGCCGTCCGGTCGTCGTCCACCAACCGACCTCACTGGCCGCCGAGCGGTTCGTCCACCGACTGCGCGACGACGGGCGGGTGGCCGACGTGCTGCCCACCCCCGCTTTCGCGCTGCCCCGCGAGGAGTTCCGCCGCTGGGCCGGCGGTCGCACCCGGTTCCGGCTCGAGGATTTCTACCGCGAGCAGCGCCGCCGCTTCGGCGTGCTGATGGACGGGGACCAGCCGGTGGGCGGGCGGTGGAACTACGACACCGACAACCGGGAGTCACCCCCCAAGGGCCTGGCCACGCTGGGAGCGCCGCCCCCGTACCGGCCCGAGGAGGACGACATCGACGCGGGAGTGCGCCGCGACCTCGACGCGCTGAATCTCGACACCGTGGGGGCTGACGGACCCCGGCTCTTCGCCGTCACACCGGCCGAGGCCCGCGCCGCTCTCGATCGATTCATCGCCGACCGACTGCCGCTCTTCGGCCGCTACGAGGACGCCGTCATGGGCGCCGACTGGGCGATGGCGCACTCGCTGCTGTCGGTGCCGCTCAACCTCGGCGTGCTGCACCCGCTGGATGCCGTGCACGCCGCCGAACAGGCCTATCGGGACGGCGCCGCCCCGCTGGCCGCCGCGGAGGGCTTCATCCGCCAGATCCTGGGCTGGCGGGAGTACGTCTGGCACCTGTACTGGCATTTCGGCCCCGATTACCTGGACAACAACGCCCTGGACGCCCATACCCCGCTGCCGGACTGGTGGACCGACCTGGACGCCGATGCCGTCAGCGCCGAATGCCTGCGCCAGGCGCTGGCCGGCGTGCGCGACCGCGGCTGGACCCACCACATCCCGCGGCTGATGGTGCTCGGCAGCCACGCCCTGCAGCGCGGTTATGACCCCCGCGCCCTCAACGACTGGTTCACCAGTTCCTTCGTCGACGGCTTTTCCTGGGTGATGCCGGTGAATGTGGTGGGAATGAGCCAGCACGCCGACGGCGGCCTGATGGCCACCAAGCCCTACACCTCCGGCGGGGCCTATATCAGCAGGATGAGCGACCACTGCCGGGTCTGTCCGTTCGACCCGAAGAAGCGCCTCGGCGACGACGCCTGCCCCTTCACCGCGGGCTACTGGGCGTTCGTCCACCGGCACTCCGACCTGCTCGCGGCGAACATGCGCACCGCGAGATCGGTATCGTCGATGAGAAAGCTCGCCGACCTCGATGCGGTGCTCGAGCAGGAGCGTCATCGCGAAACCTTCTGAGGGGTTTCGGCGATACACGGGCAGAAGCCGTCGGCGATACCCGGGCAGAAGCCCGTCATAGCAGTTCAGGACAGGAAGGCCCCGCGTGAAGAAGGTTGCTCTCACGATTGCGGGTGCTGCAGCGGCCGGAGTGGCGTTCGCGGCACTCGGCACCGGAGCCAGCAGCGCCGACCCGTCGTCGATCAACACCTACGACGTCGTCGGCGAACCCTATGCCAAGGCTGTCGCGATCCTGCGGGCCCAAGGGGTCAAGACCACCTTCGGCGGTTCGGTGGGGAGCGACGTCCCCGAGGCCCAGTGCGTCGTCAAGAGCCAGAAGGCGCTGGGAACCAAGATGTCGCTGATGCTGGACTGCACGGCCGCGGCCAACCCCCAGGTCACCGCCGGTCCGTCAAAAACATCCGGTACGTCGGGTACCTCAGGTACCTCGGGTGCTTCCGGCACGTCGGGCGCGTCGGCCACCCAGGCCCCGGACGCGGGCGGACGGCCCACCCCCGGCGCCCCGGGCGTCGTCACCGTCATCCCGACACGTGTCGGCTGACAAGACTCGACAGGTGTCAGGTTTTTCGGTTTAGACTCGCTGGCAGAGGTTCGGACCGGGAGGTGCTGTGATGCTGAGACCACGCCGTTTCGCCCGCGAGATCGATCCCGGTCCGGTCCAGATCCAGGCCCGCAAAGTCGACTTCGACGTCGCCGAAGTGCCCCTGCACTGGATCCCCGGTCACCCCGTCGCCTCGCACATGGTCAGCACGTTCAACTTCATCCTCCCGGCCGCCGAGCGGTGGTTCGTCCAGACCTTCAGCGAGGCGCTGCCCCTGGTCAAGGATGCGGCGCTGGCCGAGGACATGCGCGGCTTCATCGGCCAGGAGGCCGTCCACGCCGAGACTCACGACAAGGTTCTGCAGGACTATCTGGTGGCCCGCGGCATCGACACCGGGCCGATCCTGCGTCGCATCGACTACATCTTCAAGAAGATGCTGGCGCCGACCCGGTCGACGGACCCTAAGAGGCGGTACAACAACCTCTGCGACCGGCTGTGGCTGATCGCGGCCATCGAGCACTACACCGCGTTCCTGGGAGACTTCGCACTGAACTGCGCCTGGGACGACTTCGACGCCGACCCGACGATCGTCGACCTGTTCCGCTGGCATGGCAGCGAGGAGGTCGAGCACCGCAACGTCGCCCACGACGTGGCCACCTACTTCCAGGACAGCTACCTGGCCCGCATCCGGGCCATGACGCTGGCCGCCGCCATGATCTACGCCTACTTCGAGCGCAGCGTGCGCTACGTGTGCCGGGCCGATCCGTCCCTGAACCTCAGCTGGTGGCAGATGCAGCGAATGCGGGCCCGCGACTCGGCGCTGCGACTGCTGCCCACCTACCGCAACCTGTTCGGCACCTCCACGCTGTCGTACTTCCGCCGCGGCTACTCCCCCGAAGACGTCGGTTCCACCGCGCAGGCCGTCGCCTACCTGGCGACCTCGCCGGCCGCCCGTGCCGCCCACGTGTGATGCGTGACCCGCTGCTCACCCTGGCCAACGCGGCCCTGAAGGGCATCTGGACCGTCAGCGACACCCTTCGCCGGCCCGGCACCCCTCCGGGGCCCGCTGCGCCGCTGTCCCTGGCCGTCCTCGACCGTCAGGTCGTGGCCCACGACCAGAACGTGGTGGCTTTCACCCTGGCTGCCCCCGACGGCGGGAAGCTGCCCGGCTGGCATCCCGGGGCGCACCTGGATCTGCACCTGCCCAGCGGCCGAGTGCGTCAGTACTCGCTGTGCGGCGACCCCGGTGATCGGAGCGCCTACCGCATCGCGGTGCGGCGCATTCCCGACGGCGGCGGCGGTTCCATCGAGATGCACGACGCGTTGCCGGTCGGTGCGACGGTCACCACCGGCGGCCCGCGTAACGCGTTTCCGCTCGTCGTCCCCGGCTACGGATCGCCGACAGCGCGTCTGCGGTTCGTCGCCGGGGGGATCGGGATCACGCCGATTCTGCCGATGCTGGCGTTGGCCGAACAGCTCGGAGTGGACTGGTCGATGATCTACGTCGGCCGCAGCGCGGACAGCATTCCCTTCCTCGACGAGGTCCGGCGATTCGGCGGCCGCATCGAGATTCGCACCGACGACGTCAACGGCGTTCCCGCCGCCGACGACCTTCTCGGCGAATGTCCCAGCGGCACAACGGTGTACGCCTGCGGGCCGGCGCCCATGCTCACGGTGATCCGAGAGCGGCTCACCGGGAGAGACGACGTCGAGTTGCACTTCGAACGGTTCGCCGCGCCGCCGGTCGTCGACGGCGAGGAGTTCGACGTCACGGTCGCCTCCACCGGAACCCGGATCGCCGTGGGTGCCGCCGAAACCCTTCTCGCCGCACTCCAGCGCGCGGGGATCGCCGCGCCCTACTCCTGTCAGCAGGGCTTCTGCGGAACCTGCCGGACCCGTGCCCTTGCGGTAAAAGGTGTTGTGGAACATCGGGACACGCTGTTGACGCCGCCCGAGCGCGAGGCCGGGGTGATGCTCCCCTGCGTCTCGCGCGGGACGGCGGGTTCGGAGTTGGTGCTCGACCTCTAGATGTCGAGATCCCAGGCCGCGACCTGGTCGAGCACGTCGATGATCTTGGCTTTCTGGGAATCCGGGCTGTCGATCTGCTCGGCGACGTAGGCCGCGACGAACCGCTTGATCTCGCCGTCCACTCCAGCCAGGATCCGAATGATCTCTCCGCGCATCGATTTCGACGTCACATGGACGGCGATGTCGGATGGGCGGGGCTTGGCGACGTCGATGACGATCAGCAGCGGCTCGGCGGCGCGCGCGGTGGCCCGTAGTGCGATGTCGCCGTCGACGTTGAAACGCTGCTTGTCCACCCACAGGTCGACCACCAACTCGAGCAGCAGCGGTATGCGGATCGCGAAGGTGATGGTGTCGCCGAGGCTGCGCCGGACGTGGGGTTCCTGGATCTTCACCTTCGCGGTGACTTTGGCCAGCCCGCCCGGGCCCTGGGCCATCGGCCCCATCTCGAACTCGTCGCCGGCGATCTGCGCGAACGCGGCCGCGACGCGCTCCTCGGTCACCGCGGCCTCGAAGAAGCGGCGACCGAATTCCTCATAGGTCACGTACGTATGGGTATGCATGGGGATCCCTAGTCTGACGCAACGATGTGGATGTGTGGGCGCGGGGCGGTAACAAATCGGCGGCGGTGCGCTGACCTCTTGCCTCGATGCGCAGGCTTCACAGTTCCAGCAACACCGTCACCGGGCCGTCGTTGATCGAGGCGACCCGCATGTGGGCTCCGAACACCCCGGTCTGAACCTCGGCCCCCAATGCCCGCAGGGCCTCGGCGAATGCGCTGACCACCGGTTCGGCGACCTGCCCGGGTGCGGCGGCGTTCCAGGATGGACGCCTGCCCTTGACCGTGTTGGCGTACAGGGTGAACTGGCTGATCACCAGGATCGGTGCGCTCACGTCGGCCGCGGACTTCTCCCCGTCGAGAATCCTCAGTTGCCAGAGCTTCTCGGCCAGCCTTCGGGCGACGTCGGTGGTGTCGTCATGAGTGACGCCGACCAGTGCCAGCAAGCCCTGCCCGGACGGCTGTATCTCACCGACGATCTGAAAATCCCCGGATTCGCCCTCGACCGACACCGAGGCCGAGGTCACCCGTTGCACCAGCACCCGCATGGCTCAGCAACTCTCGTCGGGAAGGCGCTGATGGCCGCATGTCCGCAGATCAAACAGGTTCTTGCAGTGCGAAATCAGGTCGTCGCGCATGGGTCGATCCTGCCCGATCGTGCATCGACACGCGAGAAATGGGTCACAACACAGTGTGTGAAGTGGTGGGAATCACCGGGAAATGTTCCGCCGCATAACGAAATCCGAATTCAGTTCTCAAACGTTGCTGGTAAACAAGGGATTTGCGCAATTCCAGCCGTTCCCGTGCCGCAATTGAATTGATACACAACGCCATTGACCTGCGTAAATAGTGCCGTGTTGCGAAAGGTGATAAGGGACACGGATTTTGAATTCATCGCGTTTTGCTTGTTACCGTCGATTTCATGTTTGCACTCGTGAGCTTGATGTCGCTGATTAGTCAGGTGTCGGGAACGCCGTACATTCCCGGCGGTGACACGCCGGCTGGAACCGACTGCTCGGGCCTGGCCTCGTGGGTCGCCAATGTGGCCTCCGGCAGACCGGCTTTCGGTAGCCGCTTCAACACCGGCAATATCGAGCCGGCGTTGCTGGCCCGTGGGTTCCACTACGGCAGTGCGCCGAACTCGGTGGTGATCGGCTGGAACAGCGGTCACGCTGCCGTCACTCTGCCGGACGGAACTCCGGTGTCCAGTGGCGAGAGCGGCCGAGGCGTGCGTGTCGGTGGCGGCGGGGCGTACCAGCCTCAGTTCAGTCACCACATGTACCTGCCGGTGGAAGCCGATGAGATGCACACCGAGGCCGCCGGCCCCGCGGCTGACGCGCAAGCCGACCCGGCTGCGCCGCAGGACGCCGTGCCGGCCGCTGTTGTCGACGGTCCCGCCGCTGAAACGCCGTCGGCTCCCCCGGAGGCGGCGACCATCGAAACGGTCTCCGTCGACCAGTCGGCTGCCGACCCCGGTGGCGCTGTGCCCGAGGAAATGCCCGCATAGCGCGATTCGTTACCCGGCCGCCGGGCTTCCACCGCGAGGTGGGGCCCGGCGGCCCGCGTTTGTGGGGGCCCGGTGGTGGTGGCGTTTCAGGGTGTACCG
>CAYTOD010000001.1:120594-144835 GCA_964439315.1 uncultured Mycobacterium sp. | reverse complement strand
GGGGCGGGGGGGTCCCCCGGGGGGGGGGGGGGCGGGGGGGCCCGCTTTTGTCGTGGCCCGGTCGTGGTGCCGTATCAGGCTTAACCTCAGTGGCAGTGACACCTCAGGGGCGGCGGCGCCTCAGGGGCAGCGGCTCAGCACGTCGCCGAGTGCCCTCTTCTCCTTGGCGGACAACCACAGTCCGTAGGCGGTCTTCACGTCGATCTGACGGGCGACGAAGTCGCACCGGAACGCCGCGTTGGGCGGCAACCAGGACGCCGCATCGCGAAACGCTTTGTCGAAATTAGCTTTCGGGCTGACTGCGAGCAGATTGCGCGGATCATTGGCGAAATCGAGGCGGCGCTGCGGATCCCAGGATCTGGCGCCCTTGTACCAGGCGTCGGCCAGCGATACGACGTGATCGATCTCGATGCTGTTGGAACTCTCCGGTCCGCGGACGAAATCGATCCTCGTTCCGGTATAGGGGTCGATCAGTGTCCCGCTCTGGGCGAAACACGTGAATGGCCGAACCACAAGGTTTTTCAGATCCCGGCGCAGGATGTCGTCACGGGTGTTGCACCCGTTGTGCCCGAACTCGACGTTGACGTCGTCGCTCCAGGCTTCACCGAATCGGAACCGTTGGAAGTCCGAGACCCGGTCCCAGCCCCGGACCGGCAGAGCCTTGAGTTGTTGGCGGGCAAGGTCGAACTTCGCCTTGGCCCCGGGATCGCCGGCAGGGGGTTGCCCGGCGGCCGTGGCGACGGTTGAGGACGAGCTCGGTTCGGGACGCCAGGTGGGCGAGGGATTCGAGACCCGGTTCGACTTCTCCTGCCACAGCAGGACGGCCGCGACGGCGCCGACCACCGCGACGGCCAGGAACACCCCCAGTCCGCGACGCCGCCAGCGCCCCTTGGCCCGGCCCGGGCGTCCGCCGACTGTCATGTCCAAGTTCTAGCATCCCGACAGCCCTCGGCCGTCCCCGCTCTGGCCGGTGCGATTGCGCGCAAAGGCGGTGCGGTGACCGCCCGCCGTTGCTAGTTTTTGCGACAAATACCTCGGCGAAAGGCGGGCAATGTCAGCACCGGCCAAGCATCCCCCGTTGATCGGAGAACTCTCCGGCGAGTTCTTCGGCACCATGATTCTCATCCTGTTCGGCGTGGGGGTGGTCGCTCAGGTGGTCACCGGCGGGTTCCCCACCACGACCGGAGCGACCGGCGACTACAACTCGATCGCGTGGGGCTGGGGCATGGGCGTGGCCATGGCCGTCTACGTCGCGGGCCGGCTCAGCGGCGCCCACCTCAACCCCGCGGTGACGGTGGCGCTCACCGCCTTCAAGGGTTTCCCGGTCGGCAAGGTGTTGCCCTACATCGCCGCCCAGACGGCCGGAGCCTTCGTCGGCGCACTGATCGTCCGGTTCACCTATACCGATGCGATTGCTCGCGTCGATCCCGGGCATACCAAGGCAACGCAGGGAATCTTCTCGACGTCGCCGGGCGCCGGCATCTCCATCCCGACGGCGTTCTGCGATCAGATGGTCGGCACCGCCATCCTCGTGATGGTGATCTTCGCGCTGACCAGTGCGGTGAACAACCCGCCGGGTGCCAACATCGGCCCGCTGATCATCGGGTTGCTGATCGTGGGCATCGGCCTCGGGTGGGGCGCCAACGCCGGTTACGCCATCAACCCCGCCCGCGATTTCGGTCCCCGCCTGGCCTCCTGGCTCACCGGCTATCACGATGCCTGGTACTCCGCCAACGGCCCGGAGTTGTACTACTGGCTGCCGATCGTCGCTCCGCTCATCGGAGGGGTAGTGGGCGGTGCGCTCTTCGTCTTCTGCATCGAGCGTTTCCTGCCTGCCGCCGTCGTCGAACCGCCGGAGGTCGGTGTGGTCGAACCTACGCCGCTGCCGTGAGCGCAGATCGAAACAGACTGTCCCGCAAGGGGATCGACAGCCGGGTGGATCTCGTCTGAGCGCGCGATGACCACGACCGAAGCCATGCGTCGCGTCTCGTTGGCCAGTTACGTCGGATCGGCCATCGAGTTCTACGATTTCTTCATCTACGGGACTGCCGCCGCGCTGGTGTTCCCGGATGTGTTCTTCCCGCATCTCGGGCATGTCATGTCCGTCGTGGCCTCGTTGGGCACGTTTGCCGCGGCATTCCTGTCTCGGCCGATCGGCGCGGCGGTCTTCGGAAACTTCGGTGACCGTATCGGCCGCAAGCGCATCCTCGTCTACACGCTGCTCATGATGGGCACCGCGACCGTGGGTGTGGGCCTGATTCCCCCCACCTCGGACATCGGGATCGTCGCGCCACTGCTCCTTGTCGCCCTGCGACTCGTCCAAGGATTCGCGGTGGGCGGCGAATGGGCCGGCTCGGTCCTGCTCAGCGCCGAGCACGCGCCCCCAGGCAGGCGGGGCTACTACGGGATGTTCACGCAGCTGGGGCTGGGCACCGCACTCGTCCTGGCGAATCTGGTCTTCCTGGTGGTGCACCGCACCATCGGTGACAAGAGCACGTCCTTCCTCACCTGGGGCTGGCGGCTGCCCTTCCTGCTGAGCCTTGTTCTCGTCCTCGCGGCCCTCTACATCCGGATGCGGATCGAGGAGTCACCGGAGTTCGCCGACTCGGGCGCGCCCGAGCCCTCCGGAGGACTGCCGATCGTCGATCTGATGCGCCACCAGGGCCGCCAGGTTCTGCTGGCCGGCGGGGCCACCATCGGGGTGCTGACCCTCGTCTATCAGGTGGGTACGTTCTTCACCCACTACGCCTCGGTTCACCTGCACTACTCCAAAGACGTTGTGCTGCTTGCCGGTGTGATCGGCGGCCTGTGCGCCATCGCCTGCGTTGCCGCTTCGGCGATCCTCAGTGACACCTACGGCCAGCGCCTGTTCCTGATGATCGGCCTGGTGCTGGCGGTCCCGTGGTCGTTTGCCCTCTTTCCGCTGATCGAGACCCGCCGTCCCTTGGTGTTCGTCGCTGCGATCGCGCTGACCTACGCGATCATCGGAATCGCCATGGGCCCCTTGGCGTCCTACATTCCCCAGCTCTTCGCCGCCCGCTACCGCTTCACCGGTGCCGCGCTGGCCTACAACCTGGGTGGGATCCTCGGCGGCGGCGTACCACCGGTGATCTCCCCCATCCTGCTCAACTCCTTCGGCAGCTGGTCGGTGGGCCTGATGATGGGCTGTCTTGAGCTGATCAGCGTCGGCTGCGTTGTTCTGCTGGGCCGCAACGGCATCGGTTCGCCCTCGTGAACGCTCTGGACCGTTTCTTCGAGATCTCCGCCCGCGGGTCCACGCTCGCGGCCGAGATCCGCGGCGGCCTGGTCACTTTCATCGCGATGGCCTACATCATCGTCCTCAATCCGATCATCCTCTCGGGCGCCAAGGACGTCGCCGGTGATCAGTTGAAGTTCGCGCAGGTATCGGCCGTGACGGCGTTGACCGCCGGGGCGATGACGATCCTGTTCGGAGTGATCGCCCGACTGCCGTTCGCGTTCGCGGCGGGCCTGGGCGTCAATTCCTTTCTGGCCTCCTCGGTAGTCGACACCCTGACCTGGCCGGAGGCCATGGGTCTGGTGATCATCAACGGCCTGATCATCGTCGTCCTCGCAGCCTCGGGGCTGCGCCGGCTGATCTTCGAGGCGGTCCCCCTCCCGCTGAAGATGGCCATCACCGCCGGTATCGGGCTCTTCATCCTGTTCATCGGTCTGGTCGACGCCGGATTCGTCGCCCCCACCGGCGTCCCGTCACCTCCGATGGGGCTCGGCAGCAACGGCGGTGGTTCGGTCACGACGGTCCCGACCCTGGTCTTCATCGGCACCCTGCTGGTGACGGCGGTCCTGGTGGCCCGAAAGGTAAGCGGCGGAATCCTCATCGGACTCGCTGCCGGTACGACCGCGGCCGTACTGGCGGAGTCGTTCCTCCACCTCGGTTCCAAGGTGGACAACCCCGACGGATGGCGACTCTCGGTCCCGGCGCTGTCGGGATTCCCGGTGGCGCTGCCCGACCTGTCCCTGGTCGGTCACTTCAGTTTCGGCAGCGTCGGGCGGGTGGGGGCGCTGGCGGCGACGGTTCTGGTGTTCACGCTGGTTTTCACGAACTTCTTCGACGCCCTCGGCACATTCACCGGGTTGTCCAGGGAAGCGGAATTGGCTGACCCGGAGGGAAATTTCCCCCGGTTGTCCTCGGCCCTCGTCGTCGAAGGGATCGGCGCGGTCGCCGGCGGCGCCGCGTCCGCATCGTCGAACACGGTGTTCATCGAATCCGGAACCGGGATCGGCGAGGGCGCCCGCACCGGATTGGCCAATCTGGTGACGGGAGCCTTGTTCCTGGCGGCGATGTTCGTCGCTCCGCTCGCGTCGATCGTCCCGATGGAGGTGGCCGCGGCGGCCCTGGTGATCGTCGGGGCGATGATGGCCGCACACCTGCGGCATGTGGACATCTCGGAATTCCGGGTGGCGCTGCCGGTGGTGCTGACCGTAGCGGTGATGCCGATGAGTTACTCGATCGCCAACGGCATCGGTGCGGGTTTCGTGAGTTGGGTCGTGCTGCATTCGGCGACCGGCCGGGCCCGCCAGATCAGTCCACTGTTGTGGGTCGCGGCGGCCGGCTTCCTGGTGTACTTCGCCCGCGGTGAGTTCGCCGCGATGTGACGGCCCGCTCAGGCAAAGCGTTTCCGGCACAGCCGGTCCCGATCCCGTGCACAATGACCGACCATGAGCGATTCCGGAGTCACCATCACCACACTGACCGACGGACCCCTGGAGGTGGCGGGCGAGGTCGAGATCCGCGCCGCGGACGGGAGCCTGATCAAGGAGACCAGCAAGAGCTACCTCTGCCGCTGCGGACACTCCGAGAAGAAGCCGTTCTGCGACGGTGCCCACAAGCGGGAAGGTTTCTCTGCACCCTGAGGTTTACTCTGGTGTAAGGCGCAAACAACGCGCGTACCGGAGTGATAAGGAATTGCCATGACATCTGGCCGTTTGACCCGACAGCTTGCGCTCCTCGCAAGCGGCGTCGCCGTAGTGGGTATGGCCACGCTGTCCGCGTGCGGTTCCAAGCAGACCCCCGAGACGCCCTCGTCGACCACTCCGCCGTCGCAGTCGGAGTCGGTGACACCCACCCCCACCGAGAAGGCCGCCGGCCCCAATGGGCCGAACTCGTTCTCCCCCACCGTCAAGGCGATTCCGCCGAACGCGGTTTGCCAGCAGGTCCACGGCAACGACTGCTACCGCTGAGCGTGAGGTGTGCGGCGGGTCACCCGCTTTCTCCATCGACGCCAGACCGGGGTTTCCGTACAATTGGAGGTATGTCTAACACCATGAGTGTTTTCATTCGCGCGGCCAAGAAGTCGTTTGCTGTGGCCGGTCTTGCCGTCGCGCTCAGCGGCGCCGGCAGCGCCATCGCCGCCGCCGACGACACCAGCACCACCCCCACCGTGCCGTCCCAGGTGGGCGCGATCCTCGACACCGACGGAACGCAGGGTAACTTCCGCAGTAGCGTCCAAGGCAATGTCCGCTCCAACGGCATGCAGGGCGACGTGCGGACCGGATCGCAGGGCACGCAGGACGACGACGGATTCCAGGGCGCCTACGCCTACGGATCCGCTGCTGCCTACCCGCAGTACCGCTAAACGCAGTGGGCGGCACCGGGAGGATCGGCGGCGGAGTTCTCGTAGCCATCGCCGCATTACTCCTGGTGCCGTCGCCGGCGTGGGCTGATCAGCCGAACTGGAACGGGTGGTACAAAATCACCTTCCAGACCGACCGCAAGTCGGGATCGAGCACGGCTGCCAGGCAACCCGAAACCCCTTACACCGCCTGGTACAAGTTCTCCACGGACTGTTCGACGGGCGCCTGTGTCGCTTCTGTCGTCGACGGCCCGACGCCCAAGGACAACGCCTCGACAACCACCAAGTTCGACTGGACCGGGTCGCAATGGTCGCGTACCAGCACCTGGCGCTGGGATTGCGCGCTCGGCGACGGCACGATCACCTTCGATCCGGCCAGTTCGGTCACCACCTACACGCCGCAAACGGACGGCTCGCTGAACGGCACCTTCGCGACCAATATCGGAAGCGGCGCTTGCCAGGGCACCGTCTACATCCCCATCGTCGCCGTTCCAGCCGATCCGGCGGGCAGTCGAAGCTAGATCGGCATTCGGTAGCCGTAGAACTCCTGGTCCTCGTTGTAGCCGCCGTGGCCTGCGCCGAGGTGGTCGAAGGACTCGACGAACTCGATCGCCTCGATCCATTTCACCTGTTTGAAGCCCAGTTCGACTTCGTTGCGCAAGCGCAGTGGCGCCCCGTGCGACTCGTTGAGCGGTGCGTCGTTCATCTCGTAGGCCAGGATCGTCAGGTCGTGGTACATGCTCGCGATCGGGTGGCAGTCGTAGTACCGCCCGCCCACCGGGCCATCGGCGAACGAGTAGAAAACCACCCATTTGGCGTTGGGGGCCGGCCGGACCAGATCGCAGATCTCCCGCATCGGTACTCCCCCCCATTTGGCGATGCCCGACCAGCCCTGGATGCAGAAATGCTGGGTGATCTGGTTCTGCTTGGTCATCGCCAGCAAGTCGCCGTAGCCGAGTTCGACCGGGTTGTCCACCAGTCCGTCAACCCGCAAGCGGTAGTCGGCCCAGTCGCCGGCCTGAAGGGCGCGGTATTGCGTTGATTCCGGGCGCTCACCGTTCGGCCAGAAGTACGGCGAGATGTCGGCGTCGCGGTAGGTGGCGGTCGGGTTGGTGTCCTCGAGCGCTCCCTTGAGCCAGCCGACCATGAACCGACCCGCCTTCTGGATGGCGCGCGGATGCTTGATCGTCAACGGGGAGGCGACGATCCAGAACACCACGACCACGGCCATCCAGGCCAGGTAGAGCGCCACCCCGGCCCAGGAGCGGGTATCGGTGCCCAGAGTCATGTGGTTGACGTTCCCGACGAAACCGGTCACGAAGATCATCAGCGTGTGGACGGCGATGAACACCAGCATCCACAGCAGGACGCCGAAATGAATGCTGCGCGCCACCTGGCGGTTGAGCAGACCCGCCGCGGTTCCGAATCGGCCTGCCACCGAGGGAGCTTGGAGCAGGCCGGTCACCAAAGCCACGGGCGCGGCGATGAACACCGTGATGAAGTAGGCCAGTAGCTGTAGCGCGTTGTAGGTGCTGAAACCCGCGTTTGCCGGAAGGTTCAGCGACAGGTACTGCAGGGCTGTGGACAGGGCGTTGGGAAAGACGTCCACAGAGTTCGGCACCAGCCGCCTCCACTCCCCGGTGGCGAACAGCAGGATGAAGAACGCCACGCCGTTGAGCAGCCACAGCAGATCGAAACTGAAGTGCCACCAGCGCGCCAGACCGATCGAGTGCCGAAAACCCGGTATCCCAAGGTTTTTCGGTAGCGCCACCGAGTCTTCCTTTGCGGTCCAGACGGTTTCGGGCCGGTCGCTGTCGCGGCGATCGGCGGGAACCGGACCGCGCAGGCGCAACCACTCCGAGTCGGGGCGGCTGCCCGGGTTGAGGTACAGGCGGGGATGGTCGGCCAGGATCTGCAGGCCTGCCCTGATGATGAACATCATGAACAGTAGGTTCAGGAAGTGCTGCCAGCGCAGCCACCACGGAAAGCCGGTCTGAACCGGGGTCACGTAGGTGCTCGACGTACCGGGGTACTTCGCGATGAAATCGTGAAACCACTGGTAATGCGACAGTTCCCGGGCGACCGCGATGGACAGCACCAGTCCGACGATCCCGAGGGGAATCAGCCACAGGCTGGAGAACCATCGGCGACCGATCCGGACCGAAGGCAGTTGGGCGCGAGTCTGTTCGATGCCACCGGCCCAGTCGTCGACGGCGATCGGACCGTTGTGCGTGCCCTGATTGCTGTAGGGCAGCAGCGTCTTCTCCAGCGGATCGGGCTCTCCGGGAATCATCGCCACCTCTTCGAATGTCCCACCAATGCTAGCCACGAACCTGGTTGTTTCCGCCAACTTCGCCCACCCGCCGGTGCTACGTTGGCGCCGTCGTCGCGCGGAAGGCGGGTAGATGAACGCTGGGCTACATGGACGTTTGCCCGATGAACGTTGATTGGGACGAGCTGCGGGAGGCCGCGGTAGCCGCGTCGAAGCACTCCTACTCCCCCTATTCGCACTTTCCGGTCGGGGTGGCCGGACTGGTCGACCGCGACGGCCGCATCGTGTCGGGCGCGAACGTCGAGAACGCTTCCTACGGGCTCACGCTGTGCGCCGAATGCTCGATGGTGTCGGCGTTGCACGCCTCCGGAGGCGGCCGGCTCGTCGCGGCCTACTGCGTGGACGGCAACGGCGACCCGTTGATGCCCTGCGGCCGGTGCCGCCAGCTGCTCTACGAACACGGCGGTCCGGACCTGCTGATCATGACCCCCGAGGGCGTACTGACCATGGCCCAGATCCTTCCCCAGGCGTTCGGGCCCTGGGATCTCGCGAATCGAAAGGCCGACCATGACCGTTGAGAGCACGGCCGGCAGCCGCAAGGCCGGCAAGGCCGCGTGGGCCATCCTGGCGGCGATGGGATTCGGCGCTCTGATCGCGCAGATGTTCTCCACCGTGATCGGGCCCGCGCTGCCCGCCATCAAAGAAGACCTGGGCCTGGGGTTGTCGGCGCAGACCTGGACGATCACCGCCTACAGCCTGGCGTTCGGCGCCGCTCTGGTCGCCGGCGGCCGGATGGGCGACCTGGTCGGCGAAGTGAAGATGATCGTGATCGGGTTCGTCATCTTCGGCGGCGGGCTGCTGATGTCGGCCATCGCCGTCGGCGGGCCGCTGATGATCAGCGGCCGGGCCATTCAGGGCATCGGAATCGGTATCTCCGCACCGGCGACGCTGTCGATCGTCGTCAACTCGTTCCCTCTGGCCCAACGGGGTCTCGCTGTCGGAGTGTGGGGCTTCGCGCACGGCTTCGGGCTTCTGCTCGGCCCGCTGTTCGCCGCCTGGATGATGGAGCTCGCTAGTTGGCGCTGGGTGTTCTGGGTGGCGCTGCCGCTCACCGCTCTGGTGATCCTGGTGACGATCCTCGCCACCCGTGGCTACAAGAGCGTGATAGCTAAGGGCAAATACGACTGGCTGGGACTGATACTGGGCGCCACGGGCATCACCCTGGTCACCTACGGCCTGCAGAACTCGTCGGCGAGTTGGAGCGCGACGGCCACCTGGGGCTCGCTGGTCGCCGGTGCCGTTCTGCTGGCACTGTTCGGCGTCGTGGAGACCCGAATCGCCCACCCGCTGGTCGATTTCGGGTTGTGGAAAGAGCGGTTGTTCTCCGGCGGATTCTTCGCCGAGAGTGCCGTCGGCTTCGTCTACATCCCGTTCCTGGTCTTCATCGGATCGCTGTACTTCATCAATGTCCTCGGCTACTCGCCCGGCAAGGCGAGCTGGGTCATCGTCATCACCACCGGCATCTGCATGGTGTTCGAACCGCCGGCCGGGCGCTGGGTCGACAAGGTGGGCCCCGGCCTGCCGATCACCGTCGCACTGCTGATGCAGGCGGTGGCGCTGGCCTGGATCGGGTTGTTCTTCACCCCGCACACCACCCTGGGGCAGATGGTTGTTCCGTTGGCGCTCATGGGCATCGGCGTCGGCATCTCGCTCCCGGCGTGCAACACCGCCGGCATGTCGGCGGTGGACGCCGAACGCGCCGGCATGGGGTCGGGGCTGATGCAGATGACGTTCAACATCCCGGCCGCCCTCGGCGTGGCGTTGGCCACCTCGGTGATCGGCACCATGACCGCGTCGAAGGTGGCCGGCGGCCTTAGTGCCGAACTGCGTGATCTCGGGGTTCGCTACGCCGACGCCGTCCAGGACGGCAACATATCGGCGGCCGACGAGATGCTGGCCGGCCTTCCCGGCAGTTCGGTCGACGCGATCAAGGGCGCGGCGGCCAACGCCGCATCATCGGCGATCACCACGTCGATGCTGGTGCTGTCGTTCGTCGCGCTGGCCGGCGCGATTTTCGCCTGGGTGGTCATCGGCCGCCGGCGCACTCCCGAGTTCATCGAGATGACGCACGCCGCCCAGGTGTAACCCGCTACAACGCGAGAGCCTCGGCGACGCTCGCTCGCAGGGCGTCCAGTTCGGTTGCCGCCTGCGAACGAGCTTGTGCGACTGCGTCTTCCGCTGCCCCGGCCACCGGAACGACCACCTGCAGGTAGCACTTGAGCTTGGGCTCGGTGCCGCTGGGCCGGATGATGACCCGGGCGTCGGCCAGGGTGAACCGCAGTCCGTCGGTGGGAGGCAGTCCGTCGGCCCCCTTCTCCAGGTCGTCCATCCGTGTCACCGTCCGTCCGCCCAGCACCGACGGCGGGGCGGCCCGCAGGCGCGCCATGGCGCCGGCGATCAGCGCGATGTCCGAAACCCGCACGGACAGTTGGCTCGTCGCGTACAGCCCGAACTTGCGGGCCAGGTCGTCGAGCACGTCCTGAGGTCCACGTCCCTCGGCCTTGAGGGCCGCCACCATCTCGAGCATCAGCAACGACGCGGTGATGCCGTCCTTGTCCTTGACCGCGGCCGGGTCGCAGCAGTAGCCGAGTGCCTCCTCGTACCCGAACCGCAGGCCGGGCACCTTCGAGATCCACTTGAAACCCGTCAGCGTGGTGGCATAGCCGAGTCCGGCGTCGGCGGCGATGCGTTCCAACAGGGTTCCCGACACGATCGACTGGGCGTACACCCCGGTGGCCGGGGTGCCGTCGCGCCGCCCGCGTTCGGCGATCCACCAGGCCAGCAGGGCCCCGACCTCGTCGCCGGTGAGCATCCGGTAGTCGCCGCCGTACCGGATGCCCGCGGCACAGCGGTCGGCATCGGGATCGTTGGCGATGATCACATCGGCGTCCTGCGCCCGGGCATCGGCCAGCGAAAGGTCCATCGCGCCCGGCTCTTCGGGGTTGGGGAAGCTCACTGTCGGGAATCGGCCGTCCGGGGCGAACTGGGCCGCCACCTTCGCCGGGGCATCGAATCCCGCGTCACGGACGGCAGTCATGAACACCTCGCCGCCCACGCCGTGCATCGCGGTGTACACCGCGGCGACCTCCCGCGGCCCGTGACCCAGCAGGGACACCGCGCGCGCCACATAGGCGTCCAGGACGGCGCCGTCGAGGGTCTGGTAATCGTCGGACTGCGGGATGGATGCCAATGGCCCGACCGCAGCGATGCACGCCGCGATCTCGGCATCGGCGGGCGGGACGATCTGGCTGCCGTCGCCCAGATACACCTTGTAACCGTTGTCGTCGGGTGGGTTGTGCGACGCGGTCACCATGACGCCGGCGTCGCAGCCGAGGTGGCGGATCGCGAACGCCACCACCGGGGTCGGCAGCGCCTTGGGCAGCACCATCGCGGTGATCCCGGCACCGGCCATGATCCTGGCCGTGTCGCGCGCGAACACGTCGGAGTTGCGCCGGGCGTCGTAGCCGATCACGACCGCCTTGCCGCCATGGGTGACCAGGTAGTCCGCGAGCCCTGCGGCCGCCCGCGACACCACGATCCGGTTCATCCGGTTACTGCCCGGTCCGAGTCGTCCCCGTAATCCCGCGGTGCCGAATTGCAGTGTGCCGTCGAAGGAGTCGGCGAGTTCGGCCATCGCGTCGGCGTCGCCCGCGTCGGCGCGGGCCAGCAGCGCCGAAAGCTCTTGTGCTGTAGCCGGATCCGGATCCTCGGCCAGCCAGGTGCGGGCGGTTTCGAACAGCTGCGTCGTCATCTCAGTAGCCGCCCTCGCCGGCGTCCCGACCCGCGACGATCGACACCGAAGCGGAGGCGCCGATCCGGTCGGCACCGGCTTTGATCATCGCGTGCGCGTCCTGCCGGCTGCGGACAGCGCCGGATGCCTTGACCCCCAGCCGGTCTCCCACCATGGCCCGCATCAGCGCGATGTCGTGGGCGTTGGCGCCACCCCCGCCGAACCCGGTGGAGGTCTTGACGTAGGCGGCCCCGGAGCGCAGTGCGATCAGGCAGGCGATCGCCTTCTGGTCGTCGTCGAGCATGCTGGTCTCCAGAATGACTTTCACCGGTACCGGGCGGGCGGCAGCCACCACGCCGAGCATGTCGTCGTAGACGGCGGCGAGGTCCCCGGAGAGCAGCCCGCCGACGTCCAGAACCATGTCGACTTCATCGGCCCCCTCGGCCACTGTGATGCGGGCCTCCTCGGCCTTTGCCAGGCGGGTCATCGCACCGAGGGGGAATCCCACCACGGTGCAAACCATTACGCCGGACCCGGCTAGAACCTCCGCGGCGGTGGGCACCCATCGGGTGTTGACGCACACCGAGGCGAAACGGTGCTCTTTGGCCTCCGCGCAGAGGGTTTCGATGGCACTGAGGGTGGCGTCGGCCTTGAGCAGGGTGTGGTCGATACGCCCGGCCAGGGTGTCGGACGTGCGCAGCACCTCGGGCACGTCGACCTCATCGGGAGCCGTTCCCAGTGCCGCTGTCACCGCCGCGTTGGCGCGGTTGAACAGCGCAGAGTAGTCGGCCACGTAGGTGTTCACAGGTTCTCCTCGGATCAGGGCTTGAGCAATCGGTCTTGAATCAATCAGTGTTGAAGCAGGGTTGCGGAGAGGTAGTTGAACAGGGCGACACCGGAATCGTCGCTGTACTTGTGCAGTTGCTCCGGGGAGGCCGTCACCTGATCTCCCTCGAGCCGGTTGAGCAGGGTGCAGCAGATCATGGCGAATTTGGAGAAGCCCCAGTGGTTCAGGTAGCCGGCGATCATCGCGCCTTCCATCTCGATGTTGGCGACGCCGTTGTCGTGCAGCCAGCGCAGCCAACCCATCTTGGTCTCGGGGGTTTCCAGACAGATGGCGCCGTCGAGCCGGAACTGCTCGAGGAAGAATTCGTTGCCGGCGACGGTCTTGCCCGAGACGATGTCGAAGTCGGTGTGCGCGTTGGCCGCGATGATCGCCTGGTACGTCGCTGCGGGAAAGCGGCCGTCGAACCAGTACTCGCCGGTGCCGCCGTTGAGCAATCGGTAAGGCCTGAGGTCGGCCATCAGGCCTTCGGAGGAGACCACCACGGTTCCGCCGGGCAAGCCGACCCCGCCGCTGGTGCCGACCCGGCACCAGAACACCTCGTCCATGGCCGCCACGTCGCCGCGCTTGAGGAAGAAGACCATGCGCATGAGCTCCTGGAGCGCGATGGATGCGCTGGGCATGCCCATCCCGTGCGAGGCGAACAGCACCCCCGCGGTGTAGCGGGTGACGAACCGGTCCTCCTTGGGAAAGGCGACGATCTCCGAGCCGCCGTTAAGCCCGCTCCACCGCTGCGCGAATTCCTTGATGCGGCCACCTGATCCGGCCATCACGACCGCCCGCACATCCCGGAGTTCGGCCATCACCGGATCCGAGGAGGCGACTCCGAAGTGGTAGTAGACGTCTTCGTGGCTGCCGTCCAGCACACCATCGAGAAAGGCGTGGTTGATGTTGTCGGTCTGCACTGTTGCCTCCCCGGGGTCTGTGCCCTGGCGTCGCGCCCACCGCGACAGGCGCAATGCTAGGTGGAAGGCGTTGCTACACCGGGTCGAATCCGGAGATCAACCACCGGTCGCCGACCTTGTCCAGCGTGACCCGGACACTCCAATTGGTGTTGGTGGGTGCATCCTTGCCGACGGTGACGGTCTGGTCGACGAACACCAGCACCACCGCGTGTTCGGGGGCGGCGGACACCGACGCCGCGGCCGGAACCTGTGCCACCGCCGAGATGCGCTTGTCCCTGGACCCGGGGATCACGACGTCGTTGATCAATTTGGTGTACGAGTCCAGAAAGGTCCCGGTGAGCCGGTCCCGTGCGTCGTTGAGTTCTTTCTCGGCCGTGTCGGGGGTGTAACTGAGCATGGCGATGGTGGTGTCCCGGGCTGCCGTCACCGAATCGATCTGGGCGGCCTGGACGTCGCGGCTGGAGGCGTATTTCCAGCCGAGGAATCCTGCTCCGGCCGCAGTCAGCACCGCCAAGGCCGGCACCGCGAAACGCAGGGCCGGCGACCTGGGCGCGCGCGATTCGGTCACAAGCGACAGGGCCGGCCCGGAGGGCGATTCTGGGGCGGAGGATTCGGCGGCGGATTCGGCCGGGGACAGCTCGTCGTTCATGCCACGAATTCCACCTGGGACACCTTGGCCTCGTCGCCGTGTTTGGTCACGGTCAGCCGCATGCGCCAGTATCGCGGTTGTTCCTGCTGGGTGCCGGCGTTCGTCGTCTTCACCGTCACCGCGACCAGGACCCGGCCCTCCTGGCCGTTGAGCGATTCCAGGCCCGCCTCGCTGACGGTGCCGACCGATGTGGACTTCACTTTCTTGACCACATCGATGAACGGGCCCGACCGGGCCTTGAAATCGTCGTAGAACGGGCCCGAGGCCGCGTCGAGGATCCGCTGGACGTCGGCATCGGCGTGCTGGTAGTCGATGCTCGTCAGATTCGTCGCGCCCTGCTTGGCGATGTCGACCATTTCCCGGCCGAACTGCTCGTGCTGCCGGGCTTGGTAGAGCCGGTATCCCAGCAGTCCGCTCAGTCCGCCGAAAACGGCGACCGCGACCAGGCCGACAGCTGTGGCGACGCGCACGCGGGACCGAACAGGGACGAACGCCGGCACGACGGACAGGCCGACATCGGATAGGCCGACATCGACGACGGAGGGACCGGCATCGGCGGCGGAAACGGCATCGACGACAGGGACCGGATCGTCGCCGGGTTCGTTATCTCCCGCGGCGGGATCCTCCCCACCGGGAATGTCATCGGCCACGTCAACACGCTACCCGCCGGGCTCAGCCAAACAGCGGCCGCCGGTGGGCTGTCATCTCGGTGAGTGCCTGCTGCATCGCCTCCTGCACGCGGTGGGCGTAATCCTCGGCGGCCTCACCCTTCTTCGGCAGGCTTGGGGGCAGCACCCGAGTGGTGAGCTTGCTGGGCAGCGGGAGATACGGAACCAGCCCCACCATTCCTGCGTTGAGTCCCCACGGCAGCGACAACGTCACCGGAAAAGCTTTGACCCGCAACAGCTTATCGAGGCGCAGGGCACGGGCGATGCGCTCGCCGTCGGTGACGACGAAGACCGACTCGCCAGCCCCCGCGGTGACGATCGGCACGATCGGGACCCGCTGGTCCATCGCCAGCCGTGCGAACCCACTGCGCCCGCCGAAGATCACCCGGTTGCGCTCCGGCCAGGGTTTGAAGGCGTCCAGGTCGCCACCCGGGAAGACCACGACGTGGTGGCCGTCGGTGAAGGCTCGCTGAGCGCTCTCCGGGCTCGCCGGGCGGGCGCCAAGGTGCTCGATGATCGGTCCCACGCCGAGGGTCCAGGCCAGTTGATGGGTCAGGAAGGTGACCGGCCGGTCGAGGTGAAGATCCTCCAGGGCCGCACCGACCGCAAGAACGTTGAGGTCGAAGATCCCGCCGAATCCGTGATTGGCGACGAACAGGACGGGATCGGTCACCGACTCGACCTCGAGGTCGACCTCCAGACGGTTGTAGCGCCGGACGACGTCGATGGCGCCGCGCCGAAAGGCGGCCAGTGCGGCATCCACGGCGCCGGACTCCCCCGGCCGTCGAAGTCCGCGTTCCAGAGCGGCGAGCAGTTCCCCGGCGCGTTTCTCGATGCTGGTCGGGGTGTGGTCGGTCGGGGTGTGGGCGTCTTCTCCGGATTCGTCCGGTGTCACTGGGTCGCCGTTGCCAACCACGCCCGCCAGTCTGGGGCCAGATGAGCTGTGCTGCTGAGCAATTCCAGATACTGCCGGTCACCGGTCTTGCAGGCGAAGGCCTGGGCGATGGTGGCGGCTCGGGCCGGTCGGTCGACGACCTCGATCGGATCCCCGGCACGAACCGCGCCCTCGGTCAGGATGCGCAGATAGGCGCCCGGACGTCGCGCCTGGGTGAAGGTCTTCACCAGGCCGGGACGTCCCCAGAACCCGGCGAAAATCCGGCAGGGGATGCGCGGCACCGTGACCTGCACGAGCGCTTCGCCGACGCGCCACTTCTCCCCGATCAGCGCGTTGGTGACGTCCAGTCCGACGGTGGTGAGGTTCTCGCCGAAACGTCCGGGGTCGATGCCGACGCCGAGCTGGGTGGCCCACCAGTCTGCGTCCTCGCGGGCGTAGGCGTACACGGCCTGCCACGGGCCGCCGTGGTACTTGCGGTTGATCACCGAATCGCCCTCCACCGCGTCGGCCGCCAGCAGTCGCGGGCCCGGGAACGGGCGCTTGTCGATCCCGCTGCGCCGGTGCGGGCCGGTCCACTTCTCGCCCTCGTGCAGGTCGGCGGCCACGTTCACCGACAGCAAGTGTGGATTCGTCACGATTCGACCCGCTGACAGGCGCCGGTCATTTCCACCCCCTGCACTCCTGGAAAGCAATTGTCGGTCGATTTGGTCTTTCGCTGAAAAGTTTCTTAGCGCTAAGTTAGCCTCCCCTGAGATCAAGTCAGCGCTGAATTCGGGAGGTAGCAATGTCCGCGATGTTCGTCGGTCGAGTGGGGGGCCTGGCTGTCGCGCTGGGCGTTGGCGCCGCGGCGTTCCAGGCAGCGGGAGTGGCGTGGGCCGATACCGCATCGCCGACGCAGGATCAGTCCTCGACCACCTCGACCAGCTCGGCCACCTCGACCAGCTCGGGGCGGCACGCGGCGACGGCCTCCCCGGCGGCCGGCCACCGCGGCGCCCGGACGGCTGCTGCTCCGGGTGCCCGGGCGGGTAAGGCCGCCTCGTCCGCACGCGCCGCCGCGGCGGCGCCCCGGGTGCGGGCTGCCCATCCGGCTCAGTCGACGGCCGGCCCAGCCGCAGCGCGCAGCGTCGCGGCCGACGTCGCTAATACCGAGGACGCGGTCGACCCCTCGACGGGATCCGCGGGCGATTCCGGCGCAGCGCCCGTCGCCATCGCCTACTCAGAGGCTCCGTCGGACGGGTCGTCGGCAACACCGGTTCTGTTCAGCGATACCGCCCCCGAAGATGCCCCGGTCGTCGGCGTTCTCTACGCCTCGGCCGGGAGCGCCGACTCCTCGGCGGACGGGGGCAGCCCGGCGGTCCCGGCTGACACCCCGCTGGAGTGGACTGTGCTGTCGGCCACCCGCCGCGATTCGACGGCGATGGCGACAGCCGCACCCCAGGTCACCTCCTCCTACTACCTGGGTGGCTGTTCGCAGACGAGCACGGCGTGCACGCTGATCATGGGCCCCAGTGGCGTTCCGGTTCCGACCGACACTTACGGCATCAACGCGATGAACCTGTACGTCGTGCCCAACAACCCCGGGGTCGACTACACCGCGCAGCTGGTGTTCACCCCCGAGGGCGCCTACCCGGCGACCGGTATCAAGGTTCTGCCGCTGACGATCTCGGCGCAGCAGGGCCAGACCATTCTCGAAAACACCATGTCGAACATTCAGCCCGGACCCCTCCCGGGTGATGTGCCGATCACGGTTTTCGGCTACTCGCAGAGCGCCGTCATCACCTCGCTGTTGCAACGCGACATGGAGACCGAACTCGGACTCCTGCCCGGCGTTGACCGCAACACGCTGAACTTCGTCACCGTGGGCAACGAGATGAACCCCGACGGCGGCTGGTTCGCTCGCTTCCCCGGCTTCAACACCCCGCCCCTGGGTGAGTACTTCTTCGGCTCGACCCCTGAAAGCGCTTTCCCGACAACGAACTACACCCTGGAGTACGACGGTTTCGCCGACTCGCCGAAGTACCCGATCAACTTCATCTCCGACCTCAACGCCGCTCTGGGCATCGTGTTGGTTCACATCAACTACAACACCCCGAGCTACTTCGCCAAGACCTACGGAACCGTTCCGGGCAGCCTCGACCCCACCATGGGCCTCTACGGGCCGGGCATCGCCTGCCAGAGCGGAAGCAGCACCTCCTGCACGGCCCTTCCGTCGACGGATCCCACGCAGAAGTACTACTTCATCTCGACCCCGAACCTGCCGCTGCTGGCACCGCTGCGGGCCATCCCGCTGATCGGCAAGCCGCTGGCGGCGCTGGTTCAGCCGGTGCTGAAGGTCATCGTCGACCTCGGCTACGCCGACCCCGCCCACGGGTTCCCGGGCACGCAGGCGCCGGCCAACGTAGCCTCCCCGTTTGCCCTGTGGCCGAACGTTAGCCCCAAGGTTGTCATCGGCATGTTGGTCGACGGCGTCAAGCAGGGCGTTCAGGACTTCATCTCCACGCTCAAGGGCGGGCTTCTCCTCAAGAGCCAGCCCGGAGCGGCGACCCCGCTCGCCAGCGCGCTCAAGTCGCTGACCCAGGCGCAGCCGGGGGCCATCTCGGCCGGCGGCATCCTGACGACGATCAACAACATCATCGGCAACACCCTGAACCGGGTCGGAATGGGAGCCTCGGCGCTGTACGCCAGTCTGCTGGCGACGGCTGACTTCATCAACGCCACGTTCACGTCGCTGCCGGCCTACAACCTGACGATCATGACCGACTCGATCAAGCAGATGCTCAGCGGACAGTTCATCCAGGGGTTGACCAACTTCCTGGGTCTGCCGATCGCGTTCGACACCGGCATGATCGCCACCATCAGCGTGATTCAGCTGACGGTGACGCTGGAAGCCATCATTGCAGCTCTCACCGGGTGCGGCCCGGCGGCCCCGCAGGCCGGGATGTGCATCGTTCCGGGCCTCTGACGGGAGTTTGATCGGCCGGTCCGGTCAGGCTGGCGCGTGCGATTCGACGACGGTCTAATCCGGGAGCGTTCCGCTCCCGGATTAGACGCCTGCGCCCCGTTCTTCTGGACTACTGTCGGTGAATGATCATCAACATCATCTGGATGATCCTGCTCGGTTTGCTCGTGGGCTGGATCGCGAAAATGGTCGTTCCGGGCAGTGCCCACCTGGGCTGGTTCTCGACGGCCCTGCTGGGAATCGCCGGCGGCTGGGTGGGCGGCACGCTGGGCAGCGTCGTCTTCCCGCCGCATCAGTTCGAATTGACCCCGCCGATCAGGCACTCCTTCCTGGGAGCGCTGGTGGGCGCGGTGATCCTGCTGCTGATCTACCGCTCGATGTCGCGGCGGGGTACCCGCCTCTAGAGGGTTCAGCGGTACCCGCCTCTAGAGGGCCCCGCGGTGCCCGCCTCTAGGGCAGGACTCGCAGGCCCCACTGGCTGAGAACCGGGTCGACCATCGTGAAGTAGGTCGTGTAGTCGTCCCCCTCCGGAGAACCGGAGAGCAGTCCGACCGCGCTGACGGTGCCGTCCGGGTTCTTCACGAAGCCGGGGCTGCCGCTGTCCCCCTGCAGGCTGAACACGCTGGCCTGGACGACGTTGCCGTCGACCTCGGTGATCACGCCGCAGGTCTCCCCCGTGACCGCCCCGATTTTGCAGAACGGCATCCCGATCCGCAGCTGGTCTCCCCTCAGCACGTCACGAACCGGGTAGACGCCGCCGACGTGGCCGTTCGGCATGCCCGCCGAAGGCCCGAGACGGATGATCGCGGCATCGCGCTCGTCGCCGTCGTCCTCGCTGGCCGATATCTGGCCCAGCGGTGACTGCAGTCCGTCGGTCCACTCCGCACCGTCGAGCGAGTCGCAATGCCCACTGGTCAGCAGGTAGTACGAACCGTCTGCCCCCTGCGCGGCGAAACCGGCCGTGCAGCTGCCGTATTCGTCGTCGACTTCCATGCCCGGTGTCGGCGGTGGCCCTGCATAGGCCGGGGCAGCCATCGCGATAGCGACGGTCAGTAGAACGGGTACTCCTGCGGCGCGGACCATCGCCGCCGATCTCGTCGTCATGCCGCCTCCCGATTCGGATGCTACCCGGAGCGGCGGGCGCTGAAGGCCCGGCGTTAATGGCCTTTGTACTGGGGCGAGGCGATCTCGGACCCGATGGCGTAGGCGTCCTGGTCGCCGTCGTCGTCCTTCTTGCCCTGGACGGCCGGCTTGAGGTCTCCCTGGGTGCCGTCGGTATCGACTTTCGTCCCCGAACCGCCGCTGGCCTGAACATCCGCCATGGCGACGCCCGCCTCGGTGACGGCGAATGTCGCTAGTCCGAAGGTGGCCGCGATCCCCGCGGCGCCGGCCGCGATGACCAGCCTGGCGTTCAACGCCGTACCGACCCGCTGAGTTTTCGACATAGCGACGACTGTACGGCCGGATTTGACGTCGAGCGCGAATCTGCCTGGCGCTCAGCCGGATTCACAGCGGACTGGCATCGGGACCCACAGCGGACTGCCAGCTATCGCTTCAGGATCAGCAGTCCCACCAACGGGCCCACGTTCAGCAGCAGAGTGCCGATCTTGTACGCCGCCATTCCGCCGTAGTGGATGCCGTCGAAACGTTCCCTGGACAGGTGGAACCACCGGGTGTGCAGACGGTAGATCCAGTCATGGGCCAGTGTGAAGGCGGCGAACCACACCAGCAGGACCGCATAGTTCACCACCATTGACCAGATCAGGACATCGCGCAGGTCGGTCACGGTCATGTCATCGACGGTATACCCGCTCGCTCCGAGTTCCCCGCTGTGACGCTATCTTCACGCTCGGCGACGGCGGTGACGCTATCGTCACACTGGCGGGAGGGGCAGGGGCTGCTGCCGGGCCTTTCGGCACCCCCACGACGCAGCAGGCCCCACGACTGCACAGCCTCAAGACCCTGGGAGACCACTACCGTGACCGCCGAAATACGGGACGCGATCGCATCGGCCCCCATGTTCGACGGGCTCGATCAACTGCACGTCGACTCCCTGGCTTCCCAGAGCCGACCCATCTTCCTCCCCGGCCAACAGGTGCTGTTCCGGCGCGGCACTCCCTCGACGGGTTTCTACGTCGTCCGCGACGGGCGCATGCAGCTGTCGGTGTCCAACTCCGAGGGCGTGGTCCGGGTACTCGAAATCATCGGGCCCGGAGGCGCTTTCGGTCACGCCGTGATGTTCGTCCGCGAGCCGTATCCGGTGGACGCCACCGCGCTGGTCGACACCCACCTGGTATTCGTGCCGGCCGCGGCCGTCGACCGTGTTCTCGATGAGGATCCCGCGATGGCACGCCTGATGCTGGCGTCGATGGCGAAACGGCTGCAGGCCAAGGTTCGGGACATCGCCATGCTGTCGCTTCAGTCGGCCACCCAGCGCATCGTCGCCTACGTCTTGGGCGCCGTTCCCGCCGACGCGGTGCAGGCCGGGGCGGCGACCATCGAGTTGCCTGCGCTCAAACAAGTCCTGGCCTCACGGCTGGGCATGACCCCCGAGACCTTCTCCCGAGCCATGCGAACCCTGTCGGCCGAGGGCCTGATCAGCGTCGACGGCGCTGTGCTGGAGATCCCGGACGTCGCCGCACTGGATGCCTACGCGCGAAGTCAGGCAGTGCTGTGATCCGGACCACACGGTGCGCTTGATCTAGGTCAAAGGACCGTGGCGATCGGGTTCATACGGTGGTGTCGGCATTCGATACCGATCAGGAGAACCCATGTTCTGTTACCAGTGCGAGCAGACCGACCGCACCCCGCAAGCCGACCGTCCCAACCTGCTGGCCTTCGGCTGCGCAGCCACCAAGGGCAACTGCGGTAAGGACGCCACCACGGCGGCCCTGCAGGACGTCCTGGTGCATGTCGACCTCGGGATCGGGCAGTACGCGCAGAAACTTCGCGAACTCGGTTCACCCGAACCGCAATTCGCCGCGCACGCCTCCTTCGATCTGTTCACCACCCTGACCAACGTGAACTTCAACGCCACTCGGTTCATGTCGCTGATCGCCGAGGCCGTGGAGGTCCGCGACCGCGCGAAGAGCGCCTACGAGGCTGCCGCCCGCGCCGCCGGCAATGAGCCCGAAACCCTCACCGGCGCAGCGCAGTTCGTGCCGGCCAACAAGATCTCCGAGGTCGTCGCCCAGGCGGCCGAGGTCGGCGTCGACGCCGACCTCGACACCCTCGGCGCCGATATCATCGGCCTGCGCAACCTCAACCTCTACGGGCTCAAGGGCGTCTGCGCCTACGCCCACCACGCGCATGTCCTCGGCTATCGCACCGACGACACCGACGCCGGCATCGAGAACGGACTGGCCTTCCTGGCAGGCGGCCCGACCGAAGCGGACGCACTGCTCGGTCATGCCCTGGAACTGGGCAACGTCAACCTCAAGGTGATGGAGATGCTCGACGCCGCCAACACCGGCAGCTTCGGCACTCCCGTCCCGACGCCGGTGCGGGTCACTCCCGTGCCCGGCAAGGCCGTTCTGGTCTCCGGCCACGACCTGCACGACCTGAACAAGGTTCTGGAGGTCACCGCCGGCACCGGCATCAACGTCTACACCCACGGTGAACTGCTGCCCGCCCACGGCTATCCCGAACTGCACAAGCACAGCCACCTGGCCGGCAACTACGGCGGCGCCTGGCAGGACCAGCACCGCGACTTCACCGCGTTCCCAGGGCCGATCGTGATGACGTCGAACTGCCTGATCGAGCCGCAACCGGCCTACCGCAACCGCATCTTCACCCTCGGCCCGGTCGGCTGGCCCGGCGTCCGCCACCTCGATGCCGGCGACCTGTCGCTCGTGGTCAAGGCCGCGCAGCAGCTGCCCGGCTTCACCGAGGAGACGACGGAGGAGACGGTCACCACCGGCTTCGGCCACGGCGCGGTGATGTCGGTGGCCGACAAGGTGATCGACGCCGTCAAGGCCGGCGACATCAAGCGCTTCCTGCTCATCGGCGGTTGCGACGGTGCGGCCCCGGGCCGCAACTACTACACCGACGTGGCCGACCACGCGCCGAGCGACACCGTGCTGATGACGCTGGGTTGCAACAAGTACCGGTTCAACGACCACGATTTCGGCGACATCGGCGGCATCCCCCGCCTGCTCGACGTCGGGCAGTGCAACGACAGCTACTCGGCCATCCAGATCGCTCTGGCCCTGGCGAACGCCTTCGACTGCGGGGTCAACGAACTGCCCCTGAGCATGTTCGTTTCGTGGTTCGAGCAGAAGGCGGCCGCGGTGCTGCTCACCCTGTTGTCGCTGGGCATCCGCAACATCCGCCTCGGGCCGACCCTGCCGGCCTTCCTGACCCCCGCGGTCGTAGACATTCTGGTGGACAAGTTCGCCCTCAAGCCCATCGGCGATCCGGCCGAGGACCTGGCCGCTGCCATGGCGGGCGCGTGAGGGAGGCCGCCGTCGGCGACAGCTCAGCGGCCGCCGCCGCGGCACGGGGTCCTGTCCGTATGCCGACCGACACCGGATACGACGTCACGCTGGTCACCGCCGACGGGCAGGAGTCGACGGTGCACTGCGAGCCCGGCGCCACGGTCCTCGCCGCCGCAGAGGAGTCCGGGATGATGCTCAAGTCATCCTGCGAGACGGGCGGCTGCGGGTCCTGCTCGGCGGTGCTCAGGCGGGGCCGGGTCACGATGGGCGACCACGACCCCAACGTGATCGAGATTCCGGAGGACCAGGGCGGAATCCTGTTGTGCCGCAGCGTGCCCGACGAGGACTGCCTCATCGAGCTGCCCTACGACCAGAGCAAGATCGTGGTCGGGCCGCCGAACCTGCACGAGGCCGAGATCACCGGTCTGGACCGGGCTGCCGACGGCGTCATGCACCTCACGCTGACGCTGCGGCCCGGCGAGGATGGCTCCGGCTCGGCCGACTTCGAGTCGGGGCAGTTCGTCCGGATCATGGTGCCCGGAACCGAGGCGAGGCGCGCCTACTCTCCGGCCAACGTGGCCAACTGGGACGGGCAGCTGGAGTTCTACATCCGGCTGCTGCCGGGCGGTGCGATGTCGGACTATCTGTCGAGCCGCGCGAAGGTGGGCGACGTGCTGACGGTGTGGAGCGCCGACGGCGAATTCGGTCTGGTGGAGAACGGACTGCGGCCGCGCTGGTTCCTGGCCGGCGGAACCGGGCTCTCCCCTCTGCTGTCGATGCTGCGCAAGATGGCCGAGTGGGGCGAGATGCAGCCCGCGCGGCTGTTCTTCGGCGTCACCCGTCACGGCGAGGTGTTCGCCCAGGACGAGATCGCCGAACTGGCGCAGACGCTGCCCGACTTCCGGGCCGACACCCTGGTGTGGGAACCCGACCCGGCATGGGACGGCCCGGTGGGCAACCCCGTGGCGCTGGCCGCCGCCGAGATCTCGATGCTCGACGAGATGCCCGACGTCTATCTGTGCGGTCCGCCGCCGATGATGGACGCCGCCCAGGCGGCCCTCACCGCGGCCGGTGTCCCCGCCGACCAGATCCACCTGGAACGGTTCGCCACCGGGTTCTGACGACGGGCTTCTCGTGCCAGGATGTCGGCATGAGTGGACAACCCGGCTTCGACGGCGCGACGGTATTGGTCATCGCTGCGGGCGGCGGTA
>CAYTOD010000001.1:86919-120584 GCA_964439315.1 uncultured Mycobacterium sp. | reverse complement strand
CCGCCTTCCGGAGGGGCGTCGCGCGCCTCCTCCTCGACGAAGCCCGGCACATGCGGATGTACGCCGCGCGCATCCGCTCGCTCGGCCACGATCTCGGCGAATTTCCCGTCCGCGATTGGTTCTGGGACCGGGTGCCCGCCGCCCGCACGCCCAAGGCCTTCGTCGCCACGTTGGGTCTCGGCTTCGAGGGCGGCAACCTCGACCACGCCGCGCGCTTCGCCGAACGGTTCGCCGCGGCCGGGGCGCATGTGGTGGCGGCTGCACGCCGCCTCGACGGCTCGCTCGCCGACCTCGTCGGCCGTATCAGAGCTGCAGATGGCGCGGTCACCCCGGTCGCTGTCGACGTCACCTCCGAGGACAGTGTCCGCGCCGGAATATCCGCAGCGGCAGCCGTTTCCGGTCGCCTGGATGTCATGGTGAACATGGCCGGAGTGTTCCGGCCGCCAGCCCCGATCGCCAGCACCCCGTTGTCGGACTGGGACCAGACCATCGCCGTCAACCTGACCGCCGCGTTCCTGTGCATGAAACACGCACTTGCGCAGATGATCGCCCAGGGCGGGCCAGGGGCGATCGTCAACACCGCCTCGACGCTGGGAACGGACATGAACCGGGCGAACTTCGGTCCGTACGTCGCCAGCAAGGCAGGCGTGCAGGTGCTCACCCAGACCGCGGCGATGGAAGCCGCCCAGTACGGCATCCGTGTCAACTGTGTCAGCCCGGGCGTGACGGCCACCCCGATGTCGTTGCGGCCCGGCGAGACCGACGCCGACCGCCTGGCCCGGGTCAGGGACAGCATCCCCCTGGGCAGGGTCGCCGACCCCGACGAAATCGCCGACGCCATTCTCTGGCTGTGCAGCGATCAGGCGTCCTATGTCACGGGCCAGGACCTGTTGGTCGACGGCGGTCAGGTGTTGCTCTAGCCGACTACCCGGCTGAATTGTTCGATAGGTAACCCCGCGGACTACCCTGGACGCAATCCTTGTCCCTGCCGCGTGTCCCGGAGGATCGATGTCCCTGCTCTTCAATCCCGCGACCTATGACCCCAGCTCGTTCGATGAGCCCACCCGCCGGAAGCTACTGGCGCTGGTCGAATTCTTCGAGACCAAGGGGCTGGCGAAGAACAAGGAGGAGTTCTACTCGGGCGAGTGGTACACCGACTTCCTGACGCTGATCGCCGACGAGAAGATCTTCGCGACGTTCGCCACACCGGCCGAGGTCGGTGCTCTTCTCGGTGACGATGACGCGCGCTGGGACCTGGCCCGCATCAACGAGCTCAACGAGATCCTCGGTTTCTACTCGCTGGCGCACTGGTACGCCTGGCAGGTGTCGGTGCTGGGCCTCGGCCCGGTGTGGCTCAGCGCGAATGACAAGGCGCGCAAGCAGGTTGGCGAGCTCCTCGACGAGGGGAACATCTTCGGTTTCGGCCTGTCCGAGCGTGAGCACGGCGCCGACATCTATTCCTCGGACATGATCCTGACCCGCAACGAGGTCGGCGGCTTCACCGCGACCGGCGGCAAGTGGTACATCGGAAACGGCAATGCCGCGGGCCGGCTCAGCGTCTACGGCAAGTTCGCCGACGACGACCCCGAGCACCCGGGCGAGCACGTCTTCTTCCTGGTCGACCCCAGCCATTCCGGCTACGAACTGCTCAAGAACGTCGTCGCCGGCCAGATGTTCGTCGCCGCGTTCAACCTGCACGGCTACCCGGTGGCGCCGGAGGACATCCTGCACGTCGGCAAGCCCGCCTTCGATGCCGCGCTGGCGACCGTCAACGTCGGCAAGGTCAACCTCGGCTGGGCGAGCATCGGCATCTGCGAGCACTCGTTCTACGAGGCCGTCACCCACGCGCACAACCGCATCCTGTACGGCAACCGGGTCACCGACTTCCCGCACGTGCGCCGCATGCTGGCCGACGCGTATGCGCGACTTATCGCCATGAAGATCTTCGCCGCGCGTTCGACCGACTACTTCCGCACCGCCAGCGAGGACGACCGCCGCTTCCTGCTGTTCAACCCGATCACCAAGGCGAAGGTCACTAGCGAGGGCGAGCGTGTCATCGACCTGCTGTGGGACGTGATCGCCGCGCGCGGGTTCGAACGCGACACCTACTTCAGCCGGGCCGCTGTCGACATCAGGGCGCTCCCCAAGCTGGAGGGCACCGTCCACGTCAACATCGCGCTGGTCCTCAAGTTCATGCCGCGCTACCTCGGCGCAGCGCACGGCGCTGCACAGGACTGCCCGGATATCCCGGTCCGCCAGGACGCCGCCGACGACGCCTATCTGTTCCACCAGGGGCCGGCCAAGGGCCTCGGCTCGATCGGCTTCGCGGACTGGCGCCCGTCCTTCGAGCGGTTCGGTCATCTGCCCAATGTGGCCGTGTTCCGCGAGCAGATCGACGCCTTCACCCAGCTGGTGCTGACCGCGCCTCCCACGGAGGCTCAGCAGAAGGACCTCGACTACCTGCAGGTGCTGGGTCAGTTGTTCACGCAGATCGTCTACGCCCAGCTGATCCTGGAATCCGCCGCGCTGGCACTCGACGGCGGTGAGACCCGGCCCGGTTCGGTCAGCGACCTCTCCGACTTGACCGAGTCGCACATCGACCGGATCTTCGCGGTGTTCGTGAACGACATGGCTGCCCGCGCGGTGTAATTGCACGGCCTGGGGTGGGCGACCGCGGCTCCGGCCGGGGCGGCGATGACCGTGGTGCGCAAGCCGGTGATCGAGCAGGCAGCGGAGGACTCGTTCGTCTCTGAGGTGCTGTCCTACAGCGGCGCGTACGAGATGAAGGCCTGATCGGAGACTTCAAGTCCTGCCGAGGACTGGACTTTCTAGTCCTTGGCAGGACTGGGCTTTTCTAGTCCTTGGCAGGACTGAGGATCACGTTGCCGAGCCACAGCGTGCTCGACCGCGGTCCGATGTACATCGTCGACTCCGACGGCCCGATCGGATGTCCGACCGTGGTTGCGTTCTCCGGATGGGCCGGACCGCAGGGATTGCTGTTGCACACCATCCAGCTGCCGTCCTGCGCCCCGGGTGCCAGTCGCACCAGGTAGCGGCCAGCCGGGATCGCCGCCTTGAGACCGTCACGGGCCTGATCCCCCACGGAGAACATGGCGGTCCCGTCCGGGCCGCCCGTCCACTCGTTTCTCGCGGCCGCGGCATGGACGCCGGGACCGGCCGGAACCACCCCGGTGTTCAGGGTGCCGGCCGGAGCGCTGGAAAGAGGTCCGGAAAGAGGTGATGTGGCGGCCTCGACGACAGAGCAACCGCCGACCAGCAGAGCCGTCATCGCCATCATGCCGATGACAGCTGGGGTCGAAGTCTTCATTGCAGACCCCCTTCGGAAACGACGGTGCCTCAACAGATGACTCAGGCAACCTTAAGTTTGGGGGCTCCGCGACTTCACGGCTATGAATCCCTGGAGCGAATCGGGGTCTGGATCGCGGCGTGGATTCCCCTCCGGTGCAGGCCTGCGTCTGGGAACATACCTGGTCATGGACCTGTCCATCGTCGTGCCCGCCTACAACGAAGAGCGACGGCTGCAACCCACCCTGGACGGCTGGCTCGCCTGGATGGACACCTTCGACGGCTCGGTTGAATTGGTGGTGTCCGACGACGGCAGCCGCGACGGCACCGCTGCACTCGTCGAGCGGGCCGCGCACCGTGACCCGCGGATCCGGTTGAACCGCCTGCCGCAGAACCGCGGCAAAGGCGCTGCGGTGCGATCCGGCATGCTGGCCGCCACCGGGGACTACCGCTTCTATGTGGACGCCGACATGAATATCGCGCCCGCGCACGTAACGCGGGCCTTGGCGTTGCTGCGCTCCGGGGCGGCCGACGTCGTCACCGGAAAGCGCAGCCTTGCCGACTATGCAGAGACCGAGCGGAGTTTCACCCGGCTCGCGGCGGGCGCGGCCGTCCAGGCGACCCGGCGCAGTCTGCTGCTCCCGGTGATCACCGACACTCAGGCAGGCTTCAAAGGATTCACCGCGGTCTGGGCCGAGAAGGTGTTCAGCAAGACCACGATTGACGGTTTCGCGTTCGACATCGAGGTGCTCTACCTGGCCCGCCGGCTCGGTGCGCGGATCGTGCAGATGCCGGTGGACGTGGAGTACCGCGACGCGTCGACGTTCAACGTGGCCACACACCTCAAGCCGTTCCTCGGTGACATCTGGAAGGTCAGGAAGAACGCCTGGCGAGGCCGCTACTCCTGAAGTCTGCTCGCCGCTTGCGTCAGTGAGTCACGTCGGGCAGGGGTGTCACGTCGACCGATACGTCGATGGTGCTGTACTCCGAGTCGGTGTAGATGATGCCGCGCAACGGCGGCAGGTCGGCGTAGTCCCGCCCCCAACCGACGACGATGTAGCGCTCGTCGACCAATTGGTCATTGGTCGGGTCCAGGCCCACCCAATGGTTGTCCGGGGTCCACACCGCGGCCCAGGCGTGGGTCGCGTCCACGCCGAACATCCGTTCCTTGCCCGGGGGCGGATCGGTGGCCAGATACCCCGACACGTAACTGGCCGCCAGTCCGTTGGCGCGCAGACAGGCGATCGCCAGTCGTGCGAAGTCCTGACAGACACCCTCCCGGGCGGCTAGGACCTGACTGACCTGGGTCGAGACCGTCGTCGACCCGGACCGGTAGGCGAAGTCGGCGAAGATACGCGAGTTCAGATCCCGGATCACCTCGATGAGCGGTGCGCCGGGGGGGAAACTCGGTGCTGCGTAATCCCTTATCTCATCGGTGATCTCGGGTGGTCGCAGATCCATGACGAACTCCGTGGCGAGCACTCCCCCGATACCCGCCGGCCGCGCGGTCTCCCACGGTTGCAATGCCGCCCCGGCTCCGTAGAGGTCCGGGGGCGGCGGGTCGACCTCGACCACCGAGGTGCCGACCACGGCCAGGGTTCGGTGCCTTTCGGTGACGTGGAAGTAAGAGCTGATATTGCCGTACGCGTCGCGGCTCGTCGACCGATCGGCCGGACCCGGGTAGATGTCGAGTTCGAAAGCCGTGCAACGCTGCCGGCCGGTGTCCCGCGGCGTGAGGTGGCCCCGGCCGTAGGAGCTGGTCACCACCGCGGAGTAGTTGTACTCCGTGCGGTGGATGATGCGGTAACGCCGTTTCACGGCAGTACCCGGCGTTGATCTGGGCCCCAGATCGGCTGCATGCCACCCGGTAACGACAGTTGGGTTCGGGTGATGACGTCCGAGAGTTCACTCAGCGCGCTGTGCATCCCGCCGAGTAGTTCGACCAGCGCGACCCGCCTGCCCTGGCTGTCGAGTTCCTCCAGTTCCTCCGGGTCAAGCCTGCGCAGCCGCGCGCTGACCTCCTCCACGAGGCGTTCGGCCCGCGACGACCCGGAGGCGCCGGGCAGGGATCGCAGACCTGATCGGAGCCGATCCAGTTGGTAGATCAGTGATCTCGGATTCTCGGCGTCGAAGAGAACCAGGTCCGCCACCGCCGCGACGCTGACGCGGCCGAGATTCAGCCGCCGGTAGACCACCGAGGATTCGCAGGCGACCAGGAGCGACTCCGTGATCGTCCGCTCCGCTTCCGGGTTTCGTTGTGTGGTCAGCGCGGTCATCAAGAGGGCGACCAGCGCCAAGCCCCGCTCGATGCGCTTGCCGATGTCCATCATCGTCCAACCGGCGTCGTGCAGCATGGATTCCGCTGTCAGACCGGAGAGGGCCAGCATGGCGCCGAGGGTCTGTCGCTGGGCCGCGGCGAGGGCCGTGTCGTCGGCCAGGACCTCGGTCGGCGTCTGACCAGATTCCGCGATCCGGGCCAGCGCACGCTCAACCGAGCCGAGCACCATCCAGGTGTCGTTGGACATCTGGTCGCGGACTGCGCGGGCGGCGGATCCCAACTGTTCGGCCGAATGCGCCAGGGAGCCGGGGCGTTGTCGGTCGACGGTGAGCGACAACAACATCTGCGGAACGTGACCGATCTCATCGGCGTCCGATCCGGCTGTGGTGTCGCGGGCATCCGAGCCGACGATGCGACGCAGTGCAGCCAGCAGTACCGGTACGCATTCGCTTCCCGGTGTCTCGCGGCGGTAGTGATATTCGTGGTAGCGCTCGCGGGTAACGATCAGCAGTCGGGCCAACCCCTCGGCCCTCTCGGCGTAGCGCCCGATCCAGAAGAGATCTGACAGCACGCGGGGTGAACTGGTGAACTCGGTTCCACTCGGCAGTTCGACCGCGGAGACGGCCGGTGCTTCCTCGGCGTGGGCTCGGACCGGTTGTCGAACCCAGATATCCTTGGCGGCAACCCGTTTGAGCCGGAGCGCACCGGCGCCCGCGTCAAGGACATAACCGAGTCCACCGACCATCGCGGCATAGCCATTGCGCTGGGCAACGGTGAAAAGGCGCATCCCGACGGGTGCCGCGACCACCCGGCCGGGTCGGTGGCAGGACGGAGCGCTGGAGAACTGCGGAAGCTCCTGCCCCACCCACTGCCACGGACTCGCGCTGATCCGGCCGGCCAGTTCGGAGCGCCGAGTCGCTGAGAGGGCAGGGCCGACGAAAGTCTCGGCACCAACCGTCGACCTGATCACCAGTGAATCCATCCGGGCCAACAGGTGCGACCGCTCGGCGTCAATCCCGGCCCAGTA
Source organism: uncultured Mycobacterium sp. (assembly GCA_964439315.1). Lineage (GTDB taxonomy): Bacteria > Actinomycetota > Actinomycetes > Mycobacteriales > Mycobacteriaceae > Mycobacterium. The sequence goes on along the minus strand of CAYTOD010000001.1, from coordinate 113,973 downwards.
CATCTGCGGGGTTTCCAGCAGGGGCTTCTCGTCGAGCAGGTATCTCGCCAACTCCGGCAGGAATCGTTGCACGCCTGGGCTTTCCAGAACACCGCTGCCGAGTGTGTTGACCACACTGACGGCACCGCGCCGGTGAACTTCCACCAAACCGACCACGCCGAGACGGGAGTCGGGTCGCAGATCCAGCGGGTCGGCGTATTCGGCGTCGACCCGGCGCAGCACGACATCCACCCGCTTGAGATTGCCGAGCGACCGCATCCACAGCTTGCCGTCCCGCACCACGAGGTCGGCACTCTCGACCAGAGGGAAGCCCAAAACCGTTGCGAGATAAGCCTGATCGAAGGCCGTCTCGGAATGGATTCCCGGACTGAGAACCACCACCATGGGGTCCTCAGCGGCGGCCGGTGCGGCGTCGATCAGTGCGAGCCGGAGCGCTTGGGCGAACGGGGACGCCGGACGCGGGGCCACCCGCTCGTACAACTCCGGGACAGCCCGGGCAACCACGCGCCGATCGGCCAGTGCGTAACCTGCGCCGGACGGGGCCTGCGTCCAGTCGGCGTTGACCAGAAACCGGCCGTCGGGCGCGCGGCTGACATCGCACCCGAGCATGAACAGCTGATGCCGTCCGGGGTTATGGGTCCCGCGGGAGGCTCGGAGATAACCCGGGTGACCGAACAGGAGATCGGGCGGCAGGACACCGCCGGTCACTGCACGCCGTTCGCCGTAGAGGTCGGCGAGCACGGCGTCGAAGATCCGGGATCGCTGCACCACCCCCGCTTCCAGGGCATCCCAGTCCGATGCCAACACCATCAGGGGTATGCCGTCGAGGTTCCATCGGCTGGGTCCGGTGACGTCATGGCCGTCCGGGGCTTCGCCGGCATCCGGATGCACGTCGATATAGGTGATGCCGTCGTTGTCGACGAGGCCCGCGACGACTTCCCGAAGCCGCTCCAGGCCGTCTGGCCCGCGGACTCCGACGAGCTCGGCGAGTTCTTGCCACGCCGGCCGTACCCGGCCGGCGGGGTCGATGAACTCGTCGTAGTGCTCCGCCGAAGTGTCCCGGGCTCTGAGGTAGTCCGCGAGGAGCCGCTCGTGGTCGCGACCTGGCCGCTCGAGGTCGGATCCGGGCGCGGTGAGCGTCATCGCCCCACCACCTCCCGCTTCCTGTTCGTCGGTCCGGAATGTGCTCATCGGGACGCTACCGGGTGACTTTTACGATTCAGGTGGCTAGCACTGTACGCACCCTGCGCAGGTCCAGGATGCCGGGAGCGCTGGCGTCGGTGGCCTGCCGGGCCTGCCTCTCCCGGATGAGGTCGAGATCGACCTTGCCCGGGGTGAAACCGTGCGCCTCGAACCGGCGGCCGCGGCGCGACTCGGCCTCGACCGAGTTGACCGGCGGGTTTTCGTACGCCCGGCCGCCCGGATGGGACACGTGGTAGGTGCAGCCCCCACGCGAGGTGCCCGTGGTCAGGTCGACCAGCTCGAAACGGAGCGGCCCGTCGACGCTGATGCTGGGGTGCAGAGCACTGGGAGGCTGCCATGCCCGGTACCGGACCCCGGCGACCTGCACGTCCGGTGTGTCGGTGGCCAGCAGCGGGATCGGATGACCGTTGCAGGTGATGACATGGCGCTGACGGCCGGCGCCGATCACGCGGACTTGAACCCGCTCGACCGAGGAATCGACGTATCGGGCGGTGCTCGCCGAGGTCGACTCCTCCCCCAGGGTGCTCCATGGTTCGATCGCGCCGCGCAGCTCGATCTCGACGTGGTCGAACACCGCCGTGCCCACCCGGGGGAACCGGAACTCGGTGAACGGATCGAGCCAGCTGGTGTCGAAGGCGATGCCGGCACCCCGTAGATCGGACACGACCTGGGTGATGTCGTGAATGATGAAGTGCGGCAGAAGATACCGGCCGTGCAGATTCATTCCGTGCCGCACCAGCGGTGCGCGGAGCGGCTGCTCCCAGAACCTTGCGACGAGCGCTCGAACCAGCAGGGACTGGACCACGGCCATCTGGAAATGCGGTGGCATCTCGAAGCCCCGGAGTTCCAGCAGGCCCAGGCGGCCTCGGGGACCGTCCGGACTGTAGAGCTTGTCGATGCAGAACTCGGCGCGATGGGTATTGCCGGTGATGTCGGTCAGCAGGTGACGCAGCGCCCTGTCGGTCAACCACGGGCGGGCCGCGCCCGACGACACCGCGCGGGCGATCTCGGCAAAAGCGATCTCCAGTTCGTACAACGCCTCCGGCGGTCCCTCGTCAACCCGGGGCGCCTGGGATGTGGTGCCGACGAACCGCCCGGAGAACAGATAGGACAGTGAGGGATGGCGCTGCCAGTAGGTCAGCAGCGAGACCAGCAGGTCGGGCCGCCGAAGCAGCGGCGAGTCCGCGGGGGTCGGGCCGCCCAGGGTGATGTGATTGCCGCCGCCGGTGCCGCTGTGGGTTCCGTCAAGGTCGAACGAATCGGTGGACAACCGCGCCAGCCGGGCCTCGTCGTAGAGCGTTTCCAGAAGTGCGAGCTGTTCGGCGAAGCTGGCGGCGGGGGGCACATTGACTTCGATGACACCCGGGTCCGGCGTGATCGACAACGATTGCAAACGGACGTCCGTCGGCGGCCCGTATCCCTCGACCACCACCGGGAAACCCAGTTGCGCCGCTCCTCGTTCCAGACGCGCCACGAGATCCACGAAGTGCTCCAGCGCCTCGGTGGGTGGCAGGAACACATACAGGAATCCATCGCGCACTTCCGCGACCAGCGCGGTGGGGGGAGCTTCGTCGGCCTCCTCGACAGCGGCATCGATCTCCTCCAGCCCGAAGGGAAGGTCGTCGTCCGCGCTCGACAACGGGTCGGCTGCGAAGCGAACCGGAGGCGGACGCCAACTGATCGAGTCCAGCGGCAGCCGCAAGCCCGCCGGGGAATCGCCGTGAAGCAGGACTATCCGGCCGCGCCGTAACCGCCAATCGGCACTGGCCCAACCGGCGTCGTCCGCGCGCCGGTGCAGGGGTAGCACCCAGGCGGCCGGATCGGTGATGGGATCCTGCAGCCGTGCCAAAAGTTCGGCCCGGCTGTCGGGCCGGTCCTCGGCGAGGTCGTCGGCGGGTCCTACGGGGTAGCCGTCCGGCTTGCGGACAGATTCCCAGAGCCGGAACAGCGGGTCCTCGTAGGCGGGCCTGACCTGGCTGTCCGGAAGCCCCAACCCCGCGGCGACGGCGGCCAGCAGTCGCTCGGCGGAATCCGGCTGCGCTTCGCCCGGCGCGCCCGACCACGGCTCTGCCAACAGAGCCGGATCGGCCCACAACGGTCTTCCGTCGCGCCGCCAGTGCAGCCCGATCTGCCACCGCGGCAACGGCTCTCCCGGATACCACTTGCCCTGGCCGTGTTGCACCAGACCCTGCGGACCCCACGCGGCCCTCAGCCGTGCAGCGAGCGCGGTGGCCCGTTCCCGCTTGTGCGGACCGTCCGCCTCGGTGGTCCATTCCGGACCGGTCTGGTCGTCGATCGACACGAACGTCGGCTCGCCTCCGACGGTCAGACGCACATCGCCAGAAGCCAGACGATCGTCCACCCGCTGTCCTAGCTCGACGATCGACGACCATGCCGAAGCGCTGTACGGGCGAGTCACCCGGGGATCCTCGTGGATGCGGGTGATGGTGTTGGAGAACTCGAACGTCGCCTGCGCGATACCCGTCGCCCCCTCGATCGGTGCCGCGGAGGACGGGTGCGGAGTGGCCGCCAGCGGGATGTGGCCCTCTCCCGCGAACAAACCAGAGGTGGGGTCCAGACCAATCCAGCCGGCGCCGGGAACGTAGACCTCGGTCCAGGCGTGTAGGTCGGTGAAGTCCGCCGCCGGTCCGGACGGGCCGTCGAGGGCCTTGATGTCGGCGGACAATTGCACCAGATAGCCGGAGACGAATCGGGTGGCCAGGCCGAACTGCCGCAGTATCGACGCCAGCAGCCACGCCGAGTCCCGGCACGAGCCGACTCCGCTGCTCAGGGTGTGGTCGGGAGTCTGCACGCCGGGTTCCATCCGGACGCTGTAGGAGACGTCCTCGTTGACGGCGCGATTGAGGCCGACCAAGAAGTCGATTGTCCGGGTTTCCGGTTCGACGACGTGGTCGGCCACCCATGCCCGCACCCTCGCGCTCGGTCCCGACCCCTCGCCGGCGTCGTCGATAGGCCGAAGGTAGGTGTCCAGGTCGTCCCGCAGTGCCCGGGGATAACTGAACGGAAAGGTCTCGGCGAAGTCCTCGATGAAGAAGTCGAAGGGATTGATCACCTTCAGGTCCGCGATCAGCCCGACAGTGATCGTCAATTCGCGGGTGGGAGCCGGGAAGACCAGCCGCGCAGTGAAATTGCCGAAAGCATCCTGTTGCCAGTTGATGAAATGTTCCGCGGGCTGAACGTCCATCGAATACGCCTCGATCGGGGTCCGCGAATGAGGAGCCGGGCGAAGCCGGACGATGTGCGGATGGACCTCTACCAAGCGGTCGAAGGTGTAACTGGTGCGATGCTCCAGCGCCACTTTGATGCTCACGCGCCCATCCCAGCACAAGGGCGACGGGTCCGCAGGGCATGCGGCAGCCAACTGGCCACCGCATGTTACGGCCAGGAAAAGTAATCCGAAACGAAGGGCAGATCGCAGCTGAACGCGATCTACTACCAGTCAACCTGGTCGATGAAAGGGGGCTGGCCCTATGCGATTGATCGACTTCAAAGCCAAGACGCCGCTGATCGGGATGTCGCTGGTTTTCCTGGCGATGGTGATCGTGGCCGTGACGGCCTATCAGCGCGCTGGCTGGTACTCCGTGATCGGGTACGCGATCGCCGCCGCCGTCGCGGTCTTCGGCTTCATCTTCACCTTCCGCGACATGCCGGCACCGCCGCACCCGCAGAACCCCACCGGTGCCAGCCGGCCGACGAAAGGTTCGGCGCCGTGACTGGCCCCGCCGAGAGCCCGGAGCTGCCCTCTTCGTCGCTGACCAGCGAGGACGCCGGCTACCACAAGAGCCTCAAACCCCGGCAACTGCAGATGATCGCAATCGGCGGCGCCATCGGAACCGGACTTTTCCTGGGGGCCGGCGGACGCCTCGCCAGTGCGGGGCCCGGTTTGTTTCTGGCCTATGGATTCTGCGGCATCTTCGTGTTCCTGATCCTGCGCGCCATGGGGGAACTGGTGCTGCACCGGCCCACGTCGGGATCCTTCGTCTCCTACGCGCGGGAATTCCTGGGCGAGAAGGCCGCCTACGTCGCCGGGTGGATGTACTTCCTGAACTGGGCGATGACCACCATCGTCGACTCGACCGCGATCGCGACGTACTGCAAGTTCTGGCGCGTCTTCGACCCGATTCCGCAATGGGCGATCGCGCTGATCGCACTGGCTCTGGTGTTGGCCATGAATCTGGTATCGGTCGCGCTGTTCGGGGAGTTCGAATTCTGGGCCGCGATTATCAAAGTCGTTGCGTTGATGGGTTTTTTGGTGGCCGGCACGATCTTCCTCGCCGGGCGGTACAGCATCGACGGACATTCCACCGGCTTCAGCGTGCTGGCTGACAACGGTGGACTTTTCCCGGTCGGTGCGCTGCCCCTGGTGGTGGTGACCTCCGGCGTCGTGTTCGCCTATGCGGCCGTCGAACTCGTCGGCATCGCGGCCGGCGAGACCGAGGAGCCCGAGAAAGTCATGCCCCGAGCCATCAACTCGGTGATCGCCCGAATCGCGTTGTTCTACGTGGGTTCGCTGTTCCTGCTTGCGCTGTTGCTCCCCTACACCGCCTACTCCGCCGGGGAGAGTCCGTTCGTCACCTTCTTCGGCAAGATCGGTATCGAGGGTGGCGGCACGATGATGAACCTCGTGGTCCTCACCGCGGCGTTCTCCAGCCTCAACGCCGGCCTGTACTCCACCGGCCGGATCCTCCGGTCGATGGCGATGCACGGCAGCGCACCGAGATTCACCGGCGTGATGTCCCGGAGCGGTGTCCCCTACGGCGGGATCCTGCTGACCGCCTCCATCGGACTGCTGGGCGTTCTGCTCAACGGGGTGGTGCCGTCCATGGCATTCGAGATCGTTCTCAACATGGCCTCGCTCGGGATCCTGGCGTCCTGGGCGACCATCGTGATCTGCCAGATCCAGCTGTACCGCTGGTCGACCCAGGGCAGGGTGACCCGGCCGTCGTTCCGGATGTGGGGGTCCCCGTACACCGGCTACGCGACGCTGGTGTTCCTGCTCGCCGTGCTCATCCTGATGGGGTTCAACTGGCCGATCGGGACCTGGACGGTGGCCAGCCTGATGGTGGTGATTCCAGCGCTGATCGGCGGTTGGTTCCTGGTCCGTCATCGGGTGGCGGCGATCGCCCACGACGAGATCGCCTGATCGGTCAGTCGCGCTACGCGGGTCCCGGTGGCGCCGACGGCCGGGATCGGGTGTGTTCGAAACCCAGCCGGCCCCGAAACTGCAGCAGCACAGCGATGGTCGCGGTCCAGCCGGTCTGGTGGGAAGCGCCGAGTCCTCGACCGGTGTCGCCGTCGAAGAATTCGTAGAACGGAACCAGGTCGCGCCAGAAGGGGTCGTTCTGGAAGTAGTCGTTGTCGCCGAACACCGCTCGGCGGCCTGCCTCATCCCGGACCAGTAATCCGGTCAGACGCCGGGCCAGGTGGTCGGCGACCCCGTGCAGTGTCAGCATGCCGGCGGGGTCGGCCGGGTCGGGAACGCGGAATCCGTCCCCGAGGAAACGGGCATACGAGTTGAGGCTCTGTACCAGAAGGAAGTTCATCGGCAGCCACACCGGACCACGCCAGTTGGAGTTTCCGCCGAACATGCGATCGCGCGACTCGGCGGGCTGATAGCTCACCCGATGGGCCTCGCCGTTGACGTGGAGGGCGTACGGATGGTCCCGGTGGTATTGCGACAGCGAACGAATACCGTTGGGCGACAGAAACTGTGCCGGATCCAGGAGGCGCCGGAGTATCAGTGCCAGGCGGTCCTGATCGACGACCGCCAGCATGAAGTGCGAACCGTCTCCGCCGCTCATCTGGATTTGGACGTCGCTGTCGGTGTGTTCGTACACCCGGGAGAGTTCGTCGAGGTACCGCTTCATGGTCTCCTCGGCCTCGAAGGCGGTGTTCGGGATACAGATCGCCGCAAACAACGGTACGACGGCCTGCATCGAGAACACCTCCAGCGACCTGCCGGTGCCGTCGGGCATCTCGATGACGTCGTGGTAGAAACCCGTGCGGTCATTCCAGAAGCTGACGTGGCCGCTGCCCTTCTCCAGCGCGTTGGCGATCAGCCAGGCGTCCCAGACCCAGCGGCCGAACATGAACAGGTAGTTGGGTTCGTCGTGGGACAGTTCGACGGTGATCTCGAGGAGGTAGAAGATCAGCGCCGCCATCCATGCCGTGCCGTCCACCTGGGCGAGTTGGCCGCCGGTCGGCAACGGCTGATCACGGTCGAAGACGCCGATGTTGTCCATACCAAGAAAGCCGCCGCCGAAGACGCCCCGGTTGGCCGAGTCCTTCTGGTTCAGCCACCACATCGCGCTCAACGTCGACGACCGGTAGACGCGCACGAGAAAGTCGCGGTCCCCGACCCCGTTTCGGAGCCGGTCGAGACGGTAGATCTGCCAGGCGGCCCACGCCTCGACCGGAGGGTTGGTGTCGCCGAACGACCATTCGTAGGCCGGCATCTGGCCGTGCGGGTGCTGCGCGGTGGATTGCTGCAGGACGAGAATCTGTTCCTTGGCCAGTTCCGGGTCGATCAGCGCCACCGCGACACAGTGAAACGCCAAGTCCCAGGAGGCGAACCACGGGTACTCCCAGGAGTCCGGCATCAGGATCACCTCGCTGACCGCGAAGTGCTGCCAGTCGCTGTTGCGGCCTGACCAGCGTGCCCGCGGTGGCGTCGGCTGCCCCGGATCGCCCTTCAGCCAGCGCCGTACCCGGTAGTTGTAGTACTGCTTGCTCCACAAGAGCCCGGCGAAGGCCTGGCGCTGGACCAGACGTTCGTCGGAGGTCAGATCCGGTGCGGCCACATCCCGGTAGAACTCGTCGGCTTCTGACTTGCGCTGCGTCAGCACGTCGTCGGCGTCGTCGAAGGGCCGCTTGAGGTGCGCGGGTGCGAAACGCACTGTCACGGTGACCGTTTCACCGGCACCCAACGTGGTCGACACATGGGCGGCCGCCTTACTCCCCTCCGTCATGTTCACCGCGTCGGCGTCACCGTTGACGACATAGTCGCCGATGCCGTCCTTCACGGTGGCCGACCGGTTCGGCGCGTCGAAGAGCAAGCCGTTGTTGGTCTCGTTCTCGCAGAACAGCAGGGTGGGAATCTCGCCGGTCGAACTGTCCACCGAAAACCAGCGCTCCCCCAGTTCGGGATGGCTGGTCGAGGCAACGCCGTTGCCGCACTTGGTGATCCGGGGCGCCGATTCCCCGGGGCTCCAGGTCCAGGTGTTGCGGTACCACAGTTGGGGCAGTACGTGGATCGGAGCGGGGTCCGGCCCGCGGTTGGTCACCGTGATCCGGCAGAAGAAGTCCTCCGGGCTGGCCTTGGCGTACTCGACGGACACGTCGAAGTAGCGCTGCTGCAGCCAGTCTTCGCGGAGTGCGTCGAACAGTTCGTACTCGTCCTGCTCGGGGCCCCGACTCAGATTGGTGCGCAGCAGGTCGTCGTACGGAAACGCCGCCTGCGGATACTTGTAGACCATGGACGCATAGGCGTGGGTGGGCAGGTTGTCGGTGTAGAACCAGTAGTCCTTGACGTCCTCGCCGTGGTTGCCCTGCTCGTTGGCCAGACCGTACGGGCGTTCCTTGAGGATCGCGTCCCGCCCGTTCCACAAGGCGACACCCAGGCAGATGATCTGGTCGCGGTCACACCAGCCGGCCAGGCCGTCCTCGTTCCAGCGGAACGCGCGACTGCGTGCGTGCTCGAACGGGAAGTACGACCAGGAGTCGCCGTCGGCGCTGTAGTCCTCCCGGACCGTCCCCCAGGCCCGCTCGCTGAGGTACGTCCCCCACCGCCGCCATCGCGTGACACCGGCCTTGACCTCATCCAAACGGTCCTGTTCGGCGGTGCTCACACCTCTCCTGGGGTGGCATGGGAAAAACTCGGCTCTGTTTACGAAGGATATTCGCGCGGTGCTCCCACGTCCCACGGACTTCCGGAGAAATCAGGCCCGCGGCACAAACAGCCTCCCAGCGATGCCGCATTTGCCATGCTGGACCACGTGCCAGATCTACCCCGCCGGATCATGTCCGGACTGAACGCCAAACTGCGTAGCCCCGAGACCGCCGCGGCCGTCGCGGGGCTGGACGACAAACTCGTCCGCCGGCGCCGCGATCAGAAGGTGAAGGCCGGCGCGTTCCGCGGCATGCACGTGGTGGTCTACCGCGGTTTCATCGCCGACGATGTCGCGAAAGTGCGCGTTCGGGTCGAGGAGGCGCCCGAACTTCCGGGCGACAGCCGGATTCCGTACTGGGAGATAGCCCAGGAGAACCTGCGTCGCTACGCCGCGCTGCCCATCCCCGGGGTCGAGGTCGAACTGCGCATCGGCGACCATTCGGCCACCGACGTCACCGATGCCCACGGGTTCGCCAACTTCTCGCTGCCGGTACCCGAGCTTGCGGTCGGCTGGCACGACGCGATCGCCTCGGCGCGGATCAGCGGGAGCGACGAGACGGCCACCGGGAGTGGGCGCGTGGTCCGGCCGTCCCCGGGTGCCCAGTTCCTGGTGATCTCCGACATCGATGACACCATCCTGCTGACCGGGTTGACCGAGGGCATGACGATGGTGGCCCGCACGGTGCTCCGGGAAGCCAGCCAGCGAGGGGCGATCCCCGGGATGGCCTCGCTCTACCGCGGAATGGTCCGCGGAGTCGCCGACCGCAAGGGCAACCGCAAACCCGAACCGACCTTCTTCTACGTCTCGACCGGCAGCTGGTCGTTCTACCCGATGCTTCAGCAGTTCGTGCAGTTGCGCGCATTTCCCCAGGGACCGATGTTCCTCACCGACTGGCGTCCGACGGAGCGCTATCTGCGACGCAGCGGCGCTGAGCACAAGCGCACCGCTATCCGCCGGCTGTTCGAGGCCTACCCGACGAAGTCGTTCGTTCTGTTCGGCGACAGCGGCCAGCGCGATCCCCTCACCTACGAGGAGATGGCCCGGGAATTCCCCGGCCGGGTCCAGCTGATCGTGATCCGACAGGTCGGGACGGCCGAGGACGAGCGCAACGTGGAGGTGGAACTCCGGGCGGCGGAGTTGCGCGCTGAGGGAATCCCGTTGCACCTGGTAGCGGACGCGTCCGAGGCCGCCGAGCTGGTCCACGGACTCGGGCTGTGCGACGAGGAGACCCTGGTCGAGGTCGGCACCGAGTTCGGGCCCCGGTAGCGACTAACGAGTTCGACCCTCTCCCCTAGTCGGTCTCGAACGCCGCCGCGGCATCGCGGCTGAGGTCGACGAACGCCTTGTCGCTGACGTCGAAGGCCACCGCCTGGATGGTGCCGCCGGTGAACTTGCCGGGGTTCTTGTACTGCTCGGAGACGTTGTCGCCGCTGTCGTAGCCCACGCACAGTCCGTCGCCGGCCAGGGTGAACTTGCCGATCTGAGCGCGCATCGGTCCGTCGGTGACGGCCTTGCCGTCGACGTACAGCGTTGTCGTACCGAGGGATTCGCCGTGCTCGCCCTGCTTCTCGCGCTTGAACTCCATTCCTACCGTGTGCTTTCCGGGGCTCAGGGGCGGAGAGACGAAATCCTGCTCGGGCTTGATCCCGAGGAAGTTGTAGACGTAGTGCAGCTGACCGTCCTTGATGAACAAGGTGTGACCGCCGAAGCGCGACCCGTGGGCGAAGATCACGCCCTGCGCATCCTGTTCGAGTTCGACATTGGCCACCACCTTGTAGGAGCGGCCGCGGATACTCACGGCCACACCCTCGGGCACCGGCGCGGTGTCGGGGTAGTACACGTAGCGATCCCTCGGCGGCTCGGACTGCGGCCGCGGGGTGCCGGCCTGTTCGACCGCCGAGCGGTCGTCCAGGGGAAGCACGAAGTTGTCGCGCGCCTCCTCATCCCAGGCCGCGATCAGCTCTTTGAGTTTATCGGGGTTCTGATCAGCGACGTTCGTGGATTCCGAGCGGTCCTCGTCGACGTGGTAGAGCTCCCAGCGATCCTGATCGAAGTGACCCTTGTTGCTCAGCGGGGCGTGCAACGCGGCGGCCTTCCAGCCGTCCTGCCAGATCCCCCGGGTGCCGAGCATCGCGAAGTACTGGCGCTTGCGGGTGGTTGGCGCCTTGGCGTCGTCGAAGCTGTAGCGCATCGACACACCGTTGAGGGGGTACTGCTTGATGCCCCCGTACTCCTCGGGCATCTCCAGGCCCGCGACGTCGAGTACCGTCGCGGCCACGTCGGTGGCGTGGTGATACTGCTGGCGCACTTCGCCTTTGGCTTTCATGCCCTTGGGCCAGGAGATCACCATCGGGTCGCACGTGCCGCCGGCGAACTGCGCGTACCGCTTGAACATCTGGAACGGGGTGGAGAAGGCCGTGGCCCAACCGGTCGGGTAATGGTTGTAGGTGTCGGGGCTGCCCAGCGTGGCAAGGTATTTCATGTTCTCCGACAGCTCGTCGGGATAGCCGTTGAAGAACTTGTTCTCATTGACCGAGCCGTTCGGCGAACCTTCACCGGAAGCGCCGTTGTCGGCGCAGTAGAACACGATCGTGTTGTCCAGTTGGCCGGTCTTGTCCAGGTAGTCGATGATCCGGCCCACCTGGGCGTCGGTGTACTCGGAGAACCCGGCGTACACCTCCGCCATCCGGGCGAACAGCTTCTTCTCGTCGTCGTTCAGCGAGTTCCACGGCCGCACTGCGTCATTGGGAGCTGAGACGTCTTCGGGCAGCGGGTTGATCGGGGTGAGTTTGGTGCCCTCGGGGAAAATGCCCTTCTGGATCATCCGGGGCAGCACCCACTCCCGGTAGGCCTCGTAACCGTCGTCGAATTTCCCCTTGTACTTGTCGATGTACTCCTGCGGCGCGTGGTGGGGTGCGTGGTTGGCACCCGGGCAGAACCACATGTACCAAGGCTTCGAAGGATTCGACGACTTCTGGTCGCGCAGCATCCGAATCGCGTTGTCGGTGAGGTCTTTCGAGAGGTGGTAGCCCTCGTCCGGACCGTACGGTTGCTCGACGAATCGGTTGTCCTCGACCAGATCCGGGAACCACTGGTTGGTCTCGCCTCCGAGGAACCCGTAGAACCGGTCGAAACCCTTCTGCAGGGGCCATTCGGACTTGCTGCCGCCGCTGGACACGTCCTCCTCGGGCACGTTGTGGTTTTTGCCGATCCAGAACGTGCTGTAGCCGTTGTCCTGCAGCACCTGGCCGATGGTCGCGCATTGCGCCGGCAGGCGTGCGGCCATGCCGGGGAAGCCGTTGGAGCCTTCGGTGATCGACCCCGACCGGTTCACGTGCTGGCTTCGCCCGGTGAGGAAACACGAACGGGTTGGCGAGCACAGCGCGGTGGTGTGCCACTGGGTGTACATGACCCCGTTGTCGGCCAGTCGTTGCATGACCGGCATGTCGATCCGTCCGCCGTACGGCGACCAGGCCGCCAGGCCGGTGTCGTCGTAGAGCACCACCAGGATGTTCGGCGCGCCCTCGGGTGCCTTCTTGAGCTCGAACGGCTTCCAGTCGGCCTTGGAGTCGCGGATGTCGAGTTCGATCTTGCCGTCGAACCCTTCGTTGATACCGGTCCCGTATCCCGGCGGCCCGTCGGCGCTCTCCTTCGAACCGCACCCGGCCGCGAAGGTGGAGGCCGCGGCGGCACCGACTCCGGCGGCCAACCCCCCGAGCATCTTCCGCCGGGACAGGGTGAAGCGGTTCGGTTCGGTGTCGGGCTGGCCGGCGTCGGGATCGGTCACGAAAGTCCTTTCGAAGGGTTGCCGTCAATCTATGCAATGCCCGCAAGGCTTGTCCTCGACATCGAAGGCTCAAGTTCCGTGTCGCGCGTTTTCCGCAGTGCTAGACATAAGAACGCCGATGGGTTTGTTCGAGGGGACAAATTCGAGGGGACAAACTGGGGGGCGGTATGACAACGGTCGACGACGATGCCATGACCCGCTGGCTTGGTCAGTTCACCCGATCAGCGGAGAGCGCCGAGACGCTGGACCATCTGGTCGGCGTCGTCAACGACCGGATCGTCGAGGCGCTGCCCGAGTTCGAGGATCCGACGCTGCTTCACGACCTGCACGCCAGCACCCGCTCGCACTGGAAGGGCTTCCTGGACGTGGTCGGCCGGGAGAGCATCCAGGTCTCCCCCGCGCCGCAGGTCTTCGATCTGGCCCGAACCCTGGCCAGGAGGGGATACGAACTCCCGCTGCTGCTGTCGGTGTATCGGATCGGGCAACGGGCGGTGTGGCAGTTCATCACCACCAAGCTTGAGAGGGAGGTTCCCGATCCCGCCCTTCGCGCGGCGGTGCTGCTCCGGTTCTGGTCCAACGTGGCGATCTGGCTCGATACGACTCTCGAGGCGTTGATCGTCGCGTTCACCGAGGAGCGGGAGCAGTGGCAACGCGGGGCCCTGGCGCGCCGGGCGGGGGTGGTGCAGGCGATTCTGGCGGGCCAGGCGGTCGACATCGACCGGGCGACCACCGCACTCGCCTACCCGTTGAGCCGGCACCACGTCGCCTTCACGCTCAGAGCCGGTGACGAAGTTCCCGACCTCGACGTCCAACGGCTACTCGAAAATGGCTCCGGTGCAATCAGTTCCGCCTTGGGCGGCAGCCGGCCGTTGATGGTCGCCAGCGGGGCTCGCGCCGTCTGGTGCTGGACCTCGACCCCCGGGCCCGTGGACTCGTCGTCGGCCCTCGCTGAGGCGGTCCTACCGGGACTGTTGTTCGGAACGCTGGGGCGGTCCCACCTGGGTGTCGCCGGATTCCGGGCGTCCCACCAGGAGGCGGTCGCAGCGCTGTCGATCGGCCGGCGACCGCAGGGCGGTCTGCTGCGTTTCGAGGAGGTCGAATTGGCCTGCCTGGCAGCGGGAGCGCTGGGGCCCGATCTCCGGCGGGCCTTCGCCGATCGGGAGCTCGGGACCTTGGCCGGCCACGACGAGTCGACCGTGCGGCTGCGCCAGAGCTTGCGGGTCTACCTGCAGCAGGGCTGCGATGCCACGGCCACCGGGGAGCTTCTCGGGCTGCACCCCAACACCGTTCGCTATCGAATTCGACAGGCCGAGAACAAGATCGGACACTCCATCCTCTACCGGCGCGGCCACGTCGAATTGGCGCTGGAGATCATCGACGTACTGCCGGACTGCTAGCCGCCCAGCCGGTTGATCACACGGTCACGAAGTCGATCAGTTCCTCGACCCGTCCGATCAGTTCCGGCTCCAGATCGGTCCAGTCGCGCACCGATCCACGGATGCGCTGCCACGCGCGGGCGATGTCCGCCTGGCTCTGGTGCGGCCAGCCCAGCGCCTGGCAGATGCCGTGCTTCCACTCGACGCTGCGCGGTACGGCGGGCCACCGGTCCAGGCCTACCCGGGCGGGTTTCACCGCCTGCCAGATGTCGACGTAGGGATGTCCGACCACCAGCGTGTGCTCCCCGCCCGGCCCGTTGCGAACCGCCTCGGCGATGCGCGCCTCTTTCGAGCCGGTGACCAGGTGGTCGACCAGGACACCGAGCCGCCGGTCGGGGCCGGGCCGGAAGGACGCGACGATCCCGGCGAGATCGTCGACGCCGCCGAGGTATTCCACGACGACGCCCTCGACGCGCAGATCGTCTCCCCAGACCTGCTCGACGAGTTCGGCGTCGTGGCGGCCTTCGACGTAGATGCGCCCTGCCCGGGCGACCCGGGCCTTCTCCGTCACCTTCACCGAGCCGGACGCGGTCCGCTGCGGCGCCGCCGGTGCACGGCGCGGCGCGGTGAGGATCACCGGCTTGCCGTCGACCAGGAACCCGGGGCCCAGCGGGAACACCCGGACCCGGCCGTGGCGGTCCTCGAGTTCGACGCGGCCGCCCTCGACCCGGATGACGGCGCCGACGAAGCCGGACTGCGGATCCTCGGCCACCAGGCCGGTGTCTGCACACTGTTCCACTGACCGCACCGTTCGGGACGCGTGGGGGTTGTTGGCCAGGATGTCGGAGCCATAGCGGTCAGCCACCCGGTGATCCTAGGAAGCATGAGGTGGTTTGCGGCGTACCCGCGCGCGTGCGTGTCGGTTGGCGCTGCCGTCGGTCCTGGGCGATGATGCCGCCCATGACCAGGTTGACGACGATCGTCTGCGCAGTCGGCGCGGCTCTGCTGGCGGTCTCGGGTTGCGCCCCGGCCGACAATTCCGCGTCCGGCGGCGCCGGCGGCTGCGACAAGGGTGCGCTGAAGACCCTGAAGGCCGGAGTGATGACCTTCGGCACCGATCAGCCCGTGTACCCGCCTTGGTTCGTCGGCGACGATCCCACCAGCGGCAAGGGGTTCGAGTCGGCGGTGGCCTACTCAGTGGCCGGCAAGCTCGGCTACGAGCCCTCCCAGGTGGCCTGGGTCCGGGTGCCGTTCAACGCCGCCATCGCCCCGGGCCCGAAGACGTTCGACGCCAACCTCAACGAGTTCTCCATCACGGAGGAGCGCCGCCGCGCCGTCGACTTCTCCTCGCCGTACTACGACGTCACCCAGGCCGTCGTCACCCTGAAGTCGTCCCCGGCGGCGAAGGTCACCACCCTCGAGGGGCTGCGGGGGCTGCGGCTCGGCGCCCAGGTGGGTACGACGAGTTACACCGCGGCCAAGGGCCTCGGCACCGCCGCACCGGTCTCGGTCTACAACAACAACGACGATGCCAAGGCTGCGCTGACAACCGGCCAGATCGACGCACTCGTCCTGGACCTGCCGACGGCGTTCCAGGTCAAATCCGAGCTGACCGACGGCATGATCGTCGGCCAATTGCCCTCCGGCACAGACAAACCCGAGCAGTTCGGCATAGTGCTGGACAAGGGCAGCCCGCTGACCGAGTGCGTCTCCGATGCCGTCGACAAGCTGCGCGCCGACGGCACCTTGGATGCTCTGCAGAAACAGTGGCTGACCGAGGCGGGCAGCGCTCCCGTGCTGAAGTGACGAGCCCGCTCGCGATCGAACGGCTGGCCTACCGGCGGTCGCGGGCCCGGCGGTCCACCGTCCTCGCCCTGCTGTCGACGGCGGTGTTCGCCGCGGTCCTGCTGGCGGCCACCACGTCGTCGCCGGGCTGGCCGCGGGTTCGGGACTCGTTCTTCAACTGGCAGGTGGGCCGGGAAAGCCTGCCGGCGATTCTGGACGGGCTGTGGCTCAACCTGCGCGTGCTGGTGGTTGCCGCGGTCCTGATCCTGATCGCCGGACTGGGGCTGGCCGCGGCGCGGACCCTGCGCGGCCCGGTGTGGTTTCCGTTGCGCGCGTTGGCAACCGGCTACGTCGACCTGTTCCGGGGCCTGCCGCTGATCATCTGCCTCTATCTGGTCGGGTTCGGTCTGCCCGGCCTGCGGCTGGCCGGCGTGCCCAACAACCCCGTCCTGCTCGGTGGACTGGCCCTGGTCCTGGTCTACTCGGCGTACGTCGCCGAGGTGTTCCGCGCCGGCATCGAGTCGATCCACCCGTCGCAGTTGGCCGCGGCAACCTCGCTGGGCCTCAGCCATCCGCAGACCATGCGGCTGGTGGTGCTGCCGCAGGCCGCTCGCCGGGTGACCCCGGCCCTGCTCAACGATTTCGTTGCGCTGCAGAAGGATTGCGGCCTGATCTCGGTGCTGGGCGCGGTCGACGCGGTGCGGGCGGCCCAGATCCAGGTGGCCGGCACCTACAACTTCACCCCGTACGTGATCGCCGGTCTGTTGTTCGTCGCGCTGGCGGTACCGTCGGCCCGGCTGGCGGACTGGGCCTCCCGCCGCGCGGCGGTCCGGCAGGGCGCCCTGTGACCGCACCTGCCACCGGCACGCCCGTGCTGTCGGTGCGCGGTCTGGTCAAGCGCTACGGGGAGCGTCTGGTGCTCGACGGAGTCGACCTCGACGTGGCCGAACACCAGGTGGTGGTGCTCATCGGCGCATCGGGGTCCGGGAAGTCCACCCTGCTGCGCTGCGTGGACCTGCTCGAGGAGGTCGACGACGGGCAGATCTTCCTCGACGGCCTCGACATCAGCGATCCGCGGGTGGACGCCGAGGCCGCACGACGGGCGATGGGCATGGTCTTCCAGTCCTTCAACCTCTTCCCGCACATGACCGTGCTGGACAACGTCACCCTGTCGCCCCGGGTGGTGTTCCGCCGCGGCCGCGCCGAGGCCGACGAGCGGGGTCGCGAGCTGCTGGAGCGGGTGGGGCTCGCCGACAAGGCCGGCGCCTACCCCGACAAGCTGTCCGGCGGCCAGCAGCAGCGGGTCGCGATCGCCCGGTCGCTGGCCTACGACCCCCGGTTATTGCTGCTCGACGAGATCACCAGCGCTCTGGATCCGCAATTGGTGGGAGAGGTGCTCGACCTCGTCGGCGAACTCGCCGCCGCCGGACGCACCATTGTCATGGCCACCCACGAGATGGGCTTCGCCCGTCAGGTGGCCAACACCGTCTGCTTTCTCGACGGTGGCCGGATCATCGAATCCGGCTCGCCGGAGCAGGTTTTCACCGATCCGGAGCAGGAGCGGACCCGCGAGTTCCTCCGGCGGGTCGGCGACGGCCGCGGGACCCGACTATGACCGTTTGGCGCATTCGCCCCACGACCGCTTGGCGCATTCGCCCCACGACCGCTTGGCGCATTCGCCGGACCGGCCGACCGGCGGCGGTTTGGATGTGGTGATGGCGGACAATCAGGACTCGGCGCCCTATGCGGCAGCGCTGCGGGCCAACTCGCGCGGCGGCTGGACCCGGTGGGCCATCCCGGCGCATCAGGATCAGCCGCAGCAGCACCCGGCACTGGCCGGGTTCGCCGGGCCGGAACTGCTGGCCATGGACATACCGATGTTCACCGAGGGCGTCGATCGCCCGGCCCCCGGACACATCGGTCCGACTCCCCTGCAGCAGGCCTTCGACCTCGCGGCCCGTGCGTGGCGGGCCAAGCGGACCTGGTTCCTCACCGACGGGGCCTCTCAGGGAAACCATGCCGCCTGCCTGGCGGTCCGGATGCTCGGGACCACCGCGGTCGCGCAGCGGTCGGTGCACACTTCGGTGATCGACGGCGCCATCCTGGCCGGGCTGCGTCTGGAATTCGTCTCGCCCACCGTCGATGCACGACTGGGCATCGCGCACGGCATCACCGCCGAAGCCCTCGACGAGCAACTGGGCCGGCATCCCGATGCGGCCGCCGCCTACGTCGTCGCCCCGTCCTACTTCGGTGCAGTCGCCGACGTTCGGTCGCTGGCTGATGTCTGCCACCGGCGCGGGGTTCCCCTCATCGTCGACGAGGCCTGGGGCAGCCACTTCGGCTTCCACCCCGCGCTGCCGCCGTCGGCCCTGCAGACCGGTGCCGACGTCGTCATCTCCAGTACCCACAAGCTCGCCGGGAGCCTGACCCAGTCGGCGATGCTGCACCTCGCCGACGGCCCTTTCACCGAGGTCCTGGAACCGCTTCTGGACCGGGCGCTGCGCACCTTCCAGACCACCAGCCCGTCGGCGATTCTGTTCGGCTCACTCGACCTCGCCCGACAGGATCTGATGACCGGACAGGAACGCATCACGGCCAGCATCGCCGACACCGACCGGGTCCGCGCGCTGCTCGGCGAGGGCGGCCGGTTCGCCGACCCTGCGCCGGCCATCCTGGCGGCGCCCGACGTGGTCGGCATGGACCCGCTGCACGTGGTGGTCGACACGCTGTCCGGCGGCGTGCCGGGCTATCTCGCGCGCCGAATGCTGGAGCAGGACAGTCGCATTCACATCGAGGTGGCCACCGACGCGGTGATCGTCGGCATCGTCGGCGCCGGAAGCCGGTTGGACGCCGACTACGTCGCCGCCGCGCTGCACGCCCTGCCGGAGCAGGACCTCACCGACCGCGCCCCGGTAGTCCTCCCGCCGCCCTGCCCGCGGGAGATGGATCTACGGGCCGCCTATCTCGCCGACAACGAGGTGGTCGATACCGGGCGGGCGATCGGACGGGTTTCGGCAGACGCTCTGGCCGCCTACCCGCCGGGGGTCGCCAACGTGCTGCCCGGCGAGGTGATCACCTCGGAGGTGGCCGAGTTCCTCCGCGCGACCGCGGAATCGCCCTACGGTTGGGTGCGCGGGGCCCTGGACGAGGACGTCAGCCGGATGCGGGTGGTCGTTCCCTGACGGGTCAGACCAGCGAATAGTCGCTGAGCGGGAACTTGTCCTGCTCCCGGACCGCGCTGCGGATGGAGGTCGGCCGGAACAGCGGCGCCTCCCCGGATCCGTTGAACCAGTACGACCGCGACGACGCACAATTGCCGAGCATGAACACCGAGTCGTCGAGCAGGTCCGTCATCCGGTGCAGGAAGCGGTCGTTGGCATCCTCGGTGACCTCGAACGTGCTCGCTCCGCGGCGCTGCATCTCGCCGAACAACCGCTTCATGTGCCGCATCTGGCACTCGACGGTGTCGAACC
Source organism: uncultured Mycobacterium sp. (assembly GCA_964439315.1). Lineage (GTDB taxonomy): Bacteria > Actinomycetota > Actinomycetes > Mycobacteriales > Mycobacteriaceae > Mycobacterium. The sequence goes on along the minus strand of CAYTOD010000001.1, from coordinate 94,439 downwards.
AGGACATACCGACCCAGGCGTACGGGCTCGACAACGACAGGAAGTTCGGGAAAGCGGGGACCGTGAGGCCCTCGTAGGCCTGGAACTTGTTCTCCCGCCACCACTTTCCGAGATTGCGGCCCTCGCGGCCGAGCACCTCGAAGGCGGGGAGGTTGGTGTTCCAGACATCGAAGCCGGTGGCCAGCACCAGGGTGTCGACGACGCGCTTGGTCCCGTCGTTCGACACCACTCCGTCGGACTCGATGTGGTCGATGCCGGCCGTCTCCAGGTGGACGTTGCTCCGGTTGAACGTCCGGTAGTAGGAGTTGGACAGGGTGGGCCGCTTGCAGCCGTACTGGTACTGCGGAGCCATCGCCCGGCGAATCTTCTTGTCGCGCAGGGACAGGAACCGGTGTAGCGCGGCGATGTAACCGACGGCCTTGTTCACCGGCTTGAAGTAGCGGTACTTCCACATCGCGATCAGCACCAGCAGGTCGGTGAAGTTGTCGGTCGACTTGCGCAGCGCCTGCTGGGTCAGCGGCCGGCGGGCGAAGGTCCTCTGCACAGCCGGGGCGAACCCGAAGTCCATCTTGGGCAGCACCCAGATCGCCGTGCGCTGGTACACCGTCAGGTCCGAGACGACCTTGGCCAGCTCCGGGATGAGCTGCACCCCGGTCGACCCGGTGCCGATGACGGCGACCCGCCGGCCGTCCATCGAGTAGCTGTCGTCCCACTGCGCGGCGTGCATGACTCTGCCGTCGAAGGTCTCCAGGCCGGGGATGTCGGGCATCTGCGGCTGGGACAGATACCCGGTGGCCGCGATCAGGAAGCGGGCGGTCAGCGTCTCGCCGCCGGTCAGGGTGACCACCCAGACTTTGGCGTCCTCGTCCCAGCGGGCTCCGCCGACGACGGTGTTGAACCGCATGTAGCGGCGCAGGTCGTACTTGTCGGCGACGTGCTCGGCATAGCGCTTCAACTCCACCGCAGGGGCGTACAGGCGCGACCAGTACGGGTTGGGTTCGAACCAGTACGAATAGGTGGTGGAGGGGACGTCGACGGTCAGGCCCGGGTAGTGGTTGACGTGCCAGGTCCCGCCGAGGTCGTCCTCGCGGTCGACGATGGCCAGGTTGTCGTAGCCCAACCGGTTGAGTTGGATCGCCGCGCCCATCCCCCCGAAGCCGGCCCCGACGATGATCGCGTCGTAGTCCGGGTGGCTCACTGCGCTGCGTCTCGGAGCTTCTGCTGGCTGGACCTCGGGGACTGCGGCTGATCCTGGACAGCTGCGGCCGGCTTGGCCCGAGAGGCCCGGGCGGTGCGTGCCGGAGCCGATCGCTTCTGGCCGGCGGCCACAGTCGGGGCCGAGGCGGCCGGGCTGGACGCAGCCGGGGCGGCCGATGCCGCCAGTGCGGGCACAGCGGCGGAATCCGTCGCGGCGGTGGCGCTGGCCGACGTCACCGGCGTCGTGGTGACCGCGGGCTGCGGGCCGTGCGACACCGGCCAGCGCAGCGACGGGTTCGTCGGGGAGGCCGGCTTGTAGGTGAAGGCGTCCGGAACCCAGTCACCGGGCTTCCAGCCGACCGGCATGAACGGGTCGTAGGGGTTGCAGGACGGGCACAGCGCCCAGGAGAACGGCCGGGTCAGCACCGCCGAGATCGAGTAGCCCGGATTCCACAGCACGCTCTGCGGCACGAACGGATTCCAGCTGGCCCACAGCGAGTTGTAGAACGCGTCGTAGGTGTCCCAGATCTGCTTGACGGTCGGGAGCTCAACCTTGCCCGGCGTTGACTTGAGGTAGTTGACCAGCGCTTTCGTCCCGTCCAACACCCCAAATTTGGCTGTCTGGCCGTACCACGGGACCGGGTCGCCGGTCTGGCCGAGGTCGAAGTTCCATTGGGCCTCTTGCCAGCTGACCGGGTTCAGCGCCGGCGTGATCGGCTCGGTGAAGGTGTAGCCCTTGGCGGTGTAGAACTTCCATCCCGGCACCTTGAACATCACGTTGAGCAGCGCCCCCAGATCCGGGCACGGCGGGAAGCCGGTGCAGCCGGCGTTCATCGGGAAGTTCGCCGTGAACCATGCGTTGAGCTGTTCGCCGTCCGGCGTGGACAGCGTGGGGAACGGGATGGCCATGTCGACCAGGCCCTTGACCATCTCCGGGTTGGACGGGTCGGCACCGAGCACGTTGACCGGCGAGTAGATGAACCAGCTGCCGCTGCTGATCATGGCCGCGGTCAGCCGCTGCACGCCCTTGATCTCGGCCATCGGGGCATTGAGGACAGCGTTGAGGAGATTCGCCGGTGCGTTGGCCCAGGAGCCGGCGGCCGCCGCCAGAGCGACCGGAGCGGTGATGGTGCGGAGGGACTCCTGCGGCACGGACAGCGGCGAAGCGGTGAGGACTCCGGCACTCAGCAGTGCCAGACCCGCGGAGACAGACGGGCGTACTGCAACGGGCATGGGTGTCCCCTTCGATGTTTCCGTCCGCGAGATTCCGCCGTCGAACGTTTTGCCGTCGAACGTAGCCAAGATTCGTGCCTGTGTCCAATTTGCTGGAGGGCGTGGCGTTGCAGGTCAAAGGCCGTGACCGCCTAGCCAGGAGCAGGTCAAAGACCGCGACGGCCCAGCCAGGACTCGATGCGTTCGGCCACTGTCCGCCAGCCCGGCTCGAGCATCATGTTGTGGCCCATCCCGCTGAAGAACTCCGGCTCGACCCGGTAGGCGCGCGCTGTGGCACGTACCTCATCCTCGATCACGGCGCCGTCGTCGCGGGCTCCCAGAACCAGTAAGTCGGTCTTCACCCGGTCCGGATGCGGCGGCTTGCGCAAGCCGTCGACCCCGATCCGCGGGCTCTCCTCCTGGAGACGGGCCGCGCAGTTCACGACGACTTCCTCCGGGGTGTGCGGGGAGAAGAACCGCTCCCGGGCCAGTGCGGGCGTGCTGACGTACGGCAGCGAACGGCCGGTCACCGTGAGCTTCGCGAAATGCCAGGGATGCCGCCTGATCCAGCGCAGGCCGGATCGCAGGAACCCCTGCGGGGGCATCGAGGCCATCAGGATCGCAGCCGGGGCGTCTCGCAGTTCCAGGTACTTCTGGACGATGACCCCGCCCATGGAGTGTCCGACCACCACCGGCGGGGCCGGCAGGCTGTCCGCGACGGCGAGGACGTCCTCCAGGTACTCGTCGAACGAGCAGTCCTTCAGGGGCTGAGGCGACTGACTGCCGCCGTGCCCCCGGAGGCTGACAGCCAGAGCCCGGTACCCCCGCTCGGCGAAGAAATCCAGGAAGTGCTCGTCCCAGCACCAGGCCGCGTGCCAGGCGCCATGAACGAAGAGCACCGGGTTGGGACGGGATTGACTGAGCAGACCCTTATCGAGGACCTCCAGGCGCGGTAGTACCGTACCTTGCGTGTCATCGGTCGGTTTCCGCTTCGGGCTCGTCGATGCCATCGTGAACTCGCGCTACTCCCCAACTCTGCTGACTCGGACGTCGTACCTGATGGCGGCGGCCACCGGCGCGGACTCGTTCTGGGTCGGGGACCACATCAATTCGATTCTTCCCCGCTCGATCGCGACGCCTGAGTATATGGGCGCGGGGACCAAGCTCATCCCCCACGTCGACGCCATCCTGGAACCCTGGACCATGCTGGGCCACCTGTCCGCCCGCAACCGGGCCCGGTTGCGGCTCGGCGTGGCGGTCACCGACGCGAGCCGGCGCAGCCCGGCCGTGACGGCCCAGGCGGCGGCGACGCTGCAACTGCTCACCAGGGGTCGCGCGGTGCTGGGCCTCGGCGTCGGCGAGCGGGAGGGCAACGAGCCCTACGGCATCGAGTGGACCAAGCCGGTGGCGCGCTTCGAGGAGGCCGTCGCCACGATCCGGGCGTTGTGGAACTCCGGCGGTGAACCGGTCAACCGCGACTCCCCGTACTTCCCGCTACGCGACGCCGTCTTCGACCTTCCGCCCTACCACGGGTTGTGGCCGCAGATCTGGATCGCGGCCCATGGGCCCCGAATGCTGCGGATCACCGGACAGTATGCCGACGCCTGGGTGCCGTTCGTCATCTCCCGTCCGAAGGACTACGCCGTGGCGCTGGAGGCGGTCCGCACCGCCGCGTCCGACGCGGGCCGAGACCCGATGGCGATCGTTCCGGCGCTCAATCGGACCGTCGTCACCGGGCGCAACCGCGACGACGTGGACGAGGCACTCGACGGAGTCCTGATGAAGGCCTGGGCCCTGTCCGCGCCGGCGCATGTGTGGGAGCGCCATGGCGTCGAGCACCCCTTGGGGGCGGATTTCTCCGGCGTCCAGGACCTGGTGCCGCAGATGATCGACAAGGAGACCGCACTGGCCTACGCGGCGAAGGTCCCGCTGTCGCTGATGAAGGAGATATGCTTCCACGGGACCGCCCGCGACGTGCTGGAGCAGGTCGCCGAATGGCGCGACAACGGCCTGCGGTACCTGCTGGTGCTCAACGCCAGCCAGACCAACCCGGAACCGCACCGGGTGGTCGCGGCCACGCCGCCGTTCCTACGCGTCCTTCGGGGGCTCAAGAAGTTGTGACCCGCCCGGTAGCCGGGGCGTGAGCGGCACCCGCGAGAACCACGCGCGGTTGCCGTAGGTGTCCAGATGCACGACCTCGTCCACCGGTCTGCGGGTGGTCGGGCCGTAGCGGCCGCGCGGCCAGCCCAAGGGCACGACGCAGCAGGGCGTCACCGACATCGGCAGTTTCAGCGTTCGGCGTGCGGAGGCCAGGCTCCACAGCGGCAGGGTGATCAGCGAGGCGCCCAGTCCCATGGCCCGCGCCGCCAGCAGCAGGTTCTGCACGCTGGGGTAGATCGATCCGAAGAACGCCGACTCGGCCGCGTGCGGCATGGGCAGATACGGCACGCGTCCTTCCCGGGCGCTCAGCCGCAGGCAGGCGACCACCAGAACCGGCAGTTCGGTGAAATGGTCGACCTGCCACTGGACCGCGCGGGCAGTCTTGGCCATCGATTCGTCGTACTCGGCGACACCGCGAATCGCGCTGGTGTAGTACAACTTCCACGCCTGGCGGTAGCGGCGGGCAAGCTTCTTCTTGATCTTCGGATCGCGGATGACGATGAATTCCCAGTTCTGGCCGTTGGCTCCGGTGGGTGCACGGAGCGCCAGTTCGATGCACTTGAGCACCACCGCGTCCTCGACCGGGTCGGGGCGCAGGCGCCGGATCGCGCGCTGGGTCAGTATCGCGTCCTGCAGGGGCATGTCCAGGCGGGCCCAGGCCTCGGCTGCGGTGGGAATGGCCGCGTTGGGGATCTCGCGATGCGAAACCGGTTCGGCCTCAGCCATTTTCGGTGATCCAGTCGCTGGTGAACCGGCCCACTCCGGGGATCTCCTTGACGATCGCGGCGGTGATGAACTTCTCGATCTGTCCGCCGACCAGGGGAACCCCGACGGTCACGGTTCCGGCGAAACGCAGCGTGGAGCCCTCCGGTGCCGGGTCGAGGTCGGCGGTGCCCAGCGCGGAACCGGAGATTCCCGCCGCGGTGATCGTCACGTCTCCGCGCACCCGTCCGCCGGCGACCGGATGCCAGGTCTCGGCGCGCACTATTTTGAGATTGGCCGGCAGCGCCTTGGCCAGTGGCCCCGGCAGCACACCGCGCCGCAGGTCCTGGGTGGTGGCCAGTGTGATGGTGCCGTCGGGATCGACCACCAGCGAGTCGAGGATGATCGACCCGGCGCCGTAGGCCTCCAGGCGGTCGTCCCAGTACCGCTCCTCGGCGAAGGCCGCGTGCACCTGCTCCACGGTGACGGCGTTGACGGTCAAGACGTCAAAGTTGCGGGCCACGGCTCACCCACCCTGGCCGCTCTGCTTGGCAAGGCCGTCGGCCAGTTTGGCGGCGAACCGGCGGGTCTCCTCGAGTTGGTCGGCGCTGATGTTCGTGGTCGGGATCTTCACGCCGAGGTAGCGGTCCCGGTACTCCCCCGAGCCCAGGTAGCTGGTCAGCGACAGCATCGAGCGCAGTTGGGTCCCGGGGTAGGTGAAGTGGATGCTGCCCGCGAACCGGCCCCCCTTCTTCTGGGCCAGTTTGCGGACCGCGGTGAGGTTCTCCCGCCAGTAGCGGCGGCACACCACGAACACGGCGAACTGTGTGCCGTCCAGCAGTGGCCGCGCCTCGTGCGAGGTCAGAAACGTCCGCAGCGGCATGCTCACGGTGCGCCACCAGGTCGGTGAGCCGATGCAGACGAGGTCGTAGCCGCCCCGGCGGACTTCTTCGGGGGTCCTGATGTCGCCGGTGGCGCGCAGCGTCTGGGCCGGGAGCATGCCCAGGAAGTCCGGCCAGACGTTGCGCATCGGGAACCGGTCGAACCGCTCGGCGTAGCGGGGGTCGGTGAACTCGATCGGGGCGGTGTCCACCTCGAAGCCGCGGTCTCGGAACACCTCCCCGGCGGCCTCCAGGACCCTCTTCGCCTGACCGGTGTAGCTGTAGTAGAGCAACAGCACCCGCGGGGGTTGGTGGGTCACGAGTCGTACCTCCCGTATGTGCCGGTCCGGACTGCGAATAGTCTCCCAAACGTGAATGACAGAGTTGCCGTCGACCTGAGCGGCCCGGCGAAGACCATGCTGTCGACCCTGTACCTCAAGGCGCTCGACGCCGACTTCGCTCGTCCCGTGCTCGGTGACCGCCACGCGAAGGCGGCGATCGACCGCATCGACTTCGACTGGAGCGAACTCGAGGTCACCGGGTTCTGGGCGCCGTTGTTCACCGTTCGGACCGCGCAGTTCGACATCTGGGCGCGTCAGTTCCTGGCGGCCAACCCGCGCTGCACCGTCGTGCACCTCGGGTGCGGTCTGGACGCCCGGGTGTTCCGGCTCGACCCGGGCGCGGACGTCGAGTGGTTCGACGTCGACTACCCACAGGTCATCGAGATGCGCGAGAAGGTGTATCCGAGCCGGAAACACTACCACCTGATCCCGACGTCGGCGACCGACGACCGGTGGCTGGAGCAGATTCCGGCCGACCGGCCGGTGCTCTTCATCGCAGAGGGCATCAGCATGTACCTCACCGAGACCGAGGGCATCGCCCTGCTCCGCCGGGTCGTCGACCGGTTCCCGCGCGGCGAGATCCAGATCGACTTCTTCAACTGGCTGGCCATCAAGTCGCAGAAGAGCCAGGCCCTGGTCCGCACCTCCGGGTCGACGTTGTACTGGGCGGTCAACAGCCCGCGGGACGTGCTCGATCACGTGCCCGGGTTGCGCCTGCTGGCCTCGGCGACCTTCTTCGACGCCAGCACGTTCCGCCGGACCAAGGGCGCCTTCCGGGCTATCAAAAAGATGGTGCGTGTGGTCCCGCCGCTGCGGAAATCCCTTCAATACCATCGGTATTCGTTCGGGCCCATCGACTGATAGGTCAGCGCGCGGCGGCCTGCTTCGCGGCGACGTCGTGGAGCAGCGATTCGATGGCCGCGATCGACTTCTCCGGCTCGGGGCCGTGCGAGTGGTACTCGATCATCAACCGGCCGGCGAAGATCTTGCTGGTTTTGCGGGGCAATTTGCGTATGATTTTTGGCCG
>CAYTOD010000001.1:17975-86909 GCA_964439315.1 uncultured Mycobacterium sp. | reverse complement strand
CAGCAAGGGCAACTCGCGCGCGCTCGACATCAACAGCCTCAACGGCAAGATTCTGCGCATCGACCCGGAGACCGGCGAAGGGCTGGCGAGCAATCCCTTCTTCGACGGCGATGCCGGCGCCAACCGCGAAGTAGAACTCCCCGTGGCTGGAGGTGAACTCCATGCCCGGCGGGGTGGGCATCGGCGGAACGATGCCGTTGTCGGTGAACATCACCACGTCCGGCAGACCGGGCGGATTGCCCACGTACTGCGGGCTGAAATGAAGGAACGATTGCTGGATCACGCCTTCGGCGATGTCCTTGCGGAACGTCTCGTTGATGTCGCGGGCGAGCTCGACGACATCGGTGTCGGAGCCGATCTCGGCAAGATAGGTGGCGATTCCGACCGGATTTGTGCATTCGGTCGCCGACACCGGCGGAGACAGGACGTACCGCAGATCGACCGGGTACACGTAGGGCACCGGGATGTTCGGGGTCTTTCGGATCTGCCACTCCGCCGTCAACACCACCGCCGCCAGCAGGCTGTTCAAGCCGACCTTGTTGACCCGGCAGCATTCGATGATGCGCTCGGTCTCCTCGGTTCCGAGGGTGCAGGACACCATCGGGACCAGTTGCGGCAGAGCCGGATTGACCTCCGACGGCGCGCGACGCGACGGCGGCAGGTCGAACGCGAACAGCGCCGGCAGCATGCGCTCCAGGCCGGAACGGCCACGCTTCTCCACGCCCCGATCGGCGAGCACCTTCTCCAGCGGGTCGGGTGCGGGATGAACCGGCACCGCCCTGGCCTTGCCGGTGGTGACCAGATCGGTGTAGGTGGTGAACAGCTCCTCGACGAGGCTGAACTGATGGTGGCCGTCGGCCAGGCAGTGGTGGATGTAGATCGTCGCGAGTGTCTCGCCATGCCCCTCGCGCAGGGTCAGGCGGAGGTGGATGAGCGACTCGCTCTGGTTGAAGATCAGTCGCGGGGGCACGGCGTCCGGGCCGTCGAGTTCGACCACCTCGATGCCCGGGTGCACCAGGTCGTCGAGGACGATCGCCCAGCGGCCGTCGTCGCCCTTCTCCAGATGTCCACCGAGCACCGGATGGGCCTGCAGCAGCAGGTCGAACGCCTCGGAGAGGGCATCGACGTCCAGTGGGCCGTCGACGTGGGCGGCCAGGCCGACGAAGTTCTGGGTCTCGGCGAACATCTCCTCGCTGCGGGCCAGCTTCCGGATGACCGATGACGGAAACATCTCAGAACCCTCCGCGGGCGGTCGCGCGGTCAGTCATGAGTGCTCGCCCTCCGATACCCGATGGCGATCGGGACGGCGCACAGCACGGCGATGCCCACCGACCAGGCAAGTGTGCCGAGGAACGGTTTCAGCACCGGGCCGCCCAGAGACAGCCCGCGCATCGTTTCCACGACGTAGCTGCACGGCTGATGTTCGACGAACGGCTGCAGCCATTTCGGGAACTGGTCCAACGGTACGAAGCCGGTGCTGAAGAAGAACATGATGGCCGCGATGACCTCGGTGGCCTGCGGCACGATGACGTTGGCCGCGTACAGACCGAGGGTGATCACGACGGCGGAGAACGCCACCCCGAACAAGGCCGGCATGAACAGCCAGGCGATGGCGGCCGGAATGCCCTGTTGGAAGCGGAAACCGAGCATCAGCCCGACCAGCAGGACGAACGTGGTCAGCGTGACGATCCGGACCACTTCGGCGATCAGCCGTGACAGCAGGCCGGCCAGGCGGTTGACCGGCAGGACCCACAACCGGGACAGCAGGCCCTCGTCGCGTTCCCGCATGATGCCGATCGTGGTGATGATGGCGCCCGAGGTCGCGCCGATCAGCGCGACCAACGGGACGCTGCCGTACAGCGCGCTGTGCCCGGTGACGCGCTCGATCCCGTCACCCAGGACGATGTTGAGGGCCACCAGGAAGCCGGCGGGGAACAGCAGGGACTGCCCCACCGTCGCCGGGTCGCGGCCCCAGCGCCGCAGGATCCTGCCGGTCAGAATGCGGGTTTCTGGGATCAGCCGGCGGTCGCGCCGGCGCCGCCCGCCGCTGCTCGCGGCCCCGGTGTCCGGTTCGGCCAGGGCTTCCGCGCTGGAGGCGGTCATCGTGCCTTCTCCGACACCACGCGCTGGAGCCAGAGGCTGAGCACTATCCCGCCGACCGTCCAGGCCACCGCCGGTCCGACGACCGACAAGGTGACCGGGGGTACGGCCGGAGTGGTGTCACCGGCGAAGGCGCGCAGCGCGTTGAGGAACTGCGACAGCGGCTGGTCCCGGACGAACGGCTGGATCCAGTGTGGGAACTGTTCGACGGGCTGGACGCCGACCGAGGCCAGGCCGAGCGTGACCTGCGGGATCAGCAGCAGCGGGGCGGTGGCCTCCGGATTCTTGGTGGCCGCGCCGATCAGGTCGCCCATCAGGGCCAGCATGGCGCCGATCAGCAGAGACATCAGGACGAAGCCGATGGCGTTGCGCACGCCGGCGTGGAACCGGAACCCGATGATGTGGCCGCAGGCCAGCGAGACCGCCAGGGCGATCGAACACCTGTACAGGCTGGCCGTGAGCCGCGCGGCGATCGGCATCAGCGCGGGCATCGGCATCGACCGGAACCGCCGGTTGATGCCCTGGATCGCGTCGGTCGCGGACCGGAACGCGGCGGACACCGCGGCGAACCAGATGGCCTGGACGACGATCAGCGGGGTCAGGTACTGCGCATAACTGCTCATCGGCTGTGCGACGCCCATGATGTTCTTCAGCGGGAGGTAGAACCCGACTGTGAAGACGATCGATCCGACCACCTGGGTGAGGAACTCCCCGTTGCGCAGCGTCGGGGTGATCATTCGGGTGGTCAGCACCCACCACTGTTGCGGGGTGGACGGCATCGGGCGATCGCCGACCGGGACCACTCCTGAGGTCGCCGTCATGCGATGGCGCCGACGTTGATCCGCCGCGTGGGCAGTTCCGAGCCGTCGTGGGCGGTCAACCGGAAGAACACCTCGTCCAGGGAGGGGCGGCGCAGCGCGATGTCGAGCAACTCGATGTCGGCGGCCTTGACGAGGCTCATCGCCTGCATCAGCGTCCCCGGCCCATCCGGCGCCGGCATCGAGATCCGGTCCGAGGCGTCGGTGAGCGCCGCCCGGTTGGCCTCGGGCAGCAGCGAGCCCAGCGCCACGGCCATGGCCGGGACGTCCCGCATGTCACGCGGAACGATCTCGCAGTAGGTGCCGCCGATGAGTTCCTTGAGTTCGTCGGCGGTTCCCTCGGCGATGATGGTGCCCTGGTCGATGACGATGATCCGGTCGCTGAGTTCGTCGGCTTCCTCGAGGTACTGGGTGGTCAGCAGCGTGGTGATGCCGGCTTTCTTGAACTCGCCCACCAGTTCCCAGATGCTGCGCCGGCTGCGCGGGTCGAGACCCGTGGTCGGCTCGTCGAGGAAGACCACCTCCGGACGGACCACGAGGCCGCACGCGATGTCGATGCGGCGCCGCATGCCGCCGGAGTAGTTCTTGACGCTGCGGTCCGCGGCCTCGGCCAGGTCGAACTTCTCCAGCAACTCCGACGCGCGCGCCCGGGCATCCGACTTCTTGAGCCCTTGCAGGCGGCCGAACATGAGCAGGTTCTCCCGCCCGGTCAGCATGTCGTCCAGGGCCACGTGCTGGCCGGTGAGCATGATCGACCGCCGCACCCCGGCCGGGTCGGCCAGCACGTCATACCCGGCGACCACCGCGCGCCCGGAGGTGGGTTTGGCGAGCGTCGAGAGGATGTCCACGGTGGTGGTCTTGCCGGCCCCGTTGGGACCGAGCAGACCGAGCACCTCGCCGCGGGCCACCTCGAAGCTGATCCCGCGCAGGGCATCGACCGAACCAAAGGATTTCTTGATGTTGTCGACGATCACGGCCTTGGAAGTCTCAGGGGCGGGCATCGACTTCTCCTCGGTGAGTGCGGTTCAAGCGAGAGACTTTCACGACAGGTCCACCAGGGTCATCTCGTCGTCGGCGGAATCAGTGTCGTCCGCCACCGCGTCGGTGGCCAACTGGAGCAACGCGGCGGTGAAGTGGGTGGACAGCGACTCGATGTCGGTGTGCCCGAGACGACGGGTGTCGTACCACCAGTCCAGGTGCAGCGATCCGGCCATCCGGTAGACCCGAAGCTCGATCGCGTGGCCGAGGCCGGGCACCGCCTCGCGGATCGGCAGCGCGATGTCGGCGTCGAACCGCACGGGAGCGTCGGCGCCGGGATCGCCGGCCGGCAGATCCGGAATCGCGCCCATCTGGGACAGGAAGATGTCGGCGGGCCTGGACTGGCCGAGCACGCGGGCCGTGGGTGCGTACAGGTACCGCAACAGGCCATGACCGATTCCGTAGTGCGGGACCGCTTTCACGGTTTCCACCACATCCTCGAGCAGTTGCTCGCTGCTGATCTCCTTGCCGGTAGCGCAGGTGAGCACAACGGGGTAGATCGTCGTGAACCAGCCGACGGTGCGGCGCACGTCGACGTCGGGCCGAAGCACCGACCGCCCCTGGCCACCGAGGTCGACCGCCACCGCACCGCTCCCGATCGTCTCGGCCACGGCGCGGCCCAGAGCGGCCAGGAGAAGTTCGTCCATCGACAGCCGCTGCCGACGGCGGGCGTCGTCGATCTCCGCGGTCTGGGTGACGGTGAGTTCGGCAGGCAGCCGGGCCAGGTCGGCGGAACTGGGCGGCTCCGAAACCTCCGGGCCGGCGACGCTCAGGGTGGCCCGCTTGGACTCCGTCAGCCAGTAGTCGCGACTGTCCAGCACGGCCGGATGAGTGGCCAGGGCCGCGCATCGCTGCAGCCATTCCCGCCACGGCGTGGTCACCGGCTCCAGCGAGATCTCCTGCCCCGACGCACGCTGATGCAGCGCCGTGAAGATGTCGCCGAGCAGGATGTCGCGCGAGACGTCGTCGCCGGCGATGCCGTGCAGGCTCAGGGCCAGGTAGCTGCTGTTCGTGCCCGTGATGAGCGTGGCGTCGAGCAGAGAGCCCAGCAGATGGTGTTCGCGCATCTGCTCGGTGAGGATCTCGTGGACCGCTCGGCGTTCCTCGGTACTGCCGGGCTCAAGACCCTCGGGCAGCGATCGGGTGGCCAGCGCGGTGAACTCCCCCGGCTCGTCGAACCGCTGGTCCCAGGTCCCCGACTGCTCCACGATCCGAAGCCGCAGCGCGTCGTGGAGATCGGCCACCGCGGTCAGCACCGCGCGGACGTCGTCCTCGCCGACGGCGGAGCCGAGCGCGAGGATCACCGGCACCCGCCAGCTGCCGACATCGCGAAGTCCGTGTTCGAGGAAGTAAGCCGCGTTGGGCGGGACCGGAGGGCTCACCACGTCGGCCGGCGACTGCCGGGACAGGCCGCCCTCGGCGTACCGCTTGTTCAGCATCGACGCCAGAGCGCCGATGGTCTGGTTCTCGTAGAGATCCTGCGGGGTGAGGTCCAGGCCCTCCTTGCTTGCGGTCATCGCCACGCTGATGGCGATCAGCGAGTCGCCGCCGACTTCGAAGAAGTTGGTGGTGCGGTCGAGGTCGGCGATTCCCAGGCACTGCGACCAAATCCGCAGCAGCGTGGCCTCCAGCCCGGAGGAGCCGGCCGCTGCGGCCGGGGCTGCCTCGCCGGCGGCCGGACCGGTGCCAGAGGCGTCGGCGGCTCCCGACGTCCAATTCGCGTTCGGGTTGTGATCGACCCAATGCCGTTGCCGCTCAAAGGGATAACCGGGCAGGGTGACCAGTTGCGGGCGCTCGCCGATCAGCGGTGTCCAGTCGACCTCGGCACCGGCTGCCCACAACTGGCCCAGAGCGAGCAGGAAGGTCTCGTGGTCGCTGCGGTTCTGGGCCTGGTGGCGCATCAGACGGACGGCGCGGTGCCCGCCGGACCATCCCGGATGGCGCATCGCCGATGCGGTCAGCGTGCCGCCGGGGCCGACCTCGAGGAACACCCGGTCCGGGTCGGCCAGCAGTACCCCGAGTTCGTCGGAGAACCGCACGGTCGCCCTGATCTGGGTGGCCCAGGTCGACGGGTTGGTCGCTTCAGCGGCCGTCATCCAGGTCCCGGTGACGTTGGACAGCAGCGGGATCTTCGGCTCGTGCAGGTCCAGCCGGGACAGGAACGCGGTGAACTCCGGAACCACCGGGTTCATCAGCCGGGAGTGGAAGGCGTGCGAGGTGCGCACCCGCCGCGCGGTGATGCCCTTCTCGGCCAGCGCGGCCTGGAAGTCGCGGATGGCCTCCTCCGACCCCGCGACGACACAACTGCCCGGGTCGTTGATCGCGGCGAGATCGACCTCGGGGGTGAGGTGCTCGGCGATGGCGTCGGGCCCCAGTGCCACCGCCACCATCACCCCGCGCGCGGAGGCGTGCATGAGCCGCGCCCGCATCGAGACGGCCTTCACCGCGGTGGGAAGGTCGAACACCCCGGCCAGCGTGGCGGCGATGTATTCGCCGATGCTGTGGCCCACCAGTGCCGACGGCCGGATTCCGTAGGACTCGGCGAGTTTCGCCAGCGCGTATTCCACGGCGAACAGGGCGGGCTGGGCACGGTCGGTGCGTTCGAGGTTGCGGCCGACTCCGTCGAAGACCTCGGCGCGCAGGTCGAAACCCATCTCGTCGCCGAAGGCTGCCGCGCAGGCATCGAAGTGTTCGCGGAACACCGGTTCGGTTTCGTGCAGGCCGCGGGCCATGCCGACGTGTTGGGCACCCTGCCCCGGGAACAGGAAGACGACACCCTCAGTGCTGGATTTCCTTGCCGCGCCGGATTTTTCGGGAGCCTCGCCGATGAAGACGTTGTCGCTCTCCGGGTCACTCAGGACCGCGGCGGCGTTCTCCTGGTCGGCGACGACGGCGGCCAGCCGAATCCGCTCGGGGCGCCGCCGGGTCAGGGTGTAGGCGGCGTCGGGCAGGTTCAGTTCGTCGGCGTCGGCCATCTCGGCGGCCAGGGCCGCCCGGGACGCCCCGAGGGCCTGCGTGGTGCGCGCCGACAGCAGCAGCACCTGCGGACCGCGGCGGAGATCCTTCGCCGGTACGGCCGGCGCCTCTTCGAGGACGATGTGGGCGTTGGTCCCGCCGACGCCGAAGGAGCTCACCCCGGCGCGCCGGGGGCCGTCCCACTCCCAGGGGCCGTCCTGGCCACGCACCACGAAGGGCCCGCGGTCGATGTGCAGTTCGGGATTGGGGCTGGTGTAGTGCAGCGTCGCGGGGATCGCCCGGTGCTTGAGGCACAGGATGGTCTTGATCAGACCGGCGATTCCGGCCGCGGTCTCCAGGTGGCCGATGTTGGACTTGACCGACCCGACGTAGCAGGGACCCTGCCGATCTTCGGCGGCCAGATCGAAGGCCTGCCGCAGCCCCTCGATCTCGATCGGGTCGCCCAGCGGGGTGCCGGTGCCGTGGGTCTCGACGTAGCTCACCGTCGAGGCGTCGACGTCGGCGACGGCGTGCGCCTCGGCGATCACCTCGGCCTGGCCGGCGGCGTTGGGCGCCGCGTAGTTCATCTTTGTCGAGCCGTCGTTGTTGAGCGCCGAGCCCCGGATGACCGCGTGGATCCGGTCCCCGTCGTCGATGGCGTCCTGGAGCGGTTTGAGCATGACGACACCGGCGCCGCTACCGAAAATCGTTCCGTCCGAACGGATGTCGAACGGACGGCAGTGCCCGGTGGGTGAAACCATCGAGCCCGGCTCGTACCAGTAGCCGACGTGGTGCGGGATCCGGATCGAGGCGCCGCCGGCCAGAGCCACCTCGCACTCCCCGTTGAGGATGCTCTGGCAGGCCAGGTGGACGGCGACCAGCGAGGACGAGCACGCGGTCTGGACGGCGAGTGCGGGCCCGCGCAGGTTGAACTGGTGGGCGACCCGGGTCGCCAGGTGGTCCTTGTCGTTCTGCAAGGACAGCGCGACCATGTCGAAGCTGGCGCCCTGACCGATCACCATGGCCGGGTCGTAGTGCGACATGATGTTGTAGAGCAGGTATCCGCTGGTCGAGCTGGTGCCGAAGACGCCGACAGTCTTGTCCTGGCGGGCCGGGTCGAATCCGGCGTCCTCCATGGCGTGCCAGGCGGTCTGCAGGAACAGGCGATGCTGGGGATCGAGCATCCGGGCGACGGCCGGTGTCATGCCGAAGAACTCCGCATCGAACTCCTCGATGCCCGGCAGCAGTGCGGCGCGACGGACGTAGGAGCGGTTCGCGAGCGCTTTCTCGCCAACTCCGTTGCGGATCAGTTCGTCCTCGGAGAGGTCGACGATCGACTCCACACCGGAGCGCAGGTTGCGCCAGAACTCCGAGAGCGACCGCGTGCCGGGAAAGCGTCCGGCCATGCCGACGACCGCGATCGCGTTGGGACACTCGCTGACGCTTGTCACGGTCGCTGCCTCACCTTTCGCCGTTCGGCGGCACGCTGACGGGCTGCGGCACGCTGCTGCGCCCGCTCCCCGACCGCGCTCGGGCGTTCAGCGGCACTCTCGGCAAATCCGAGTTGTCGGATGATATCGACCGCCAGGTCGGTCAGCGTCGCCCCCTGCAGGATCAGAGCCACCGGCGGCTCCACGCCGAAGTCCGCCCGCACGCTGTTGCGCATCCGGACGGCCATGAGCGAGTCCATGCCCAGTTCGGTGAGCGGCTGGTCGACTTCGATGGCGTTTTCGGTGCCGAAGCCCATCACCGCCGAGATCCGCCGGCGCAGGCGGGCGGTGACCACCGGTTCGACCTCGGCCGGATCGAGTTCGGCCAGCGCCTCGCGGCCGCCCCAGTCGTCGTCGACGTCCAGCAGATCCAATTCGGCGCCCAGGTTGGTGAAGTAGGCCAGTTGACGGATCTCCGGGAAGGCTTCCAGGGCCCGATCCAGCCGCAATCGCGCGATGCCCACCCGGGTGTAATCGCCGGCCAGCACTGCCTCGAGCGCCTCGATACCCTCGGCCGGCGACATCGGGTCCAGCACGCTGAAGCTCAGTGCCCGGGCCAGGCCGACGTCGGCCCACTGGCCCCAGTGGATCGCCACCGCGGGCAGTCCGGCCGCCCGCCGCCACTCGACCAGGGCGTCCAGCCAGGCGTTGGCGCAGCCGTAGGACAGCTGACCGGGCGAGCCGAGCAGCGAGACCACCGAGGAGAAGCCGGCCCACCAGTCCAGCTGGCGGTCGGCGGTCGCTTCGTGCAGCCGCAGCGCGCCGGCGGCCTTGGGGGCCCAGATCCGGTCCAGGCTGTCCTTGGTCAGGCCGGCCACCAGTTCGTCGTCGAGAACGGCGGCGGCGTGGATCACGCCCCGCAGCGGCAGTCCGGTCTGTTCGGCGGCGGCGACGAGCCGCTCGGCCACTCCTGGATCACCGCCGTCTCCCGCATCAACGATGTCGCCGAGTTCGACGACGACGTCGGTGCGCATGCCCAGTTCGTCGAGAACGGCCTGCGTCTCCTCGGTGGGCGCCGACCGGCCGTTGAGAACGACCCGTCCGGCGCCGCTGTCGACCAGCCAGCGGGCCACCGACAGGCCGATGCCGCCCAGGCCGCCGGTGACGATGTAGGCGCCGTCGGCCCGCACCACCGGCTCGCGGCGGTGCTCCGGAACGGCCGCGCGGTTGAGACGCTCGACCAGGCGGCGCTCCCCCCGCCAGGCCACGATGTCGTCGGCGCCCTGCCCGGCCAGTTCGGACCGCAGCTGTGCCACCGGGTCGCCGGCGGGGTCCAGGTCGACCAGGGTGGTCCGCAGGCCCGGGTATTCGTAGGCCAGCACTCGGACCACGCCCCGCAGCGTTCCGGTGCCGGGGTCGCCGGATTCCTCGCCCACCACCAGGCCGCCCTGGCCGATCAGCCACATCCGCGGCGGGGTTCCGTGCCAGCCGCCGGTGACCGTCCGGACCGCCGAGGTCACCGCCCAGACCGTGTCCCTGGCATGTTCCAGCGCGGCACGGGCGTCGCCGGCATCGAAGGTCCGGTGCTCGGCGAACACCAGCACCCCGACCGGGGGCAGGTTCGGGTCGGAGGCGGCATCGGCGAAGGCCTCCTGGACGGCGGCCTCGTCGCGCAGGTCGGCGATGACGACCCGGCGGCTCTCCGACTCGAAGGCGGCCGCGAAAGCGCCTGCCCTGGTTTGTGCTTCGGTGCCGTCGGCGAGAACCAGCCAGCTGCCCTCCGGCTCGCTGCCGGACCCGACCGGTGCCTCCTCCCAGGAGACGCCGAACAGCTTCTGCGACAACGGGAGCGGGACGGTGCGGCGCTGGACGCGACGGAGATAGACCCCGTTGACCTGAGCTGTGGGATTGCCGGCGTCGTCGAACAGGGTGACCTGGCCGACCGCGTCGCCGCCGTCGTCGGCGATGCTGACCAACTCGGCGCGGCACCGCGCCTTGCGCCCGACGTCGCCGAAGACCCGGATCGACTCCATCGCCACCGGCAGGTAGGTGACGTCGGTGGATCCGGACAGGACTTCGGCCGGCATCGCCGCGGCCAGGCCCTGCAGGGCGGCGTCGAGCATCACCGGATGCAGGGTCACGCTGCGGTGCGGGGTGGCCTCGTCGGGCAGCGAGATCTGGGTCTCGGTCCAACCGCCTGCGGTGCGGACGATCCGGGTCAGGGCCGCGAAGGCATGACCGTGGTAGGCGCCGGTGCGGCGCAGGGCGGAGTAGAAGTCGTTGGGCGACAACACCGTTGCGCCCTCGGTGCTGCTGCCGGGGGCCTCCGGGCGGATGTCGGGGACGCCGTCCTTGGCCACGCCCACCCGCGCCACTGCGTGCCGGGTCCAGCCGCCGGATTCAGAACGGGAGTAGATCTCGACCCGGTGGCTGCCGTCGGCCTCGTCGAACAGCTGCGTGGTCAGGCGGGTACGGCCGTCCAGCACCAGCATCTGCTCGACCTCGAGTCGGTGGACCGCGAGCTTGTCGGCCGGCAGGCGCAGCGCCTCGCACCCGGCCGCGAGCGCGATCTCGGCGAAGCCCGCCCCGGGCATCACCGGCATCCCGTGCACCTTGTGATCGGCCAGCCACGGATGCGGTTCGGTCCCGACGTCGGACTGCCACACGTGGGCCACCGAGGACGGACCGGCCGGCAGTTCGACGTGAACGCCCAGCAGCGGATGGGATCCGGAGAACTCCCGTCCCCCCGAACCGGTGGGCATCCAGTAACTGGTGTGCTGCCACGGCGTCGCGGGCACATCGACGAGGTGTTCGCGGTTGCCGCCCAGCTCTCCTGCCGTCGTGGCCGGAGGCCGCAGGGTGGCCAGCGCGGTGTGGAAGGTCAGGGTCTCCGGGTGGTCGCGGTTCACGGTGCCCAGCACCCGGACCCTCTTGCCGTCCAGCGTCTCCTCGACGGCGCGGGTCAGCAGCGGATGCGGGCTGATCTCGACGAAGTTGCTGTTATCCGCGGCGGCGGTATTGACCGCCTGGCTGAACCGCACCGGGTTGCGCAGATTGGCGACCCAGTAGTCGGCTCCGAACATCTCCGGACCGGTGTAGTCGACGGTGCTGATCACCGGGATGGTCGGACCGGCGGGCGTCAGCCCGGACAGTTCGCTGCGCAGGTCGGCCAGGATCGGGTCGACGGTGGGATGGTGCGACGCGACGTCCACCTGGACCCGGCGGGCCAGCAGGCCCCGGGCGTCCACCGCGGCGACCAGGGTGTCGATCTCGTCGGGCGGTCCGGCGATCACGGTCTGCCGCGGCGAGGCGTACACCGCGACGGTGACGTCGGGATGGTCGGCGATCAGCCGTTCGGCCTCGCCGGCATCGAGTTCCACCAGTGCCATCGCGCCCTGCCCGGACAGCCTTGCCATCAGGCGCGAGCGGATCGCGATCACGGTGAGGCCGTCGGCGACGCTGAGGGCTCCGGCCACCACCGCGGCGGTCACCTCACCCATCGAGTGGCCGATGACGGCGTCGGGTTCGACGCCGTAGGAGCGCCACAGCGCGGTCAGCGCCAGTTGCATCGCCACCAGCACCGGCTGGATACGGTCGATGCCGTCCGGTGTCTCGCCGCTGTCGAGCACCTCGCGCAGGGAGAACCCGACCTTGTCCAGGAACACCGGTTCCAACTCGGCGATGGCCGCCGCGAACGCGGGTTCGTCGGCCATCAACTGCCGGCCCATGCCGGCCCACTGGGCGCCCTGCCCGGAGTACAGGAACACCGTTCCCGCGCCGGCCGCCGTGTCGTGGGAGGCCACCACCCCGGGGGCGGACTGTCCGGCGGCCAGAGCCTTCAGCCCGGCCACCGCCTCGGCGTGGTCGCGGGCGCAGACGGTGGCGATGGTGCCGAACCTGCTGCGGCGGTTGAGCGTGTAGGCCACGTCGGCGAGCGGAACGTGGTCGCCGTCGGCGGCCAGCCAGTCAGCCAGGGCGCCGGCCGTCGCCGCCACCCGCTGGGGGGTCTTGCCGGAGATCACCAGGGTGGTCACGCGCGGGGTCTGCGCAGTCGGGGCCGGGGTTTCCGGACCCTGCTCCAGCACGACGTGCGCGTTCGTGCCGCCCATTCCGAACGACGACACCGCGGCTCGGCGCGGTCCGTCGTGCGCGGGCCACGGCACGGCCTCGGTGGGAACGAAGAATCGGGTGGCGGACGGGTCGATCGCCGGGTTCCACTGGGCGAAATTCAGGTTCGGCGGGATGCTCGAATGCTCAAGAGCAAGAACAGCTTTGATCAGGCCCGCGATCCCGGCCGCCGCTTCGAGATGGCCGAAGTTCGACTTCACCGCGCCCAGTGCGCACGGCACGTCGCCCCGCCCGTACGTCGCCGCCAGGGCGTCGAATTCGATCGGGTCACCCAAAGCCGTTCCGGTGCCGTGCGTTTCGATGAAATCCACCGAACCGGCCGTCACATCGGCGGAGCGCAGGGCGCGGGCGATCACGTCGCGCTGCGACGGCGCGTTGGGTGCGGTGAGGCCGTTGGACCGCCCGTCCTGGTTGACCGCCGAACCGCGCACCACCGCCAGCACGCGATCGCCGTCGCGGACCGCGTCGGTCAGGCGCTTGAGCACCACCACCCCGACGCCCTCGCCGCGGACGAAGCCGTCGGCCCGGGAGTCGAATGCGTGGCATTTCCCGTGCGGCGAAAGCATCCCCCACTTGGCCAGTGCCAGTTGGGTTTCCGGACGTAGATTGAGGCTGACTCCCCCGGCCAGCGCGAGGTCGCTCTCCCGCATCCGCAGGCTCTGGCAGGCCAGGTGCACCGCGACCAGCGACGACGAACACGCGGTGTCCACCGCGACAGCCGGGCCGCGAAGCCCCAGCAGGTAGGCGATCCGGCCGACCGTGACACTGTGCGCGTTGCCGGTCGCCGAGTAGGCGTCGATGGTGTCCGGATTTTCCGCTGCGGCGCTTTGGTATTCGGTGTAGTAGACACCCAGCATCACCGCCGTACGGGTCTCCGCCAGCTGATCGGGTGCCAGGCCGGCGTTCTCCAGGGCTTCCCAGGCGACCTCGAGGGCCACCCGTTGCTGGGGGTCCATCGCGACGGCCTCGCGGGGTGAGATGCCGAAGAACTCGGCGTCGAATCCGGTGACGTCGGAGAGGTAGGCGCCCCATTTGGTGGGCATCCGGCCGGGTGCCATCGGGTCGGGGTCATAGAACGCCTCGGCGTCCCATCGTTCGGCGGGCACCTCGGTGACGGCATCCCGGCCCGCCGCCAGCAGGTCCCAGTACGCCTCCGGTCCGTTCGCGCCCCCCGGGAAGCGGCACCCGATCCCGACGATCGCGATGGGCTCGGCGCCGGAGATGCGGGCGGCTTTGTCGAACTGTTCGGTCAGCGCAGTGCGCTGCTCGGCCGTCATGGCCGAGATCCGGTCGAACGTCGTCTTCATCGGATACCGCTCTCAGTGCTGTTGGCCGACTCGACACTGTCGAACAGCGCGTCCAGGACACTGTCCGACTCGAGAATCACCTCGTCGTGGTCGTCCGGCTCATCTTCGGGCGTCAGCAACCCTGCCACATGGGCGGCGAAGGACGAGACGGTGGGATGGTTCCACAGCATCGTCGCGGAGAGTTCTCTCTGGACGAGCGCCTTGGCGTCCTTGAGCAGAGTCATCGCCATCATCGAGTCGAGGCCGAGTTCCGGGAAGGGCGTGTCGAAGCCCACCGCGTGTTCGGGCATCCCCAGTTCGCGGGCCAGGATGGCCCGCACACGGGTCCTGAGCTCGGCGAGGATCTGATCGGCCGACATCTCCGACCAGGCCGGCACGTCGATCGGAGCGGCCGGGACCTCGGCGGCGGCCAGCGGCATCGCGTCGACCGCGGCGAACCGCAGACCCCGGATTTCGACGACGGTGCTGTCGTCGGCGGCCCTGACAGTGAGGTCGACTACCAGGTCGGTTCCCGGCGTGTCGCCGGCCCGCCGGGGCACGCCGACGACACCCCCCGCCGGGGAGTCCGGCCCGTTGGCGAACCGGATGGTCTCCACCTCCGAGGGCAGCATCAGCCGCGAGTCGGATCGGTCGGTCAGGCGGGCGAGATGCACGGCGGCATCGAGAAGGGCCACGGCGCCTGCGTCGGCTCCGCTCACCACGGCCCGCAGGCCGCCGGTACCCACTGCGCACTCGGCGATCGTCCACCCGAACGGCTGGCCCTCGACTCCGACCTCCTTCTGCAGCTCGGCGATCGTGGCGGCGGTCAGAGCCTCTCCGGCCGGATCCTCGGCCGGCAGGGGTGCGGTAACACTCTCCACGATCCTGGCGCTGCAGTGGCGGGTCCAGCGTTCGGGCGGGGCGGTCGCGCTCGTGCTCGAGGAGACCGTGACGGTGCCCTGATCGGCGAGGACCTGGATGACTCGCTGCCGGTCGACCACGATCGGATACTCGAAGCGCAGGTCGCCCAGCGTCTGGTCCCCCGCCGCCGTCGCCATCGTCTGCAGCAGCACAGACACCGGCACCACGTTCACGCCGCGCACCAGATGCTCGCCCGGGTAGGGCGGGGCGTCGGGGCGCAGCAGCGCCAGCCACCGGCGGGCCGGACCGGTCTCGGCCTGCGCGCCGCCGAGAAGCGTGCCGAAAGCCGGCGGATCGACGGTCGCCGCCGCGGTCGCCGCACCGGCCAGCAGGTGGTCGACCACCGGCAGCGGTGCGCGCATCCGGTAGGTCTCGGCCAGGCGGTCCCAGTCGGCGGCCACCACCACTGGTTGCACCCCGGCGTCCGGACCGAGTACGTCCGGCAGCCGGCGGATGGCCACCTCGTTCGGCATCGGCAGCAGCCCCGCGGACGCGGTCGACGGCTGGGCGTCGGCCCAGCTCTTCCACAGACCCCAGTCGATCACCGTCGCGGGCAGCCCGAGCGCGCGGCGTGTGTAGGCGAAGGTATCCAGGAAGGCGTTGGCGGCGGTGTAGTGGCCCACCCCGCGGGAGCCCAGGATCCCGGTGATCGAGGAGAACAGCACGAACCGCCGCACCGGAGTGGTCAGCGACAGCGTGTGCAGCACTGCGGCGGCGTCCAGCTTGGGGCGGAACATCGTGCTCACGTCGGCGTCGGTCATCTCGGTGAGCAGGGCCTCGGTCCCGGCCAGTGCGGCCAGGTACACGCCGTCCAGCGGCGGCAGGTCGGACCCGAACCGATTGAACAGCGCTGTCATCGCGGCAGGATCGGCGGCATCGGCGGCGACCTCGACCAGGGTGGTTCCGGCCGTGGCCAGCTCTGAGGCCAGCGCATCGAGCTGTCCGGGCCCGCGGCGCGAGACGGCGACCACCGTGGCGGCCCCCATCTGCGCCAGCTGCCGGATCAGGTATGGCCCGACGTTGCCGGTCGCCCCGATCACCAGATGGCTGGTGCCCGGTTCCAGACGGGTCAGGGCCACCGGCGGGGCCGTAAGCCGGTCGAGGCGGGGCACCCGGCGCTCGCCGCGGCGATAGACCACCTGATCGTCGCCGTTGCTCGCGTGGACCTCGGCGGCCAGCCAGCGGGCCAGCAGTTCGGCGGGGGCCGACTCGTCGACGTCGACGATCCCGGCCCAGATCTCCGGGTTCTCCAGCCTGATGGTGCGGCCCATACCCCACAGCACAGCGTGGGCGGGGTTGGCACGGTCGCCGTCCTCGATGGGCTGGGCGTTGCGGGTCAGGATCACCAGCTTCGGCGGCTCCGCCATCCCGGCCAGCGCCGACAGCAGCCGACGGGCGGCCCCGAACAGCAGGTAGCCCTCCGCGACGTCCAGGCGGCCGGATTGGGCGGGCGGGGCGTAGACCACGTAGTCGATTCCGTGCAGGGCCTGGTGCAGATCCGCCTCGATCGAGTTCGCATCGAGTTCCCGGGCCCCGCCGCCGAGGACCCGCGCCAGGTCGTCTCCGGTGTCGCCGCCGCCGAGCACCAGCCACGAGGCGTCGCCCGCTTCGAGTGCCGCCGGGAGTTCCCGGACCGGCCAGGTCAGAGACAACATCCAGTCGTCGTTGCCCGCGGAACCGCCGGACTCGTTGCGCGGCAGGGCTTCCGAGGCCTGAGAGCTGACGAGCCAGTGCCGGGTGTGGTGCCACGGGGTGGCCGGCAGCACCGGACGAGGTTCGGCCGGATGCGGGGTGCGCGGAGGCCGGACGGTGTGGGTGGCGTTGAGGTTGGATCGGAAGGTCAGCGTGTCGTTGGTGTCGCGCTGCAGGGTGCCGATGGTGTGGTGGTGGTTGTCGCCCAGCGTTCCGTCGATCGCGTAACTCAGCAGCGGATGCGGACTGACTTCGACGAAGAGCGCGTGATCTGCGCCTGCAGCGCTGACCGCCTGGGTGAACCGAACCGGGTTGCGCAGGTTGGCAACCCAGTACTCGGCGTCGAAAACCGCTGTGCCATCGGTGGGTTGACCGCCGGTGGTGACGAAGACGGGCAGGCTCGGCGGCTTCGGAGCCAGGTCGGCCAGTGCCGCACGCAACTCCGGCAGTACCGGGTCGATGATCGAGTGGTGCGACGCGACGTCGACATCGACCCGGCGGGCCAGCAGATCGCGCGCGGACACGACGGCGATCACGGCGTCGACCTGGTCGGGAGGGCCGGCGATCACCACCTGGCGGGGTGAGGCGTAAACGGCCAGGCTGACATCGGGGTATCCGGCGAGCAGTTCCTCCGCCTCGGCCGCCTCCAGTTCGATCAGCGCCATGGCGCCCTGGCCGGACAACCGCGCCATCAGCCGCGACCGCGTGGCGATCACCTTCAGCCCCTCGGCGGGGTTCAGCGCCCCGGCCACCACCGCGGCGGTCACCTCCCCCATCGAATGACCGATCACGGCGTCCAGGACGACACCGTAGGAGCGCCACAGGGCGGTGAGCGCAAGCTGCAACCCGACCAGGACCGGCTGGATGCGGTCGATGCCGGTGACCGCCTCGCCGGATTCCAGGACTCCCCGCAGCGAGAAGCCGACCTGCGCGACGAAAGCGGGCTCGAGCTCGTCGACGGCGGCGGCGAAGGCCGGTTCGTCGGCCAGTAGCCGCCGGCCCATCCCGGCCCACTGCGAGCCCTGGCCGGAGTAGACGAAGACCGTTCCCGATCCGCAGGGGCCGTCATGGGGTCCGACCACGCCGGGGGTCGGATACCCGCCGGCCAGGGCCCGCAGCCCGGCCACCGCCTGGGCGCGGTCGCAGGCCGCCACCGTGGCGAACTTCGGGTACTGGGCGCGGTGATGGTTGAGGGTGTGGGCCACGTCGGCCAGCCGCACCTGCGCGCCCGGACCCTCCATCCAGTCGGCCAGGCGTTCTGCGGTCGCCACGATCCGCGCCGGGCTCCGGCCCGTGACGACCAGGGTGCTGACCGGCGGTTCCGACTCCGGCGTGGAGACCGTCTCGGCGACAGGGGCCTGCTCGATCACCACGTGCGCGTTAGTGCCGCTGACGCCGAACGACGACACCGCGGCGCGGCGCGGGCGGTTGACGGCGGGCCAGTCCAGCGGATCGGCGGCGATGACGAACTGGGCGGCGCCCGGTCCGGCATGTGGTGTGAGCCTGTTGAAGTGCAACAGCCGGGGAATGTGGCCGTGCTGGACGCTGAGCACCGTCTTGATGAAGCCGGTGACCCCGGCGGCCGACTCGAGGTGGCCGAGGTTGGTCTTCACCGAGCCCAGCACCAGCGGTGCCGACCCGTCCCGCTGGCCGTATACGGCGCTGAGGGCGTCGAGTTCGATCGGATCTCCCAGTGCGGTGCCGGTGCCGTGAGCCTCGATGTAGTCGACATCGGACGGAGCGAGGCGCGCGGCATGCAGTGCCTGACGCATCAGGGCCTGCTGGGCGGGACCGTTGGGCACGGTCTGGCCGCTGCTGGCGCCGTCCTGGTTGACCGCCGACCCCCGGACCACCGCGAGCACGGTGTCGCCGTCGCGCTGCGCGTCGGTCAGGCGCTTGAGCACCACCACGCCGCATCCCTCACTGCGGACATAGCCGTTGGCGTCGGCGTCGAAGCTCTTGCACGCACCATCCGGCGACAGCATCCCGAAACGCGAACAGCCGATGCTGTTTTCGGGGCTGAGGATCAGGTTCACCCCGGCCGCCAGCGCGAAGTCGCTCTCCCCGCGACGCAGGCTCTCGCAAGCCAGGTGGATCGAGACCAGCGACGACGAACACGCGGTGTCCAGAACCACCGCGGGGCCGCGGGCGCCGAAGTAGTAGGACAGCCGGCCGGCAGCGAAGTTCGGGGCGTTCCCGAACGGGATGTAGGCGTCGATCTCCTCGCGGCGCAGCTTTCCGGCGACCGCGTGGTAGTAGTCGCTGGTGGTCATCCCGATGAAGACACCGGTCTGCGTTCCCCGCAGAGAGGTCGGGTCGATGCCGGCGTTTTCCAATGCCTCGCAGGCGACTTCGAGCAACAGGCGTTGCTGCGGATCGATCGCCGCCGCTTCGCGCGGCGCGATGCTGAAGAACTCGGCGTCGAATTCGTCGGGCTTCCAGGAGGTCAGGAAGCCGCCCTCGCGATTGCAGATGGTGCCGGGCACGGTGTGGTCGGCGGAGTAGAGGGCGTCGGCATCCCAGCGGTCGGCGGGAACCCGGACCACGCCGCTGCCACCCTCGCGCAGCAGCGTCCAGAAGTCCTCGGTGTTGGTGACTCCGCCGGGCAGCCGGCAGCCGATACCCACCACAGCGATCGGCTCGGTGGTGGCCTTCTCGGCGATCTGCAGGCGTGCTGTCAGATCGTCGATCTTGCGCAGCGCATCGGTGATGATGGCGCGGCGGTCAGGCGCTGTCATGGTGTTTAACTCAGTCTTTCCGATAGTTTCTGCAGCAGTTCGTCTTCGGCGAGGTCGTCGTAGTCGTCGAGGGTGTCGGCCTCGGTGCCGTCGGCGGTTTCGGGGAGGGTGCCCGCCAGGTAGTCGGTGAGAGCGTCGACGGTCGGGTAGTCGAAGACCACCGAGGCGGGCAGCGGTTCGCCGAGGCTTTCGCTGAGCGCCCGGCGAAGGGCGACGCTCATCAGCGAATTCATGCCGGACTGGAAAAACCCGACTGAGGTGTCCAGCAGCTGGGGCGAACCGAGTCCCATCGCCTCGGCGACCAGCGCGCACACGTGTTCGGTGAGCATCCGGCGCCGTTGCGCCGGTTCGCAGTCCGCCAGCGCGATACGGAACTCCGTGACCGCGGAGAGGGTCTCGGCGTCAGCGTCGCCGAGCATGTCCTCGACGATGCGCAGCGCCGTCCGGGTGCGGTAGGCCGCGGCCAGGCGGTTCCAGTCGGCGGCGACGACGGTACTGCTGACCGGAGCCTCCGGGCCGGTCAGCACACCGAGGGCGGCGATCGCGATCCCGTCGTCCATCGGGTGCAGTCCGGACTCCAACTCGACCTGGCGGTCGAAATCGGACTGACTGTCCGCCAACGACTTCCACAGTCCCCAGTTGACGGCCGTCGCCGGCAACCCGGCGGCCCGGCGCGCGTACGCGAATGTGTCCAGGTACGTGGTGGTGGCTGCGTAGTGGCCCAGCCAGCGTGACCCCAGTACTCCGGAAATCGAGCAGAACAAAACGAACTGGCGCACCGGGTGCCGCAGCGAGAGTTCGTGCAGCAACGCCACCGCATCCAGTTTCGGGCCGAACATTGCCGCGACGTCGGCGTCGGTCATCTCCCGGACAGTGACCGGGCCGCCGCCGAAGGCGGCCAGGTAGATGCCCGACAGCGGTGGAAGATCGTCGCCGAACCGGTCGAACAACGCGCGCAGGGCCGTCCGGTCCGAGGCGTCGGCGGCGACCGTCACCATCCGCACACCCCGTTGGGCGAGAGTGGCGGTGAGTTCGTCGAGCCGCGATCCCGGGTTGCGGGATACCGCGACGATCGTCGTAACCCCTTGATCGGCAAGGTGATTGATCATGGAGGGCCCGACGTTTCCGGTGGCGCCGACCACCAGGTGGCTGCCGTCGGGATCCGGGCGCACCCGGGTGTGCGGCACCCTGGCACGGCGCAGGCGCGGCACCCGCCTGGTGCCGGCCCGGTACACCACCTGATCCTCGCCGTCCGCGGCTTCGGACTCGGCCAGCACCCACGCCGCGGCCAGGTGCGCGGGAACCGACTCGTCGAGATCGATGATCCGGCCCCACATTTCGGGGCTCTCCAGCGCCAGCGTCCGACCGAGACCCCACAGCACGGCATGAGCCGGGTTGGCCCGGTCCCCTGCCTCGATGGGGACGGCGTTGCGGGTGAGCAGGGTCAGCGCCGGCGGCAGTGGGCGATCGGTCAGGGCGGCGGCCAGTTTCCGGGCCGCGGTGAAGATCCGATAGCCCGATCCCGGATCGAGGCACGCGGGATCCAGTGATGGGATCGGCCCAGGGGCGTAGAGCACATCGGTGACGCCGACCAGTTCGGCCGCGACCTGGTCGGGGTCGTCGATCGCGGCGGACGCGGGCAGCACAGTGACCGAGCCTCCGGCTCCGAGCAGATGGCCGATCTCGGCGCCGAGTGCGTCGTCGGCGAGCACCAGCCAACTCCCGCCGCCGATCACTCCGTCCGGTGCCGCCGGTGGACGGGACGGCCACTGCAGCGTGGACATCCACTCGGCAGGGATTACTCCGGTGCCGCCGGACACCGTCGCCGGACTCGTCGCGAATCGCCGGACCGACTCCACCCAGTGCCGGGTGTGGTGCCACGGTGCGCTGGGCAGCGACACGGGCGCACTGTGCCGGTGGGGTGTGGCCGGCGGGCGCGTGGTGTGGGTTGCGTTGAGGTGGGTGTGGAAGCTCACGGTGTCGTCGCCGTCGCGGATCAGTGTGGGCAGCACGTGGTGGTGGCCACCGGTGAGGATCTGGTCGATGACGTGGGTCAGCACCGGGTTCGGGCTGATCTCGACGAAGGTGGTGTGCCCGACGGCCGCCGCGTTCACGGCCTGCTCGAACCGGACCGGGTTGCGGAGGTTGGCCACCCAGTACGCGGCGTCGCAGGCGGGGGCGCCGTCGGTGACCGTGGAGATCATCGGAACGCCCGGTGAGCCCGGCCTCAGACCGGCCAGTTCGGCGGCCAGCGGTGCGAGCAGCGGTTCCATCAGGGCGGTGTGCGAGGCCACCTCCATGTTCACCCGTCGGGCAAAGCGGTTGGCCGCGGTGGCCGCGGCGATCAGCGCCTCGACCTGGGCTACCGGTCCGGCAACCACCGTCTGTCTCGCCGAGAGGTATCCGGCGATTTCCACGCCCGGATAGCCGGTGATCAGTTCCTCGGCAGTCGAGGCGCCGGCGTCCAGCAATGCCACCGCGCCCTGCCCTGCCAGGGTGGCCATCAGTCGGGAGCGCACCGCGATGACATCGAGGCCGTCGGCGACGCTCAACGCTCCGGACACCACCGCTGCGGTGACCTCGCCCATGGAGTGGCCGATCACCGCGTCGGGGTGCACCCCGTAGGAGCGCCACAGCGCGGTCAGGGCCAGTTGCAGGCCCATCACCACCGGTTGCACGCGGGCATCGCCCGACACCGGCTCGCCCTCGGCCAGCACCTGGCGCAGCGAGAAGCCGACCTTGTCGACGAACACCGGTTCCAACTCGTCGATCGCGGCGGCGAACACCGGCTCGTCGGTGAGCAACTGCCGGCCCATCCCGGCCCACTGCGACCCCTGCCCGGAGAACACGAACACCGTCCCGGAACCGCACCGGCCCTGATGCGGACCGACCACACCGGGTCCGGACTGCTTGTCCGCCAGATCTTTCAGGCCGGCCACCACCTGGGCGCGGTCCCGGCCGCACACGGTGCCGAACACCGGGTACCGGCTGCGATGGTGGTTCAGGGTGTGGGCCACCTGGTCGACGCCGACCCCGGCCCCTGGGCCTTCCATCCACTCCGCCACCGCCCCGGCTAGCGACGCGACCCGGTCCGGATTCTTGCCCGAGACCACCAGGGTGGTCACGGCTGGAGTGTCGTGCGGCGTACCAGGATTGGGGGCCGCTGCGTCGGGCGCCTGCTCGATGACGACGTGGGCGTTGGTCCCGCCGAATCCGAACGACGACACCCCCGCCCGGCGGGGCTGCTCGCCGTCCGGCCACGCAGACTGCTGCGCAACGACTTTCAACCGCAAATTGGCGAACGGGATGTGCGGATTGGGATTCTGGTAGCCCCGCGTCGCCGGGATCGTCCCGCTCGACACCGCCAGTACCGCCTTGATCAGGCCGGCCACCCCGGCCGCGGATTCCAGATGCCCCAGATTGGACTTCACCGAACCGATCAGCAGCGGCGCGTCCACCGCGCGGCCGCGCCCCAGCACGGTGCCCAGCGCCCGCGCCTCGATCGGATCGCCCAACAACGTGCCCGTGCCATGGGCTTCGACGTAGTCGACGTCGCGGACGTCGACCCCGGCGTGGGCGTAGGCCGAGCGCAGCACCGCCATCTGGGCCGCCGGATTCGGGGCCATCAGGCCGTTGGAGCGGCCGTCCTGATTGACCGCCGAGCCGCGCACCACGGCCAGCACCCGGTCGCCGTCGCGCACCGCGTCCGACAACCGCTTGAGCACCACCACGCCGGCGCCCTCGGAGCGCACGAAACCGTCCGCCGACGCATCGAAGGCGTGACACGCCCCCGAGGCCGACAACACCTCGGCCACATCGAAACTGCGGTTGGAAGCCGGGGACAGCAACACGTTGACCCCGCCGGCCAACGCCACCTCCGACTCCCCCGACCGCAGGCTCTGGCAGGCCAGGTGCACGGCCACCAACGACGACGAACACGCCGTATCGACCGTGACCGACGGACCTCGGAGATCGAAGAAGTACGACACCCGGTTCGCGATGATGCTCAACGCGCCACCGGTGGCCGAGAACCCGTCCACGCCGGCGACATCCGCGGTTGCCATCGACCAGTAGTCGGCCGAACAGGCGCCGGCGAACACCCCGGTGCGGGTATCGGCCAGTGCGTCCGCCGGAATGCCGGCGTCGTCGAGGGCCTCACTCGTCACCTCCAGCAGCAATCGCTGCTGGGGATCCATCTTGTCCGCCTCACCGGCGGGGATGTCGAAGAATTCGGCGTCGAACCCGGCCACGTCGTCCAGATATCCGCCCCACCGCGTGGTCGCGGCCAGCACCGCGTCGTCCTGCGGAGATCCCCCCTCGCACCAGGACCACCGCTGCGCGGGAACCTCGCCGATCGCCGAGCGGCCCTCGGCCAGGAACTCCCACAGACTCTCCGGGCTGTTCACGCCACCGGGGAAACGGCACCCCATCCCGATCACCGCGATGGGCTCGCGATCGCGCACCCCGGCCGAACCCTCAACCGCTGCAACCGGTTCCACGTCACCGCCGGTGAGGAACCGCGCCAGGGCCGTCACGGTCGGGTACTGCCAGAAGTCGACCGGCGAGACCGGGCGACCCACCAACTCGGCCAGCCGGCCGGTCAGCACCACCGCGTCCCGGGAACTCACTCCCACGTCGTGCATGGACGCGCCCCGGCCGAGTGCTTCGGGGTCGAATCCGAGACCGGCCAGGTGATCGATCAGCCAGCGCCGGACGCCATCTTCGTCGAGCTCCGAACTCACGGGGCGTCCAGCCGGCTGAACTGCCCCAGCCGGTAACGCTCCGCAGATGCCGACCGCCTGACCTTCCCGCTGGTGGTGACCGGAATCGAGCCCGGACCAGTCAGCACCAGGTCTGCCACCCGAACTCCGTGCGACTTCGAAACAGCCGCTGTCACTTCGGTTTTGAGATTGCGAAGAAGCTCATCGTCCTTGGTTTTGAGTTCGACGGCGACCACGAGTTGCTCGGTACCGGCATCGGGGATGGCGATCGCCACCACTCGGCCGCCGGTGATCCTGCCGACGGTGGCCTCGATGTCATCGGGGTAATGATTGCGCCCGTCGACGATCAGCAGGTCCTTCATGCGGCCGATGATGTAGAGCTCGCCGTCGAACATCACCGCGAAATCACCTGAGCGGAGCCATGGTCCGGTCGGAGCGCCCCCGGACGGATCGACCAGCTGACCGTTGAACACCTGCTCGGTCAGTTCCGGGTTGTGCCAGTACCCGACCGCGACCTGCGGGCCGTGCACCCAGACCTCGCCCACTTCGCCGGCGGGCTTCTCGACGTGGGTCTCCGGGTCGACGATCCGGAAGTCGCACGCCCGGGGCGGGCCGTGGCTCACCAGTTCCGATCCGCCCGTCTCGCACAGCTCCGCGCGCCCGGCCGTCAGCTTGTCGGTGTCGAACCGAACCACGGTCGGGGGCCGCCCGCCGGGTGAGGACGCCACGTACACCGTTGCCTCGGCCATCCCCCAGGTGGTGCGCAACGCATAGTCCGGCAGGCCGAATGCGGCGAAGCGCTCGTTGAACCGTCGCACCGTCGAGCCCTTGACCCGCTCGGCGCCGTTGATCATCACGGCCACCCGGCTCAGATCCAGCCCGGCCATGTCCTCGTCGGAGGTGCGCGCCATGACGACCTCGTAGGCGAAGTTGGGGCCGGCGGTGTACGCGTTGTCGACGGCGGCCAGCTGCTGCAGCCAGCGAACCGGCTTCTGCAGGAACGACACCGGGCTCATCAGCACCGCCGAGCACCCGCTGTACAACGGGATGCAGATACCGACGACCATTCCCATGTCGTGGTAGAAGGGCGCCCAGGACACCACCGTGAGTTCGCGGGGCGGGAAGTCGAACGCCTCGAGATAGTCGGGGAACGCCTGATCGAGATTGGCGACGACGTTCGCGTGCGTGATGGACACCCCGGCCGGACGGCGGGTGGAACCCGACGTGTACTGCAGATAGGCGATCTTCGGAGCCGACTCCACTGTGATATCCGGCAGGCTGCCGGGCTTCGGCGCCGAGTAGAAATCGAGCGCGTCGATCTCGATGACCCGCGCGGGGCGCTGCGAGGACTGCTGCTGCGTGTACTTCCGGACCTCGTCGACCACGGCGGACGTGGTGAGGACAGCCACCGGGCTGCTGTCTCCCATCGCGCCGGCCACCCGCTCGTCGTGCTGGCCGGGGGCCGGCACCGACAGCGGAACCGCGATCATCCCGGCCTGGATGGTCCCGAGGAAGCCGACGATGTAATCCAGCCCCTGCGGGGCCAGCACCACCGCGCGGTCGCCGGGTGACCCGTGGCGGGACAGTTCGGCGGCGACGACGAGCACCCGGTCGCGGAGTTCGGACCAGGTGAGGCTTTCGGAATACCCGGCCGGATCGGACTCGTAGTCGACGAACGTGTAGGCGATGTCGTCGGGCTGCTGTGTGGCGCGATCAGCGAGCAGAGCGGGAATGTAAGGCGCGGCCATCACCGTCACGGCCTCCTTTCCAACGGTCTGTCCTCTTCAGATGGTCCACCGCTTAGATGGTCCACCGCGGGGTGGCACTCACAATTGCTGGGGTGCCGGATCGTCGAGCAGCGGCGACTCGATGCTCTCGAACAACGAATCCAGCAGGCTGCCGGCGCCGTCGTCGATGTGCTCGTCCTCGTCGTCGGGTGCGTTCCCCGGCTGGAGCAGTCTGGCGAGGTAACCGGCGAAGGTCGCGATCGTCGGATGGTTGAACAGCATGGTCGCCGACAACTCCAGTCCGACGAGTTCCTCGGCCTGGCGGCGAATGGACATCGCCATCACCGAGTTGAGTCCCATTTCGGCGAATGGCCGGTCCAGTTCGACCTCGTCTTCGGCGAGGTGCAGTTCGGTGGCCAGAATGGTGCGCAGGCCGACCTGCAGTTCGGCGCGTAACTCGTCGGGCGGCACCTGTGACCAGTCCCGGGCCGGTGCGGCGATCCGGTGCTGCCCGGCGGCGGCCAACGCGGCTTCGGCGGACTTCATCGGTGCCATGACGGCTTGGGCAAGGTCGAACCGGCTGACGTACTCCCAGGCCGCGAACGCTTCGGCCGGATTGACCGGGCGCGACCCCATGCGCTGGAGTTCGGCAACAACCACCTGGGCCTCTTTGGCGAACCCGAGCCCCTGCCAGGCCACCCAGTCAACGCTGACGGTGTTGCACCCCTGGCGGTGGCGCGCGCGGGCCAGACCGTCGAGGTAGGCGTTGCCCGCCGCGTAGGCGGCTTGCCCGGGAACACCGAACACCGTCCCTGCCGAGGCGACGAGGAATAGGAAGTCCAGGCTGCCCGGAGGGAATACCCGGTCCAGGGCCTGCGCGCCGGCGATCTTCGGCCACACGGTGCGGGCGACGCGGTCGGTGTCGAGTTCGGTCAGCAGCTGACCCTCGGTCAGGCCGGCCGCGTGGATCACCCCGCGGATCGGCGGCTGGCCCTGGTCGGCCCGCTTGTCCAGCAGCGCCTGCAGCGACTCCGGCGAGCCGACGTCGAGGCTGACGGTGTCCACCGACACCCCACGCATCTCCAGCGCGCGGACCTCGGCGATCCGGTGGCGGGTGGCGGCGTCGTTGCTGTCGAGGTCCCAGCTGCCCCGCGGCGGCAGCGGAGTGCGGCCGGCCAGGATCAGCCGGCGTGCCCCGCGGTCGGCCATCCAGGACGCCATCAGCAGGCCGAGGTCGCCGAGCCCGCCGGTGATCAGGTAGGCCGCGTCGGGGCGGCAGCGGACCGGCTCGCGGTCGGGTTCGCCGGCGATCGGCGAGAGCACCGGGACGAGGAACTTGGTGTACTCGCCATCACGGAGCCGGACGATCGACTTGGCCGGCGTGTGCAGTACGCCGGCGAGCGCAGACGCGCACTCGCCGAGGTCGGCGTCGGCCGGCAGGTCGACCAGGCCGCCCCACAGCTGGGGCTGCTCTGCTCCCACAACGCCGGCCAGGCCCCAGAGACAACTCTGAGCCAGCGACTCGGCATCGGGATCGTGGACCCCGCGGGTGACGATCCACAGCGTGACGGGCCGGTGGTACTCCCGCTGCGCCAGCTGATCCACCAGGCGGCCGAGGTCGGTGGTCAGCCGGACCACGGCATCGACATCGGGCGCGTCGTCCGCCTCGTCGGCGACCAGCACCACGTAGCGCGCCTCGGCCACATCGGCCTCCGGGTAGCCGAGACCGGTGAACCGGTCGCGCAGCGTCCGGGCGGTGGCGCTTCCGCCGACGACGGCAAGGGGCGCGGGTGCCGGGCGATCCTGCGCCTCGGTGCCGTCGCCACCGAGATCCGTTGGCTGCCAGTCGATCACATGAGCGATGGTCCGTGGATCGGCGATGGCCAGCGCAGTGCCCGCCGGAATCTCGGCGTACTGCAGGCCCCGCATCTCGGCGATGACGCGTCCGTCCGTGGTGCGCACCGTGGCATCGACGACGAGGTCGTCGCCGGACCGCCGTCGCGCCTCGATGACACCCCGGGTGTCCAGCAGGGCCGCCGCCCCGACCGAAAAGCTCTGCACTGCAGTCGGAATCATCACACCGCCGGCCGAGCCGTCGACGAGTCGCGCGATGTCGATTGCGGCGTCGAGCAAGGCCGTCGCAGACAGTTCCGGTGCGCTGACGTCCACCATGAGCCGGCCCGGCGTCGCATCGTGGGAATCCACCGACCACTCATAGCCGTGACCGTCGATGCCCCACTCGCGATGCAGTTCGGCCAGTTCGGACGGATCCGAGGGCTCCTCGGCCGAGTCGACGGCTCCGCCGCCGTCAAGCGGTGTGGCCGGGAGATCGGCCAGCAGGGCGGTAACGTGGCGGATCCATTGCGGCGCTTCGGTTTCGGTGTCCGACTCGGTAGCGGATGCGGCCGTCGAGGAGATGGTCACCGTCTGTCCGTCGGTGAACACCTGAACGGTGCGCGCCTGATTGGCGACGACGGGGTTCTCGAACCGGATGTCATCGACCGCCGGCCTGCCGCACTCCGCGGCGACGGCGGACAGCGTGGCCAGCAGCACCGATGCCGGAACCACGTCGACGCCGTCGATGCGGCGGAACCCCGGGTACGGCTTCACCTTCGGCGCCAGGCGGGCCTGCCACAGGTGTCCCGGGACGGCCCCGCCGACCGGGATGTGTCCGCCCAGCAGAGTGCCCGGACGCGGCACCGATGCCGTCGACGATGTCCGAATCTTCGTGATCGCCCAGTGGTGGGTGTGGTGCCAGGGCGTGGTGGGCAACGAGACGTGGGGTCCGTGCGGGTGGAGAGTGTCGGGCGGTTGGGCGGTGTGTGTCGCGTTGAGGTTGGTGTGGAACGTCCAGGTGTCATCGGTGTCGCGGGCCAGCGTGGCCAGGCTGTGATGGTGGGTGGACGTGAGGGTGTCGTCGATCGCGTAGGTCAGGATCGGGTTGGGGCTGACCTCGATGAAGGTGGCGTACTGGGCAGCCGCAGCGGTGACGGCCCGGCTGAACTCGACTGGCCGGCGGACGTTGTCAACCCAGTAGTCGGCATCGAGAACCGGTGCGGTGTCGGGGTCTGCGATGGTGGAGATGAACGCGATGGCCGGGGTCCTCGGCATCAGATCTGCCAGGGCGCCGCGCAGTTCGGGCAGGATCGGGTCCATCAGTGCGGTGTGCGAGGCGACATCCATGTTCACCCGGCGGGCGAAGCGGTCCGCGGCGGTCACGGCGGCCAGCACCGCGTCGACCTGCTCGACGGGCCCGGCCACCACGCTCTGGCGCGGTGACAGATAACCGGCTATTTCCACCCCGGGGTAGCCGGCGATCACGTCGGCGGTGGCGTCTCCGTCCAGTTCGACCAGACCGACGGCGCCCTGGCCGCCCAGGGTGGCCATCAGTCGGGAGCGCACTGCGATGACCTCGAGGCCGTCGGCGACGCTCAACGCTCCGGACACCACCGCTGCGGTGACCTCGCCCATGGAGTGGCCGATCACCGCGTCGGGGTGCACCCCGTAGGAGCGCCACAGCGCGGTCAGGGCCAGTTGCAGGCCCATCACCACCGGTTGCACGCGGGCATCGCCCGACACCGGCTCGCCCTCGGCCAGCACCTGGCGCAGCGAGAAGCCGACCTTGTCGACGAACACCGGTTCCAACTCGTCGATCGCGGCGGCGAACACCGGCTCGTCGGTGAGCAACTGCCGGCCCATCCCGGCCCACTGCGACCCCTGCCCGGAGAACACGAACACCGTCCCGGAACCGCACCGGCCCTGATGCGGACCGACCACACCGGCTGCTGAGCGGCCCTCGGCCAGTGCCCGCAGGCCGGCGACCGCCTCATCGCGCCCGCGGGCACACACGGTGGCGAACTGGGTGGCTCGGCCGCGGTGGTGGTTGACGGTGTGCGCGACTTCGGCCAAGCCGGCGGCCGCGCCCGGTCCCTCCATCCAGTCGGCCAGCATCCCGGCCGTCGCGGCGATCCGCTGCGGGGTCTTGCCGGAGACCACCAGGGTGGTCACGGCTGGAGTATCTTGCGGTGCAACAGGATTGGGGCCCGCTGCGTCGGGCGCCTGCTCGATGACGACGTGGGCGTTGGTCCCGCCGAATCCGAACGACGACACCCCCGCCCGGCGGGGCTGCTCGCCGTCCGGCCACGCAGACTGCTGCGCAACGACTTTCAACCGCAAATTGGCGAACGGGATGTGCGGATTGGGATTCTGGTAGCCCCGCGTCGCCGGGATCGTCCCGCTCGACACCGCCAGTACCGCCTTGATCAGGCCGGCCACCCCGGCCGCGGATTCCAGATGCCCCAGATTGGACTTCACCGAACCGATCAGCAGCGGCGCGTCCACCGCGCGGCCGCGCCCCAGCACGGTGCCCAGCGCCCGCGCCTCGATCGGATCGCCCAACAACGTGCCCGTGCCATGGGCTTCGACGTAGTCGACGTCGCGGACGTCGACCCCGGCGTGGGCGTAGGCCGAGCGCAGCACCGCCATCTGGGCCGCCGGATTCGGGGCCATCAGGCCGTTGGAGCGGCCGTCCTGATTGACCGCCGAGCCGCGCACCACGGCCAGCACCCGGTCGCCGTCGCGCACCGCGTCCGACAACCGCTTGAGCACCACCACGCCGGCGCCCTCGGAGCGCACGAAACCGTCCGCCGACGCATCGAAGGCGTGACACGCCCCCGAGGCCGACAACACCTCGGCCATATCGAAACTGCGCGTGGGAGCCGGGGACAGCAACACGTTGACCCCGCCGGCCAACGCCACATCGGAGTCCCCCGACCGCAGGCTCTGGCAGGCCAGATGCACGGCCACCAGCGACGACGAACACGCCGTATCGACCGTGACCGACGGACCTCGGAAATCGAAGAAGTACGACACCCGGTTCGCGATGATGCTCAACGCGCCACCGGTTCCCGACCAGGCGTCGACCCCGGCCAGGTCGGTCGCCGCGAGGTACCCGTACTCCCCCAGGCAAGCGCCCGCGAAAACGCCGGTCTTACTGTGGCGCAAGGCTTGTGGCGGGATGCCTGCATTTTCGAGGGCCTCGCTGGTCACCTCGAGCAGCAGTCGCTGCTGGGGATCCATCTTGTCGGCCTCGCCCGGCGGCACCTCGAAGAACTCGGCGTCGAAAGCCGCGACGTCGTCGAGGTATCCGCCCCACCGGGTGGTGGTTGCCAGTGCGGCGGCCTCTTCCGGGGATTGCCCCTCGAACCACGACCACCGCTCGGCGGGCACCTCCCGGACACCGGTGCGGCCCTCCGCCAGGAACTCCCAGAACTCGTCCGGGCCCTCGATCCCGCCGGGGAGGCGACACCCGACCCCGATCACGGCGATCGGTTCGTCAGCCGAGATCCGTTCGGGCAGAACCGTATCCGGCATTTCCAGGCCGGTCATGACGGGATCGATCTCGCCGCCGGTGAGGAACCGCGACAGTGCGTTCACCGTCGGGTACTGCCAGAGTTCCACCGGCGAGATCGGACGGCCGACGAGTTCCGACAACTCACCGATGAGGACGAGCGCTTCGCTGGACCCCACCGCCAGATCGGTCAGTGGCGCGTCGCAGTCGATGTCGTCGGGATTGAGCCCGATGATATCGACCATGTAGTCGACCAGCCATCGGCGGACGTCGTCTTCTCCCAGGTCGTCTTCTCCCAGGTCTTCCTCCAGGGCCTGAGCCGACTGCGCCCCCACGGCGTCGTCGAGTCGGTCCGAGTCTTCTTCCGAAGACTGGACTGCGTCCCCGTCCGAAGACAACGTCATGGAGTGGCGTCCACCCGGATGAAATCACCTGACCGATATCGCAGCACGCACTCCGAACGGCGCACCTTGCCGCTGCTGGTGATCGGGATCGAGCCCGCTCCGACCATCACCAGGTCGGACACCCGAACCCCGTGGGTGGCGTTCACGGCGGCGAGGATGCGGCGCTTGAGATCCCGCAACTCCTCGAGCGACTCTGCCGAGTTGCCGGGCGACTTGACCTCGACGATCGCCACCAGTCGCTCGGTGGTCTCGTGCGGCACCGAGATGGCCGCGACCCGCCCCTTGGACAGCATGCTGATCGTGATCTCGATGTCGTCGGGGTAGTGGTTGCGCCCATCGACGATCAGCAGGTCCTTGATCCGGCCGATGACGAACAACTCGCCGTCGAAGAACACTCCGAGGTCGCCGGTCCGCAGCCACGAGCCACGCGGGCCGTCCTGGGGCGTCGACGACAGATCCGCGCCGAAGGTCTTGGCGGTCAATTCGGGGTTGTGCCAGTAACCGGCCGTGACCTGCGGGCCGTGCACCCAGATCTCGCCCACCTCACCATCGGGGCATTCGGCCGACGTCTCCGGGTCGACGACCCGAAGCTGCGAGGTGCCACGCGGTGCTCCGCACCCGACGAGTTCCGAGCCGCCTTCGCCGCACTGCTCGGCATGCCCGGCGGACAGCTTCTCGGTGTCGAACTTGACGATGGACGGCGGACGCAGCCCCGCGGCGGCCACCACGTAGACAGTCGCCTCGGCTAGGCCGTAGGACGGGCGCATCGCCCACTCCGGCAGGCCGAACTTCGCGAACTTCTCGTTGAATCGCCGCACCGTCGACCCGTGAACCCGCTCGGCGCCGTTGATCATGCCCATCACGCCGCTGAGATCCAGCCCGGCCATGTCGGCGTCGGTGGTGCGCCGGATCGCCAATTCGTAGGCGAAGTTGGGCCCGCCGGTGAACGAGTGGCCGCTGAGCGCCAGCTGCTGCAACCAGCGCGCCGGCTTGGCCAGGAACGACATCGGACTCATCAGTGCCGAAGGACGGCCGACCACCAGAGGTCCAAGGATTCCGAGGATCAGGCCCATGTCGTGGTAGAACGGCAGCCAGGAGACCAAGAAGCCCTCCGGCAGCTCACCGCCGTCATGGACGTCCAGGTAGGTATCAGCGATCTGGCCGAGGTTGGCAAGAGCATTCTCGTGGGTCACCATGACGCCTGCCGGCGACCGGGTCGAGCCCGAGGTGTACTGCAGGTAGGCGACCTTCTGGACCGGACCCTCGACCGGCCCGCCGGCGGGCAGCGGCGAGTCGAAGTCCAGCGCGTCGACCTCGATCAGTTCGGGGGCGCCGGTCGCGTACGCCGCGACCGTCCCTGCAGCCGCAGACGTAGTCAGGATGGCGACCGGGGCGGAATCCCGCAGCGCTCCGGCCACCCGCTCGTCGAGACCACCGGGAAACGGCACCGGGAGGGGCACAGCAAGGAAGCCGGCCTGCAGGGCTCCCAGGAAGGCGATCACGTACTCGAGGCTCTGCGGTGCGACGACGGCCACCCGGTCGCCCGGCTTACCGCACTCCAGCAGTCGCCTGGCAACGACCTGTACGCGGTGGTCGGCCTCCGCCCAGGTCAGGGTCTCAGCAAACCCGTTGGGGTCCACGTCGTAGTCGATGAACTTGTAGACGAGGTCATTGGGCTGCTCGGTGACCCTGCGCTTGAACAGCGCCGGAATTGAGTTTTCGGTTACCAGACTCACGTGACTCTCACCCTCAGACTGTCCGAGCCCCACAGCGAGGGCTAACACATCACCGCACCAGTAGCAGGTGCGTCGCTAAGAAAATCTTAACCCACTCGGCAGCGAGATCGTCCCAGCGAACTCTGCCCGGCGGATTCCCCCTGGCCTTTTACTGCAAAAACGTCTGAATTTTAGCCTCGATGTCGGCCACCAATTCAGGCAAGTGGTCGGAAAGGTAGAAGTGATGCCCGCTGAACTCCCGCATGGTGAACTCCGATGTGGTGCGTTCGGCCCAGGGCAGGACCTTCTCCCGGGTGGCGATCTCGTCGTCGTCGCCGAGGTAGGCCGCGATCGGGCACGACACCGTGGCCTCCGGCGGCGGGTTGTAGTCACCGATGGCCTTGAATCCCCGCAGCGTGGGCAGGATTCGTGCAGCAAATTCCTCGTTCTGGAGGAACTCGGCCTTCGCGCCGGTCGCCGCGCTCACCGCCTCCAGTAGACCGCGGTCGGAATCCGCCACGTCGTCGAAACCCACGCGTCCGGGTGCCGCCGACGCCGACACGAAGAGTGCTGCGATCGGGTTGCCCGCCGCCTCACGCCGGCGGGCAACCTCGAAGGCCAGCAGAGCGCCCATGCTGTGGCCGAAGAAGGCAACCTTCCCGTCGGCCTGATCCAGCGGCGACAGCATGGTCACCACGCGATCGGCGAGGTCGTCAATGCTGGTGAACGACGTCAGGTCGTGGGTACCGCCCCGCCCGGGGTATTGCACCGCCACCCGTTTGACGTCGGTGGTGAACGTCTTGGAGAAAGGCATGTAGTACTGGGCCGATCCGCCCGCGTGCGGGAAGATGAACAGCTTCGGCGGCGTCCCTGTCACCGGGTCAGATTACGTCGCCCGGGCTGGCAACCCGAACGTCAGGTGCGGCGCCGGCCGTTCGCATCCGCCGGCGCCGACGGGCGAGTCCGTTAGGCTGCCTACGGACGTGACGTGTTAGCGGGGAGTTCCTTGACGATGGATTTCAACTGGCTCAGCCCTAAGGCGGAAGCCCGACCGGCCGAGGGCAAGGGCTGGGGCTCATTCGCCGTCGAGCCCATCCGGGCCGGCGAGACGGTCGCCGCGTTCGGCGGATGCGTCGTTACCGGCGCGGTCCTGGAGACCCTCAGCGACGACCGCCAGAGCCGGTCCATCCAGGTCGACTCCGACCTCTACCTCGTATCGGGCGACATTCCCGAGCCGGGTGACATGCTCAACCACTCCTGTGACCCGAACTGCGGTCTCCTCGGGCAGATGCTTCTGGTCGCGATGCGCGACATCGCTCCCGGCGAAGAGCTGTCTTTCGACTACGCGATGTGCGACGCCAGCGACTACGACGAATTTCGCTGCCTGTGCGGTACGCCGAACTGCCGTGGGATCGTCACCGGTTCCGACTGGCGCGACCCGGAACTGCAGGAGAAGTACGCCGGCTGGTTCTCGCCCTACCTGACCCGCCGGATCGCGGCCCTGCCCGCCCGGAACGACCGCTGACTCGATCCGGGCCGGGTTCTCAGAGAAAGCGGATCCTCGCGCTGCCGATGTCGTAGTGGGCGCCGACGATCCTGAAGCCGCCGCCGCGCTCGGCCTCGGCGAGCAGGGCACTGCTGGCACGGATGTGCGTGACGACC
Source organism: uncultured Mycobacterium sp. (assembly GCA_964439315.1). Taxonomy (GTDB): domain Bacteria; phylum Actinomycetota; class Actinomycetes; order Mycobacteriales; family Mycobacteriaceae; genus Mycobacterium. Next base: position 52,224 of record CAYTOD010000001.1, on the reverse strand, counting down.
GCATCCACGTTGCGGATGATGGCCTCGTTTAGATTCGCAGCCCCCGCTATCCCGGGCTCGATGACATCCAGGATCGCCTGGATGTTCCCGCCGGGCTTGCCCTTGCGGAACGCGGCCTTCACCGCCCCGCAATCCGAATGGCCCAGGACGACAAGCACTTTCGCATGAAGGACGGCCTGGCCGTATTCAAGGCTGCCGATGTTGGTGGGCGAAGCGGCGATGTTGCCGGCTTCCCGGACGACGAACACGTTCCCGACGAACTGGTCGAAGATGATCTCCGGGGCCAGCCGGCTGTCCGCGCACCCCAGGACGATCGCGAACGGATCCTGCCGTTCGCCGATCCCGGTGCTCCACAGAGCGTCGATCTCGGCGGTGTCGCGCACCTCTGGTGTCCGGGCGGCGAAGCGGCCGTTGCCGTCGGCGAGCACCTGAAGGGCTTCGTCCGGGGTGGCGGGCTTGGGAAACTCGTGCGGGTGTAGCGGGAAAGGCTGCAGCACCCTCCCATCATGGCCCAGCGATCAGTCGCCGGCGATCAGACTCCGGTAGACAGCCAGGATCTCCTCGGTCTGGACCGATTGTCGCGGCACGGCACGGAGGGCTGACAGTGTCGCGGCCATGGTCGTCACCGCGCCACGGTCCTCGGCCATCTGCCCGATGACGTCCGCGAGAGCGCCCGGCGACGAGTCGGCGGCGAGAATCCCGCCGCCATCGGGAACCGATTCACTCAGCGCGGGGTCGCAATAGACAATCGGCAGGGCCATCGCAGCCGCTTCGAGCAGCACCAACCCCTGGGTGTCGAAACCGTGCGAGGTGAACAACAACGCGTCGCTCGACCTCATCACCGTCATGCATTCGGCGTGATCGACCCAACCGTGCAACCGGACCCGATCGGACAGACCGGCGGACGCGATAGTTTGCCTCAGTGCCGGCTCCAGAAGTCCACTGCCATAGACGTCGAGAGTGCAATTCGGGATACGGGACACCGCCTCGACGGCCTCGAGGATGCGCTTCTCGGCGGAGAGGCGGCCGCACCAGATCAGCCGCAGGGACCCGGCGCCGGACGACCGGGCGATCGGCGCTGACGCCGCATGGGCGATGTCGTCATCGTCAATTCCGTTGGAAATCACCGATATCGGCCGGGTGACGCCGCGGTGGGCCAGTGCCTGGGCGAAGTGCCTGGTGGGCATGATGACGTGGTCGACGGACTGCGCATGGGCCACCATGAAATTCCACGCCAGCCGTGCGGCCCTGCTCTCCGGATGGTTTCGCGCCGCCAATTCGCTTGTGACGTTGAGCTTCTGCATCCGACTGATGATGATCGACAGCAGGAGTGGCGCCGGGGTCGCCTGGTCGAAATAGGCGTCGTAGCGGGAGTGTTTGGTCTGTACGACGGGAATGCCATGGCGGCGGGCGGCTTCCACGCCCGCCATCGCGACGCCCAGATCGCCCTGGGCGTGCACGATGTCAACGGGTTCGCGGCTGGCGAAGGCGGCGTCGATCAGCCGGCCGTTCGTCGGTGAGGGCCAGACGAAGACGAAGTCGTCGTACCGGCTCAAGATCTGTGCAAGGCGGGCGACCACCGGCACGGGCTTGAGTTCCACGAGGTTTGGATCCGGGGCCTGGGTCTTGCCCAACGGCGGCGCAAAGACCGTCACTCGGTGCCCGAGTTGCTCCAGGGAGCGACGCTGCGTGTCCACCGAGATCTGCGTCCCGCCGCGGGTCGCCGGATGCAGATCCGTGAAGAGAGCGACGTGCATTCGGCCTTCCCGCCAGACCCGAGGTGCACTCCGTTAGCTCTTCTAGCTCTTCTAGCTCTTCCGCGCGGGCGCCCAGCGAGACAGCACCCTACGCCACATCACCGAAAAGGCTGGTTGCCGAAGCGGTCGAGATGCACCACTTCGCCGATCGGGCGCCGTGTGGTGGGGCCGTAGCGACCTTTCGCCCAGCCGATCGGGATGATGCACACCGGAGTGATCTGCCTGGGCAGCGAGAGGATTCGCCTCACCGAGGGCACCCACCAGATCGGCAGGGTCTGCAGTGATGCCCCCAGGCCCACCGCCCGGCAGGCCAGCAACAGATTCTGGACAGCCGGGAAGACCGAGCCGTAGAACGACGCCACCGCTATCTGCGGATGGCCGACTGGCCGGTGTTTGAGTCCGCGCCGGTAGCACGGAATCACGAAAACCGGTAGCTGCGCGAAGTTTTCGGCTTGCCATTGACCGGGGGCGATGGCTCGCCGTTCGGCCTCGTCGCCGCGCGCCTGCCGTTCGACGATCGGGTTGAACAGCCGGTAGAGGCGCCGGTACAGCTTGGCGAGTCTCGCCTTCTGGGCGGGATCTTCAACCACGACGTAGTGCCAGTCCTGGGTGTTGGAACTGGTGGGTGCTTTGAGCGAGAGTTCTAGCAGCGGCAGCAGCACGTCGTGGGAGACCGGCTCGAGGTGCAGTCGTCGCACCGCCCGCTGGGTCCGCATCGCCTCGTCCATCGGCATTCCGAGCCGGGCGAGCGCCTCGGCCGGTGTCGGGGGCACGAACGGCATCTGACTCTCCCCTGCGCTGGCCACGGACCCCATGGTAGGTGCCTGGAATGTGGTTAGCATCGGGATGCAAGCCAACTCGATCGAAGGAGCCATCGCGTGTCACAGGAATCCGATGAGCGGCCCGTCAACCTGAAGGCGTTCGCCGCGCTGGATCCCGGCGCACCGGTGGTGATGGTCAACCTGCTCAAGTTCAAAGAGGGCGGTGGTCGCGATCGCTATCTGAAATACACCCGTGCGGTGCAGCCCCACCTCGACCGGGTGGGCGGCGCCGTTCGCTACGCCGGCACCAATGCGGTCAACATCATCGGGGACGGCGAACGCCCCTGGTGGGACGCGATTCTCGTCGTGGAATACCCGTCTTCCCAAGCGTTCACCGACATGGTGACCGATCCGGGATATCAGCAGATCCACGGCCACCGGGCCGCAGCGCTGGCGCAGGGCGACCTGGTGGCCACCTCGCAATGGGTGCTGGGCTAAGCGTTCTTGTCTGCGGCCGCCTGCGGACGTGCGAAACGCCGGCGGGTCCGGACGGCCGCTACGCCCCCCATCACCAGGCCCAGGCTCACCAGCCAGGGCCATGCGCCGGCCTGGTACACCCATGAGGCCAACGCCCGCTGCACTCGACCGGCCGCCCGAATCACCGGATCATCCACGCTGCCAGTGGAATTGAACAGGCGCAACTCGAACCACCCGTAGTAGGCGACGTAGAGTCCGACTGTCGCGAGGACCGCCCCGCTGACCCGGTTGACGTATGGGAGCGCTCGGCGCATCCGTTCGACCGACAACGAACTCGCCGCGGCCACCGCCACCGAAAGAACACCCACGACGATGGCGAAGCCGGCGGCGTAGGCAACGTAGACGACCAATCCGCCCAGGCCCGAACCGGCGCGCAGACTGCTGCCCGTGACCGCGAGGAAGGGCCCGATCGTGCAGGACAGCGACGCTATCGCGTAGCCCACGCCGTAGCCGAACATCGATCCCAGCCTCCCCGTGGGCGCCCACCGGCCGGCGCGACCCAGCGACCAGACGGCCAGACTTTTCCCGAACATCAACCAAACACCCAGCGCGACAAGGGCAATCCCGATGAACAGCGTGGCATAGGGCAGATACTGCTGAATCAGCGACGCTACCGACACCGTCAGTAGCCCGAATGATGCGAAGACCGTCAGAAATCCCAGCGCCATCACGGCGGTGGCGCTCACGGCACGGCCCATCGCGCTCAATTGACCGCCCTGCTCCCGCTGTACCACCAGAGTCAGATACGCGGGCAACATGGCGAATCCGCAGGGATTCAAGGCGGATACCATGCCCGCCGCGAACGCCAGCCCGACCAGCTCGGAGTTCACCACAGTGTCACGAGGTCAGCGCGCGCACCCGGTCGGTGAGATCCTGCTGCGATATCGCCGACGTCGGGTTGTTCACGAACGACGACGTTCCGTCAGGGCGCACGAAGACGTAGGCCGGCTGCCACGGCACGTTGAACTTGGCCCAGATGGAGCCGTCCGCGTCGTTGATGTTCGTGAAATTCAAGTTGTACCTGGAGACGAATCCCTTCATCGCGGCCAGGTCGGCGCGGGTCGATATCCCCACGAACGTGACGGCGGGATTCGCCGCGGAAACGGCGCTGACAACCGGAGCCTCCTGGTTGCACACGGGACACCATGGGGTCCAGAACCACAGCACCGCCGGCCGGCCCTGCAGGCTTGTCCCGCTGAAACTGCCACCGCTCAAGGTTGTCCCGGTGAAATTGAGGTCGGCGGCCGCAGCGGGGGCTGGATTCACCAGACCGAACGTCATCGCGAGCAGAGCGAGAAACACGGCCAGGGCTCTTGGCATCGGTGCACTTCTCGTAACCATGGTGGAACCTCCTCAGTTGCGGATCGCATCTCGCGTCTGCAAGTACTTCGGTACCGACACCCGGGCGGATTGCCCCTAGGGGTCAGAGAAGCGGGAGTGCTGCAATCACCTGACCGGTCGGCTGCGGCGAACCCGTGCCGGGCTCCGCCGTGAACTCGAGCTTGCGGGCATTGTGCAGGTCGCCGAGTACGGCGGTGGTGGACGGCGCCACCGCCTTGGCGTCCATCGTCCCGGCTGAGGTGGCGCCGTCATCTCCGACGAGCCACATCTGGTACACCGTCCCCGGGGCGGGCGGTGGGACATCGTTCATCACCAGCACCCCGGCGTTGCGGTCACGGGAGAAGACCACCGTCGCGGTCCCGCCGGCCGGGATCGCGCCAGAGATCGTGTGGACGTCACTCGCCGCGAACACCTGCTGAGCGGTGGACTGCGGAGCAGGCGGCCGCAGCGACAGCCCGATTCCCACCGCGCCCACACCCACGACGAGGGCGGCAGCCGCCGACAGCAACGCTGTTTTCCAACGCGCGCGCTGTCGCGAACCCGGGCCCGGAAGCTGACGAACGTTGTCCGGATTAGAGCCGACCTCTCGAATCAGTCGCTCGCGCAACGCCACCGGCGGTTCCTCCGCGGTAGCCATCGACAGGGCGGCCATGGTCTCCCGCGCCGAACGCACTTCGTCGTAGAAGGCGTCGGATATCGCCAGGCCCGCGTCGGCAACGGCGGCCTCGACGCTGGCGCGCTCCGAGTCGGACAGGGCGTCCAGCGCGTAAGGGACGGCCAGTTCCACAAGGTCGGTCGGTGGTTGTGTCATCGCTGGGCCCTCACCGCACATCCAGACAATTACGCAGTCCGCGGAGAGCGTCGCGCATCCGGGATTTCACGGTGGCGAGGTTCGCCGAGAGCCGCTCGGAAACCTGAACGTAGGTCAGTCCCTCGTAGTAGGCCAATTCGATGCACTCCCGCTGCAGGTCGGTCAAGCCTCCGAGGCAGCCGGCCACCCGGCGACGTTCCTCGTCGGAGATCACCGCATCGCTCACCCGATCGGTGTCGCGCTCCAAAGTGGCCACCCCGTAACGGAAGTCGCGCTGTGTGGCGGCCTGTTCAGATCGAACACGGTCGACTGCGCGCCGATGCGCCAGGGTGAGCAGCCAGGCAAGGGCACTGCCGGAGCTGGGGTCGTAGCTTTCCGCGGTTCGCCACACCTGCAGATACACGTCGTGGGTGGTTTCCTCGCTGTAGCCGCGGTCGCGCAGCACGCGCAGGACCATGCCGAAAACCCGAGCTCTGGTCGCGTCATAGAACTGGGCGAAGGCCTCAGGATCGCCGTGACCGACCTTACGCAGCAGTGCATCGAGAACTGGCCCCTCAGGATGGGTCACCGGCTCACTCACCTCGTTCTCGGCACCGTTGTCCCGAAGCGTAGCCGGAAGGTCACACAGGGCGTTCACGATCTCGCTGTTCTCCTCCATGCTCGCCGGCGACGCTCGCCATTGAGCATTCGGAGCCACCCCGATGCGGGATGGGTCGCTGAGCGCAGACGACGGCCTCCGCTGTGACCGAGGTCACCACCGGGCCACCGATCCGAGCTCGCGCCGGCATCGAAGTGCCACATGTCAGCGCCCCGCAATGGGGCGAGCCGAGATAACCGGAGGGAAATCAGCATGACGAACACCGCACGATCGACCTGGGCTGCCGCAGCCGTCGCCGCGGGGCTAGCCCCCCCCGGCGCCCCCCCCCCCCCCCCCCCCCCCCCACTCCGCGGCCCCCGATCTCGTCGGCCCCGGGTGCACGGCGTACGCGCAGCAAAATCCGACCGGCCCGGGATCTGTCGCCGGAATGGCTGCGTCGCCGGTGACCGTGGCCGCGTCCAACAGCCCGGTGCTGACCACCCTGGCGTCTGCCCTGTCCGGCGGGCTCAATCCGCACGTCAATCTCGTCAGCACTCTCAACGGCGGTCAGTTCACCGTCTTCGCGCCGACCAACGACGCCTTCGCCAAGCTCGATGCCGCGACGGTGGACAAGCTCAAGACCGATTCGGCTCTGCTGACGTCGATCCTGACCTACCACGTGGTTCCCGGGCAGGCCGGTCCGGATCAGGTGGTCGGCACGCACAAGACGGTGCAGGGGGCATCCGTGACCGTCAGCGGTGGCGCCGACGGACTCAAGGTGAACAACGCGAACGTGGCCTGCGGCGGTATCAAGACCACTAATGCCACTGTCTACCTGATTGATTCGGTGCTGCTTCCGCCGGCGGGCTAAGCCCCGCCCCGACGCCTGGCGCCGCCGGACCAGGAACGGCGGCGCCACCGCGTCGGCGCCCGGTTGCCCTCGCTATCTGGCCGGAACCGCGAGGATGAGACCGGTCCCCCCGTCCAGCGGCCGAGGATCTTGGATGGGTTCGTTCGTCATCGTGATGGTCACCGACGTCCCCGAGCCGGGAACGGTGTCGACGTCGACGGTCCCGCCCGTGGCAGCGATACCGACGACCAGCGAGGCCAGGCCGATGTGCCCCTCGGCGACCCGGGCGGCCAGCACCTCGGGGTCGAATCCGGCGCCGTCGTCGGCCACTTCCAGCGTCACCTCGTCGCCCTCCCGGTGCAGTGCGACTCGTACGTGACTGGCCCGGGCGTGCTTGCTGACGTTCGCCAACAGCTCCCGGGAGGCGCGGAAGATCATTGCCTGACAACCTGGACGCCCGACCTCATCGATGTCGGTCTCCACCGGAATCCCCCAGCGCTCCTGCCATTTCGCGACGAGATCGCTGACCGCCGCCGACAAGCCCACCTGAGCCAGAACCTGCGGGTGCAGGGTCGAGACCGTAGTGCGCAGGGCCGCAACGGATTCCCGAAGGGTCGAATCAAGGCGGTCGAATCCCTCCTCCGTCGGGTTCATGCGGAGGTCCTCCAGATCGAGTCTGGCGGCCAGCAGGTTCTGCAGCGGACCGTCGTGTAACTGCTCGGAGAGTTCGCGGCTGTGCCGTTCGTCGGCTTGCATGGCTTCGGCGACCAGGCGCCGCCGGACCTCGAGCAGGGTCTGCACCCGTCGGGCGCGCCGCTTGAGGCTGAAGGACAGTCCGGTCAGGGCAGCGGCCAGCCACAGCAGGCACCCCACCTGGACGTAGACCACAGCCGGGATTTCGATCATCCGGTCGCGGACGGCATAGATGAACCACGCGAACAGGTAGCCCGCGGCAGCGGCGACGCTCATCGCCGCGGTGATCAGCGGGCTGTCGAGGAACACCACGGAGATCGGCAGGAGGAAGAAGATCGGCAGGAGCCAGATCGTGGCACCGCCAGACACCACGCACAACAGGAAGACGGAGAGAACGTCGGTGATTGTCGAGGCCCACGGAAACCACCGCCGCGGCTTCACCTTGAGGATGACCACCAGCCACACCACTGAAGCGACGGCGTAGACGCCCAGGATCACCTCGAACGCGTTGTTGAGCCAGTGCTCGGTATGGGTCAGCGATACCAGCAGGGCAATCAGCACGATCAGCGCCAGCCTGAGGAATGACCGGATCCGCAACGGTTCAGTAGTCAGGAAATCGAGTGCGTGCTCAACCCGAGTGCGCATGGTGGCGTCCTCCCGTCCCGGACGTCAAGGGACCCGGCAGGCCGCTTCTTGACCGGGGCCAGCTTAGCCGGGTAAATCATGAAGGTATGGCGAGCATCTTTCCGGCGACGAAACGGCTCGCAGCCGCGGTTGCCACGCTCATCCCCGTGGCCGGCTTCGGGCCGGGCGGCGTGGCGCAGGCCGATCCGAACGGCCAGATGTACGGCGATCCCGCCGCAGCCGCGCAGTATTGGCGCTATCAGCATCACCAGGACTGCGGCTTGATGGCCGTCGCCGATGTGGTCGGACAGATCACCGGTCACGAACCTCCCCAGCCGGGAATTCAGCTTCGGGGCCTTTTCACCAAGAGCCAGGCCCATGGCGGCCCGGTCTATCGATTCGACGGCACCTCGCCCGAAGATCTGGTGATCTTGCTCCAGCAATTCGGGATCGCTTCACAACTGACCACGGGTAACTCGATCGAGACCATCGAGCAGAGCCTTGCCGGTGGCCGCAAGGTGATCGCCACGCTCAACGCGGAAACCGTCTGGAATGACACCAAGGGCCAGCGCACCGACCCCGACCATGCCGTCGTGGTGACGGGGGTCGATACCCGCGCCGATATGGTCCATCTCAACGACAGCGGCATCCCGACCGGTCGCGACGAGCAGGTTCCGATGGCCACCTTTGCTCAGGCGTGGGCGACCGGCAACAACCAACTCCTCATCACCCAGTAGAAATCACTCCCTGCCGCGAGGGCCGGGAACTAGGGGTTGGGGAAAAGTCGCGGGAAAAGATCGTGAAGGCGTTCGCGCACATTGGTTTTCGGCGCCGACGGAACCGCCGTCGGGGGAATCGCCCCGGCGTCCGGGCGGCGCGTGACAGCCGGAGGGGGCGGAGCGACCACGACGGTTGACGCCGTCGCGGTGGGATTCAACTCCGGTGGAGCGACTGGTGGGGCTGACGCGGCCGCCGAGGTAGACGGGAACGGCATCGAGGCTGAGGCGCTGGTTGTCGGCGCGGGCCGCGGGACGGGAGCGTCCCTCTCACTCCTGTTCGACGACGCGTTGGAGATGATCAGGACCCCGGCGATCAGGGCGCCCAGCGCGATGATTGCGGCTGCCGCGAGGATCGCCGTGGATCGCCGGTGCGAATTCCGGATGCGGCCCGTGCCGACCACGAACGGCGTCTCCGCCGGCACGGCCAAGGGCAGCGTGTCGACGGTTGTGGTCGTGTCTCGGGTGCGGTGGTCGGCAGACATGGTTCTCCCCGATCCTAATCCCCGCCGGGCGGCCCAACGCTGTGGCGGGCCGCCCGGGGGGCATGAGGCGAGGTCCTGGCGCTCTTTCCGATCGGGCTGATCCCCGGCTTCGCCGGCGCGTTCACCGTCTAGGCCGGGACCAACGCCCGGGCGGATTGGCCCCACACCAGCAGTTCGATGAGGCTGGCATAGGTGATAAGCCCGACCGACGAGGCGAAGGGAAGTCCGACCGCGTTGATCAGGCCCTTGATCGGCTCGCCACTGATCATCTGCTTGACCGAACTCAAGGCCAGGTTCAGGTCGTAGGCGGGCAGCGACACGATCAGCGCGTTGGCGATGTCCGCGGTCGGCAACAGCGGGGTGTACATCGCACCGGCCGCGGTCGACAGCCAGGCGCTGAAGCCGGAGATAGCGTTCTGCAGCTTTGCGATGAAGTCCTGGCTTGAGGCCAGCGACGGTGTCCGGCCCTTCATCGCCGAGATCTCGCGGGCGATCGACCCGTTCTTGCCGAAATCGTTGATGAAGTCGTGGATGCCCTGTTTGACGCCGGCCACCAGCATGCTGATCACCTCACGGGGGTTCACTTGCGGGATCAGCCCGAAGGGGACCTGCACGTTGGCGATCGGCTGGACGGCCGACGCGAACCCGTGGGCCGGATCGGCATAGCCCAGATCCACGAGCACTTTGAGGGCCGGCTGGATCAAATCGGCGATCGGTGTGCCGACGAACGGAATCCCCCGCAGCGGTTGCACCAGCGGAAGGTTCTCGGTCGGCATGAAGTAGTACTTCTCGGTCGGCGAGGTGCTCGGCAACGCGATCGCGTCCTGCACCTGCTGCAGGGTGGTGCAGAAGTTTTTGCAGTCCGCCTTGGGCGTGTACTTGGTGTGGACGTAGAGGATCCCCAGCGCGGCATTGAGATCGGCCAGGAAGTTGATCGGATACCTTGGCACGTCGGCGAATCCGTCGTATTCTAAGGTGTAATTGGTTGTGGGATAAGCGTTTTCCGGCGTCGCACCGTAGAACGGGATTCCCAGGCTGGGCAGGTCCAGGCCCGGGAAACGGGACAGCAGGCCGCCATTGGGGTTCATCTCGTTGCCGACGAAGACGAAGTCGACCGAATCAGCGACGGTGGGGGGAACCGGTGTGTCGTTGTATCCGGACTGGATCAGGGAGCCGATGATCGCGCTCTGCGAGTAGCCGAACATCGTGGTCGCCGTGCCGGCGGGCAACAGTGTCAAGGTGTCGGAAAGGATCGTCAGGCCCTGGTCCACCGAAGTGCTCAGCGGCAGGCTCTTCACGCCGGTGATCGGATACAGGCCCTCGGGGGTGAAGACCACCTGTGGAGGGTTGGCGCCGGCCGGCATGTAGTACTCCATGACCTTGGCGACGTACCAGTCCGGCGGGATCGGCACACCGCTGGGACCGAGGATCACCGGTTGGGTGGCGACCGCCGCCGCAGGGGCTGCGGTTACGGCGTTGGCGGGAGCGGATTGGCGCCGGGCGTAGGCCATCGCCGTCCACGACAGCGGCGACTCGATCGGTGCGGTCGGGTTGCTGGTGGCCGGTGAATCGGCCAGCGGATCGGGGGCCGCGGTGAGAACGCCCGACACCGCGAAGGCACCTGCCGGAACCCTGGTCCGCGACTTCACCGACGGCTTGGACGGCAGCGTGGTGACCCCGGTCCTGGTCGCCGCCGGCCTTGCGCCACTGCGGCTTCCGATCGCGCCGACTCGCGTCCGGAGGGCTGTCGTCACGCCCTGATTCGCATTGGCAGCATTCGCGCCGGCAGCGGACCCGACCGCCGCGCCGCCGGATTCCGCGACGGCGTCGGCCCAGGCTGTCGACGTTCCACCGAATATCGTCGCGCCGACCCCGAGCGCCACCGCCAATCCGCCGACCCGACCAACTCGATTGCATGCACCCATGACATCCCCCTGAGCTCTATTCCAGCCACACTGGCTGAGAATTTCCTGAGCGTACGGTACTCGCCTACCGGATGCCTTTCGCCGAGCGAAACTCGGTTGAGGACTTACGGCGATGGAATGAGGACCAAGGTCACCGGGCCGGTCACCGGGCCTGCTCCGGTCTCAGCTGACCTTGGTGACCTGAGGTGGTACCCAACTCTCGTCCAGGATCGACGGCGGCGTCTCGGTCGGCCAGTACAACCGGAACATCAGGACGAACCGCCCCTTGGGGGCGGGCAGCCAGTTGGATTCCTTCTCGGGGCCGGGATTGTCGGCCTGGATGTACATGTCGATCGAGCCATCGGGATTGGCGGTCAGATCGTTGCGCTGACTCAGCGTGTACCTGTTCAGTGGGTTGTCGACGAAGAAGTAATCGGCGTCGTACATCGTCAGCGACCAGAAGCCCTTCACCGGCGGCAGTTGGTCCTTGGCGAACCGGATGACATAGGCGGAGGCGCCCTCGTACTTCTGATCGGCGCTGGGCCCCTCCGACTTCGGATACACAGCGTCCTTGGAAAGATTGGCGCCCAGGCCGATTGCCGTGATGTAGGAACGCAGTTGGTAGTTCGTGCCGTACTCCCCCAGCTTCGTCGAGTACTGCCAACCATTGGTGGACTTCAGGATTCCGGCGGCCACGGCATCCCTGTCCCCGGCCATGATCGTCTCCTGGGCGGGCGTGGGCGCTGCGCTGATAGCCGCGGCCACCGTGGTGTCGAGCTTGCCCGGCTCGAAGTTGCGTCCCGCGACGATGCCGAGTTTCGCGAGCTTCTCCACCATCGGCGCATCGGCGGCCACCGGCGGGTTGGTTTTCAGGAGGTCGGCCAGCACCGAGAAATAGGCCGCACCGTCGAGAGAGTTAACCTGTTCTCGTACAGCGGTTCTCATGTCCACCGCAGGATCGACGAAACCGGGCGCAGGGGTGTAGGGCTTGCCGAAGCTCGACAGCGGGACGGCGGTGATCTGGTCCTGGAGGGCGTGCACGGCGTCGTAGTCCTGCGGGGTGCCGGTGCAGTAGATGCGACCCAGCAGCCACACCAGCGCGGTCGACGACTTGTACTCCGTGACTCCGGCCGGCAGAGCGCCCTTCCAGTTCGGTCCGGTGATGGCGAAGGTCTGCGCCTTTCCGCCGGTGGTACGGGTGCCTGGGGAGGCGAAGACGTTCGTCCATCCGTCGAGCATCGGAAGCAGGAAATAGCGATCGCCCATGTCCGGAACACTGATCACCCAGGGGTCCTTGTCGACGTCGAACCAGGCCGTCGTGTATAGGGTGTCCGCGTTGGGTGCCGTCACGGCCCTGAATTGTGCGTTGGGATACTCGCGCATCCGGACGAACTGTCCCATCGGTGCCGCTGTGCCGTCCGGCGTCGCGGAGTTGGTGAGAACACGGCGGGTGTACTCCATGGTCACCAGCGGATACCCGTAGACGTAGGCCTCCCGGGCGAGATCCGCGGCCTCGGACTCGGTGAGCCCCGATCCCTTGTTCTGGGCGCACCCGGAGAGCACCAGGATCACCGACAGCACCACCGTCCATAGTCGCGTTGTGCGGCTTCGGCTCACGGACATGTAGGACTCCTCACTGTCGCTTTCCTAGGCGGACGGAGGTCTTTCCTCCGCGGGCGGACCCCGGCATGGCGGTCATTATTCACACGATTCGAGCGGTGGCCGGGAGTCGTCCACTCATCGGGGGACGAAGGTTCCTCCTCCGCGACACTGGTCAACGGACACCGGCGGGGCGCGCGAACGGTGAAAATCACGTCATGACCCAAGTCCGAAGCAGCCGTCTGGTCGCCACGCTCGGTGTGGTCGTCCTCACCATCGCGCTTCTGCAGACCAGCGTTGTGCCGATCCTTTCCGCGATCGCCGGCCAACTACAGGCACCGAGGGTCGCGGTGGGCTGGGTCGTGACGGCCAATCTCCTTGCTGCGGCTGCCGCCACCCCATTGGTGGGTCGGATGGCCGACCTGTACAACAAGAAAAAAGTCCTCCTCGGGACCCTGGCTGTGGTGCTGGCCGGATCGCTGCTGGGCGCGGTCACGTCCTCGCTACCGCTGCTGGTGTTCGGGCGAGTACTGCAGGGGACTTCCTTCGCCGTGTTTCCCATCTCGGTGTCGATCCTGCGCGACGAACTGCCCGGCGATCGGCTGTTCCGGGCCATCGGAACCGTCTCGGCGACATTGGGTTTGGGCAGCGCGCTGGCCTTGCTGTTCACCGGGTTCCTGATGCCGGAGGGCGCGAGCTATCACCGGGTCTTCTGGCTCCTCACCGCGATGACCGCGGGCGCCATCATGCTGGCCGCCGCGGCGGTACCGAGCCGGCCGCGGACCGTGACCGAGAGCGTCGATTGGTGGGGCGCGGCGGCATTGGCATTCGGTTTGTGCGCGGCCATGCTGGCTATCACGAAGGGTTCGATCTGGGGCTGGGCCTCATGGCAAACCATCGGTGCCGCGATCGTCGGTGCGGGTGTCCTGACTCTGTGGTGGGTGCGCTCCGCTCGATGCCCCCACCCGTTGGTGTCGGTAGACCTCCTGACGCGACGCCCGGTCCTGCTCGCCAATGCGGCCAGCTTCTTGGTCGGGACGGGCTCCTACTTCTCATTGCTTGGGCTGTCCACCTGCGCCGCCACTCCGATTTCCAGCGGTCACGGCTTCGGCGCCAATGTTCAGGGCGTCAGCCTTCAGTTTCTGTTGCCGGGTGCGCTCGCGGCCACCGTCACGGCGATTGTCAGCGGCCGACTGATCGAACGATTCGGTGCCCGTGCGGTGATGGTCGTCGGCGCGACCTTCGGAGTGATCGGCTTCGGGCTGCTGGCCGGATGGCACGGAAGCCGCGGGCAGTTGCTGGCCGCCGGGCTGACGACGAGCGTCTACGTCAGCCTGGCCTACGGCGCGTTGACGGCACTCATCGTCAGCTACGTCGGACCCGGTGAGACGGGGGTGGCCAGCAGCCTCAACGGAATCTTCAGCAAGGTCGGTGGGGCCACAGCCGCGGCCATGGTCGCACCACTGCTTGCATCGAACGATGGATCTGCGGCCGAAGGCGGATACCTTGTGCTGTTCACTTGCGGTGCCGTGACGTCGGCGGCGGCGGTCCTGATGGTGTGGCTCGGCCGTCAAACGGCTGACCGGCAATCTCGCAGTGCAGCGAAACCTACCTACCCCGGTGGCGCCAGTACGTCAGTCGGCGGGAACTGAGACCGGGCCGGCGCGATCCAGGCCCGGAACGCTTCGGCGACGTCGGCGTTGGTGCCGCCGCAGTTGTACACGCTCTGGTCTACCAGCACGGCGGGACCGGCCGCGACCCTGATGGCCTCGGCTGTTCCGCCGGTACAGCCCTCAGGGGTTGTGCGGCGCGCGGCCAGATCGGCTGATTCCAGGGCGGACGGGAAGCCCCTGGCGAGCAGGTCCCACACCCCCGTCGCGGTCGCGGCGCTCCGCTGGGCCAGAACCGACCCGTAAGTGAGAACCGTGATGGCGGATTGTTCGGCGGTCACTGTGAGTTTCCAGCTGCGGTGGTAGGGCGGCGGCACCGAAGAATCGGTGAAGACATACGTGATGACGGCGTCCGCGGGAAGGGCCGGCGTCGACGCGTCCGACGGAGAAGCGCTTGAGGGTCCCCACCGCGCACACAATGCGCCGGTTACCAGAAGTGCGGCCACGATCGCTATGCGCATAGCCCCATTGTGGACCTCTGGCCGAGTCCGGTGTGGCCGTAAGGGCTCAGAACCCTTGGGCAAGTGAGAAATCGGATACGTGCCGACCGGCGTCGCTAGGCTCGGCGCCATGACCTCTGATCGCAGGCCTCCGATAGATCCGGTTCTCCAGCAGGTTCTCGATGCACACCCCTTTGATTTGGCACCCGAGCTTGGGATCGAAGAATCGCGTCGGCGGCTGGTTAGCTTGCGCAGTAACGACGTCCTGCCGGAACTGCGACCCGTGCGGACGGTGGACCGGAAAATCGACGGTCCCGCGGGTCCGATCCCCATCCGGATCTACACTCCGGACAATTCAGATGCAGGGCCCTTGCCGGTCACGATGTACTTCCACGGCGGCGGATTTGCCGTCGGCAACCTGGACACCCATGACAGCCAGGCCCGCCAGCATTGCCTCGGAGCTGACACCGTCGTGGTCTCTGTGGACTATCGGCTTGCACCCGAGCATCCCTTCCCGGCCGGCGTCGAAGACGTCTGGGCGGCTACCCGCTGGGTCGCTGACAACGCCGGCGAAATCGGTTCAGACGCATCGCGACTCGCGGTGGCGGGCGATTCTGCAGGAGCCGCGCTCGCGGCCGTCGTGGCACAGATCGCCCGAGACGGCGGCGGACCGGAACTGGCTTTCCAGCTGCTCTGGTATCCACCCACGATGTGGGACCCATCGATGCCGTCTCTCCGGGCCAATGCCGAGGGGCCGGTGATCACCACCAAGGACCTCGAGGTCTTCTACCGTTGGTACGCCGGTGACCTCGATGAGAAGAACCCCCCGCCGCGGATGGCACCCGGCCGGGCCACCGATTTCTCCGGTCTGCCGCCGACCTACATCGCCGTGGCCGGACATTGCCCGCTCCGAGATGACGGGGTCCGCTACGCGCAGTTACTCATCGAAAGCGACGTCGATGTCCAACTCCACAACGCCGAATGCCTGACCCATGCCTTTCTCGGCTACTACGGCGTCGTACCGGCAGCCACCGAGGCCGCGAAATTGGGCTTCGCTGCGCTGCAAACGGCGTTGCACCGATAGCCCGGGGATGATCATCCCGATCACCGCAGTCTGACAGGACGAGGCCCCGGTGCGATGACCTCGCGCCGGGGCTCGTCGCACTCGGGTCAGCGCGAATGGGGCTGATTATGCGCAGATTTCGCTGGGCTCTCGCCGCCCTCGGCCGGGGGCGGCGGCGGCACGTCCTGCGTGGCAGGCGCGGGAGCCTCGACGCCCGGCGTCGGTCCGGATTCATCTGACGCGATTGCCGTGCCGATCTCCGCCACGAACAGAGATCCGCCAAACGTCACCATGAGGGCGGCGGCCGCTGCCGTCAGATAGTCGCGGAGCGGGCGCTGATTTCGGTTCGTCATCGTCTCTTGCCTTTCTCGGTGTTTCCGCCTCCCGTTTGGGGGCGACACCAAAGACTCTGCTGGACAACGAGTTCACGGACAGTCGCCAAGACGACCCCCGGGCTTGATGAAACCGTGTCCTCGCTTTGGAGGACCCCTCCCCGCAGTGTCCTCAGATTTGAGGACACGTGTTCGTCAACTCAGAGGTCTCCTGCAGGCGCCCTTAGCCGGACTGTCCGGGAGACGTGGCCGCCCATGCGGAACTCTCGATACGCGCGGCGTGCAGAACACGCTCAGCCGCATGGAATTCCTTGGTCCCGTCGCCCGATGCGGGAATACGTCGATCGCCCGCCTGGCGAAGAACCATGATCGCCAATGGTGATGCCGTCATCGACGGGATGACCAGGAGCTTGGTTATCGCACATCGGCCGGTGATGAACATCAGTCGAAGTTGCGGCTTTTTGCCCGCTATCTTGGCAGCGATTTCCGGTGCCATCGTGCTCAGTACCGGAGTCGGCGAATTGGCCGACCAGTTGATATCGATGCCGATGATTTCGCCGAGGGTGGCGTGGAGTGCCTGGATCAGGTCGGGTAGTTCTCGCACGATCGTGTCGCTTCGAGGCCACCACGCGCCATCGATGTCGCCACCTCTGGCCGCGGCCAGCGAGATCCTCACAGGGGTGGCAATTCGGCGCGAACGGTGCATGAGATTCCTTCATCCGAGACAAGGCACCGTCTCGTTCATGAACCCGATCGAATAACCGAAGCTGACATTGACGCTACACGTCCGGGCCGATCAGCCCTCGCCCACGCCGATGAGGCAGTTCGAGGATTCCTCCCATAGGCTGAACCCAACTTCCTCGGCCCGAGTCCGCGGGTCCGCGGATCAGGAGGTCTCCGGATGTTTTCGGTGCGGATCGGCGCGGAGGCGTGATGTCACGACAGTTCACGGATAAGGAATTGCTCGAGGAACTCGAGCAAGTCGCCGAGGAAAACGTCAATCGTCATCTGGCGGTCTCGGTCGAATGGCTTCCCCACGACTACGTTCCCTGGGAACGGGGCCGGAACTTCGCGGCGATGGGTGGCACCGACTGGTCTGAGGAACAGTCCCCACTCAGTGACGTTGCCCGAGCGGCGATGATCACCAACCTGCTGACCGAGGACAATCTGCCGTCCTACCACCGTCAGGCCGCACAGTACTTTTCTCAGGACGGGGCATGGGGTACCTGGGTGGGTCGGTGGACCGCAGAGGAGGCCCGACACAGCATCGCCCTGCGTGACTATCTCGTCGTAACGCGTGGTGTCGATCCGGTGGCACTGGAGCGGGCCCGGGCGGAGCACGTCACGCAGGGATTCGGGCCCACAGCCGAGGAAGAGGCCCGTCACAAGACCGATTTCCTGTTATCGATCGCCTACGTCTCGTTCCAGGAACTTGCGACACGGGTGAGCCACCGCAACACCGGCAAGGTTTGCAATGATCCGGTTGCGGACAGGCTGCTTCAACGGGTCGCTGCCGACGAGAACCTCCACATGATCTTCTATCGCAACATGTGCGGCGCAGCCCTCGACCTAGCCCCCGACCAGGCAATCGACGCCATTGCCGATGTTGTCGAAAACTTCCGGATGCCAGGCCAGGGGATGCAAAATTTCCGGCGTTACGGCGTGCTGATGGCCAAGCACGGCATTTACGATCCGCGCCAACACCTCGATGAGGTTGTCGCACCGGTATTGCGCAAATGGCGCGTCTTCGATCGGACCGACTTCACCGCTTTCGGGGAACAGCGCCGCGAGCAATTAGCCACCTACCTGACGAAACTCGAAGGCCAGGTGGCGAAATTCGAAGAACAACGCGACCGCCTGCTGGCTCGTGCAGCGGCGAAGTTGGAACCGAAAACCTCGTGATTGGGTCGGTGCGCCAGTTGCGGTGACTCAACCGTCTGATGCCGCGGGCGCTCCGGTGTATCTCCGCGAGATGTGCTGTAGCCCAACCAGTGCCGCGATGACATAGAGAAGCGGGACGACCGACCAGAACCACGAGATGGAGAAAGTCTGATGCCACGGCTTCACCACGAGTACGCCCAACCTTGTGGTGAGGGCCATCAGACCGAAGATCAGAAGGTAGTGCGCTAGAAACCAAAGCCGAAGCACACCGACCCCTCGGGGTGGGCGGCGAGATGCAATGGCGGTGAAGTAGATGGCACCGGTGAAGAATGGGATGAGAAGCGCGACAACCAGTACGGGCGGGTTCGGAATTCGAGTGAACCCGTCGAGGCTCATCACGACCTCCACGAACGATTCACTAAGGGCTATGAGAAGGAGTTCGCCAAGCCGTTGGGAGAAGTGCGCGACGTCGACGAGGCGCTTCTTGGCGATGCGCCCTAGCAGGGTCCACCACACGGGGACGCCACAGGCAAGCGCGCCCGCGGCGAAAACGAGTCCGTTGATCCAGGGGTCCCTATCCGACAATGGAACTCCCGCAAGAAAAATGACACCGGCAAGGCCCGTCGCCCACATCACCAGAACCGCTTCGCCCCGGTCGCGTGCGCGATCCGCAAGTCCGTACAGCAACGATATCGAGAGGAATGCGACGCCGAGCGCGCCGAAACCGATTCGGTTTTCCAGGCTCGCCCCTTTTCCCCCAATGGCGAGAATCGCGATGGCGATACTGAACATCTGGATCAGAATCAAGGAACGTGCCGTCCAGTCGTCGTTCCTGTAGACATTGACGTAGAGGGTCGTCAGCATCCACAGGACGATCACTACCGCGAGAGTGGCGCCAAGCCAGACGCCCAAGCCGGCGTCTGGGCCGAGCAGCTGCCCTACGTTTGACGGACTTCCCTCCACCAGACGACAACCGTTCACCAGGGCGGTGACGACGACCAAGTCGTAGAAGAGCTCAAACCAAACCGAACGTCGTTCCTGCACGTCGACGATGCTGCCATAGATCAGCTGGCCGCCCGCGACGTCGACGGATTGCCCCGAGGCCACCGGCTGGTGAATGGCAGCGCGTGCCGCTTCGCGGGTCGGTTCCATAGTCAAAGCAGCACGCCATTCGATCTGCTTGTCAATAGCTCTGCGCGGTAACCTCTTCCGGTGACCGCTCACCGGGTGACGCTCCACGACGAGTTGTGGTCATGGCGACTGGACCGAACGCGGGAGGGCCTTGAACCGCTGGTCGACGCGATCCGCAACGACGTGACGGCCGGGGAATTCGGCGTCCGCAACCGTCCCGATTTGCTTCCGTGACCGACGAATTGGACGCGCTGCTCGATCGCGTTTCCCGCTCCTCGACCCGGATGCGGGTCGCGATGGCGATCACGGCTGCACTGTGCGTCCTGATCGCCGCTGGAGTCGGCTTCGACCGGTCGCTCTACACCGGCGGCTGGGGATGGCGGATCGCCGGCGTCGCCGGAGTCGTGTTCTTCGGTGCCATGGCCGTGTTACTGCTCTACGGCGCCTTGTGGCGGCAGCAGCGGCGTACCGCCCAGCTGAGCTGGTTGCTGCGAGAAGCTCCGGGGAGAATCCGGTCGGTTCAACTGATGGTCGCCAGAGCGGTGCCGTACGCCTCGTGGTCCCCTGACGACGGTCGTACCGACGTCGGCCTGCATGTCGTCGTCGAGGATGTCGACGGACGGAGTTGGGTGCTGCCGGTCTCCCGCGCAGAATCAGCTGCTGTGATCCAAGGAATCCGACGTCGCTGTGAATAGTCCCGGATAAGAATGGCTTTCGGGTTCAGGTTGGTTCTTCATGAGTCGGAAAGGTCCGGTGCAGGACCAGCCGGACTGGCTCAGGCGGGGTACTGGGTCGTCGGCGTGATCCGGCCGGTGACGCCCAAGGCGCGTGCCTGGCTGAGCAGTTGCTCGTAATCCTGAGCGGGGATCGTCTTGCTTCGGGTCAGGATGTAGCCGCTCCTGCCGCTGGGGTCGCTGACGATGACCCAGCTGTAGTCGGGGGCGTTGGCGAGGATCGTGTAGTTGCCCGGCGGCTTGGCCGAATTGACCGGCAGGAAGCTCACATTCAACGCAGTGTTGATGTCGTTGACGGGCACGGCGGATCCGACGATCGAGGACTTCGGGCCGCGGTTGAAGAAGTAGTTCCCCGAATTCTGGACCCGGATGGTGCCGTCGGGTTTGAGCGTGTAGACCGCCTTGGTGTTCACCAGGCCGATGGAGAAGAACTGCTTGACGCTGCCCTGCTCGTAGTACGTGCCGGCGAACTTGGCCGGATCGACGGGGATGCTGGAGGGCGAAACGGTGGTCGACGCTGCTGCCGGCTGAACCACCGGGGCCGCCGGCACGGCAGCGGCGGCAGGGGCGCTGACCGCGAGCGGACCCGGAACCCGGGTGCTGGACGCAGGCCGCGACGCAATTCCGGACTCGGCGGGCCGGGATGCGGGTGCCGCAACGGCGGCGCGGCGACTTGCAGGCTTCGACGCAGTGGCCAGAGCGGCGCCGGGCCGGACCTTCGAGACGCGCAGAGCGTCTCTCCCCGGGCCAGACGACACTGCCGGCGTGCCGTGCGCCACGGGCTGGCCGGACCCGGTATCCCCACCGGTGTCGGCGGCGGCCGCACCGGCGCCGCACAGCATCGCCGCCCCTACACCCGCCAGGATCGAACCGGAACCCAACCACGTACGTACCGAACTCATATCGAATCCCTTCTCGGGGCCGCCGCATTCAGGGCCCCTGCGCGTCAGCGCCGATCGGGACGACCGGGCTACGAGTCAACATTCGGGGCCGCCGCGCCTTTGGATTGGTCCGGCAGCCGGGCAATCGGGAATCCCGGCAATTCGGCCGGTTATCCGATGCGATGTCACGATGAAGTGATCCCGCATGTCCGGCGCGGCGGCTAGATTTCGAAAGCCTGTTCGATAGTGTGATCATGACCGCCCTGCACCCCCTGAGCGGCGTGTCGAACGCGCCCGAGCCGGCACCGCCGCTAAGACGGTGTTCTCGACGTACACGAGAGAAGGACGACCCGCGTGAGCTACACCGCCGCCGACATCACCGAGCTCGACGATGTCCAGCACACCCGCCTGCGGCCTGCTGTCAACCTCGGCCAGGACGTCCGCAACACCGCGATCCGCGAGCTAGTCGACAACGCCGTAGAGGAGGTCGCCGACCCCAGCCACGGCGGCTCGACGGTGACCATCGTGCTGCACGCCGACGGTTCGGTTACAGTCGCCGACGACGGCCGCGGCCTGCCCGTCGACACCGACCCCAAAACCGGCAAGAACGGGATCGTCAAAACGCTGGGCACCGCCCGCGCCGGTGGCAAGTTCTCCGAGCACTCCGACGCCAAGGCCACCGGAGCGGGGCTCAACGGCATCGGCGCCGCGGCGGCGGTCTTCATCAGCGCCCGCACCGATGTGACGGTCCGCCGCGACGGCAAGACCTACACCCAGTGCTTCAGCGATGGCTACCCCGGCATCTTCGAGGGCAAGACCTTCGACCCGGAAGCGCCATTCAACCGTGACGACACTCAGAAACTGCGCGGTGTCGCCAACCGCGCCCCCGATGCGCACGGCACCTCGGTACGGATCCTGCTCGACCCCGACGTCGCGCCCGATTCCACCCTCGACATCGGCGAGGTGCTGCTGCGGGCCCACGCCGCGGCGCGGATGTGCCCCGGCGTGCACCTCGTGGTCATCGACGAGGGCTGGCCGGCCGGCGAGGTACCCGAGGCGCTGACCCAGCGGTTCGACGGCCCGTGGGGAACCGACGCGCTGCTGGCGCTGATGTGTTTCGCGGCGGGCAACCCTCTGCCCGAGGTGCAATTGCTTGTCGACGGCTCCGGCTCATACACCACTGGCCGGGGCCAGACGCCGATGCGCTGGTCGCTGGCGGCCGGCCCGGCAGAGCCCGCGACCGTCGCGGCGTTCTGCAACACCGTGCGTACTCCCGGAGGGGGCTCGCATCTGTCCGCGGCGGTGAAGGGCCTGACCGAGGCGCTGGCCGAGAAGGCCTCCCGCTTAAGAGATCTCGGCCTCGCCAAGGGTGAGGACGGCCCCGAACCGCAGGACTTCGCCGCAGTGACCGCCCTGGCCGTCGACAGCCGCGCCCCCGACGTCTCGTGGGACTCCCAGGCCAAGACCAGTGTCTCGGCGCGCTCCCTGAACGTGGCCATGGCCCCGGAGGTCGCCCGCGCGGTCACGGTGTGGGCCGCCCTGCCCGTCAACGCCCCCACCATCTCGACCTGGGCGAAGCTTGCCCTGGAGTCCGCGCGGGCCAGACGCAGCGCCGAAGGCGCCAAGGAACGCGCCCGCGCGGCGTCGAAGGCCAAGGGGCTGGGCACCAACCTGTCGCTGCCGCCGAAGTTGTTGCCCAGCAAGGAAAGCGGCCGCGGCAGCGGAGCCGAGCTGTTCATCTGCGAGGGCGACTCCGCGCTGGGCACCGTCAAGGCCGCCCGCGACGCCACCTTCCAGGCGGCGTTCCCGTTGAAGGGCAAGCCGCCCAACACCTTTGGCTGGACCGTCAGCAAGGCGCGCACCAAGGAGGAATTCGACGCCATCGAGCGGATCCTCGGGTGCGGCGTGCGCGATCACTGTGATCCCGAGAAGTGCCGGTATGACCGGATTCTGTTCGCCTCCGACGCCGACCCGGACGGCGGCAACATCAACTCCAGCCTGATCTCGATGTTCCTGGACTTCTACCGGCCGCTGGTCGCCGCGGGCATGGTGTTCGTGACGCTGCCGCCACTCTTCGTCGTCTACGACGCCGAGACCCGCATCTACTGCCAGGACGAGACCGAACGCGACGCCGCCGTCGCCCAGTTGCGCGCCACCTCCAAGCGCAGGGTGGAGGTGCAGCGCAACAAGGGCCTCGGCGAGATGAACGCCGACGACTTCTGGGCCACCGTGCTGGACCCGTCCCAGCGCACCGTCTACCGCATCAGTCCCGACGACTCGGCGCAGGCGTTGCACCACACCCTGTTCGGCGGTCCGCCGGAGGGCCGGCGCGACTGGATGGCCGCGGCCGCCGCCCGCATCGACACCGCGACACTCGACCTCAGCTAAGGAACCAGCGACGTGACCATCATCGAGCAGAATCCCGACCTGATCCAGGATCTGACCGCCGACGACTACTGGGACCGCTACCAGTTGCAGTTCGCCTTGTATTCCGTCTCGGACAGGGCCATCCCGAGCGCCTACGACGGGCTCAAGCCCGGGCAGCGGCGGCTGCTCTACCAGATGCACGACTCAAAACTGTTGCCCGGCAACAAGCCCCAGAAGTCGTCGAAGGTCTGCTCGGCGGTGACCGGCAACCTGCATCCGCACGGCGGGACGTCGATGTATGGCGCGGCGGCACTGCTGGCGGCGGACTTCCAGCGGGTGAAGATCATCGACGGCCAGGGCGCGTTCCCCCGCATCCAGGGCGACATCCCGGCCGCCGACCGGTACACCGAGATGCGGCTGTCGCCGGCCGGCGCGGCACTGACTGCTGAACTCGACGACCACGCCGTGGCGATGGTGGAGACCTTCGACGGCGAATGGGTCGAGCCGGTTGTGCTACCCGCCCAGTTCCCGGTGCTGCTGTGCAACGGCGCCATCGGCATCGCGGAGGGTTGGGCCACCAAGGTTCCCGCCCACAACCCACGTCAGGTGATGGCCGCCTGCCGGGCATTGCTGGCCAAGCCGAACCTCTCCGACGACGCACTGATGGAACTGCTGCCCGGACCGGACTGGGGTAGCGGCGGCTCGGTCGTCGGTTCGGCGGGCCTGCGCGACTACATCACCACCGGCCGGGGGTCGTTCACCGTGCGCGGCACGGTCAGCGTGGAGGGGCGCACCGTGGTGATCACCGAGCTGCCGCCCGGTGTGGCCAGTTCCACTGTGCAGGAACGGATCCGCTCTCTGATCGACGGCGGCGACCTGCCCGGGGTGGCCGACATGGCCGACCTCACCGACCGCCGCAACGGCCTGCGGATCGTGGTCACCGCCAAGCGCGGGCACGACCCCGAACAGCTGCGCACCTCGCTGCTCGCGCTGACCCCGTTGGAGGGAACCTTCGCCGCCAGCCTGGTGGCGCTGGACGCCGACCGGATCCCGCGCTGGTGGTCGGTGCGTGAGCTCATCGCGGCGTTCCTGTCGCTGCGCGACTCGGTGGTGGTCCACCGCAGCGAATACCGACTGGAGAAGGTCACCGCCCGCCGCCACCTGGTGGCCGGACTGCTCAAGGTCCACATCGACATCGACGCCGCCGTCGCGGTGATTCGCGGCTCGGACACCGTTGACGAGGCCCGTGTCGGGCTGTGCGAGCGGTTCACCATCGACGAGGTGCAGGCCGACTACGTGCTCGCGCTGCAGCTGCGCAGGCTGACCCGCCTCGACGTCATCGAGTTGCGCGCCGAGGCGGAAAAGCTGGATGCGGAGTTCGAGAAGCTGACGGAGCTGATCGCCTCGCCGAAGGCGCGGCGCAAAGTGATCGACACCGAGTTGAAGCAGACCGCGAAGTTGTTCGACGCGCCGGTGTTCGACCGGCGCACGGTGCTCGATTTCGACGCCACCCCGGTGGGCGGTGCGGGCGGCGACGACGGACCGCGAGAGCGCAAGGTGCACCCCGGGTGGCGGGTCGATCACCGCGGAGTGCTCTCCGACAGCCACGGTGAGTTGCTCTCCGGCGGAATCGGTTGGGCGGCCTGGACCGACGGGCGGATCAAGTTTTTCGCCGGCGCGGGCCTGCCGTCGAAGATCCGCGACATGCCCGTCGCCCCCGACATCGCGAGGCTGCTCGCCTCCGGCGTCCTGCCGGACGGCGCGCACCTGGCACTGGTGACCCGGGCGGGCAAGGTACTGCGCATCGACCCGGCGGCGGTCAACCCGCAGGGCGCGGCAGGCAACGGGGTGGCCGGCATCCGGCTCGCCGACGATGACGACGCGGTGATAGCCGCACTGCCGATCACCGGCGCCGATTCCGAGGCGCTGCTCTCGGAGTCGGAGAAGGGCTGGAAGGTCACCGACTGCAGCGACATCCCGGTGAAGGGCCGCGGTGGCGCCGGGGTCGGCTTCCACCCGTATGTCGCCGGCGAGAGCATGTTGATCTCGGTGAACGTCTCCCCCACCGGATTCGCCCGCAGTGGCAAGCGCATTCGCGCGGAGAAGCGCGCTAAGTCGACGGTGAAGGGGGCACCGGCGGGAGTGGCTCCGGCGGAGTAGGTGAACGCGGCGTTCGACCGCGACGGTCGCGTGCCGGCTAACCCGGACGGGGAAGCGGTGATGTACACCGATGCCTTCAGCAGCATCGGCGCGGCCCCACCGCTACCGAATGTTCCTGCCGCAGTGATGAGTTCGGGCAAATTCGTACCGCCGAGCCTGCTCAATCCGGAAAACTGCACACAGGCTCAGATCCATCGGTCCAACGACATGCTGGCCGATGCCCTACACACCACAAACCACGTCGTCGCCGACAGCGGCCACAACACAATGCTGTACGCCCCCGCGGCGATGGTGGGGGCCGTCGAGGCGGTGCAGGCCCGGCTAGGCTGAAAGTCACTCAGCGAGTGAGGGGAACGAACATGTCGGCTGCGCAGCGGGAACGGGCCGCACTCGTCGCGACGATGCGCAGTGTCGGCCCCGACGCACCAACCCTGTGCGAAGGGTGGACCACCCGCGACCTGGCTGCCCATCTGGTGGTTCGCGAACGCCGACTCGACGCCGCACCCGGCATCCTGGTACCTGCACTTGCCGCCTACACCGCAAAGGTGCAGAACCAGGTGGCCGAATCGACAGACTGGCCCGAGTTGCTGGACAAGATTGCCTCTGGGCCGCCAACGCTGTCGCCGTTCAAGCTGCTCGACCCGCTGATCAACCTGAATGAGATGTTCATCCACCACGAAGATGTCCGCCGCGCACAACCTGGCTGGGAGCCGCGGGCTCTCGACCCGGACGTCGCCAAGGCTCTGGGCCGTTCTCTGGGTCTGATGGCGCGAACGACGATGGCCAAGTTGCCGGCCAAAGTGGCGCTGCGCACCCCGGACGGCAAAACAGTGGCGACAGTGGCTTCAGGACAGGCCGTAACCGTGACGGGGCCGACCCAGGAATTGTTGATGTTCGCCGTCGGCCGAGAAGCGCGAGTGGACTTCGACGGGCCCGACGACGCCGTGGATGCGGTGAGGGCGGCTCGCCGGGGATTTTGACGGTTCAGGAGCAGCCGGAGTGCGATTAGGCCTTGGTGCGCGAGGCAGGCAAGGCTGAGCTGGTTACCAGTCAGACGGCGCAACTGAGCGGCGTCACACCGCGCGGCGGATCTGGCAGAAGCCCCAGTACTTACTCGCGGCCGACGATGGAGGCTGAGATGGCGAAGATGACGAGTATGGCGACGTAGAACCAGATTAGTGGCGTCATTGGCTCAGATTACCTACGGGAGGCCGTACCCACCAGGGACTATCGACCCGCCGGCGCACCAGAAAGCCCCACACGAAAATCGGTCTGAACCCAAAGCCGGTTCAGACCCGTTCGGGGAGCCATCAAACTGGTCCGCAACCAGCAGACCCGTGAACCACTCACAAGGAATCGACATCAAGATGGACTTACTGCCCCACCGAGTTTTCAACGCCAGCGACATACTCCTGACCATGACGCCTGTGGACGGCGATCAGACAGTCAGCGGCCAACCCCACACCGGCAGTACAGCCTTGGGAATCTTCGCCGGCTTAGACGTCGGCATATGGGAGATGACACCTGGCACCATGAGGGACGTTGAAGCCGAAGAGCTGTTCATCGTCGTTTCCGGATCGGCACGTGTCGAATTCGCCGACGGAAGCCCGCCCCTCGATCTGGCTCCGGGCGATGTGGTCAGACTCACCGAAGGAACACAAACCGTCTGGACTGTCCACGAAACACTGCGCAAGGTCTACCTCGCCTGACGAGGTTCATGGATGACTGCTGAAACCGTTGCCGGAACCAGAAAACCCGCCCCGAAGCAGTTCGGAGCGGGTTTTTCATTTGTCGGGCTGACAGGATTTGAACCTGCGACCACTTGACCCCCAGGCATCGTCGGCATGTTTGACTTTGTCTAACGATGGGACTATTTCCGTTGTGCAGCAACGTGATTGAATCTTAGCGGACGTTGGCAGACAAACCCGGACTTCGACGGTTTACGGGGCTCGTTTGGGTAAGACTTTGGGTAAGCAGAGTCGGACATGCCCCGTATGCACGAGGCCAACGACAGCTTGGAGAGGAGGACCGCTATGACCCAACCTGCTCCCCTGCGCGCCGGGGTTCACCGCCGAGACTTGGGACGAGGACGGCACCCGCTGCATCGCCAACCCGCCCCGCACAGTCGCCGCCGGCCAGAAGTCGGCATCTACTGCGGGGCCGATCAACGCGCTGGTGCGAGTTCGACGTTCCGCTGTTGCAAGCCCCGCGAAATCAACACGATTTCTTGAGGTAGATTTCTCGCCCCATGGATCAAATGGACCGCTCATGGACCGGCGACCCGGAAGTGGTGTTCGAGACCGCGCGCGGCTACGAATGGTGGTTCGCCGAACTCGTCCGCTGCTTCGACGACTTCGGCATCAGCGACTTTCGGGAGACATGGCACCGCGCCGATGACGGTGCCCCGATGATCCAACTCTCATTCCGGCACTCAGGCGAATCGCACCATCTCTGGTTGGAACGGCGCGGGGATTTCCTCGACCGCCGGCTACTGGAGGTATTCAACGCAGTCATCGATCGTTCCTGGCGGTTCGTGTGGAGCGACACCCGCGACGGCATAGAGGTGCGTTGCGCCCCTCGGTAGCTTGCATTTCCCTCTCCCAGCTGCTCGACTCGGCCAAGGTCCTGCGCTACACCTCGGTCGTCTCGATGGCGACTGCCGGGTTGCGCCGAGGCGAGGTCGCCGCGCTGTCACGGTCATCGGTGGACATGAAGAAGGGCGAGCTGAATGTCCTCACGACGCTGTGGCGGGTCGAGGTCGAACTGGTGCTGACCGATGTGAAAACCGAGCGCTACCGCCGGCGCGTACCGCTGCCGGCGCGGGCCTGCCGTCTAAGATCCGCGACATGCCCGTCGCCCCCGACATCGCCGCTCTGCTCTGCTCCGGCGTCATGCCCGGGGGCGCGCACCTGGCCCTGGCGACCCGGGCCGGCAAGGTCCTGCGCATCGACCCCTCGGCGGTCAACCCGCAGGGCGCGGCGGGCAACGGGGTGGCCGGCATCCGTCTCGCCGACGACGATGCGGTGATAGCCGCGCTGCCGATCACCGGTGCCGACAATGAGGCGCTACTGTCGGTGTCGGAGAAGGGCTGGAAGATCACCGCCTGTAGCGACATCCCGGTGAAGGGGCGCGGCGGCGGCGGTGTGGGCTTCCACCCGTACGTCGCCGGCGAAAACATGCTGCTGTCGGTGACCGTCTCCCCCAACGGATTGGTCCGCAACGGCAAGCGCATCCGCGCCGATGCGCGGGCCAACGCGACGGTGAAGAGCGCGGCCACCGAGATGGTCCCCGCGGAGCAGTAGTGGGCGAGCCCACGCCGCTCGTCCAGGTGAGCGCGGCCGAACTGCCGCCGCGCGCACAAGCCTTGCTTGATCCGGAGAGGCCCCGGCCGGAGGACTCTCGATTCCAGGTCCGGCGCACGCATCTGGTGTGGATTCCGGCGCTGTGGCTCGCTGCTCTGTTGATCATCGGGTTCTCCAGCCTGCGAGCAACTCTCGCAGCGGGGACAGATCCGGCGGGCGGGTCCGAGCGGATCATCTACGGTGCGATGGCCGCGATCTGCCTGGGTTCCGCGCTTTTCAGCGCCCAGCGCCTCCTTCTCGGCATAGCCGAGCGCACTGACGTACAGCAGGATCGCTACCGCCGGGGTCTGCACGTGCTGGGACTGGAGGGCCTACTGATCGCCGGCCGCGATGCGCACACCTGGGTCCCGCGCTCCCTGCTGCCCGAGCCGATCGACGTGACCCCCAAGAGTGGCGGGGCCGGGGTGAAGTCGTACGCCTACGTCTTAGCCGACGACGCGGGGCGCGTCGAGCGACTCGAATGCGGCTTTCCCACCCGGTCGGCCCTGTGGCTGTGGACCGAGCACGGATACCTGCCGGAGGGCGGCGGGTGGAGGTAGGCGGCCTGCATTCATACGGTCGCAAGTCCGGCGCCGACTCCCGACTTCGCAGTATCGTGCTGCTCTGAGTTGAGAGGCACGCGTATGAAGGCACCCGCACTGATCCTCGTCCCGGTCGCTCTCGCGGCGCTTGTCGGTTGCGGCGGGCGTGGCGGCGGCGACACCCAGGCCCAGACGCGGTGCTTCGAGTTGATCGACGGATCGAGCCGCACGGTGGCCAAGGTCGCGCCGGCGCAGACAGCGGACAACTCGCAGGGCGGCCGGATCACGGTTTACTCCTATATCAACGGCGCCCAGGAGTTCCAGCCCGAAACGACGGCTGGACGACTGGAGCCCGATGCGTTCGTCTACGCCGACGGCACCCGACTCGCACTGACCGGACAAACTCTGACGTGGCCACCGGGCAGCCTGCTCGCCGGCGCGGTCTTCACGTCCACTGCCTGTCCGTAACCCGCGCTGACTTCAGGGGCTACCGTTGGTCAGCAGCAGGTAGGCCACATCACCGCGGTGCATGAGAGTCGCCGAATCATTCTCTCCGCCATCGAAATAGCCGAACTGTGGGTCGTCGCTGTAGTAGCCAGTCGACCAGAGGAAGTTCGGTTCAACTGCGTGCAGGCACCACTCCGCGGGCGAGGGCTCAAGGATGCGACAGATGAACGCAGTGACCAACTGGTCGGCGATCTTCTTGGTATACGGCCGAGCGTATGGCCTGAATGAATCGCACAGCATCCAGCGGAATCGATCTTGGAGTTCGGAGAGGTCGAGTGGCGTGCAGACCAGCTCGCAGCTTTCGTCAATCAGCCACATGGTGCCTTCCGCACCATCACGCTGCCGCGGTTGATTCGACGATGAGTCAACGAAATTGTGCCAGTTGCGGCTTCGGTCGGCTTCCAGCATGGCCTCACCGAATGCCGGAGACCAAAGCAAGGCCCGAAGTAACCCTCGAACAGTCACGTTCTGTATCGAACCCATCGAGCCGCACCTTCAGCAGCAACGTGTTGCTGTTCATCACCTGATCCGCGGCGCTCAGGAACGCGTCAATCTCCGGATGATTCAACTCGCCGGCGAGCGACAGAACCATGCGTCCATCACTGTGGCAGCG
Source organism: uncultured Mycobacterium sp. (assembly GCA_964439315.1). Lineage (GTDB taxonomy): Bacteria > Actinomycetota > Actinomycetes > Mycobacteriales > Mycobacteriaceae > Mycobacterium. The sequence goes on along the minus strand of CAYTOD010000001.1, from coordinate 21,847 downwards.
GTCCATGGAGCACACACTAGTGAGCGCCCTGTCAAGTTCCGGTACCCGCTTGACCGATTGATTCCGGTAGGTGCTTTACAGCAGCGGGGTCGTCCTTAGCCTGCTGACGCGGCTTGCGGGGGCGACCGTGCGGGTTTGCGTAGGCGCCGTGTTCCTTGGCCCGGTCATGCCGGATGGCGTGGGTGCGCACGATCGATCCGGCACACGCGATTTGCACCGATCCCGCCACGATCGAGACCTCGACTTGCTGCCCTCGCCAGGGCCGTCCGGCCCGATACATGGTCCCGGCGAACGACACATCTCCGTTGTTGTCGACCAGCCTGGTCACCGCGATTCCCGTGGTGGCCTCCCGCGCGGCACGTCGGCCCTGGCGCGGAGGACGCGGTGTTTGCCCGCCAGATTGGCGCTGCGCGTGCGAGGCGACCAGCACCTCGCGGTGATAGATCTGCACCAAGTTGTCCGCGACGACCGCATCCACCTGCTCACCGGCCAACACGATCGGCACCCGATAGCTGAACCCTGCCAACCGGATGAGCCCGCGTTGGTCCACCCAGCGCTGCACGCCGGCATGACGCAGATCCCCACGCGCGGATGTAGATCCCCGATGCCCGGGCGTCGCGACGGGCTCGACGGGCTCTGACACCTCGACATCGGGACCGGGGGCCATGGCGAACCGTTGCGCGGGTGGACACATTCCCAGCGACTGATGGGGACGCTCGGTGTTGTAATGAACCACCCACCCATCCAAGGCCGCCTGGAGCTCGCCGATCGTGGCGAACACCCGATCAGCGGCGGTGAGGAACTCCGCTCGCATCGTCTTGTGGAGGCGCTCAACCTTTCCCGTCGTGGTCGGCGACCGCGGCGCGGTCAACAAATGCCGGATCCCGTTCTCCACGCACACCCGATCGAACAACACCTCCGCCGAGGAACCACCCGGACCGAACCGGCCCGTGAACACCTTCCCGTTATCGGTCAAGATCTGCTCGGGCACCCCGTGGCGCCGCAACGCCTCCAGCAACGCATCACACACCGGCCTGGCCGTCGCCCGCGCGACCACCTTGGCCGACACCACAAACCGGGAGTTGTCATCAATGCCGGTCACCACCTTGACCTCGGACCCATCACGCAGGTGCACCCCGCCCACGACATCCATCTGCCACAACTCCATCGGCCGCCCCCGCTCCCAGCGCCGATAGTCGCTGCGCCGACGACGCCGCTTCGCCGGATCAATGCGGCCGTTACGCACCAACGCCCGATACACACTGGAACGCCCCGGCACCGGCGCCACACCCTCGCGGGTCAGCTCGTAGACAATCCGGGTCGGCCCCCACCGCGGATTGAGATCCCGCAACACCAACACCCGCGCCTCCACCGCCGGCGCCATCTGATGAGGACACCCATGAGGACGCGAGGAACGATCCTCGAGATTGAGCACCGCCCCGTCACTGGCATACCGACGCAACCACGCATGCACCGTCTGGCGTGACACCCCATAACGGCGGGCAACAGTACTGATCACAGCCCCGTCCAGGACTTCAAGCACCGCCCGATAACGCAGCTCCGACACCCGCAGCTCCCGCAACATGCCGGCCCCTTTCGCAGTCACCAACGACTACGAAAAGACCCCCACCCACCCACGGGTGTAAAGCACCTACCGGAACTGTTGTCGCAGACCTACCGGAACCGCGTCCCAGAACCGTAAAGCAGCAACCGGACCTCGAATGTCAAGCATCAACCGGAACCGCACACACTAGTGAGCGCCCCACTTCGATGGGCCGCCGTGGCACTTCACGAGCGGTTCGGCTCCCGAATCTCGGGAAACCGCCTCTGACCTTGGTCGGGCTGACAGGATTTGAACCTGCGACCACTTGACCCCCAGTCAAGTGCGCTACCAAGCTGCGCCACAGCCCGCCGCTGCCCGCCAGGGCGGGCAGCGGTGCAAAGCCTACCTCAGCCGCGCGCGCGGACTCACCCGGGCATCGTCACACGTGCAACAGCCGGTACAGCCCGATCAGACCCACCACGACGATGACCGCACGCAGCGCGGTTGGCGACAGCCGCCGCCCGTAGTGCGCACCGAGAAAGCCGCCGATCAGGGAGCCGACGGCGATCAGCCCCACCACCGGCCAGCTGATCCGGTCGAAGGCCACCAGGGTGTAGCCCACCGCGGCGACGATGTTCACCAGCAGCGACAGCAGGTTCTTGGCCGCGTTCATCCGCTGCACGTCCTCGGGCAGCAGTGCGCCCATCACACCGATCAGCAGGATGCCCTGGGCGGCGGTGAAGTAGCCGCCGTAGATGCCGACGAGGAAGGTGCCGGCCACCAATGCCGCCATCCGCCCCGGCGATACGTGCTCGGCACCGCGCCCGGCGGCCTCGGCCCGCCGTCGCGCATAGGCCTGTATCCGGGGACCGGTGACCACCAGGACTAAGGCCAGGATCAGGAGCACGGGAACGATCTGCGTGAACACCTTCTCCGGCAGATGCAGGAGAAGGAAAGCCCCGATCGCCGCGCCGCTGAGCGACGCCGGGATCTGCCACCGCAGCCGCTGCCACTGTCCGGCCAGTTCCCCTCGGTAGGCCCACGTTCCGGACACTCCCCCGGCGACCAATCCGATCGCGTTGGACATCGTCGCCGTCACCGGCGGATAGCCCAGCGCCACCAGCGTCGGGAAGGTGATCAGCGTGCCCGACCCGACCAGCGAGTTGATCGCGCCCGCGCCGAGGCCGGCCAGGGCGATCAGGATCATGTGCGAGACGGACACCCCGGAACCCTAACCGCCTAGCGGGACTGCGGTTTCCGCTTCTCGCGGACCCGCACGTTGATCCGGATCGGGGATCCCTCGAATCCGAAGGTCTCGCGCAACCGGCGCTCGAGGAACCGGCGGTAGCCGGCTTCCAGGAAGCCGGAGGTGAACAACACGAACGTCGGCGGCCGCGAAGTCGCCTGGGTGGCGAACAGGATTCGGGGCTGCTTGCCGCCGCGGACCGGCGGGGGCGTCGCCGCCACCACATCCTTGAGCCAGGTGTTCAGCTGGCCGGTCGAGATCCGGGCGTCCCACGAGTCCAGCGCGGTCTCCATGGCGGGCACCAGCTTCTGCACCGCACGACCGGTCATGGCGGAGATGTTGACCCTTGGCGCCCAAGCCAATTGGGCCAACTCACGGTCGATCTCGCGGTCCAGCAGGTAGCGCCGGTCCTCGTCGACCAGATCCCACTTGTTGAACGCGATCACCAATGCCCGGCCTGCTTCGATGACCATCGACAGGACGCGTTGGTCCTGCTCGGTCAAGGGCTCCGAGGCGTCGAGCAACACCACCACAACCTCGGCGGCGTCGATCGCGCTGTGCGTGCGCACCGACGCGTAGAACTCGTGCCCGCTGGCCTGCCCGACGCGGCGTCGCAACCCGGCGGTGTCGACGAAACGCCATATCCTGCCGTCGAGTTCGATCAGCGAGTCCACTGGATCGACGGTGGTGCCGGCGACGTCGTGCACCACCGACCGCTCCGAACCGGACAGCCGATTGAGCAGTGAACTCTTGCCGACGTTGGGCTTTCCGACCAGCGCCACCCGTCGCGGGCCCCCACCGGTGCCGGCCGTCTCCGACACCTCCGGCAGATCGGCGAGAACATCGTCGAGAAGGTCGGCGACACCACGACCGTGGATGGCGCTGATGGCGTGCGGCTCTCCCAGCCCCAGCGACCACAGTGCGGCGGCGTCGGCCTCGCCCTTCTCGTTGTCAACCTTGTTGGCCGCCAGGAACACCGGCTTGCCAGAACGCCGCAGAATCCGGGCCGCGGCCTCGGGGGCGCCCGCGGGGCCCCCCCCCCCCCGCCCGCCCCCCCGGGGCGGGGGGGGCGGCGGGGCGGCG
>CAYTOD010000001.1:7162-17965 GCA_964439315.1 uncultured Mycobacterium sp. | reverse complement strand
CGACAGCGACACGCCGAGGTTGACGCGCACCACGTCAATCGCCAGACCGCCGGCCATCGCGCCGATGTTCATGATCAGGTACCAGATGTTGAACGAGGCCGAGCGGCTCTTGCGCGACGAGTAGCGCTTGTTGGCCGCCTGGAACACCGGCTTGCCAGAACGCCGAAGAATCCGGGCCGCGGCCGCGTCGCGGCCGGCGGCGCCAACCACGGCGTCGACGACCAGGATGATGGCATCTGCGGTCTTCATCGCGACGGCGGCCTGCTCGGCGACCTTCTGCTGCAATCCTTTTGCGTCCGGCTCCCATCCGCCGGTGTCCTGCACGACGAATCGGCGGCCGCTCCACAGCGCGTCATAGGATACGCGGTCGCGGGTGACCCCGGGAAGATCCTGGACGACGGCCTCCCGCCGGCCCAGAATCCGGTTCACCAGCGTCGACTTGCCGACGTTGGGCCGGCCGACGATCGCAACGACCGGCGGTGGCCCGGAGGCCTCCCCGCTGTCGTCGCCGAACGCCTCCTCGGTGACATCCCAGTCGCTTTCGTCAGACCACGTTCCGTCGTCGGTCATCGCCTCGCCTCCGTCCGGGTTCGAGCAAGTTCGTGAAGGTGGGCGACCACCTCGGCTTGGCTCATGTCGCTGGTGTCGACGATCACCGCGTCGTCGGCCGGACGCAACGGCGAAACGGCGCGCGTGGAGTCCAAGTGGTCACGACGACGCACGTCGGCCAGCACCGTCTCGTACTCGTCGGGCAGTCCGGCGGCCACGTTCTGGTCGTTGCGGCGCTTGGCGCGGGTCTCGGCCGAGGCCGTCAGGAATATCTTGAGGTCCGCGTCCGGCAGAACCACGGTCCCGATATCGCGGCCCTCCACCACAATCCCACCGGCGCAGTCCGCAGCCAGCGCGCGCTGATGGTCCACCAGACGTTCCCTGACCTCGGGGACGGCAGCCACCGCCGACACCGCCCTGGTCACCTCGTCGCCCCGGATCTGCTCGGATACGTCCTCGCCGTTGAGGAACGCCTGTTCGACGTCCGGGTCGTCCCCCACCGACAGCCGGACGTCCGCGGCGGCGGCGATCGCGGCGGGGTCGTCGAGATCCACCCCCGCACGCAGCAGTGCCAGCGTCAGGATCCGGTACATCGCGCCGCTGTCGAGGTAACGAGATCCCAGCTCGTGCGCCAGAAGCCTTGACACCGTGGACTTTCCGGTGCCGGCAGGTCCGTCGATCGCGATCGCCGGGCCGCTCACAGGCCCACCGCCTTGTACAGATCGCCGACTTCCTTGCGGGTCAACGCGCGGATACTGCCCGGCCGCTGATCGCCCAGTGTCACGGCGCCGATGTCGGTACGCACCAGGGCCTCTACCGGGAATCCGGCTGCCGCCAGGAGTCGGCGGACGATGTGCTTGCGGCCCTCATGCAGTGTCACCCGCACCAGGGTCTTGCCAGGGACGGCGTCGACGACGGCGAAGTCGTCCACCGAGGCCGGCCCATCGTCCAGTACCAGCCCAGCCCTCAAGGTCTTGCCGAGCCCGCGCGGCACCGATCCGGTGACCGTCGCCAGGTAGGTCTTGGGGACCTCGAAGGAGGGGTGCATCAACCGGTGTGCCAGTTCGCCGTCGTTGGTCAGCAGCAGCAGTCCCTCGGTGTCGGCGTCGAGGCGTCCGACGTGGAAGAGGTTCCGGTTGCCGCGGACCCGATGCTCGACGAGATCGCCGATACAGGGCCGGCCGCGATCGTCGGACATCGTCGAGTGCATGCCGCGCGGTTTGTTGACGACGAGGTAGACCATCGAATCGTCCAGAATGATGCGGCTGCCGTCGACGCGGATGTCGGCGGTATCCGGGTTGACCCGGGTACCCAGTTCGGTGACGATCCGGCCGTCGACCTCGACACGGCCGTCGGTGATCATGCGCTCGGCCACCCGGCGCGAGGCGATACCGGCCTGAGCCAGAACCTTCTGTAGGCGAACCCCTTCTGACTCAGACATCGGCACCTGCATCGGTGTCGACGTCGAATTTGACCGGCTTCTCGGGGGCCGGGTTTCCGGACAGCTTGGCGAAACGTGGCTCGCTGTCGAGGGTTTCGGCCAAATCGTCGATCACATCCACGTCGGGAAGCAACGGTGCGATGTCGGGCAGGTCGGTCAGCGACGACAGGCCGAGACGCTCGAGGAACAACTCAGTGGTGGCGAAAGTGGTTGCGCCGCTGTCGGAGTCGGTGCCCGCCTCGGTGATGAGGCCGCGGGCCACCAGGGTGCGGATCACCGCGTCGACATTCACCCCACGCACCGCGCTCACCCGCGCCCGCGTGACCGGCTGCCGGTACGCCACCACCGCCAGCGTCTCCAGCGCAGCCCGGGTCAGCTTCGACCTCGCGCCGTCGAGGAGCAGTCGTTCGACGTAGGGCGCGAACCGCGCCCGGGTGTACATCCGCCATCCCCCGCCTGCCTCGCGCAGGTCGATGCCGCTCTCCCGGGCGGTGAGGTCGGCGGCCATGGCCTCCAGCGTCTCGGTGATGCGCTGTATCGGTTGCTCGGTGACCGACGCCAGCGTCTCGGCGTTCACCGGTGTGTCGACCACCAGCAGCAACGCCTCCAGCACCCGCATCAGCTCACCGTGGTCGAGTTCGGGCGCGCCGTCTTCCAAGGCCAGGGCTTCGGATTCCGGCGCTTCAGGTTCCACGGTCTCGTCGGTCGCGATGTCGTCGATCATGACTCTTCCCACTCGGCTTTCACCAGATCCTCGTTGATGAGGCGGTCTCCGGTCCACGAAACCTGCAGCATTCCAAGCGGTTCTGACTGCTCGAATGCTACCGCTCGGGACCGGTACAACTCGAGCAGTGCCAGGAATCGGCCGACGATCTGGATGGGCTCGGCGCAATCGGCTACCAGTTCGGAGAACGACGCCCACTGCCCGATGCCGCGACGCTCCAGCATCTCCAGTAGTCGCTCGGCCTGCTCGGGTACCGACACACGTGCCGCATGCAGGTGGTCGGTGGAGACCGTGGGTACCGGGCGAGGCGTGAAGGCGGCAGCGGCGATCTCCGCGAAGCTCTGGGCGTCGACGCCGATCATCACCTCGGGCAGCAGATCGGAGAACTGGTCCTCGAGGGCCACCGACCGCGGATAACTGCGCAGTGCGGCAGCCTCCAGTTCTGCGAACATCTCCGCCACGTGCTTGAACGCCCGGTACTGAAGCAGCCGGGCGAAGAGCAGGTCACGGACCTCCAGCAGAGCCAGGTCCTCCGCGTCCTGAACCTCCCCGGACGGGAGCAGGCGGGCGGCCTTGAGATCGAGCAGGGTGGCGGCGATCACCAGGAAGGCGGTGGTCTCGTCGAGTTCGAGTTCCGGCCCGATCTTGCGGGTGTAGGCGATGAAATCGTCGGTGACGGCATGCAGGGCCACCTCGGTGACATCGAGCCGGTGGGCGAAGATCAGCTGCAGCAGGAGATCGAACGGACCCTCGAAGTTGGTCAGCCGAACACGGAAGCCCTTCTCGGGCGCTGCCTGTTCGATCACTTGCCGAAGCGGTCGATGACCTCGCGGGCCAGAGCGCGGTATGCCTGTGCGGCAGTGGATTTCGGCGCCCAGGTGGTGATCGGCTCGCCGGCGACGCTGGTCTCGGGAAAGCGGACCGTCCGGGTGATGACGGTGTCGAACACCAGATCGCCGAAGCGCTCCAGCACCCGCGCCATCACCTCGCGGGCGTTGACGGTTCGGGTGTCGAACCGGGTGACCACGATTCCGCTGATGGCCAGCTTTGGGTTGAGCCGGTCGCGGACCTTGTCGACGGTGTCCGTGAGCAGCGCCAGGCCGCGCAGCGAGAAGAACTCGCACTCGGTGGGGATGATCACCCCCTCCGAGCAGGCCAGTGCGTTGACCGTGAGCAGGCCCAGCGACGGCTGGCAGTCGATGAGGATGTAGTCGTAGCGGTCGAGCACCGGGTAGATCGCGCGGGCCAGGGTCTGTTCCCGGCCGACCTCGTTCACCAGCTGGATCTCCGCAGCCGACAGGTCGATGTTGCTCGGCACCAGGTCCAGGCCCTCGACCCGGGTCTGGATCAGTACGTCCTCGATGCCGACGCGGGGTTCGACCAGCAGGTTGTGGACGGTGTTCTCGAGTTCGTAGTTCGGGACGCCCAAGCCCGCCGAGAGCGCGCCCTGCGGATCGAGGTCGACGAGCAACACCCGCCGGCCGTACTCGGCCAGTGCCGCGCCGAGGTTGATCGTCGAGGTGGTCTTGCCCACCCCACCCTTCTGGTTGCACATCGAGATCACTACGGCGGGCCCGTGCTCGGTGAGCGGCTCCGGGGTGGGGATATCGCGCAGCGGACGACCGGTCAGACCCGTCACGACTTCGTCGTTCTGGTCGGTCACGCCAGCACTCCTGGGGTGATCTCGATCTGCGGCGTGGCGAACATCGGCGAAAGTCTATCCATGGACCGGCTCCTACCGTGGTCGGCATGGCAGTTCCGCGGCCGAGTCCTGACGGGTCAGGCCCTCGGGTGCGCCCCGGCCCACACCTCTCGCAACGCGGTGACGGTGACCAGGGTGTAGATCTGCGTGGTGGTCACCGAGGCGTGGCCCAGGAGTTCCTGCACGACCCGCACGTCGGCTCCGCCGTCGAGCAGATGGGTGGCGAACGAGTGCCGCAGAGTATGCGGTGAGACGGCCGCGGTGATCCCGGCGCGTTCGGCGGCGTCCTGGAGCACCTGCCAGGCACTCTGCCGGGACAGCCGGCCGCCGCGGGCGTTAAGGAAGACCGCAGGCCCGCCCCTTGCCCGGCGGGCCAGGTCGGGTCGCCCGCGCACCAGGTAGGACTCCAGCGCGGCGATCGCCGGACGGCCGATCGGAACCAGGCGCTGCTTGCCGCCCTTGCCGCGGAGCAGAACCGAGCGCGCCTGGGTGTCGATGTCGTCGACGTCGAGTCCGACCGCCTCGGAAATCCGGGCACCGGTGGAATACAGCAGTTCCAACAGCGCGCGGTTACGCAGGGTCAGCGGGCCGTCGGTCGGGGCGTCGCCGCCGGCGCCGTCCAGCAGGGCCAGTACCTCGTCGAGGGACAGGCTCTTCGGGAGCCGGCGGCTGGGGGTGGGCGGTTTGACCGCCCGGGCGACGTCGAGGTCGAGGATGCCCTCCGCGGCCGCGAAGCGGTGCAGGCCGCGCACCGCGATCAGGGCGCGGGCCGCCGACACCGCGGACAGCGCCGCCACTCCGGTGTCGGGATCGCCGCGGCGCAGCGCGACCAGGAAGTCGCTGACGTCGCTCTCGGCGACGTCGCGCAGGTCAACGATCCCGCGCGAGGTCAGGTGCTCGGCGTAACGGCGCAGATCACGACCGTAGGACGCGATCGTGTTCGCCGCTACCCCGCGTTCGATGGTCAGGTGGTCGAGGTAGCCCTGAAGCTGCCCCTCCAGGGCGAGCGCCTGAAACGTAGTCATCGCCGCCCCCCGCGGGCTGCGAAAGCCGACGGCCGGTCCGCCCACGGCGCGTCCAGCGCCCTGGTGGGCTTGCCGTCCACGATCGCCGCGTGAGCGGCCAGCACTCCCGCGGCGGCGGTGGCGTTCACGATCTCCCCGGCCAGCACCATGTCGACCGCGTCGGTCAGCGCCACCCAATGCATCGTGAGGTCGGCTTCCTCGTGATGGGCCGGCGGCCGGCCCTCGTCGCGCAGACCGCGCGCCAGGTAGACCCGCACCGCTTCGTCACAGAACCCGGGAGAGAGCGCGATGTCCATCAGCACCCGCCACTCGTCGGCGATCAAGCCGGTTTCCTCGAGCAGTTCCCGCGCCGCCGCATCGGCCGGATCCTCCCCCGGTTCGTCGAGGAGTCCGGCGGGAAGTTCCCAGAGCCGGTGGCCGATCGGATGGCGGTACTGGTAGACCATCGCCACCTGCTCGTCGTCGTCGACGGCCGCCACCGCCACCGCGCCGTAGTGCTCCACGACCTCCCGCGCCGCGGTGCCACCGCCCGGCATCCGGACTTCGTCGACGCGTAGAGCGAGAATGGCTCCGCGATAACGGGTTTCGGATCCGACTGTGTCGAACTCGTGCTCAGCGTCGAATTCGTGCCCAACCTCGAATTCGTGCTCAGCCACGGGCATGGTCAGCCAGCGGCTCGGCGGCCTGCCCGCCGGTGGCGTCCACGTGATCGCGACCGTTGGGGTGCTGATCGGGAATCTCGACGGGAAGCCGTTCGGCCGCCTTGTAGTCGATGGCCGCGCCGATGAAGGCGGCGAACAGCGGGTGCGGGCGGGTCGGGCGGCTCTTGAGTTCGGGATGCGCCTGAGTGCCGACCAGGAACGGGTGCACCTCGCGCGGGTACTCGACGAACTCGACGAGATGCCCGTCGGGCGAGGTGCCGGAGAAGCGGAGTCCGCTCTCACCGATCCGGTCGCGGTAGGCGTTGTTGACCTCGAAGCGGTGGCGGTGCCGTTCGGACACCTCGGTGCTCCCATAGGCCTCGGCCACCACCGAACCCTCTTCCAGCACCGCGGGGTACGCACCGAGGCGCATGGTGCCACCGAGGTCGGCGTCACCGGCCACCGCGTCGAGTTGGTCGGCCATCGTCGAGATCACCGGATCCTTTGTGGCAGGGTCGAACTCGGCCGAGTTGGCCTCGGACACACCCACCGATCGGGCCGCCTCGATGACGATGCACTGCAGGCCCAGGCACAAGCCCAGCAACGGCAGACCACGGTGACGGGCGTACCGGATCGCCCCGATCTTGCCCTCGATGCCGCGAATGCCGAAGCCGCCCGGAATCAGAACGCCGTGGACGTCACCGAGCATGGCCGCGGCGCCGGCATCGGTCTCGCAGTCGTCGGAGGCCACCCAGCGCATCTCCACTTTGGCGCGGTGGGCGAACCCGCCCGCCCGCAGCGCCTCGGTCACCGAGAGGTAGGCGTCGGAAAGGTCGATGTACTTACCCACGAGAGCGATTCGCACCGTCTCCTGGGGGTCGTGCACCCGGCGGAGCAGGTCGTCCCAGGTGGTCCAGTCGACGTCGCGGAACGGCAGATTCAGCCTCCGGACCACGTAGGCGTCGAGCTTCTCGCGATGCAACACCTTGGGGATGTCGTAGATCGACCGGGCATCGGGAGTGGAGATCACGCCGTCGATGTCGACGTCGCACATCAGCGCGATCTTCTCTTTGAGACCGTCGGGAACGGCGCGGTCGCAGCGCAGGATCAGTGCGTCGGGGGTGATGCCGATACTGCGCAGGGCGGCCACCGAGTGTTGGGTGGGTTTGGTCTTGAGTTCGCCGGACGGCGCCAGGTACGGGACCAGGGAGACGTGCAGGAAGAAGCAGTTCTCTCGGCCCACCTCATGGCGGACCTGACGGGCGGCCTCCAGGAAAGGCTGTGACTCGATGTCGCCGACGGTGCCACCTATCTCGGTGATGACGACGTCGGGACGCCGCCCGTTGCTGTCGGGTTGGGCCATGGCCAGAATGCGGCTCTTGATCTCGTCGGTGATGTGTGGGATCACCTGCACCGTGTCGCCGAGGTACTCTCCCCTGCGCTCTTTGGCGATGACGGTCGAGTACACCTGTCCGGTGGTGACATTCGCCGAGCCGGGCAAGTTGCGGTCCAGGAAGCGCTCGTAGTGTCCGACGTCCAGATCGGTCTCGGCGCCGTCCTCGGTGACGAAGACCTCGCCGTGCTGGAACGGATTCATCGTGCCGGGGTCGACGTTCAGGTACGGGTCGAGCTTCTGCATGGTGACCTGCAGACCGCGGGAGATGAGCAGCTGGCCCAAACTGCTGGCGGTGAGGCCCTTGCCCAGCGAGGACACCACTCCACCGGTCACGAACAGATGTTTCGTGGTGGTCTGTTGATGCTTGCGCAGTACGGGCAAGAGCGACCTCCGTGATGACGGCGCAGGACTTGGCGGTACAAGGCCGCGGTGCGTGAATTGCTGATCAACGGCCCTGGTTGGGGCCTGCCGACCCACGGAAACTCACCCTAACACCGAGCTGTCCGGCGCGGCGCTGACACACCGTTACCGGGTGTCAATCCGACGTGCTCAGTTCCCTGACTGCCCGACGGTGAGGGATATGGCGCCGGGGCCGATCCCGTATTTCTGAGCCGGTGCCCCCTCGATCATGGACTCCAGGGCCAGCACGGTCGTGATCCGGCCGGCAGCGGTGTCGACATCGTCGACGGTGGTGACCAGGTTGGCCAGGCCGGCATCGGACCGGGTTACCGCTACCGCGGCGATGGTCTCGGCCGAGCCGTCCCGTCCGGCCAGGACGGTGGCGGAACCGTGCGGTGCCATTGCGGCGGCGAACCGCGCGACGGTGGTCCCCTGGTTGCCGGCGTCGTCGGGCAGTGCGCCGCCGGTGACGAGGATGGCGGCCTCCGCGGGGCCCGGGGTTTCGGTGAAGGTCACGAATCCGGTGTCGCGCAGCGTGGTCAGCACGGTGTCGCGCGCGGTGGGGTCGACGGCGGGCGCCGTCGGATCGGGGTTGATCAGCATCGAGATGCCGAGCAGATCGCCCGCCTGGGCACCCGGGTCGATCAGGGTGGTGTTCAGTGCGGTGCCGGCGGGAACGATCGGCGAATTGACCACCGAGCGCAGTTTCTCGGCCGCGTTGGCGCCGACGAACTCGCTGGTGAGTCCGATGGTGCCGGTGACCGATCCGCCGGCACGGGACACCAGGTCGGCTAACGCCAGCACGTCGGCCTCGTCGGCGTCCGGGGTGCGGAAGAGCAGGATCGACTTCTCGTCAAGCGCATCGGCGACGATGCGGGCCGACATCTGGGTGTCGAAGTCGTTGGCGGCGACGAGTCGCCGATTGAGCGCGTCCTGTTGCTCCTTGAGGGTGCCGATCTGCTGCTGCAGGTACTCGTTGTCGCCGCGCAGTCCGGCCATCATGGGGTCGGAGAGCATCCGCGCGCCCAGCACAACGCCCCCGGCCAGGGCGATGAAAACGGCGGCCAGTGACAGTACGAAATGGCGGAATGTCATGTCCTAGGTCACCAGGCTCTGGACCCACAGCGTCATGCGGTTCCAGTACGTTGCGATCCAGTCCAGAACCACGGTGTCGGCACTCGACACCCACAACACGGCGCTCACGGCGAGGAGTATAGCCAGGATCAGCAGGGCCACCGCTCCGCCGGAGATGTGGCTGCGGTACAGCGTCGCAACGGCTTTCGCGTCGACCAACTTCTCGCCGACCTTCAGTCGGGTGAGAAAGGTCGAGGGGTTGGTCTGGGAGCGGCCGCGGTCGAAGAACTCCTCGATACCGGCGGCGTGGCCGGCGGTGACGATGAGCGCCGCGCCGTGATGGTCGACGAGCAGCAGAGCGAGGTCGGTGGCCGAACCGGCCGCAGGGAAGGTCATCGCCCCGATTCCGAGGTCCTGAATCCGCTCCAGCCCGCTGGCGTGGCCGTCGGCGTCGGCGGGTAACACCACCTGCGCCCCGCCCTTGAGAACCTCGGCGCTCATCTGGTCGGGGTTGCCCACGATCAACTGGGGCCGGTAGCCGTTGTTGCGCAGGGTGTCGGCGCCCCCGGCCACCCCGACGAGGACCGGCTGATACTCCTTGATGAAGGGTTTCAGCGACTTGAGGTCATCCTCGGCGCCCGGGCCGTCGGTGACGACGACCACGTGACGGCGGTAGACGTCGACGTCGATATCGGGGATGCCGATGCCGTCGATCAGCAGTGGGCTCTCGCTGCGGATGAACTCGATGGTGTTCCCGGCGAAGGCTTCCAGGTGCGACACCAGACTGGTCTTGGCATCCTGCATCAGGTCTGCGATTTCTTCGTCGGTGCGCTCCACGCCGTGTACCAACCGGCGGTCGCCCGAGTAGACCCCGCCGTTGTGCAGCCGGATCTTTCCGCCGTCCTTGAGCTTCTTGAAGATCTCCGGTCCGGCGCTGTCGATGAGCACGATGTTGTTGGCCACCAGCACCTCAGGGCCGAGGTTGGGGTAGCGGCCGGAAATCGACGGAGAGGCGTTGACCACCCCCGCGACCCCGGCATCGACGAGCGCGTCAGCGGTCACCCGGTCGAGGTCGAGAACGTCGAACACGACGATGTCACCCGGTCCGACACGGCGCAGCAGCCGGTCGGTGTCACGGTCCACCCGCGCGGTTCCGGTCACGCCGGGCCGTGCCTGAGAGTTACGCGAAAGCAGCGCTGACATCTTCATGGGGCCGATTTTGTCGGCGGCCACAGATTATTGCGGGGAGGCGCGCCGTAACAGCAGCATCAGAAGTTACGTTCCGTCACAGCAGTCACATGCGGTCAGGGAGCGGAACGCTCAGCTTCCGCCGCCTCGAGCAACTCCCGGGCGTGGGCCCGGCCGGTATCGGACTCCCCCAGCCCGGCCAGCATGCGAGCCAATTCGGCCACCCGCTGTTCATCGTCGAGACGCCGCACCTCGCTGGCTGCACCGGCGGTCTCGACCATGAGGTGGGTGTCGGCATAGGCCGCCACCTGCGGCAGGTGGGTCCCCACGATCACCTGGTGGGTGCGCGCCAGCCGGGCCAGCCGCCGCCCGCTCTGGACCGCGGCCCGCCCGCCCACACCGGCGTCCACCTCGTCGAAGACCATGGTCGTGCCGGCCGCCGACGCCGACAGCACCACCTCGAGCGCCAGCATCACCCGGGAGAGCTCACCGCCGGAGGCGCTGCGGCTCAGCGGCAGCACATCGCTGCCGCGGTGGGCTGTGAAGCCGAATTCGACCAGGTCGACGCCGCTGCTGCCGGCGTGCAGAACCTCGCCCGAGGCCGTCCGCAGCGGGGCGCTGTCATCCGTCCAGGCAACCAGGGGGGCGACGGTGACGGTGAATT
>CAYTOD010000001.1:2490-7152 GCA_964439315.1 uncultured Mycobacterium sp. | reverse complement strand
CCATCGCCAAACCCGCCAGCTCGGCGGTAACCGACCCGGCGAGCCCGGCGGCCGCTGCGCGACGAGCGGACGAAAGCTCAGCGGCGCTCCGGGCCAGCTTGCCGGTCAGTTCCTCGACCCGTCGACTCAGTCCGGAGAGTGCGTCCTCGGAGACGTCGAGTTCCGCCAGCCGCTGACGTGACTCGGCGGCCCACGCCAGTACGCCGTCGATATCGGCGGCGTACTTGCGGGTCAGCCCGCGCAGCTGGGCCTGGCGTGCGAGCTTGGCTTCAAGCTCGCTCGCGTCGGCGGGAAGCTCGGCCAGGAATCCACTCAATTCGGTGGCGACGTCGGCCGCCACGCTCAGTGCGTCATCAAGCTGGCGCGCCAGGGCGACAAGCGCGGTGTCGCCGGCACCGCCCAGCAGCGCGACCGCGCGGCCCAGTGCGTCAACTGCCGCGGCCGACTGGGCGCCGGAGGTCTCGTCGGTGCCGGTCAGCGCCGCGCGGGCGCCGGCGGCGGCTTCCCGAACGGCGTCGAGTTCGGAGAGCCGACGGATATCGTCGACCAGTGCGGCATCTTCCCCCGGACTTGGGTCGACGCCATCGATCTCGGTGAGTGCGAATGTGAGCCGGTCGGCTTCCTGCTGCAACTCCCGGGCCCGGGCACCGCGGTCCACCAGGTCCCGGCGGGCGATGAGCCATTCGTCCCGAAGCTTGCGGTACCGCTCCAGGGCGGCCTCGACACCGGCGAAGCGGTCCAGTGCGGCGCACTGCTCGTCCGGTCTCATCAGCCGCAATTGGTCGTTCTGTCCGTGCAGGGTCAGCAACCCACTGGTCAAGGCCGCCAATGACTTCGCCGGGACACTCCTGCCCCCGAGGTAGGCCCGCGATGGACCTTCGCGACTGACCGTACGCAGTGCGATGATGCTGCCGTCGTCGTCGCGTTCGGCCCCGGAAACGTCGAGAATCTCGTCGATCCCGGCGGCTGCAGCAGGATCGAGTTCGGCGGTACCGAACCGGCCCTCGACCACTGCGCGTCCGGCGCCGGACCGTACCCGCGAGGCGTCTGCCCGGGCACCGCCAAGGAGGTGAAGCCCGGTCACCACCATGGTCTTTCCGGCTCCGGTCTCCCCAGTCAAGACGGTCAGCCCGCGGTCGAACTCCGCGGTGGCCGCGCTGATCGCGCCCAGGGACTCGATCCTGATCTCGGCCAGCATCTACCGCTCGCGCCAACTGGTCACGGGCAGCTGAAACTTCCGCACCAACCGGTCGGTGAAGGGGGCGCTGTCCAGCCGTACCCATTGCAGCGGGCTTCGGCACTGGGTCACCTGCAGTCGTCCCCCGGCCGGCAGCCTCGCCTCGCGGTGGCCATCGCACACCACCACCGCGTCCGGATTGTCGGAATCGACGTCGATGCTGATCACGGCGTAGGGACTGGTGACCATCGGGCGGGCGAACAGCGCATGGGCGTTGTTGGGCACGACGATGATGGCCTCGAGGTCGGGCCATACCACCGGCCCGCCGGCGGAGAATGCGTATGCGGTGGAACCGGTTGGGCTGGAAACCAGAACTCCATCGCAACCGAAGGCCGACACCGGGCGGCCGTCGATGGACACGACCACCCCAAGCACCCCCTGGTGGCCGCCTTTCTCCAGGCTCGCCTCGTTGAGCGCCCAGCCGCGGGAGAGCACCTCGCCACCGACGCTGACCTCCACGTCCAGGGTCATTCGGTGCTCGATCCGATAGTCGCGGGCGACCACGTGATCGAGGATCTCGTCGATCGATTCCGCTTCGGCCTCCGCGAGAAACCCGATGCGGCCCAGGTTGATACCGAGAACCGGGATCTCGGCATTGCGAGCCAGTTCGGCAGCCCGCAGAAACGTGCCGTCGCCGCCCAGGACCAATACCAGCTCACAGCCCAGTGCCGCGTGGGCGTCTCCGGAGACCACCTCGATCGCAGCGCCGGTGGCCTCCAGATCAGTTGGTGCCAGGTGCAGGCTGCCGCGGTCGACGGCCTCGTGGGACAGGACACGCAATCCGATCCCGTTGGCCCCCAGAACCTTGCCAACCCGGCGGGCTGTCTCGGTGGCCTCATTCCGACCCGGATGTACGACAAGCAGTACGGTGCGTTCCGGTGTTGGGGCACTCATTGCGGGCCTTCCGCGACGGCGCGATTGATCGCGGCGTCGAGATCGGCACCGGTGAGGGCATTGGTGGGGGCTTCGGTCGAGTCACGGCGCAGCCACAGGAAGTACTCGACGTTGCCGGACGGTCCCGGTAGCGGGCTGGCGGTCACGCCACTGGTGTGCCAGCCCAGTCGGCCGGCGCGAAGCGCAACATCGCGAACCGCGGCGGCGCGCAGTCGCGGGTCGCTGACCACCCCGCCGGCGCCCACGTGTTCGCGGCCGACCTCGAATTGCGGTTTCACCATGGGAACGATATCGGCGCCGTCACGGCTGCAGCGGGTGAGCGCGGGCAGAACGGTGGACAGCGAGATGAATGACAGGTCGGCGACGACGGTATCGACGGGACCGTCGATCGCTTCCGCGGTCACATCGCGCACATTGGTGCGCTCGATGACATGGACCCGCGGGTCCGACCGCAGCGACCAGGCCAGCTGGCCGTAGCCGACGTCCACCGCCACCACTTCAGCGGCGCCGCGCTCAAGAAGAACCTCGGTGAACCCACCGGTCGATGCCCCGGCGTCCAGGCAGCGTCGACCGGCGACGTCGATGCCGAACACCTCGAGTGCGCCGAGGAGTTTGTGGGCGCCGCGGGAGACCCACGTCTTCTGCTCCGGGTTCCGAACTGCCAGCGCAGCATTGGTAGACACTGCTGTCGCCGGTTTGACCGCGGGCATCCCGTCGATTGTCACGCGACCCGCCACGATGAGTTCAGCGGCCTGCTGGCGGGAGCGGGCCAGTCCGCGCCGGACAAGTTCGGCGTCAACCCGGGCGCGACGGGTCATGCGCTGCTCAGCCCTTCTCGACCGATTCCAGTGCGTTGACCAGAATCTCGTGCGCCTGCTCGAGACGGCGACCGACGGCTTCAATGACCTCGATCTGGCCGGGGTCGACGGCATCGTTGGTGTCGTTCGTGTCGTTGGTGTCGTTGGTGTCGTTGGCGTCAACGCTTTCGCCGGCGATTGAGCCGGGGCCGCGGGGTTCCGGTCCGATACGCGGCAGGTCAACCAGGATGTCCTCGACATCGGCGCGGATCTTCGCTGGATCAGTGTTCATGTCAGCGATAACGCTAGTCGATGGGGTCGCTGAGCAGTGCCCACCGGTCCAGCGCCGCTCGAGCGGCCGAGTCGCCCGCGCGTACCGCGGGCTGTCGCTGACCGCCGATGTCCCACACGGTGCGCGCGAGCGCCCGGACCGCCGAGAGTCCGTCGTCGCCCGGGTCCGCGCCGGTGGCGTGAACCGTGACCACTCCGGCGTCGACGTCGATGCGCCAGGCCGGGTGACCGGTGATCGTCAGCGCGGCGGGATCCTCCAGCAGAGCCCTGAGATCAGAGCCGAGGTAGGTGGGCCGCATGCCAGGGGATGCATGAACGGCATCGGCCGCGGTACCAACACCGGTGAGCACCATCAGGCTCGGCGTGGACGCGCCCACCGCGCAGGCGATGTCGAGTCGGTCACCGATGGCCAGCGGGGTCTGGAAGCTGCCCCGGGCCAATGCGTCCTGCATCAGCGTAGGGGCTGGCTTACCGGCCACCAGCGGGCTGGCATTGGTGGCGGCACGCAGGGCAGCCACCAGCGAACCGTTACCGGGCAGCAGTCCGCGCTCGGTGGGCAAGGTGGTGTCGAGATTGGCGGTCACCCACAGAGCGCCGGCCCGAATCGCCAGCGCGGCTTCGGCCAGATCAGACCAGCCGATCGTCATCGACAATCCTTGGACGACTGCGGCCGGACCGTCGGCGAAGAGTCGCACCGGCCGCAGGCCGACGTCGGTGACTTCGGCCGCCAGAGCTTCGGTTCCGACCACCATGACCCGCGACCCGGGCGCCAGATGCTCGCTGAGCAGACGTGCGGCGCTCTGCGCACTGGTGACCACTTCTCGGGCTTCGGCGGCGAATCCGAGTTCGCACAGGTGAGCGGCCACCTCCGCCGCCGACCGAGAGGCATTGTTGGTGACGAATAGCGCCCGCGCCTCTACATCGGCAAGGGTCTGAACGGCCCCGTCGGTTGCGGAATGGCCGCGGAACAGGGTTCCATCGAGATCAAGCAGCAGGCAATCATGTTGCTGGGCAAGAGTATTCACCTCAGGCCAGTTCACTCACGCGGTCCTCGGCGTCAGTTACGCCCTCCACATCGGCTGCGGCCGCATTGATGAACCACTGCAATGCCTCCGTGGTGCGATCGAGTGCGAGCAGGGTGTCGGCGTAGGCGTACATCAACCGGGCAGCCGTGGATCCGGCCCGCTCCGGGTCCGGCGGCGGGCTCGACAACACCGCCAATGCCTGGTCGAGATGCCCCAAGTCGGCGCGGGCGCCCCCGGCCACGATCCGCATCTCGTCGGCGTCGTCGCCGATGAGCCCGGCGGCCTCCGGACTGCGGGAGAGTTCGATGGCGCGTTCGGGCCGGCCGACGCCGCGCTCACAGTCGGCGATCAGCGGCAGGAGTTGCGACTTCGAGCCCATCCGGCGAGCCGCCCGGAACTCCGACAGTGCCTGTGTCCA
>CAYTOD010000001.1:222-2480 GCA_964439315.1 uncultured Mycobacterium sp. | reverse complement strand
ATCCCCGCAGTGGTAAGCGGCGATCCCCACTGCTTCCCGGATCGCGGCGATCCGACCGGAGCGGGTGCGCGCCGCTTGGGCGTGGGCCAATGCAGTCTGCGGGTCCTCGTCGAGCAGTTCGCCGGCCGCGACGAGGTGGCGAGCCACGGTGTCAGCGGTGGTTTTGTCGAGGGTGAAAAGCTCGGCACGTATTTCGGGCGCTAGCTGTTTAGCCTCGACACTGGCCGGAATGGCCGGACCGCTGGGTGCCGTCGAACCCTGCGCTGGGTTCGGCTGTTCCCGCCGTGCCCGTCCCGGGCCGGATCGGCGCGGAGCGGCGGTATCGCGGCGTACCCGCCTGGGTTCGGCGGGACGCCGTATCGGACGCCCGCCGCCGGCGGGCCTGTTCTCGTCGTCAGCCATCGGGTAGAGGATACGGCCAGGCAGCGAAGTCGGTTGCACCGGAGGAGTACATGTACGGGCGTCGACGTGGCGCACGAATTTGTCGCTATCGATATAGCCGGGAGCTTCTCGAATTGTGAAGCTATTTCACTTCAGATTGCGGTTTGAATGGGGAATGCCCCCCGATTTCTCGGGGGGCATTCCTTTAGTGTGTGTTCGGCGGTGTCCTACTTTTCCACCCTGTTGGGTAGTATCATCGGCGCTGGTAGGCTTAGCTTCCGGGTTCGGAATGGGTCCGGGCGTTTCCCTGCCGCTATGGCCGCCGTAACTTTATGTAAATTTGTGTGTCCCGCCGGCACCCTGTTGTGGGGGTGTTTTGGTGGTGGGGTGGGTGTTTTTCACGATTCGTGAGTGTGTGTGGTTGCGAGTTTGTGTTGTTGTAAGTTTTCGGCCGGTTAGTGCCAGTCCCCTGAGTGCATTGCTGCCTGTGCAGGTCTGGTCTATCGATCCCGTGGTCTGCGGGGGGCCTTATCCCTCTAAAAGGGTGAGAAGCCTGGTCTTGGAGAAGGTTTCCCGCTTAGATGCTTTCAGCGGTTATCCTGTCCGAACGTGGCTATCCAGCGGTGCCCCTGGTGGGACAACTGGTGTACCAGAGGTTCGTCCGTCCCGGTCCTCTCGTCCGGATGTACTTCAGTTCGACAGCTGCTCCGCAGCCGATACAAGTTGCGCCGTTTCGCCCCACAGTGCCGTCAGTCTCGGGTGTCGGCGCCGTCTTGACATCGTGACCGATATCGAAGTGAACCTTTCCGTCCTTGACGGACGGCACGACGTACGATTCCTTCCCTGTCTTTTTGCCCAACCACCAGGAGCGGACCAGTGGCATGGCAATACCGCATGCGGGGTTAGGACAGGAGACGGTGCGCGTCCAAATCCATGCGATCACGTTTGCTGCTGAGCCATCGGGCAGTGTGGCCTTGGGGAAGATGTGTCCGATGCGTTTTTCGGCTTCGTTTCGCATCCATTCCCCGTAGCGACGGACATCTTCAGCTAGACCCGTGGCGTTGGGCCAAGGGTGGGCAAACTGGTCACGGGCGACATCCGGTGACACCGGTGTGCGTCCCGCGAACTTGGGCGGAATTTCGATTAACGCCTTGTTGATGAGGACTGCGACGGGGTTGAGGTCGGACGCGTGCGCTTCCAGTCCTAGTCGTTGAGCCTCGAGCGGAATGGTTCCACCGCCGGCGAACGGGTCGAGAATCGGTGGAGGGTTCCCGCCCGTTGAGGCCAGAATTTCTCGGTGGGCCTGAGTGAGCAATTCCTGATCAGTGGAGTTCTCCCAAACCACTAACCGCTCAATGAGGTCATGCAGTCGCTTGCGCTCGAGCATGACGTCTTCGTTAGTTGGGAACTTGTCTGGGTGCGATGACGGGTCGTCTACCAACTGCGCGAAGAGGACGGCGCGAGCGGCCGCAAGCGGCCTTCTGGCCCACCACAGATGCAATGTTGACGGATGGCCGTATCTGATGGATTTCTCGCGAGCCGATTCGTCGTTGATTGTCTTGAGCGGTATCCCGACCTCGATCAGCTTGCGCTTGGGGGCATGCGTCACAGTTGGGGTCCTCTGGCTGGCTCGTGGTTGGCTCGAAATTTGTTCAGCATGGCGGGGTTCCCCTCGCCCAGGTCTTGGCCCAGTTGAGTCGCACGTCGGTGGCGGCGAGGTCGCCGAGGTTGATGCTGCGGAAGTGTTCGGCGATGTAGCGGAGTTGGTCATACTCCGGTCCGTCTGGGCTCACTTCCACCATGACCAGACGATGCGCGGCGGGGACGTTCTTGCCGAGTAGAACCTCGTTGAGGGTGATGGTGAAGTCTTCGGCACC
>CAYTOD010000001.1:0-212 GCA_964439315.1 uncultured Mycobacterium sp. | reverse complement strand
CACGGGCGATTCGGCCCTTGACTTCGATGACCACCGAGTCGCCTTCGGCGGTGGGGGAGTGGTTGTCGTAGCCGGTGTTGTTGTGTGGCATTTCGACTGGTTCGCGGCCTAGTGCCCGTTCGGCGGCTAGGGCTGCGTCGACTGCGCGGCGTTCAACTCCCGCCGTTTCTTTCGCGTACGTCGCGAGTGGGCCAGGGATTAGGCCCGCGGGG